>NZ_JBHTVE010000011.1:0-330740 GCF_042793175.1 Streptomyces sp. NPDC056580 | reverse complement strand
GTACTGCAGGGGGGACCCTGTGGGAGAGTAGGACGCCGCCGAACAAATATTGGGAAAACCCCCGCATCGAAAGATGCGGGGGTTTTCTGCGTTCAGGCCCTTGTCCGGCCCCCTCGGGGGCCGGCTTTCCTTCTGGTCAGAGCCGGCCGGCGGCTTTCAGGGCCAGGTAGGCGTCCGCCAGAGCCGGGGCCAGATCGTCGGGTGTCGCGTCCACGACTGTCACCCCGTGCCGACGCAACTGCTCAGCAGTACGCTGCCGTTCGGCTTGCGCCTGGGCCCCGGCAGCGGCCTCGTAGACGGCCTCCGTGTTCCCTCGTGCCTGCGCCATGCTCGCGATGTGCGGATCGGCGACCGAGGCGACCAGGACCGTGTGGCGCTGGGTCAGCTGGGGGAGCACGGGCAGCAGGCCCTGCTCCACGGGTGCGGCGTCGAGCGTCGTGAGCAGCACGATCAGGGAGCGGCGGGGTGCCGTGCGCAGAGCGGTCGCCGTCAGCCCGCGCGCGTCCGTCTCGACGAGTTCCGGTTCCAGCGTGGCCAACGCGTTGACCAGGGCGGGCAGGACATCGCCGGCGGCGCGGCCCTGGACCCGGGCGCGTACCCGGCGGTCGTAGGCGAGGAGCTGGACACGGTCGCCGGCCCGGGAGGCGAGCGCCGCCAGCAGCAGCGCGGCGTCCATGGCGGCGTCCAGCCGCGGAGCGTCGCCCACGCGCCCGGCGGAGGTCCGGCCGGTGTCGAGGACCAGGAGGATGTGACGGTCCCGCTCGGGTCGCCAGGTGCGCACCGCGACGGTGGACTGCCGGGCGGTCGCGCGCCAGTCGATCGAGCGGGTGTCGTCACCGGGGACGTACTCCCGCAGGCTGTCGAACTCGGTGCCCTCGCCGCGGGTCAGCACGCTCGTGCGGCCGTCGAGCTCACGCAGCCGGGCGAGTCTGGACGGCAGGTGCTTCCTGCTGGTGAACGGGGGAAGCACCCGTACCGTCCAGGGCACCATGTGCGTGCCCTGGCGGGAGAACAGGCCGAGGGGGCCGTAGGAGCGGATGGTGACGCGGTCGGCCCGGCGGTCGCCGCGCCGGGTGGGGCGCAGCCGGGTCGTCACGCGTCGGCGTTCGCCGGCCGGGACGTCGAGGCGGTGCCGTGAGCCCGCTACCTCGGTGCCGGGCTGCCAGCTGCTGGGAGGCCAGGCGTCCCGCAGGTGCGCGCGCAGGGGGCGGCTGGTCGGGTTGGCGATGGTGAGCGTGACGTCGGCGGTCTCGCCGAGTCGGGTGGAGGTGTCGCCGGAGCGGGACAGGCCGAGGCGCCGCACGGGAGCCGCCAGGGCGAAGTCGCAGGCGCAGGCCAGGGCGAGGGACCCGTTGACGGCGAGGATTCCCGTCCAGCCCGGCTCCAGGATGCCGACGGGGATGGAACCGAGGGCCGCCAGGAGGGCGGCGCGTCCGGTGAGTGCCATCAGCGGGGGACCGGGACGTGGGCCAGGATGGCGTTGATGACGGAGTCGGCGGTCACGCCCTCCATCTCGGCCTCGGGCCGCAGCTGGATCCGGTGCCGCAGGGTGGGCAGGGCGAGCGCCTTGACGTCGTCGGGGATGACGTAGTCGCGGCCGGTCAGCCAGGCCCAGGCGCGTGAGGTGGCCAGTAGGGCGGTCGCGCCGCGCGGGGACACGCCGAGGGTGAGGGAAGGCGACTCGCGGGTGGCGCGGCAGATGTCCACCACGTAGGCCGTGATCTCGGGGGAGATGCTGGTCTTGGCGACAGCGGCGCGTGCCGCCTCCAGGTCGGCGGGCCCGGCGACCGGGCGTACGCCGGCGGCGCGCAGGTCGCGGGGGTTGAAGCCGGAGGCATGGCGGGTCAGGACGTCGATCTCGTCCTGGCGGGAGGGCAGCGGAATGGTCAGCTTGAGGAGGAAGCGGTCCAGCTGGGCCTCGGGGAGGGGATAGGTGCCCTCGTACTCGACCGGGTTCTGGGTGGCGGCGACCAGGAAGGGCTCGGGGAGCGGGCGTGGTGTGCCGTCGACCGTCACCTGGCGCTCCTCCATGGCCTCCAGCAGGGAGGACTGGGTCTTGGGCGGGGTGCGGTTGATCTCGTCGGCGAGCAGCAGGTTGGTGAAGACCGGGCCGGGCTGGAAGGAGAACTCGGCGCTCCGCGTGTCGTAGACGAGGGAGCCGGTGACGTCGCTCGGCATCAGGTCGGGCGTGAACTGGACCCGCTTGGTCTCCAGTTCGAGTGCCGACGCCAGTGCGCGGACGAGCAACGTCTTGGCGACTCCGGGGACTCCTTCCAGGAGCACGTGTCCGCGGCACAGGAGGGCGACGACGAGACCGGTCACGGCGGGGTCCTGGCCGACCACGGCTTTGGCGATCTCGGCGCGCAGGGCTTCCAGGGAGGCCCGGGCGTCCCCCGGGTTCCCGGTGTTCCCGGCGTTGTCAGTGGTCGGGTCCATCATGGACGGCGTACCTCTCTTTCGAGGGCGTCGAGTCGGTCGGTGAGTGAGATGAGGGCCGCGTCGTCGCCTGGCGGCGGCCCGAAGAGGAGGGAGTGCAGCTCCTGCCCGTCACCGTGGAGGTGGGCGGACAGGGCGGGGAGCAGGGCTTCGGGCGCGTGCGCCTGGGTGACGGGGACGCCGACGAGCGGGGCGAGGCGCGTGCGGGCGGCGGAGCGGAGAGCCGCGGACGCGCGATCTCGGGCGTCGGCCCTGCGGTAGAGGCGGGCGCGGCCTTCGGCGGTCTCCGAGGCGCGGATCGCGACGGGAAGTTCTTCGGGCACGAGCCGGCCGAACCGGCGTGCCCGCCAGAAGGCGGCCAGCGCCGCGGCGATGAAGAGCTGCAGGGCGCCCCAGAGCCAGCCGGACGGAAGCAGGTCGAGGAAGTTCTTCTGGTTGTCGGCGCCGGTGGCCGAGCCGTCGGCGAGCGAGGGGAGGTACCAGACCAGATGGTGACGGGAGCCAAGGAGCTGGAGGGCGAGCGAGGCGTTGCCCTGCTCGTCGAGCCGCTTGTTGTAGAGGATGCCGGGCGAGCCGAGGACGATGGTGTCGCCCTTACCGGAGGCCGCCGGGACGCGGAGCAGGGTGGCGAGGCGTTCGCTGGGGTAGCAGGAGTCGGCGTCGAGGTGGGTGGAGGTGTAGCGGATGCCGGCGGTGTCGGCGCTGCCCGCGCGCCGGGCCTCGGGCAGGGCGCAGTCCGGGGCGAGTGCCGAGCGGGCGCTGGTGGCGGGGTCCGCGGTGACCCCGGGGGAGAGTCGTTCGACGGACCAGCTTCCGGGTGCGACGAGGACGGTGCGGCCGCCGGAGGCCGCGGTGGCGGAGTGCAGCCGGGTCTGCTGCCGGTGGGTCAGCAGATCGGGGACGGCGACCAGCAGGGTGGTGTCCGGTCCGGTCGCGGCGCGTGCCGCACCGAGCGAGGTGACGACCCGGGTGGAGACGCCCCGGTCGGCGAGGAGTTCCGCGACGGCCCGGCTTCCGTAGGGGTCGGAGGAGCGCGGGTCGAGGGCGCCGTGCCGGGTCTGGGAGCGGACGGCGGCGATCGCCACGGCCGTCACCAGGAGGAGCACCACGGCGAGTGCGATGCCTCGCGAGCGCGTCCACACCTGGCGGGCGGTGGGAGACGTCGAGGTGGCCGGCAGCGTGGCCCCGGTGGTCATTCGGCGGCCCCCTGGCCGGTGCTGTGGACGGTGCTCGCGGTGCTGTTCGCGAGGTCCGGCCGGCTGCGTTCCAGGTCGTGGTCGAGTTCGGCGATGCGCTGGTACGCCTGCTCGTCGGCGCGGCGGCCGCCGTACGTGACGTCGTCGAACTGCCGGGCGGCGAAACGCAGCCGATCGGTGAACGCGGGGAGGGTTCGGCCGGCCTCGGCGGCGGCCTCGTCCGCGGTGCGGCCGGGGCGCATGTCGAGCAGGGCCCGCTCCTCCAGGGAGCGGACGATGGCCCGCATGCGCTCCTGGACGGCCTGGTTCCAGTGGCCCTGGGCGGCGTGGGCCTCGCCCGCCGCCCGGTGCTCGGCGGCGCTGCGGGGGCGGTCGTCGAACAGGGTGGCGGCGGAGACGGCCGGGCGGCGCGGAGTGCCCAGGCGCCACCACAGGGCGGCCAGGACGGCCACGGCGAACAGGACGACGACGAGGAGGCCGAGCGCACCGCCCGGTGTCGCGGCCGCGGCGGTGTCCAGCAGGTGGCCGAGCCAGTCCCAGAACGCGTTCAGGGCTCGCTGGATCAGCCCGGGGTCGTTCTCGTGGTACATCCGCTTCGACAGCTCGCGGCGCGCGGCTTCCCGCGCCGGGTCGCGCGGGATGGTGACCGGCGGCTCGTCGCCCGAGCCGCCCGCCGCCAGGGCGCTGGTGCGTGCGACGGCGCCCAGCAGGCCGCCTACGGCCGAACCGGCGGCGCCCGGCAGGGCCGGGGCCGCCGTGAGAACTCCCCCCGTCAGGCTCACCGCATCAGCTCCCCGGTACGGGGCCGGGCGCGCCGGCGCCGTGTTCCTGGACGCCTGCGGCGCGGGTCAGCTCGATGTCGAGGGCCTCGCGGCGGATGCGCTGGTCGATGTACAGCAGCACGGTGACGCCCGCGTTGATCGGGAGGGTGACCGTGGAGCCGATCACCGAGCCGATGCCGCTGATGATGAGGAAGGTCCAGCCGGCGTTCTGGCTGCCGGTGGTGAAGAAGCTCGTCATGCCGTCGCCGCTGACCGCGGCGGCGATGAGGGTGAAGGGGATCACGACGAGCGACGAGACGATGTTGGCGATGATCCCGGCGAGCAGCTGGATGCCCACGACGCGCCACCAGGAACCGCGGACCAGTTTCGCGGAGCGGCTCATCGACTTCACGATGCTCTGCCGCTCCAACATGAGCGCTGGGGAGGCGAGGGAGAAGCGGACGGTGAGCCAGATCGCGACGACGAGGGCGGCCAGCATGCCGAGGACGAGCAGGGCGACGCCGGCTCCCTCGTTCCCGCCGAGGACGAGGACGAGGATGCCGGGCAGCGCGCCGCCGAACATCACGCCCGCGGAGATGACGCCGAGCAGCAGGAGCAGGCCGAACAACTTGGGCACCTGTGGGCGGGCGTCCCGCCAGGCCTCGCCGGTGCTGACCGGCCTGCCGAGGACGGCGCGACTGGTGACCGTCGTCAGCAGAGCGGTCGCGACGATGGAGCCGATGACGGAGATCACGACCACGACGGATGTGCCGGCCATCAGCGCGCCGAGGGCCCGGAGCACCTCGCTCCCGGAGGAGGCCGGGTCGCCGAGGACGTCGGCGGTCTCGCCGTCGTTCAGCAGGAAGCCCTGCAGCAGGATCAGGCCGAGCTGGGTGACCACCGCGACCGTCAGCGAGATGCCGAGGACCGTGCGCCAGTAGGTGCGCATGGTGGAGACGGCGCCGTCGAGTATCTCGCCGACGCCGAGCGGGCGCAGCGGGATGACGCCGGGCTTGGCCGCGGGCGGGGGCCCGCCCCAGCCGCCTCCCCAGGCACCGCCGTAGCCTCCGTAACCACCGGGAGCTGCGTAGCCGCCGTAGCCTCCGTAACCGCCGGGAGGGCCGCCGTACGGGCCGCCTCCGGGGCCGCCGGGCCCGCCGCCCCAGCCCGCTCCGGGCGGCGGCGGGGGCGGCGGGGCCTGTCCGGGGCCCGGTGCGCCGGTGGGAGCGGACCACTGGCCGGGTGGCGGCTGCCGGTCGGACCACTTCGCGCCCGGTGCCTGCGGGTCCGGGCCCGGCTGTGCGGCGGGCTCGGCGGGGCCGGGGCGGTCGGCGGGTCCGGCGGGACCGGACGCGCCGGGTTCCCGCCCGTCGGGCGACGGGGCGGATCCGGGCGAGGCCCAGCCCGGAGTGTCAGTCATCGAAGCTCCTTCACGGTGCCCGTCCGCGGGCGCGGCGGCAGGTTGGCAGACATCGTGCCACGGGGTGGTCGCCGGACGACCGGCCGCGGTAGGCGCCGGACTCCTTCAATTGTCCGCCGGTTCCGGGGCAGACTGACCGCATGGCTGATCAGTACGCGCAATCCGGCGAGGACAAGCGGCCGGCCGAGATACCTGCGATCCGATGGGAGGAACCGCCTGAAGGTCCTGTGCTGGTCCTCCTCGACCAGACGAGGCTGCCGGCCGAGGAGGTCGAGCTGGTGTGCACGGACGCACCGGCGCTGGTGGAGGCGATCCGCTCGCTCGCCGTGCGCGGGGCGCCGCTGCTGGGGATCGCCGGGGCGTACGGCGTCGCGCTCGCCGCCGCGCGGGGGTTCGACGTCGATGAGGCCGCGGCGGCGCTGGAGAGCGCCCGGCCCACCGCGGTGAACCTCTCCATCGGCGTGCACAGGGCGGCGTCCGCCCATCGCGCGGCGCTCGCCACCACCGGTGACCCGACGGCGGCGGCGACGGCGGCGCTGGCCGCCGCGCGCGCCATGCACAAGGAGGACGCCGAGGCCAGCGCGCGCATGGCGGTCCACGGGCTGGCGCTGCTGGACGAGCTGCTGCCGGCCGGCGGGCACCGCGTCCTGACCCACTGCAACAGCGGGTCACTGGTGTCGGGCGGGGAGGGCACGGCGTTCGCGGTGGCCCTGGCCGCGCACCGGGCCGGGCGGCTGCGCAAGCTGTGGGTGGACGAGACGCGTCCGCTGCTGCAGGGCGCCCGGCTGACGGCGTACGAGGCGGCGCGGCGCGGCATGGCGTACACCCTGCTCACCGACAGCGCGGCCGGGTCGCTGTTCGCGGCGGGTGAGGTGGACGCGGTGCTGGTCGGGGCGGACCGGATCGCGGCCGACGGCTCGGTGGCGAACAAGGTGGGGAGCTATCCGCTCGCGGTGCTCGCCCGGTACCACCATGTGCCCTTCATCGTGGTGGCGCCGGTGACGACGGTGGACCCCGGGACTCCGGACGGGGCGTCCATCGAGGTCGAGCAGCGCCCCGGGTACGAGGTGACCGACGTCCTGGCCCCCCAGGTGCCGGTGGCGGGAGCCGGCGGCGGCCTTGCGGTGGCGCCCCTCGGGACGCAGGCGTACAACCCGGCGTTCGACGTGACGCCGCCCGAGCTGGTGACGGCCATCGTCACCGAGGAGGGCGTGGTCTCGCCCGTGACGGCCGAGGCGCTCGCGGAGCTCTGCTCCCGGTCGCGCCAGGTGACGCCGGGCTGAGGCGGGAGGCGACGACGATCGCGGCCCCTTCCGTCCGCGGCCAGGCAGCGGCCTCTTCGCCCCGGGGTCCGGGCGTGGGCGGAGGGCCGCGCAGGCTGGGCCGGCCCCAGGCGCGTGGTGCGGCGCTACTGGATCCCGCCGGGGCCGCTCAGGAGCCGCCGGTCCGAGGAGGCGACGGGCGGTCCGGTTGCGGCATGATCGACGGGTCGGGCGACCCCGGGGCAGACAGTGACGGTGCGGTGCGACTATCGTCACGGGCCAGTGAGCTGCCTCACCTGCGCCTCTGTCGTCGTTACGAGAATGGGATGATGTCGTTTATGAAGGGACGAGTCCTTGTCGTCGACGACGACACCGCACTGGCCGAGATGCTCGGCATCGTGCTGCGTGGTGAAGGTTTTGAGCCGTCTTTCGTAGCCGACGGCGACAAGGCGCTGGCCGCTTTCCGTGAGTCGAAGCCCGACCTGGTGCTGCTCGACCTGATGCTGCCCGGCCGGGACGGCATCGAGGTCTGCCGCCTGATCCGGGCGGAGTCCGGGGTGCCGATCGTCATGCTCACGGCCAAGAGCGACACCGTCGACGTGGTCGTGGGTCTGGAGTCGGGCGCCGACGACTACATCGTGAAGCCGTTCAAGCCGAAGGAGCTGGTGGCCCGTATCCGGGCGCGGCTGCGGAGGTCGGAGGAGCCGGCGCCCGAGCAGCTCACCATCGGCGACCTGGTGATCGACGTGGCCGGGCACTCGGTGAAGCGGGACGGGCAGTCGATCGCGCTGACCCCGCTGGAGTTCGACCTGCTGGTCGCGCTCGCCCGCAAGCCCTGGCAGGTGTTCACCCGCGAGGTGCTGCTCGAGCAGGTGTGGGGCTACCGGCACGCCGCGGACACGCGGCTCGTCAACGTGCACGTCCAGCGACTGCGTTCCAAGGTCGAGAAGGACCCGGAGCGGCCGGAGATCGTGGTGACCGTCCGTGGTGTCGGCTACAAGGCCGGACCGAGCTGACATGTCCGGGGACAGTGCCGCTTCGGCCCCCGGCCGGTCCGGGGGCCGTCCCGAGCGGCCTGTCGGCCGGAAGACGGCGGGTTCGCGCTGGGGACGCCTCTTCGAGGGCGGGCTGCTGCAGGGCGGGGTCCAGGGCAGCCCGGTGCTGCGTCTGTTCATGCGCTGGGTGCGACGCCCGCTGCTGCCGGTCATGCGGCTGTGGCGGCGCAACATCCAGCTCCGGGTCGTCGCAACGACCCTGCTGATGTCCCTTGGCGTCGTGCTGCTGCTGGGCTTCGTCGTCATCGGGCAGGTGCGCAACGGCCTGCTGGACGCGAAGGTCAAGGCCTCGCAGAGCCAGGCCACCGGCGGTTTCGCGGTGGCCAAGCAGAAGGCGGACGAGGCCGCCGGCGGCACGGGCACGGCCCCGGTGTCCGGCGACGACACCGACACCGCCGACGGACGCCAGTCGCAGAACGTCATCCAGTGGATGAGCGACCTCGTCGAGTCGCTGTCCAGCGGCGGCGCCGGCGCCTTCGACGTCGTGACGCTGCCCGTCGGCGACGACAGCGGGGGCGGGCGCAGCCCGCGCGGCTCCGGGTACGTGAACCCGTCCTCCAGCGTGCCCGTCGACCTGCGCGACCGCGTCAACAGCAGCACGACGGCCGCCCAGAGCTACACCCGGATCGTCTACTCCAACGCCAAGGAGTCCCAGCCGGCGCTGGTCATCGGCAAGCAGGTCAACGACCCCAACGGCAACCCGTACGAGCTGTACTACCTCTTCCCGCTCACGCAGGAGGAGAAGTCCCTGAGCCTGGTCAAGGGCACGCTCGCGACCGCGGGACTCTTCGTCGTCGTACTCCTCGGGGCCATCGCCTGGCTGGTGGTGCGGCAGGTGGTCACGCCGGTGCGGATGGCCGCGGGGATCGCGGAGCGGCTGTCCGCCGGGCGGCTGCAGGAGCGGATGAAGGTCACCGGCGAGGACGACATCGCCCGCCTGGGCGAGGCCTTCAACAAGATGGCGCAGAACCTGCAGGTGAAGATCCAGCAGATGGAGGACCTGTCGCGGATGCAGCGGCGGTTCGTCTCCGACGTCTCGCACGAGCTGCGCACACCGCTGACGACCGTGCGGATGGCCGCCGACGTCATCCACGAGGCGCGCCAGGAGTTCGACCCGGTGACCGCCCGGTCGGCCGAGCTGCTCGCCGACCAGCTCGACCGGTTCGAGTCGCTGCTCGCCGACCTGCTGGAGATCAGCCGCTTCGACGCGGGCGCGGCGTCGCTCGAGGCCGAGCCGATAGACCTGCGGGAGGTGGTGCGGCGGGTGGTCGGCGGCGCCGAGCCGCTCGCCGAGCGCAAGGGCACCCGCATCCGCGTGGCCGGCGACCAGCAGCCCGTCGTCGCCGAGGCCGACGCCCGGCGCGTGGAGCGCGTGCTGCGCAACCTCGTCGTCAACGCCGTCGAGCACGGCGAGGGCAAGGACGTCGTCGTCAGGCTCGCCGCCGCCGGCGGCGCGGTCGCCGTCGCTGTGCGCGACTACGGCGTGGGCCTCAAGCCCGGCGAGGCGACCCGGGTCTTCAGCCGCTTCTGGCGGGCCGACCCGGCACGCGCGCGTACCACCGGCGGTACCGGCCTCGGCCTGTCGATCGCCCTCGAGGACGCCCGGCTGCACGGGGGCTGGCTGCAGGCCTGGGGCGAGCCGGGCGGCGGTTCCCAGTTCCGGCTGACCCTGCCGCGCACCGCGGACGAGCCCCTGCGCGGCTCGCCGATACCGCTGGAGCCCAAGGACTCGCGGCGCAACCGGGGGCTCGACGACGCCGGCCTGTCCCGCGGCGGCGACGAGAAGCGGGCGACCGTTCCGGTGCAGCCGGGCGGCGACCGGCGGCCGCCGCTGCCCGCGAGCGCCTCGCGGCTGACCGCGGTGACGCCCGCCGTCGACCCGAGCGCGCTGCCGGGCAACGGCGCGCGCGTGGTGCCCCGCCAGGCCGGCGGCGCCCGGCGCCCCGAGGAAGGGCAGCAGGGCGCGCGGCAGGCGACCGACACAGACGCGGGCCGTGCCGATCGGACCGGATCCGAGGACACGACCGAGCCAGGGGAGGCATTTCGTGGGCGATGACCGCGAGGGGGGCGCCCGGTACCGGCCGGGGCGCGCGGTGGCCTACGCAGTCTGCGGGGCCGTTCTGCTGTCCGGATGCGCGTCGATGCCCGACAGCGGGGATCTGAGGGATGTCGAGTCCACACCGCGGCAGGACACCGGCGTGCGCGTGTTCGCCATGCCGCCCGCCGAGGACGCCGAGCCCAGCGAGATCATGCAGGGCTTCCTCGAGGCGCTGACCAGCGACGATCCCGAGTACGACACCGCGCGCAAGTATCTGACCGCCGACGCCGCGCGCACCTGGCGGCCGGAGCGGTCGGCCACGGTCCTCGCGAACGGGCCGAGCGTCGTCCCCGACCACCAGCCGGCCGGCCGGGAGGCGGCCGACACGCTCACCTACGTCCTCGCGGGCACCCGGGTCGCCACCGTGGACGCACAGCAGGCCTATGCGCCCGCCGACGGGGCCTACCGCAACCGGGTGCACCTCGCCAAGGACGCCAAGAGCGGACAGTGGCGCATCGACTCCTTGCCCCAGGGCGTCGTCATGGGCAAGACGGACTTCCAGCGCAACTACACGTCGGTCAGCAAGTACTACTTCGCCTCGCACACGACGGTCCGGACGACGGGGGAGCCGGTCGCGGTCGCCGACCCGGTGTTCATCCGCAGCAAGGTGGACCCGGTGACCCAGGTGGTCCGGTCCCTGCTGACCGGTCCCACGAGCTGGCTCGGGCCGGTGGTCAGGTCCAGCTTCCCGACCGGTACGGCCCTGCGGAAGGGCGTGTCGGGGCTCGCGCCGGACGACCGGAACAACCTGACGGTGCCGCTCAACGCCAAGGCGGCCCGGGTCGGGTCCGACCGGTGCACGGAGATGGCGACCCAGCTGCTCTTCACGCTGCGGAACCTGACGCCGACGCTGGAGTCGGTCGAGCTCCAGGGACCGGGCGGGCGCCGGCTGTGCGACCTGAACGAGGAGGGGGCCGAGACGGCCGCCTGGCACGCCTCGGCCCAGCGCCCCGACAATCTGTACTTCCTCGACGGCAAGCACCGCCTGGTGCGGCTGCCGACCGGGGCCACCGGCACCGGCACCAGCGCCGTCCCGGTGCCGGGCCCGCTGGGCCGCGGCGAGCGGCAACTGCGGTCGGTGGCCGTCTCCCGGGACGAGCACACCGTCGCCGGGGTCGACGCGGACGGCAGGAACCTGTACGTGGCCTCGCTGGAGCCGGACGGCTCGCTCGGGAACCCGGTGGTCAGCAGTCTGGGCGTGAACCCGGAGGACCGGCTCACGACGCCGAGCTGGGACGCCGGCGGCGACCTTTGGGTGGCCGACCGCGATCCGCGGGACCCGAAGCTGCTCGTCATGGAGCAGGGCGTCGGCAAACCCGTCCGGGTCACCGTCCCCGAGCTGCCCGGCCGCATCCGGGACGTGCGGGTGGCCGCCGACGGCGTGCGGGTCGCGCTTGTTGTGGAGAAGGACGGCAAGCAGTCGCTGCTCATCGGCCGGATCGCGCGCGACGAGGACTCCGGGGAACGTCCCGCGGTCGTCGAGCTGCGGTCCGCCGCGCCCGATCTGGAGCAGGTCACCGCCATGTCCTGGGCCGGGGACAGCCGGCTGGTCGCCGTCGGCCTCGAACAGGGCGGTGTCCACCAGATGCGGTACGTGCAGGTCGACGGCTCGACCCTGGACGGTCCGGCGCCGGCCGCCCTGTCCGGTGTGAAGGCGATCGCCGCGTCCGAGGACGAGCGGGTGCCGCTGGTGGCCTACTCGGAGGACGACGGCGTCGTACGGCTGCCGGCCGGGGCGCAGTGGCAGAAGGTGGACAAGGACGGGACGGCGCCGGTCTACCCGGGCTGAGCCCGGGTTGTCCACAGCGCGTCGTCCACAGGGGTGGCGGACCATCTCGGACCCCGGCACAGTGGTGCGCATGCGGGGGTGGTGGCGGGACCTGACCGACCTGGTGCTGCCGGCCGACTGCGCGGGCTGCGGGGCACCTCGTACAGCGCTGTGCGGGCGCTGCCGAACGGCTCTGCGGCGAACCGTGCCAGGCCGGGTGCGGCCGCTGCCGGAGCCGCCAGGACTGCCGGCGGTGCACGCGGCGGCCGCCTACGGGGGAGCGGTACGGGAGCTGCTCCTCGCCCACAAGGAGCGGGGCGCGCTCGCGCTGGCCGGGGTCCTGGGCGCGGCCCTGGCCGGGAGCGTGCGCGCGGGTCTCGGACCGGGCGGCCCCGCGGACGGGCCGGCGGTACGGCGCGGGCAGGCGACGGTGCTGCTGGTGCCGGTGCCCTCCGCCCGCTGGGCGGTGCGGGCGCGCGGGCACGATCCGGTACGGCGGATGGCGCTCGCGGCGGCCGGTGAGCTGCGGCGGACCGGGACACCGGCCCGGGTCGCCGCCGTACTGCGGCAGCGGCGGGCGGTGGCGGACCAGGCGGGACTCGACGCGCGCCGGCGCCTCGTGAACCTCGCGGGCGCGCTGGAGGTGACGGCGGGCGGGGCGCGACTGCTGGCCGGGGGCAGGGTGGTGCTCGTCGACGACCTGATCACGACCGGTGCCAGCCTCGCGGAGGCGGCGCGGGCCCTGCGGGAGGTGGCCGTGAGCCACCGTGATGGCGCAACCGCTGTGTACGTTGCCGCAACCCGGGAAGGTAGGGAGGAACGACGGATCGGGGCACGACCGGAGAAGGGGCAGTGGGTGCATGGTGCACCGGAAAATACGGCACGGAACGCCGCTGGAGAGACGCTCCGCGCGGCCGTGATCGCCGCTCCCCCGGATTCTTTCGAAAAGACCAGGAACTGACCGAGAAGCTGCATCGTTGCAGGTAGTAACGGGGTTAATTCACCTGAACGGAGGTACGCCGAAGTAGAGGGTGACGACATCCGCCCGGGCGAGATATGTTCGGTTGTGAGGAAAGGCGCAGGCCACACCTCTTCAATCGGAATGCCGTGCAGCGGGTTTTCCACAATCACCCGCGCCGGTGGGGTGGAGATCTCGCCCTTGGGGGAGGAGGAGGTGGAAGTCACCGAGTCCGAGGTTCCGGTGCTCACCGGGACCTGGTGCAAAAGGGAGATGCTCCGCCGACGGAGCGGAGCGATCCGGGAACGGAGTTCTGCGTGGACATCGTCGTCAAGGGCCGCAAGACCGAGGTGCCCGAGCGGTTCCGCAAGCACGTGGCCGAGAAGCTGAAGCTGGAGAAGATCCAGAAGCTCGATGGCAAGGTGATCAGCCTCGACGTCGAGGTGTCCAAGGAGCCCAACCCTCGTCAGGCCGACCGTTGCGACCGAGTGGAGATCACCCTCCGCTCCCGTGGCCCGGTGATCCGGGCGGAGGCAGCGGCCAGGGACCCGTATGCGGCACTCGATCTGGCGGCGGAGAAACTGGACGCGCGGCTGCGCAAGCAGCATGACAAGCGGTTCTCGCGCCGTGGCGCACGCCGGATCCCGGCGGCCGAGGTCGCCGACCACGTCCCCGGCGCCGCGACGCTCAACGGCAACGGAATGCCCGTTCATGAGGAAGACACGGAGGGAGTGCCGACCAAGAAGATCGGCTCGCTCGAGGTGAAGGGCGAAGGCCCCCTCGTCGTCCGCGAGAAGACCCACGTCGCTTCCGCGATGAGCCTCGACCAGGCTCTCTACGAGATGGAACTGGTCGGCCACGACTTCTATTTGTTCGTCGACTCCGAGACGAAGGAGCCGAGCGTCGTCTACCGGCGACACGCCTATGACTACGGCGTCATCCACCTGAGCACCGACCCGATGGTGACTGAGGCGCAACCGCCCGCGGCGGGCGGCACGCTGGGTGGCTGATCCACCCGGCCCACGCTGAGCCGGTGCCCCTGGAAGCGCGTGTGCGCCCCCAGGGGCACCCGTGTGCGCCCACTTGGCGCCCCGCTCGTCACCTCCGTGGCGTCCGGGCATGGAATCATGGCCGCACCGGCCCAACCGGTGGGCCGCTGCCTTGGGTTGGCGATGGCACAGGACCACAGGCCACAGCCTTCAGGGGGAGGAACGATGGCGGACACCTTCGGACCGATGCGAGGCGCGGACGCCCGCGACGCTGTCATCGGAACGGACCAGGACACGGACGCGCCACGCAAGGAGCCGATCAGAGTCCTGGTGGTGGACGATCACGCCCTCTTCCGCCGCGGCCTGGAGATCGTGCTCGCGGCCGAGGAGGACATCCAGGTCGTCGGCGAGGCGGGCGACGGCGCCGAGGCCGTCGACAAGGCCGCTGACCTGCTGCCCGACATCGTGCTGATGGACGTGCGGATGCCCAAGCGCGGCGGGATCGAGGCCTGCACCTCCATCAAGGAGGTCGCCCCCAGCGCGAAGATCATCATGCTGACGATCAGCGACGAGGAGGCCGACCTCTACGAGGCGATCAAGGCCGGCGCCACCGGATACCTCCTCAAGGAGATCTCGACGGACGAGGTCGCCACCGCCATCCGCGCGGTGGCCGACGGGCAGTCGCAGATCAGCCCGTCGATGGCCTCGAAGCTCCTCACCGAGTTCAAGTCGATGATCCAGCGCACCGACGAGCGCCGGCTGGTGCCGGCGCCGCGGCTGACCGATCGTGAACTCGAGGTCCTCAAGCTCGTCGCCACCGGGATGAACAACCGGGACATCGCCAAGGAGCTGTTCATCTCCGAGAACACGGTGAAGAACCACGTGCGCAACATCCTGGAGAAGCTGCAGCTGCACTCCCGGATGGAAGCGGTGGTCTACGCGATGCGGGAGAAGATCCTCGAGATCCGCTAGCCGGACTCAGCCGAGCAGAACCGCGAGTTCCCTGGCCAGAGGCTCGCGCAGCTCGGGCGCGTCCACGCGCTCCACCCGGACGTCCGTGCAGTCCACCCAGGTCGCCGCCTCGACCAGCGCCTGGGCCACCGCCGGGACCGCCTTCGCGCCGTTCAGGGTGACCTGCCGGGCCACCAGCGTGCGCCCCTCGCGGGCCGGGTCGACGCGGCCGACCAGCCGGCCGCCCGCCAGTACCGGCATCGCGAAGTAGCCGTGCACCCGCTTCTGCTTGGGCACGTAGGCCTCGAGGCGGTGGGTGAAGCCGAAGATCCGCTCCGTGCGCGCCCGCTCCCAGACCAGTGAGTCGAACGGGGAGAGCAGGGTGGTGCGGTGCCGGCCGCGCGGCGGCGCGGCGAGCGCGGCCGGATCCGCCCAGGCCGGCTTGGACCAGCCCGCCACCTCCACCGGCACCAGACCCGAGTCGGCGATCACCGCCTCGACCTGCTCGCCCTTGAGACGGTGGTAGTCCGCGATGTCCGCGCGCGTGCCCACGCCCAGGGCCTCCCCCGCCAGCCGGACCAGACGGCGCACGCACTCGGTGTCGTCCAGTTCGTCGTGCAGCAGCGCGTCCGGGATCGCCCGCTCGGCCAGGTCGTACACCCGCTTCCAGCCGCGGCGCTCGACGCACACCACCTCGCCGTACATCAGGGCGCGCTCGACGGCGACCTTGGTGCCGGACCAGTCCCACCAGTCGCTGGTCCTCTTGGCGCCGCCCAGCTCGGTGGCGGTGAGCGGGCCTTCCGTGCGGAGCTGCTTGATGACCTGGTCGTAGACCCCGTCGGGAAGCTGGTGGTTCCAGTGCGGGCGGTCGCGGTAGGCGCGCCGGCGGAACGCGAAGTGGGGCCACTCCTCGACGGGGAGGATGCACGCGGCGTGCGACCAGTACTCGAAGGCGTGGGGCGCCGCGGACGTGCCCTGCGCCGGTGTCTTCCAGTAGGCGGCCTCGACGGTTCTGCGGCCGACCGCGCCCAGCCGCGCGTAGGGGATCAGCTCGTGCGAACGGGCGAGCACCGAGATGGTGTCGAGCTGGACCGCGCCGAGGTGGCGGAGCACCCCGCGGACGCCGGCCCGCCGGTCGGGCGCGCCGAGGAAGCCCTGGGCCCGCAGGGCGATACGGCGGGCGTCGTCCGCGGTGAGCGTGGTGGTGGGACGCGGAAGGGTCGTCATGGGTCGGACGATAGAGGCCGGCACTGACAACGGGGCACTGACCGCGGTCTCACCGGGGAGCGGTCAGCTGCGCGCGGGCAGGTAGGGCGCCGTCGACGGCAGGCCGAGGTCCGAGGGGAGCAGGGAGCCCACCCAGCAGTCGCGGCGCACCCCCTTGTTGTTGACGCCCGAGCGCAGGGTGCCCTCGACGGTGAACCCGGCGCGCTCGGCGACCGCGCGCGAGGCGACGTTGCCGACCTCCGCGCGCCACTCCAGGCGGTCGACGGACAGGGCGGTGAAGGCCCAGTGGGCGGCGGCCAGCGTGGCCTCGCCGACGTAGCCGCGGCCGCGGTGCTCCTCGACGGCCCAGAAACCGACCTCGCCGACGCCCAGCGCGCGCATCGTGATGCCGAGCATGCCCGCCAGTTCCGCTCCGCCCGGTCCCTCTCCGCCCGGCGCCTCTCCGCGGAGGAAGAGGCCGAAGGTGTACGTGGAGTCGCCGGCCCATCCGTCGGGCACCATCTGCCCGGTGAAGGCCTCGGCGTGCTCGCGCAGATAGGGGGAGGGGAACTGGGAGATCCAGCGCTGCATGACCGGATCCTGTGCGGCCCGGTACACCGCCTCGGTGTCGTCGGGACCGACCGTGCGCAGCAGGAGACGGTCGGTGGTGAGCGTGACGGGTTCCATCAGCAGATTCTGTGCGGAGCGCCCGCGCCACGCCAGGGTTTTTGACCCTGTGTGAGCGGACGGTCGCATTTCGCGCAAATCCCTGCCGCCATGCGGCACTATCCGCAGTGGCCGTCCGTTGTCCACGGTGAAGCAGCCGTGGCGTCGCCAGGCCTCCCGGCGCGGCCGGGTCCTCGCATACCATGGCCGTTGCTCAGTACGTCAGAAGGAAAACCGACCGTCCCAGGCCCGACCGGCAAGGAGACCAGCCCCCGTGTCCGTCCTCTCGAAGATCATGCGTGCAGGCGAAGGCAAGATCCTGCGCAAGCTGCACCGCATCGCGGACCAGGTCAACTCCATCGAAGAGGACTTCGTCGACCTCTCCGACGCCGAGCTGCGTGGCCTCACCGAGGAGTACAAGCAGCGGTACGCCGATGGTGAGAGCCTGGACGACCTCCTCCCGGAGGCGTTCGCCACCGTCCGCGAGGCGGCCAAGCGCGTCCTCGGCCAGCGGCACTACGACGTGCAGCTGATGGGCGGCGCCGCGCTCCACCTCGGTTACGTGGCGGAGATGAAGACCGGTGAGGGCAAGACCCTCGTCGGCACGCTGCCCGCGTACCTGAACGCGCTGTCCGGTGACGGCGTCCACCTCATCACGGTCAACGACTACCTGGCCGATCGCGACTCCGAGATGATGGGCCGCGTCCACAAGTTCCTCGGTCTCAGTGTCGGCTGCATCCTCGCCAACATGACGCCGGCCCAGCGCCGCGAGCAGTACGCGTGCGACATCACCTACGGCACGAACAACGAGTTCGGCTTCGACTACCTGCGCGACAACATGGCGTGGTCCAAGGACGAACTCGTCCAGCGCGGCCACAACTTCGCCATCGTCGACGAGGTCGACTCCATCCTCGTCGACGAGGCCCGTACGCCGCTGATCATCTCCGGCCCGGCCGACCAGGCCACCAAGTGGTACGGCGACTTCGCCAAGCTCGTCCTGCGCCTCAAGCGCGGCGAGGCCGGGAACCCGCTCAAGGGCCTGGAGGAGACCGGCGACTACGACGTCGACGAGAAGAAGCGCACGGTCGCCATCCACGAGTCCGGTGTCAGCAAGGTCGAGGACTGGCTGGGCATCGACAACCTCTACGAGTCGGTGAACACCCCGCTCGTGGGCTACCTGAACAACGCCATCAAGGCCAAGGAACTCTTCAAGAAGGACAAGGACTACGTCGTCATCGACGGCGAGGTCATGATCGTCGACGAGCACACCGGCCGTATCCTCGCCGGCCGCCGCTACAACGAGGGCATGCACCAGGCGATCGAGGCGAAGGAAGGGGTGGACATCAAGGACGAGAACCAGACGCTCGCCACGATCACCCTGCAGAACTTCTTCCGCCTCTACAACAAGCTCTCCGGCATGACCGGTACGGCGATGACCGAGGCCGCCGAGTTCCACCAGATCTACAAGCTCGGCGTCGTCCCGATCCCGACCAACAAGCCGATGATCCGCCAGGACCAGTCGGACCTGATCTACCGCACCGAGGTGGCCAAGTTCGAGGCGGTCGTCGACGACATCGCCGAGAAGCACGAGAAGGGCCAGCCGATCCTCGTCGGCACGACGTCGGTCGAGAAGTCGGAGTACCTGTCCCAGCAGCTCAGCAAGCGCGGCATCCAGCACGAGGTGCTGAACGCCAAGCACCACGAGCGTGAGGCGTCGATCGTGGCGCAGGCGGGCCGCAGGGGCGCCGTGACCGTGGCCACCAACATGGCCGGCCGTGGTACGGACATCAAGCTCGGCGGCAACCCGGAGGACCTCGCCGAGGCGGAGCTGCGGCAGCGCGGCCTCGACCCCGAGGAGCACATCGAGGAGTGGGCGCACGCCCTGCCCGCCGCCCTGGAGAAGGCCGGGCAGGCGGTCAAGGCGGAGAAGGAAGAGGTCGAGGAGCTCGGCGGCCTCTACGTGCTGGGCACCGAGCGGCACGAGTCGCGCCGCATCGACAACCAGCTGCGCGGCCGTTCCGGCCGGCAGGGCGACCCCGGCGAGTCCCGCTTCTACCTCTCCCTGGGTGACGACCTGATGCGGCTGTTCAAGGCGCAGATGGTCGAGCGCGTGATGTCGATGGCGAACGTGCCGGACGACGTGCCGATCGAGAACAAGATGGTCACCCGCGCGATCGCGTCCGCGCAGTCGCAGGTCGAGCAGCAGAACTTCGAGACCCGCAAGAACGTCCTGAAGTACGACGAGGTGCTCAACCGGCAGCGCGAGGTCATCTACGGCGAGCGCCGCCGCGTCCTGGAGGGCGAGGACCTGCAGGAGCAGGTCCAGCACTTCATGGACGACACGATCGACGCCTACGTAGCCGCGGAGACCGCCGAGGGCTTCCCCGAGGACTGGGACCTGGACCGCCTGTGGGGCGCCTTCAAGCAGCTCTACCCGGTGAAGATCACCGTCGAGGAGCTGGAGGACGCGGCCGGTGACCGGGCCGGTCTGACCGCCGAGTTCATCTCCGAGTCCATCAAGGACGACATCCACGAGCAGTACGCCTCCCGCGAGGCGCAGCTCGGCTCCGAGATCATGCGTGAGCTGGAGCGGCGGGTCGTGCTGTCGGTCCTGGACCGCAAGTGGCGTGAGCACCTCTACGAGATGGACTACCTCCAGGAGGGCATCGGCCTGCGCGCGATGGCCCAGAAGGACCCGCTGGTCGAGTACCAGCGCGAGGGCTTCGACATGTTCACCGCGATGATGGAGGGCATCAAGGAGGAGTCCGTCGGCTACCTGTTCAACCTGGAGGTCCAGGTCGAGCAGCAGGTCGAGGAGGTGCCGGTCGAGGCGGCCGAGCCGGTCGCGGACGGTGTCCAGGACCATGTGCCGGCGCAGGCGGGCGCGCGTCCGGAGATCAGGGCCAAGGGCCTGGACGTTCCGCAGCGGCGGGAACTGCACTTCTCCGCGCCGACCGTGGACGGTGAGGGCGGCATCCTGGAGCGGGACCTCGAGGACGACGAGCCCGTTCGTTCCGAGTCCGACGGGCTGACGCGGGCGGAGCGGCGTCGGCAGGCCAAGGGCGGGCGGCGTCGCAAGAAGTAGGGGCTCCCCGCGGGGCTTCAGCCGGTGGCTTAGGGGCCAGGTTCCTTCGGGAGCCTGGCCCCTTGGTCTTGGGTGTCCGGGGTTCGTCGGGAGGTGGGGCCCCACCGCCCGCGCGTAGGCAGGCGTGGCAGGCGTGGCTGAGCGGCGGGTCAGTCCCTCGGGGCGGTGCGGGGCCGGGGGCCGAGTTCCACCGCTGTGCAGCGCCAGCGGTGGTCCGGGCCCTGCTCCAGGCGGAAGGCCATGGCGCGGAGGTGGTTGCCTGCGGCGATGCGGGCGAAGACCTCCAGGGCGCCGGTGCGCGGGACGTAGTAGCCGATGTCGCGGACGACGGGACGGGTGCCGCGGGTGCGCAGAGGTCCCCGTTCGGCCAGGCGGGCGAGCTCGTCGTAGGCGCGTCCCGCGGTGTGCCGGAGCATCCAGTGCACGGGCCGCTGGCCGCTGAGGACGGCCAGCAGGCGGTCGGCGAAGAGGTCGGTGGGGCGGGGCTGCGCCACGGCCGTCACCGGCGCCGTGGCGGCCCGGCCCCGGACCGGGTTGCGGGGCGGCGCGCCGCCCGGGCGGCGGGAGTCGTGGCGGGTCGGAGGGCGGTGGCGCGGGCGGGGCTGGGCGGTGCCTCGGCTCATGACCTTGTTCATGGGTGTCCCCGTTCTGCGGGCCCGGAGCGTACCGGGCGGTAACTCGCTGGTGTGGACCTTGTACGGGGGCAGAGGCCGACGCCGCAAGGAAGGCGGGGTGCGTGGCGGGGGCCGCGTAAGTTCACCTATCCGAGTGGTGAGGACTCCCGAAATCCCCGGGGACAGGCGGTGGGACCGGGTGAGGCGCGGGGTGCCGGGTGGACGCCGTCGGGGGTGTGGACGGGAACTCGAAAGGGGACGGACGCACGTATCCTGAAGGCCCGTCGGTGACCAGGAAAGAGCGGCCAGCCATGCGCGTCTACGTCCCCCTGACCCTCCCCGGGCTCGCCGAGGCGCACAAGACGGGTGAGCTGGGGAGCGACCACTTCGTGGCGTACGGCGTCACGCCCGCGCTGCGAGAGTGGTACGTCTCCGACGACATCGAGGAGCTGGAGTACGCGGCGCTCAGCCGGGCCGCGCTTGCCTCGCTGCGGCTGCTGGCGGCCGATCCGGACGCCGAACGGCGCCGGGTCGTGGTCGCCGTCGACGTGGCCGACGGCGCCGCCGCGGCGGACCCCGACCGGGGGCTGGATCCGGCCGCACTGGGCGAGGTGACGGTGACCGGTCCCGTGCCGCTGGCCAAGGCGGCCGCGGTGCACGTCGACGCGGGTGACGCGGAGGAGGACGTGACGGCGGCCGCGGCGGCGCTCGAGGCGGCCGACAGCGGGGACGACGACGCGCAGTTCGTCGTGGACGGCGCCGAGGACCACGAGCTGCTCTGGTACGCGACCCAGGAGATCCCCGGGCTGGTGGACCGCGCCTAGGGGCCTGTTTGCGAAAGCCGGCCTCCGCCGTGCGACGCCCGGCTCGCCCGGGCCTCGGCCCCGCCGTCCGTGCCCGGCCCGTCCCCATTGTCAGTGGGGGCGGGTACGGTCTTGCACATGGGGATGCATGCAAGCGCGCACATCGTCTGGGACTGGAACGGAACCCTCTTCCACGACAATGACGCGATCATCGGGGCGACGAACGCGGCCTTCGCCGAGCTGGGGCTGGCGCCGATCACGCTGGAGCAGTACCGGGCGCTGTACTGCGTGCCGGTGCCGAAGTTCTACGAGCGGCTGCTCGGGCGGCTGCCCACGGACGCCGAGTGGGAGCTGATGGACGGCGTCTTCCACCGGTACTACACGGAGCACCGGGTGCGCTGCGGCCTGACCGAGGGGGCGGCCGAGCTGCTGGCCGGCTGGCGGTCCGGCGGGAACAGCCAGTCGCTGCTGAGCATGTACGGCCACGAGGAACTGGTGCCGCTGGTGCGGGGCCTGGGCATCGAGGCGCACTTCCTGCGGGTCGACGGGCGCACGGGACCGTCCGGCGGCAGCAAGGCCGAGCACATGGAGCGGCACCTGCGGGCGCTGACCGGGGTGCGGCCCACGCGAACCGTGGTGATCGGCGACGCGGCGGACGACGCGGTGGCCGCGCGGCACGTGGGAGCGCGGGCCGTGCTCTACACCGGCGGATCGCACAGCAGGGCCAGCCTGGAGGAAGCCGGGGTCCCGGTGGTGGACACGCTGGCCGAGGCGGTCGCCGAGGCGCATCGAATAGCGGCCTGAGCGCGGCCCGGGCGGAGCCGGGGGGGCGCCCCGCGCTGCCGCGGGGCGGGCCGTCACGTCACCGGGGCCTTGGTCCTCAGCACGGCGAGGAACTCCCGCATCCAGGTCGGGTGGTCCGGCCAGGCGCGGGCCGAGACCAGGGTGCCGTCGACCACCGTCTCGGTGTCCTCGA
Source organism: Streptomyces sp. NPDC056580 (assembly GCF_042793175.1). NCBI lineage: Bacteria > Bacillati > Actinomycetota > Actinomycetes > Kitasatosporales > Streptomycetaceae > Streptomyces > Streptomyces sp. NPDC056580. Next base: position 308,496 of record NZ_JBHTVE010000011.1, on the reverse strand, counting down.
AGTGCGCCCCGGCGGCCTGCATGTCGAGTTCCAGGGCGGGATAGGCGGTGACCCTGCGGCCGCTGAGGCTGTCGACGGCGGCGGTGAGCAGGGGCCCGTGGCAGATCTGCGCGACCGGCTTGTCCGCGTCGAAGAACGCCTTGAGGATCTTGCGCAGTTCCGGGTCGTTGCGCAGGTACTCCGGGGCACGGCCGCCGGGGATGACCAGGGCCGCGTACTGACCGGGGTCGACCTCGGCGAAGGCGAGGTCGGCGGGCCAGGTGTAGCCGGGTTTCTCGGTGTAGGTGTCGAAGCCGGGCTCGAAGTCGTGGACGACGAACCGGAGCGTCTTGCGGGTGGGGGCCGCGATGTGGACGTCGTAGCCCTCCTCGCGCAGGCGCTGGTACGGGTAGAGGACTTCCAGGGACTCCGCTGCGTCGCCGGTGACGACGAGGATCTTCGCGGACATGTCGGCTCCTCCCGGGGCACGGCCCCCACTGCACGGGGACGGGCGCTGTCCTGGGCAACGTGCCCGCAGACGGCGCGCTTGCCAAGAGGGCCCGTCGTTTTCAGGGTGCGGCCCACCGCACCGTGACGCGAGCCGGTACCCCCGGCAGGCATCCGCCGGACCCGTGCCCGTGTCAGGCCCCGCCGCCGGATACGTCACCCGTCCTCGGCCCACCCCTGTGCAGAACGTCAAACTTCACCCCTCGGTTTTGTACACATACGGCTCATGACGACCCCCGGGGAAGGAGCGATAGCCTTGTGGCGTGATCAGCGCGATAACTCGCGGGGGCGACGCTGCCCCTGCCCCGCGCCCGGGTTGCACGGAGCACCTCCGTGGCCGGGCGGCGGTCGCTGGTCTTCGCGGACGGGGCGGGGGCGCCGAAGCCCCCGGGGCGCCGACGGCGGCCTACGAACCGGCGGCGCCGAGAGCGGCGTCACATCCGGTGGGCGTGTCGAAAATGGCCGAATACCCCCCGCTCTTCTCACCTCGCGGCATAGCGTCGGATCGGACCGGACACCCCGGGCCGTGGCGTCGAGCCGGAGGGAAAGAGACCGTATTTCCTTCTACGTCACGCAACGGCGCGCGACAGGAGCCAGAGGACAATGCAGACCAAGCTGGACGAAGCCAAGGCCGAGCTGCTCGAACGGGCGGCCCGGGTAGCTGAGAACAGTCCGGTCGGGGGGCACCTACCGACCGGGACGACGGCGACGGGCGAGGGCACCGTCGGCATGCCCGACAGCGAAGCCGTGCACGCGTTCCTCCAGCGCTACTACCTGCACACCGCCCCGGAAGACCTCACCGACCGCGACCCGGTCGACGTCTTCGGCGCCGCGGTCTCGCACTACCGGCTCGCCGAGAACCGGCCGCAGGGCACCGCCAACGTCCGGGTGCACACGCCGACGGTGGAGGAGAACGGCTGGACCTGCAGCCACACCGTCGTGGAGGTCGTCACCGACGACATGCCCTTCCTCGTCGACTCGGTCACCAACGAGCTGACCCGTCAGGGCCGCGGCATCCACGTCGTCATCCACCCGCAGTTCGTCGTCCGCCGCGACCTCACCGGCAAGCTGATCGAGGTCCTGCCGACCTCGCCCACCGACGACCTCCCGCACGACGCGCACATCGAGTCCTGGATCCACGTCGAGATCGACCGGGAGACCGACCGCGCCGACCTGAAGCAGATCACCGCCGACCTGCTGCGCGTCCTGTCCGACGTCCGCGAGGCCGTCGAGGACTGGGAGAAGATGCGCGACGCGGCCGGCCGGATCGCCGACGGCCTGGAGAGCGAGCCGCTGCCCGGTGACCTGCCGGGCGCCGAGGCCGAGGAGGCCCGCGAGCTGCTGCGCTGGCTCTCCGCCGACCACTTCACCTTCCTCGGCTTCCGCGAGTACGAGCTGCGCGGCGACGACTGCCTGGCCGCCGTGCCCGGCACCGGTCTCGGCATACTGCGCGCCGACCCGCACCACTCCGAGGACGACCAGCACCCGGTCAGCCCCTCCTTCGAGCGGCTGCCCGCGGACGCCCGCGCCAAGGCCCGCGAGCACAAGCTGCTGGTGCTGACCAAGGCCAACAGCCGTGCGACCGTGCACCGGCCGTCGTACCTGGACTACATCGGCGTCAAGAAGTTCGACGCGGACGGCAACGTGGTCGGCGAGCGCCGCTTCCTCGGCCTGTTCTCCTCCGCCGCCTACACCGAGTCGGTCCGCCGGGTCCCGGTCATCCGGCGCAAGGTCGCCGAGGTCCTGCAGCGCGCCGGCTTCTCGCCGGAGAGCCACGACGGCCGCGACCTGCTCCAGATCCTGGAGACCTACCCGCGCGACGAGCTGTTCCAGACCCCGGTGGCGGAACTGCAGTCCATCGCGACGAGCGTCCTGTACCTGCAGGAGCGCCGCCGCCTGCGGCTGTACCTGCGGCAGGACGAGTACGGCCGCTACTACTCGGCCCTCGTCTACCTCCCGCGCGACCGCTACACCACCGGCGTCCGGCTGCGGATCATCGACATCCTGAAGGAGGAGCTCGGCGGCATCAGCGTCGACTTCACCGCCTGGAACACCGAGTCGATCCTGTCCCGGCTGCACTTCGTCGTCCGCGTCCCCGCGGGCACCGAGCTGCCCCAGCTCTCGGACGCGGACAAGGAGCGCATCGAGGCCCGGCTGGTCGAGGCCGCCCGCTCCTGGGCGGACGCGTTCGCCGAGGCGCTCACCGCCGAGCTGGGCGAGGAGCGCGCCGCCGAGCTGCTGCGCCGCTACACCAACGCCTTCACCGAGGGCTACAAGGCCGACCACAGCCCGCGCGCCGCGGTCGCCGACCTGGTCCACCTGGAGCGGCTCAGCGAGGAGAAGGGCCACAACTTCTCCCTCAGCCTGTACGAGCCGGTCGGCGCCGCCCCCGACGAGCGCCGCTTCAAGATCTACCGCAAGGGCGGCTCGGTCTCCCTGTCCGCGGTGCTGCCGGTGCTCCAGCGGCTCGGCGTCGAGGTCGTGGACGAGCGGCCGTACGAGCTGCGCTGCGCCGACCGCACCACCGCCTGGATCTACGACTTCGGCCTGCGCATGCCCAAGTCGCCGGCCGGCACCGACCACTTCGGCGACGACGCCCGCGAGCGCATCCAGGAGGCCTTCGCCGCCACCTGGACGGGCAAGGCGGAGAACGACGGGTTCAACGCCCTCGTGCTGAGCGCCGGGCTGACCTGGCGGCAGGCCATGGTGCTGCGCGCGTACGCGAAGTACCTGCGGCAGGCCGGCTCCACCTTCAGCCAGGACTACATGGAGGACACCCTCCGCGACAACGTCCACACCACCCGGCTGCTCGTCTCCCTGTTCGAGGCGCGGATGTCCCCGGACCGGCAGAAGGCCGGATCGGAGATCACCGACGCGCTGCTGGAGGAGCTGGACGCGGCCCTGGACCAGGTGGCGAGCCTCGACGAGGACCGCATCCTGCGGTCCTTCCTGACCGTCATCAAGGCCACCCTGCGCACTAACTTCTTCCAGGCGGCGCACGGCGGCGAGCCGCACGACTACGTCTCCATGAAGTTCGACCCGCAGGCCATCCCGGACCTGCCGGCGCCGCGCCCGGCGTACGAGATCTGGGTGTACTCGCCGCGGGTCGAGGGCGTGCACCTGCGCTTCGGCAAGGTCGCCCGCGGCGGCCTGCGCTGGTCCGACCGCCGTGAGGACTTCCGCACCGAGATCCTCGGCCTGGTCAAGGCGCAGATGGTGAAGAACACCGTCATCGTGCCGGTCGGAGCCAAGGGCGGCTTCGTCGCCAAGCAGCTCCCGGACCCGAGCGTGGACCGGGACGCGTGGCTGGCCGAGGGCATCGCCAGCTACAAGACGTTCATCTCGGCGCTGCTCGACATCACCGACAACATGGTGGCCGGCGAGGTCGTCCCGCCGCAGGACGTCGTACGGCACGACGGCGACGACACCTACCTGGTGGTCGCGGCCGACAAGGGCACGGCCACCTTCTCGGACATCGCCAACGAGGTCGCCGGCAAGTACAGCTTCTGGCTCGGCGACGCCTTCGCCTCCGGCGGCTCGGCCGGTTACGACCACAAGGGCATGGGCATCACCGCGCGCGGCGCCTGGGAGTCCGTGAAGCGGCACTTCCGCGAGCTGGGCGTGGACACCCAGAGCGAGGACTTCACGGTCGTCGGTATCGGCGACATGTCCGGTGACGTGTTCGGCAACGGCATGCTGCTGTCCGAGCACATCCGCCTGGTCGCGGCCTTCGACCACCGGCACATCTTCATCGACCCGAACCCGGACGCGGCCACCTCCTACGCCGAGCGCCGCCGCCTGTTCGAGCTGCCCCGCTCGAGCTGGGCCGACTACGACACCCAGCTGCTGTCCGCGGGCGGCGGGATCTTCCCGCGCACCGCCAAGGCGATCACGCTCAACGCGCACATCCGCCAGGCCCTGGGCATCGAGGAGAAGGTCTCCAAGATGACCCCGGCCGACCTGATGAAGGCGATCCTGCACAGCCCGGTCGACCTGCTGTGGAACGGCGGCATCGGCACGTACGTGAAGTCGTCGGCCGAGTCGAACGCCGACGTCGGCGACAAGGCCAACGACGCCATTCGCGTCGACGGCAGCGACCTGCGCGTCAAGGTCGTGGGCGAGGGCGGCAACCTGGGCCTGACCCAGCTCGGCCGCATCGAGTTCGCCCTGCAGGGCGGGCGGATCAACACCGACGCGATCGACAACAGCGCCGGCGTGGACACCTCCGACCACGAGGTGAACATCAAGATCCTGTTGAACGGACTGGTCGCCGACGGCGACATGACCGTCAAGCAGCGCAACAAGCTGCTCGCCGAGATGACCGACGAGGTCGGCACGCTGGTGCTGCGCAACAACTACGCGCAGAACACGGCGATCGCCAACGCCCTCGCCCAGTCCAAGGACATGCTGCACGCGCAGCAGCGGTTCATCCGCCACCTGGTCCGCGAGGGGCACCTCGACCGGGCGCTGGAGTTCCTGCCCACCGACCGCCAGATCCGCGAGCGCCTCACCCAGGGCCAGGGCCTGACCGGCCCGGAGACGGCCGTGCTGCTGGCGTACACGAAGATCACGGTCGCCGAGGAACTGCTGCACACCTCGCTGCCCGACGACCCGTACCTGCGCACCCTGCTGCACGCCTACTTCCCGACGGCGCTGCGCGAGCGGTTCCCGGACGGCATCGACAGCCACCCGCTGCACCGCGAGATCACCACGACCGTGCTGGTCAACGACACGGTCAACACGGGCGGTACGACGTACCTGCACCGGCTGCGCGAGGAGACCGGGGCCTCGCTCGAGGAGATCGTCCGCGCCCAGACCGCGGCCCGCGCGATCTTCTGCTCGGCGCCGGTGTGGGACGCGGTCGAGGAGCTGGACAACAAGGTCGAGGCAGCCGTCCAGACCCGCATCCGGCTGCACTCGCGCCGCCTGGTCGAGCGCGGCACGCGCTGGCTGCTGAACAACCGGCCGCAGCCGCTGCAGCTCGCCGAGACGGTGGAGTTCTTCGCCGAGCGGGTCGAGCAGGTCTGGCAGCAGCTGCCGAAGCTGCTGCGCGGCGCGGACCAGGACTGGTACCAGCACGTGTTCGACGAGCTGTCCGCCGCCGGGGTCCCGGACGAGCTGGCCACCCGCGTGGCCGGATTCTCCTCCGCCTTCCCGGCGCTCGACATCGTCTCGGTGGCCGACCGCACGGGCAAGGAGCCGCTGGACGTCGCCGACGTCTACTACGACCTCGCCGACCGGCTGGGCATCACCCAGCTCATGGACCGCATCATCGAACTGCCGCGCAACGACCGCTGGCAGTCGATGGCCCGTGCGGCGATCCGCGAGGACCTGTACGCGGCGCACGCCGCGCTGACGGCGGACGTCCTGGCCGTCGGCGACGGCACCGCCACGCCGGAGCAGCGCTTCGAGCTGTGGGAGCAGAAGAACGCCGCCCTGCTCTCCCGCGCTCGCACCACCCTGGTGGAGATCCGCGGCTCCGACGAGTTCGACCTCGCCAACCTGTCGGTGGCGATGCGGACGATGCGGACGCTGCTGCGCTCGCACTCGTGACCGCGCCGGCGGCCGAAGCCGTACGGCTGTGAGGACGCCCCGGGCCGGTCCAGGCCCGGGGCGCTTCGCTTCTCCAATCCGGGGCGAATGCCCCGTTTCGGATCGATCGGGGCGTTTCCGGTAGGGTCGCGCTGTGACAGCGACCTCACCGAGGACCGCCCGGCAGCGGTCGCGCATGTTGCGTGCCGCGTCGCCCGGCGCCGCGCGGGCCGGGCGGGCGCTGCCCCTGGCCGCCGCGGCGCTCGTGCTGGTCCTGCTGCTCCTGGTGATCGTCCGTCTTCCCTGGGCGGGCGATCTCGGCATGCACGCGGCGACCGTGCAACGGCTGCGGCACAGCCCGCTGCACCCGGGCAACCCGCTGGTCGACGCCGACACGCCGAGTCCGTACTACTCGCCCTGGATGCTGCTGCTGGGCTGTCTGGCCCGGGTGACCGGACTGCCGGTGTTCGACGTGCTGCGGGTCGGCGCGGTCGTCGGGCTGGGGCTGCTGGCCACCGGTGTGTGGCGCTACGTCCGCACCCTCAGCGGCCATCGCGCGGCGCCCGCCCTGGCGTTCCTGAGCCTGGTCCTCCTGTGGGGGCCGCTGCTGTTCAACTGGAGCGGCTTCCTGGGTCTGAACTCGCTGGCGCTGACGGTGTCGTACCCCAGCGTGCTCGCGCTCGGGCTGTCGTTCCACTTCTGGGCGTGGCTCACCCGGGCGCTGCGCACCGGGGCCGGCTGGGGCGGGTGGCTCGGGCTGGGCGCGCTGTGGGCGCTGATCCTGCTGTGCCACCAGTTCACCGGGGTCGTGGCGAGCCTCGGCGCGCTGGCCACGGTGATCGCCGCGCGGCCGGACCGGTCCCGGGCGACGCGGCTGGGTGCGGCCGCCGCCTGCGGGCTGGTGCTGCTGTGGGTGTGGCCGTACTACGACTTCTTCGCCCTGTTCTCCGCGGGCGCCGGTCTCGAGGCGATCCACCGGTCGCTGTACGGGCACCTCGCCGCGCGGTTCGGGCTCGTCCTGCTCGGGGTGGCGGCTCTCGCGGCGCGGTGGCGGCGGGACCGCCGGGATCCCCTGGTGCTGTTCTTCGTGCTCGGCGCGCTGGTGTTCGCGGCGGGCGGGCTGAGCGGGCACTACTCGTGGGGCCGTGCGCTGCCCGCCGCGCTGATCCCGGCCCAGCTCGCGGCCGCGCTGGAGGCCGTGTCGGCGGGGAGGCGGGCGGTGCGGGCCGGGTGGGCCTGTGCGCTGGGCGCCGCGCTGCTGGTGGGTGCGTGGACGCAGGTGGGGACGCTGGGATACGTGACGGGGCGGGACGCGCTGCCGGGCGTGGTCGCGGCGAAGTACCGGGCGCCGTGGGCCGGGTACCACTGGATCACGCCGTGGGTGGGATACGGGGACGTGGTCATGGCCCGGACGACGGCCTCGCGGCAGATCCCGGCGTACGGGGCGTACACGGTGGCCCCTGGGTACCCGGACGTGTTCCTGCCGTCCGCGGGGGAGCGGGCGGATGCGGTGCGGCGGTACTTCTCGGCGGGGGCCGGCTCTGAGGCCGGGGCTGGGGCCTCGGGGCGGCGGGGAGTGCTGCGGGAGTACGGGGTGCGGTGGGTGGTCGGGGGGCGGGGGGATGCGGAGCCGTGGTTGCGGAGGGTGGCTGCGGGGCCTGGGGGGCAGGTGCTGTACGCGGTGCGGTGAGGGGTGTTGGAGCGGGGGGTGCGGTGACCGGTGTTCTGGGGTGCCGGTGACCGGTGTTGTGAGGGTGCCCGGTGCGTAGGCCGGCCGGGGGTGTTTCACTTGCCCGCGCTGGCGGGGTGCCGCTGCGCCCACCCGTGCCGCCCCTGGCGGCACGCATGCCCGCAGCTGCGTGGGCGCGGGTGCCGGTGTGCCCGCCCGTGTCGCCCTTGGCGGCACGCGTGCCCGGAGCTGCGTGGGTGCGGGTGCGCCGCGTCGCCCGGCGCCGCGCGGGCCGGGCGGGCGCTGCCCCTGGCCGCTGGCGGGGTGCCGCTGCGCCCACCCGTGCCGCCCCTGGCGGCACGCGTGCCCGCAGCTGCGTCGGCGCGGGTGCCGGTGTTTCGCTTGCCCCCGCTGGCGGGGTGCCGGTGTGCCCGCCGTGCCGCCCCGGCGGCACGCGTGCCCGAGGCTGCGTGGGTGGTGTCGGGGGTGTCTACTTCAGGATGCTGGAGGCCAGGCGGGCTGCGTTGCGGAGTTTGGGGTGGGCGAGTTTTCGGGTCATGGGTCGGATCACGTGGGCTGTCAGAGTGAGGGGGCGCCAGCGGATCTGGAGGCGGCCGGGGTTGCGGCCCTCGGGTTCGACGGTGATTTCGTGGCTGGTGAGGCCGGAGCGCCGGCTCACGCGGGCCCGCACCGGGGGGAAGTCCAGCGGGGCCAGGAGCAGGCCCGAGTTGGCCAGGCCCTGCTGGGACAGGCGGAGCAGCGGGTGGCGTACGCCGTCGAAGCCCTGGACGGGCAGCGGCGCCGCCGCCAGGTCCAGCCGGACCCGGCCCTCGAAGACGCCCGGCCGCACCGGATCCAGCCGGAACGGGACCGTCAGCCGGCGCCGGCCCGGGCTCAGCAGCAGGCTCGCGCGCTGCGGCCCGACCGGGAGGCGCAGCCCGGGGTCGAACGTGCGGATGGTGAGGTCCAGGGAGGCGCCCGGGCCCGGGGCCAGCTCGGTGATCTCGTGGCGGAACTGGGCGCTGGTGAACGGCCGGGTGTCCAGCTCCAGGTCACGGACGTCCAGTTCCCGGCGGGCCAGGTCGGTCGAGGGCGGCGCGTCGCCCCAGAAGACGGCGCCGGAGGCGTCGGCGGTGACGTGCCGCGGGGCCACGTTGTGGCCGAGGCCGCGCGCCGCCGGCCGGACGTCGGACAGGCGTCCGTCGCGCAGGAGCTGGAGCACCACCCGTTCCGGGCGGGGCAGGCGGACGAACGCGCCGTCCGCCAGGGTGTCCAGGTAGGGGTTCATGATCTGCGCGAACTCCTCGAGCCACGCGTCGTCGCGGTACGGCAGGTCGCCCGCGTACATCCGGAAGTCGTGCTTGAGGAACTTGTAGTCCTTGTCCTCCCGGAGCACCCCGTGCCCGCTCTCGACCAGGAAGTCGTCGATCAGGCGCTGGACGTGCACCCGGTCGCGGACGTTGGAGATCTTGTGCCGCTGGTTGGAGATGGACGCCGCCGACTGTGCGGCGAACGGCTCGATGTACCAGACGTAGACCGGGTCCGGGATGATCGTGAAAGCCTTCGCCAGGCAGTAGGCCTGCGCCGAGAACAACTGGTCCTCGTAGTGGATGCCCTCCGGGAAACGCAGCCCGTGGCGGTCAAGGAACGCCCGCGAGTACATCTTGCTCGTCGACAGGTGCTCGAACAGCAGCCGCGGGTCGTCCTCGATGCCGTCCAGCGTGCGGCGTTCGGAGACCAGGTGCGGCATCCATACGGAGCGGCGCCCGTTGTCCACGCGCACCCGCCGCACCGCGCCCATGACGAAGTCCACCTCGCGCTCGCGGTGCGCGGCGAGCAGCGACTCCACGGCGCGGGGCGGGAGTTCGTCGTCGCTGTCCAGGAACATCAGGTACGGCGCCCGGGCGACCTCGATGGCCCGGTTGCGCGGCGCGCTGCAGCCGCCGCTGTTCTCCGGCAGGCGCAGGTAGCGGATGCGGTGGTCCCGCGCTGCCAGCTCCCGCGCCACGGCGGGCGTGTCGTCGGTGGAGTGGTCGTCGCTGATGACGATCTCGATGTCGGCGTGGGTCTGGGCGCGCAGCGAGGCGACCGCCCGGGGGAGGCGGGCGGCGTCGTTGAAGACGATGACGGTGACCGTGACGTCGGGGAGCGTCATGCGGTGGCCTCCTCGGGGGTCGGGGCGGGCGTGCGTCGCTCCAGCGGGAGCACCGGGGGCAGCGCCTCCTCGGGTTCGCCGAGGAAGACCCGCCGTACGACCCGTTCGGCGGCGCGGCCGTCGTCGTACTCGCAGAACCGGCGCCGGAACGCCGCCCGCGCCTTCGCCGCGCCCTCGTCGCGCCAGGCGCCGGAGGTGAAGATCTCGGTCAGCTCCTCCTGGGTGCGCGCGACCTGGCCCGGGTGTTCGGCCATCAGGTCGAAGTAGACGCCCCGGGTGGTGCGGTACGTCTCCCAGTCGTCGGCGTGGATCACGATCGGCCGGTCCAGGTTGGCGTAGTCGAACATGATCGACGAGTAGTCCGTGACCAGTGCGTCGGCGGCCAGGCACAGCTCCTCGACCGGGTCGTAGGAGGAGACGTCGATGATCCGGCCGGAGCGGCGCAGTCCGGTGAGCGGGGAGGCGGCGCCGCCGTAGAAGTAGTGGGCGCGCACCAGCAGGACCGTGTCGCCGCCGAGCCGGTCGGCCAGAGCGGCGAGGTCGAGCCGGGGGGTGAAGCCGGCCTCGTAGTCGCGGTGGGTGGGGGCGTAGAGGACGGCCTTCGTGCCGGGGGCGATGCCCAGCCGCGCGCGGGCGGCGCGGACCTCCTCGGCCCCGCTCGAGTAGAAGACGTCGTTGCGCGGATAGCCGTGGTCCAGGGACGTGTAGCGGGCCGGGTACGCGCGCTCCCACATCCGGGTGGAGTGGCTGTTGGCGCTGACGCTGTAGTCCCACTTGTCGACGCGGGCCAGCAGGGCGGCGAAGTCCAGGCCCTTGGCGGCGGCCGGGTGGTCCCGCTGGTCCAGGCCCATGCGCTTGAGCGGGGTGCCGTGGTGGGTCTGGAGGTGGATCGCCTCGGGTCGCTTGACCACCGCGTTGGGGAAGTTGACGTTGTTCGTCAGGAACTTGGCGGTGGCCAGCGTCTCCCAGTAGCGGCGGGTGCCGGGGATCACGTGGTCGGTGCCGGGCGGCAGCAGGGCCGCGTTCTCCTTGCTCACCACCCACACCCGGCGGATGTCGGGGGCGAGTTCGGCGAGCCGGGCGGCGATCGCGGCCGGGTTGCAGGCGACCCCGCGTTCCCAGTAGGCGGCGAAGACGGCCAGTTCGGGGTCGACCGGGCGGCTCAGCGCCCTGCGGTACTGCTGGTCGCGCAGGCGCGTGCCCAGTTGGCGCTTGCGCTCCCGTACCGCCTTGCGGGCCGTGCGCCGGGTGCGGTTGGCGGCCTGGAAGGCGCGGTAGCGGGTGTACGCGCCGTCCTCGAGCAGCGTGTGCCGGACGCCTTCGAGGCCGGCCGGCCGGTGGTGGTTCTCGGGGCGCCAGCGGACCGCGGCCAGTGAGGCCCGGCGGAAGAACTCCCGGGCCACCGGGTCGGGCAGGTCCTCCCGGGCGAAGGTGCGCAGCAGGTCGCGGACCATCAGGTCGTACAGCACCGCGCGGACCGCACTGCGCTCCCTGGTGAGCGGGAGCAGCGACTCGTAGCGGTCGATCAGCGCGTACCGGTCCTCGGGGGCGAGCGGCGGCAGGCTCTCGGGCCGCAGCCGGCGGTCGTCGTAGGCGACCTGGTTCAGGCAGGCGACGCGGCCGGCGTGCAGCAGGGCCGCGTAGGCGGCGTACGGCTCGTCGTCGGTGGTGAGCGCCTCCTCGTGCGCCCGCCAGAACTCGGCGCGCAGGGCGCGGGTGCCGAGCAGCGGGGCGAGGCGCAGCAGGTCGGCCGCCTCGTCCAGCGGCAGATCGGCGCGGCCGGCGGCGGCGAGGTGGCGGCCGCCGGAGGAGGGGGCCGCCGAGGTCTTCCAGGTGGTGGTGACGTGGTCGAAGAGGAGCACGTCGACCGTGTCGTCCAGCTCGGCGGCGCGCTCGGCGACCATCCGGGACGCGCCGGCCGGCAGCCCGTCCTTGGCGTGCACGAAGTGCAGCCAGCGGCCGGACGCCCGGGCGGCGCCCGCCGCCCGGGCCGCCGCCTCGCCGGTGCCCGCGGGCAGCGGCACCACGATCGTCTCCGGGGCGTGCTCCTCGGCCGTCTCCCGTGCCCAGTCGCCGACCGCGGCGACGATCACCTCGATGTCCGGCAGCGGGCGGGTCTCCAGTGCGGCCAGCAGCTCGGTCAGGTGCCCCTGGGTGTTCGGCCCGTGGACGATGACGCTGAGGTGGGGCATCGCGGAGGCTCCTTGGGCTCGTCGTCTCTCGGGGCACCTTTCATAACATACTGTCACTATCCGTATGAAAAGGATAACCGCGCCCGGGGTGAGGGGGCCGCGGGATGCGGGCCCCACCGGTGAAACGAGCCTGGGACGCAGGGGTTTCCGTCGCTACACGGTGGCCGCTGCCGCCTTGGGCGCCGCCTTCCTCGCCGGCTTCCGGGCCGGCTTGTCGCTCTTGTCGCCGGTGAAGGCCTCGTACTCCTTGAGGACGTCCTCGGTGGGCCCGTCCATGCGCAGCTCGCCTTGCTCCAGCCACAGCACCCGCTCGCAGGTGTCCCGGATCGACTTGTTGTTGTGGCTGACCAGGAAGACCGTGCCGGCGTGCTTGCGCAGCTCGCGGATGCGGGCCTCGGAGCGCTTCTGGAAGGAGCGGTCGCCGGTCGCCAGGGCCTCGTCGATCAGCAGCACGTCGTGGTCCTTGGCGGCGGCGATGGAGAAGCGCAGCCGGGCCGCCATGCCGGAGGAGTACGTCCGCATCGGAAGGGTGATGAAGTCGCCCTTCTCGTTGATCCCGGAGAAGTCGACGATCTCCTCGTAGCGCTCCTTGACCTCCTCCCGGGACATGCCCATGGCCAGTCCGCCGAGGTGGACGTTGCGTTCGCCGGTGAGGTCGTTCATCAGCGCCGCGTTGACGCCGAGGAGCGAGGGCTGGCCGTCGGTGTAGATGTGCCCGTTCTCCACGGGCAGCAGGCCGGCGACGGCCTTCAGCAGCGTCGACTTGCCCGAGCCGTTGGTGCCGATGAGGCCGATGGCCTCGCCCTTGTAGGCGACGAACGACACCTGCTTGACCGCGTGCACCTTGCGCACGCCCGCCGCCTTCTCGGCCTGCTTGCGCCGCAGGATGCGGTTGAGGGCGGCGGTGGCGGTGCCGCGCCCGGCGCCGGTGCCGTTGACCCGGTAGACGATGTCGACCCGGTCGGCGACGACGGTGGGGATGTTCTCGGTGGTGGTCCCGGTCTGCTCAGCCACGGCCGTACGTCTCCTCAGCCTTCCAGAAGTAGATGAAGCCGCCGACCCCGGCGAGCAGGGCCCAGCCCGTCGCGACCGCCCACACGTGCGGGGGCAGGGTGTGGAAGCTGTCGATCAGCGCGAACCGCATCAGGTCGATGTAGACGGCGGCCGGGTTCAGCTCCAGCAGCACCTTGACGACGTGCGGCAGGTGGTCGCTCGCGTCGATCTTGTCGATGCTCCACATCACGCCGGACACGTACATCCAGGTCCGCAGCACGAAGGGCATCAGCTGGGCGATGTCCGGGGTCTTCGCGCCCATGCGCGCCACCGCCATCGACACCCCGGCGTTGAACGTGAACTGCAGCACCAGGGCGGGGACCGCCAGCACCCAGGACGCGGAGACCGGGACGCCGAAGCAGAGCAGGATGACGACCAGCGCGGCCATCGAGAACAGGAGCTGCTGGAGCTGCTGCAGCGCGAAGGAGATCGGCAGCGCGGCGCGCGGGAAGTGCAGCGCGCGCACCAGGCCGAGGTTGCCGGCGATGGCCCGGGTGCCCGACATGATCGAGCTCTGCGTGAACGTCCAGATGAACACGCCCGTGACCAGGAACGGCACGTAGTCGGGGACGTTGTGCTTGGTGCCGAGCAGCACGCCGAAGATGAAGTAGTAGACCGCCGCGTTCAGCAGCGGGGTCATGACCTGCCAGACCTGGCCGAGCTTCGCCTCGCTGTACTGGGCGGTGAGCTTGGCGGTGGCGAAGGCGGTGATGAAGTGCCGGCGCGCCCAGAGCTGGCGGACGTACGCCGGCAGGGAGGGGCGGGCGCCGCTGACCGACAGGCCGTGCCGTGCGGCCAGCGCCGCGAGGTCGTCCTCGGCCGGGATACGGGTCGGGGGCGGTGTGTGGAGGACCTGACTCACATCCGCTGCTTTCGCTCGGGGGAGGGGGGTGCGTCCGGCGGTCGCCGGGCCTGTGCGGTCCCCGTCCGTCGTCCGGCGTTTCCTTACGCTTCTCTTCACGTTCTCTTACGTCGGGACGGGACCGTATCGTCGCAACGTGAGAGTAGAACCATCGCACGTCGGAACGCAACCGTTTCGTCGTCACGCCCTATGCTGGTCCGTATGACGACGAACGCCCACGAGACCCCGAAGCGTCCGCGCCGCCGGGCCCCCGCGGGAGCCGCGGTGCTCCGGGAGGACGTGACCGAGGCCATCCGGGCGGCCGTCTTCGAGGAACTGGCGGCCGTCGGGTACGCCAGGATGTCCATCGAGGGGATCGCGCGGCGGGCGGGCGTGGGCAAGACGGCGGTGTACCGCCGGTGGCGCTCCAAGCTGCACCTGGTCCTCGACGTGGTCTCGGCGATGGCCGTGCTGGGGCTCCCGGTCCCGGACACCGGCTCGCTGGAGGGCGACCTCCGCCTGCTCTACGGCGTCACGTCCCGCGCCCTGCGCCACCCCGTCGCCTCGCAGATCATCCCCGACCTGCAGGCGGAGGCGGCCCGCAGCCCCGAGATCGCCGAGGCGCTGCAGAAGGCGGTGCGGGACGGCCAGGACTCGGTGGCCAGCCGGATCGTGGCCGCGGCCGAGCGGCGCGGAGAGGTGCGGTCCGGCCTGGACACCGACCTCGCGCTCGACCTGATCTCCGGCCCGCTCTACTGGCGCTCGGTGGTGATCAGGTCTCCCAAGCTGCCGAAGGACTACCTGGACGACCTGGCCCGCGCCACCGCGGCGGCGCTCACGGCGCTGTGAGCCGGCGGTCCGCCAGGTGCCCGTCCGGGCCTGCGCGGCCCGGACGGCGGCGGGGCGGGCCGGGCCTAGGAGCGCGCCGCCTGCGGATGCAGGTGCGTCCAGCCCTCCCAGGCCGAGACGATCATGTCCTGGACGTCGTACTTGGCCCGCCAGCCCAGCTCGGTGGCGATGCGGTCGGCGGAGCCCACCACCCGGGCCGGGTCGCCCGGGCGGCGGGCCGTGACGGACGGGGGGCGGTCGTAGCCGGTGACCGCGTTGACGCGGTCGATCATCTCGCGGACCGACACGCCCTCCCCGCGCCCGATGTTGAGGGTCAGCGTGCGGCCCGGGTCGGAGCGCAGGGCGCGGGCGACCGTCACATGCGCCTCGGCCAGGTCGACCACGTGGATGTAGTCGCGGACGCAGGTGCCGTCGGGGGTCGGGTAGTCGTCGCCGAAGATCCACGGGGACGCGCCCTCGGTGAGCTTCTCGAAGACCATGGGGACGAGGTTGGAGACGCTCGTGTCGGCCAGCGCGGGGACGGCCGCGCCCGCCACGTTGAAGTAGCGCAGGGACGCCGTCGCGAGCCCCGTGGCCCGGCTCGTGGCGCGGACCAGCCACTCACCGGCGAGCTTGGTCTCGCCGTAGGGGGAGAGCGGGAGGCAGGGGGTCTCCTCCGTGACCAGGTCCACGTCCGGCATGCCGTACACCGCGGCGGACGACGAGAAGACGAAGGCCGCCACCCCGGCCGCCACCGCCGCCTCCAGCAGGACGCGCAGGCCCTCCACGTTCTCCCGGTAGTACCGCAGCGGGTGCTCCACCGACTCGCCCACCTGCTTCTTCGCCGCGAGGTGGACGACGCCGGTGACGCCGTGCCCGGCGAGCGTACGGGAGACCGTACCGGCGTCCAGGGTCGAGCCCCGCACCAGGGGCACCTCGGCCGGCACCCGCTCGGCGACACCGGTGGACAGATCGTCGTAGACCACCGTCCGCTCACCCGCCTCGGCCATCGCGCGGACGACGTGCGCCCCGATGTAACCGGCGCCGCCGGTGATCAGCCAGGTCATCTCGGCCGTCCCCTCGTCAGTGGCCGGCCGGTGACGGCCGGCGGCTCGTGGTCCCGTGCGGTCGGTGGAACAGGCGGCGCAGTCGGCCGCGGGCCACCGCCACGACTCCTTGTACTCCGGTCGCCACACGCAGGGCCAGGGCTCCGGAGTGGGTCGCGTACGGCTGGACCAGCACCAGGCCGTGCCGGGCGTCGGGGACGGCACGGCGGCGCAGCAGGCCGTCGCCCGCGAGGGCGTGCGCGGTGGCCTCACGGGCCGCGCCGTCAGCGAACCGCAGGGTCAGGCGCAGGTCCCAGATGCCCGCGCCCAGCCCGCCCGGGTCGACGGGCACCTCGGCCGTCCAGCGCTCCGGACCCGCGGGCGCGAAGGCCGCGGTGGCGCGCCGGGCCGGGCGCCCGTCCCGCCGGGACCGCCACTCCACGTCCACCTGCCGCGGACCGGCCCCGGCCGTCCGTCCGTACAGCTCGTGCAGGCGCAGACGCAGCCGGGTGCCACGCGCGCGCGGCCGCAGTTCCGCGTCCACGGCGAGCGGGAGGAGGGCGGTGGGCCGGGCGAGCAGCGGCGCGAGGGTGACCTGGGTCAGGTCGGGCGCCCAGACGGGCGTGCCGTCGGGAGCGCGGGCGTAGGGCGGGAGCAGCCGCGCCGGACGGGCGGCGAGTTCCCGCAGGCGGGACAGGTCGCGCGGCTCGGGCGACGCCAGGACGACCCGGCCCAGCAGCCGTCCCGGGGCCGCCGGGTTCAGCTCCCAGTCCGCGGCGTCGTAGCGCGCGAGGTACTCGCGGGTGTGCGCCCACCACGCGCGCCGGTAGTGCGCGTCGCGCAGGCCCAGTTCGCGGAGGTACATACGCAGCTCGTGGTCGAGGAACTTGGCGCGCGCGGCCCGCGCCAGCGCCTTCTGCCCGGCGCCCAGCAGGATGTCGTACGCCAGCGCGCACGCCCGAGTGCGCGCCCGCCAGTTGGCGATGTCCTCCCGGTCCAGGGAGAGCGACAACCGCTCGGCCGACCGGCGCACGTGCCACACGTACACGCGCTCCGGCACCAGCGCCACGCGCGGCGCGGCGGCCAGCACGCGCGCGGTGAAGACGAAGTCCTCGTAGAGGAAGCGGCCCTCGGGGAAGCGGATGCCGTGCTCGCGCAGGAACCCGGTCCGGTAGAGCTTGTTGACGCACAGGGTGTCGTGGACGAGCCGGGGGCGCTGGGAGGGGCGCGCGAGTACGGCGGGCGCCGAGTAGAGCGGCGCCTGCCACGGCTGTTCGCGACCCGAGGGCAGCTCGCGGCGCACGCACAGTCCGCCCGCTACCTCGGCGCCCGCTCCGGCGGCGCCCCGCAGCAGCGCGTCCACCGCGCCGGGCGGCAGCACGTCGTCGCTGTCGAGGAACATCACGTACGGCATCGTCACCGCGTCGATCCCGGTGTTGCGCGGACTGCCGCAGCCGCCGCTGTTCACGTCCCGGCGCACCACCCGCAGCCGGGGCTCCCCGGCGGCCAGCTGGTCCAGCAGCTCGCCGCTGCCGTCGGTCGAGCAGTCGTCGACGGCGACCACCTCGCCGACGGCCGGCCCCTGGGCGAGCGCGGAGCGCACGGCGCCGGCGACGTGGCCGGCGTCGTTGTAGCCGATCACGACGACACCGACCTGGGGTGCCGGCTGCTCGTCGGGGGCTTGCGGGTCTGTACTCATGGCGTCCACGGGCCGGGAACTCGGGAAGTCTGTATTACCCCGTTACGGGCCGGTTAGTGCCCGATCCGGGAGGCGGCCGGCATCCGGGCGGGGCCGCGTCGCGGGCGCGGGCTCCCCGGCAGGCGGCCGGGGAGCGCGCCACAGCCGGACGAAGGACAGCACCGCGGCCGCCGCCAGCAGCGTGTTGCGGGCCAGCATCAGCAGGCAGCCGGTCCAGGTGCCGGCCACCACCTCGCGGTAGAGCATCGGATAGGCCACCGAGCTGAGCGCGCTCGCCGCGAGGAGCAGTACGGCCACCGGGCGCTGGCTGGTGTGCCGGGAGGCCAGGCACACGGCGGCCAGGCCCAGCAGCCAGATCAGGTACTGCGGGCTGATGACCCGGCTGGTGACGGTGAACAGCAGCACCGCGGCGAGCGCGGCGTCGTACGGCGTGGCCGGGCTCCAGTGCCGTGCCCGCAGCCGCCACAGCACCAGCAGCCCCAGCGCGGCCGCGGTGAGCCCGAGGCTGAGCGTGGCCACGGTGTGCACATGCGGTCCGACCAGCTCGATGGCCCCGTACTGGTAGCGGGCCCGGCCGGGCCAGCCGGCCCGGCGCGCCAGGTTGAGCGCGGTGCCGCCGAGCGACTCGATCTGCACGCCCCGGCCGCCCTGCTCCCGCAGGAACGCCAGCGGATGGCTGAACGAGGCGGCGAGCAGGGCGAGTCCCAGCCCTCCGCCGGCCGCCGCCCAGCCCCACGCCCTGCGGGTCGCGTCACCCCGGGGCGTGCCCAGCAGCACCAGCGCGGGCCACACCTTCACCAGCGCGCCCAGTGCCGCGAGGACACCGCCCGCGCGCTGGGAGCGCCCCGACGACAGCAGGGCCGCCACGGCGAGCGCGGTCACCTGCACGTCGTAGCGGGCGAGCGGGAGGTGCAGCAGCAGCGGCAGACCGCAGATCCACACGGCCGCGCCGAGCAGGCTCCCGCCGGGCCGCCTGGCCGCCCGTACCAGGGCCACCGCGATCAGCGCGTCCGCGGCCAGCACCAGCGTCACAAACCACTGGAAGTACGTCAGCCACGGCAGCAGGCCCGGCGCCAGCAGCACCACGCCCGCGCCCGGCGGGTACTGCCAGGTGCTGTCGTGGGTCGGGAAGGCGCCGTGCGCCAGCACGCCGTACCAGTGGAAGTACAGGCGCCACACCTCACGCGGCACCGCGCCCCCGCCCAGCAGGGGCGAACTGTCGTGCGTGAGCAGCCACGACATCAGGGCGCGGGTGACGAGCCAGACGGCGGTGAGGGCGAGGACCGGGCCGGGGGTGACACGGAGGCGGTTCATCACGCGGGAGCCTAATCCGCGCGGATGGTGTATTCATGCTGATACGCCGTCATTACCCAGCAAAGATTGGCTAATCGCAAAAGATGGTGCGGTGGTCAGCCTCGGGTCTCCTCCGCAGCCGCGGCCGCACGGCACCCAGGCCTCGGCCACCGGGTCCGCCGCCCCGCCGGGCGGTCCGGACCGGGCCCGGCGGGCGGTCGCGGTGTGCGTGCCCGCGCTGGTGATGCTCGCGCTCGGCATCTGGGGGCTCGACCGGGGCGGGATGTGGCGCGACGAGGCCGTCACCTTCCAGGTGGCCCGCCGCACCGTGCCGCAGATCTGGCGGCTGCTGCACGAGGTCGACGCGGTGCACGGCCTGTACTACCTCCTCATGCACGCCGTCCTGTCCGTCCACCCCGGCGAGGTCGTCCTCAGGCTGCCCTCCGTGTGCGCGGCGGCCGCGACCGCCGGCCTGGTGGCCGCGCTCGGCACCCGGCTGGCGCGGCCGCGCGTCGGGCTCTGGGCCGGACTGCTGTACGCCGTCTCGCCCATGGCCGGCCACTACGCCCAGGAAGGCCGCTCGTACGCCCTGGTCGCGGCCGGCGCCACGGCGGCGACGCTGCTGTTCGCGCGGGCCGTGCGCGGGGGTTCGTGGTGGGCGTACGGCACGGTCGTCGCCCTCACCTGCTGGCTGCACGAGTTCGCCGTGCTGCTGCTGCCCGCCCACGCGGTGTCGCTGGCGCTGGCCCGGGTGGGGCCGCGGGTGTGGCGGGGCTGGGGACGCGCGGCGGCCATGGCCGGGTTCGCGCTGCTGCCGATGGCGCTCGTGTCCGAGTCCCAGTCGGCGCAGGTGGCATGGCTGCGACCGCCGACGCGGGCGACGGCACAGGGGCTGCTGCGTATGTTCCTCGGGCCGGCGGACGCGGTGTTCTGGGTGTGTCTGGGCCTGGCCCTGGTGGCTGTGCTGGGGCCGGCCGGACGGCGCGGGGTGCCGGCGTGCGCGCATGTCGCCGCACCGCTGGCCGTGGTGCCGCCGGCCACGCTGATGCTGGTGTCTCAGCTGTCGCCGCTGTACGTCGACCGGTATGTGCTCTACGCCCTGTCGGGGGCGCCGCTGCTGGTCGCCGCCGGGGCGGACCGGCTGGTGCTGCCCCGCGCGGGCGCTCGGTCCGCGGCCTTGGCCGGGGCGGCCGCCGTCCTGCTGGTCCTCATCCACCAGCTCCCCCTCCTGCGCGCCGACCGCGACCCGGCCCGCCGCCCCGACGACCTCGCCGCCGTCGCGCGGGCCGCCGACCGGAAGCTGCGCCCGGGGGACGCGGTGCTGTTCCTGCCGGAGCAGACGCGGAACACGGCCCTCACCTACCCGGCGGCGTTCCGCGGGGCGCGGGACGTGGCGCTGGCGGAGTCCGCGGCCGTGTCCGGAACCCTGTACGGGCGGGAGGCCGGGCCGCCGGACCTGCGCCGGCGGATGGCCCGGCTGGACCGGGTCTGGGTGGTCGCCGACCGGGACGTGCTGGCCGGGCGGTGGCGGCCGGGCAGCCCCGTCGAGCGGACGAAGTCGGCCGTACTGGCGGGGGAGTTCACGCCGGCCGGGGAGTCGGTCGTGGGCGGGGTGGCGGTACGGCTCTACGTCCGCCGGGCCCCCGCGGGACTCAGCGGTTCCGCCGGGCCTCCGCCGGCGCCGCCGCGTCCAGCGCGCCGGTGAGCCGGTCCAGGCGCTCGCGCAGCTCTCCGATCTCGGCCAGCTCGAAGCCCGTGGCCGCCGCGATGCGGCGCGGCACCTCCAGGGCCCGCTCGCGCAGCGCCGCGCCCTGCCCGGTCAGCCCCACCCGCACCGAGCGCTCGTCGTGCGCGCTGCGCTCCCGCGTGACCAGACCGGCCGCCTCCAGCCGCTTGAGCAGCGGGGACAGCGTCCCGGAGTCCAGCCGCAGGTGCTCGCCGAGCTTCTTCACCGGCAGATCGCCGTGCTCCCAGAGCACCAGCATGACCAGGTACTGGGGGTAGGTGAGCCCCAGGTCCTTGAGGACCACGCGGTACACGCCGTTGAAGGCGCGGGAGGCCGCGTGCAGGGAGAAGCAGATCTGGCGGTCAAGCCGCAGCCACTCGGTGTCCGGGACGGCGGCGGCCGGCGGTGTCTGCGGGGTCGGCGAGGCGCTCATGGATACAGCGTAGCGCCAGTGAGCCATTCAGTTGTGCACAACTTAATTGTGTGCTCTACTTATGGCCGTGAGGCGGCCCCGACCGGAGCCGCCGGAACGCAACCGACTCCCAGAGGGATGGTCTTCATGGACGCGCTCTACACCGCTGTCGCCACCGCCACCCACGGCCGTGACGGCCGCGCCGTCTCCTCCGACGGCAAGATCGACGTCAAGCTGGCCCCGCCGGTGGAGCTCGGCGGCGACGGCCAGGGCACCAACCCGGAGCAGCTCTTCGCCGCCGGTTACGCCGCCTGCTTCGGCAGCGCCCTCGGCCTCGTCGGCCGGCAGGCGAAGGTCGACGTCACCGACGCCGCGGTGACCGCCGAGGTCGGCATCGGCAAGCAGGGCGAGGGCTTCGGCCTGAAGGTGACGCTGCGCGTGGAGCTGCCCGAGTCCGTGGACGAGGCGACCGGCCGCAAGCTGGTCGAGACCGCCCACCAGGTCTGCCCCTACTCCAACGCCACCCGCGGCAACATCGAGGTCGACCTCGTCATCGAGTAGCCGGACCCGTCACCGGCGCCCCGCCGGCCTCGCCTCCGCGGCCGGCAGCCCGGCGCCGGCCGCCTGGCCGGGGATCCGCACGGACCCCGGCCCGGGCGGCAGGGTCTCGCCGAGCAGCAGTGTCCGCACCACCCGTTCGGCGGCCCGACCGTCGTCGAACTCGCAGAACCGGGCCCGGAAGTCCGCCCGCAGCCGCCCGGACTCCTCGTCCCGCCACGATCCGGACCTGAACAGCCAGGTCAGCTCCCGGTAGGAGCGGGACACGCGGCCCGGCGGCTCCGCGGTGATGTCGAGGTACGCGCCCCGGCTCGCGGTGAACGCGGCCCAGTCGTCGGCGTGCACCACGATCGGCCGGTCCAGGTTGGCGTAGTCGAACATCAGCGCCGAGTAGTCCGTGACCAGCGCGTCCGAGGCGAGCATCACCTCCTCGACGTGCGGCTCGTCCGTCGCGTCGACCACGACCCCTCGCCGGGCCAGCTCGGTCAGGCCCATGCCGCGCGCCGGACCGGCCGCCAGCGTCGGGTGCAGCCGGACCACCAGCGTGCTGCCCTCGCCCAGGTCGGCCGCGAACCTGGCCAGGTCGATCCGGTCCACGTGTCCGCCGCGCCGGTAGTCCCGGCGGGTCGGCGCGTACAGCACCACCGTGTGGTCCGCCGGGATGCCGTGCCGCAGCCGGAAGCCGGCGCCCGCCCCTTCGGCCGCGCCGACCAGTACGTCGTTGCGCGGGCTGCCGGTGCGCACCGAGGTGAAGTGGCAGGGGTAGGCACGCTCCCAGACCAGCTCCGAATGACGGTTGGCGACCAGGCTGTAGTCCCAGCGGTCGGCCCGGCGCAGCATCTGCGGCACGTCGAAGCCCAGCCGGGCGCCGGGCTTGTCCAGCAGATCGGCGCCCATGAACTTCAGCGGGGTGCCCTGGTGGGTGTGGACGTGCACGCTGCCGGGCCGTTTGACCAGCGTGCCGGGCCAGTTGACGTCGTTGACGAAGAACTTGGCGCGCGCGGTGATCTCCAGACAGCGCCGTGAGTCCACGAGCACGTGCTCGACACCGGCCGGCAGCCGCCCGGCGGCCTCCTCGTCGCGCACCACCCACACCCCGCGCAACTGCGGGGCGATCTCCAGCGCCTTGCGGTAGACGGCGGCGGGATCGCCCAGCACGCCCTGGTGCGAGGAGGCCGAGTACACCACGAGGTGCTCGTCCAGTGGCCGGTGCGCGTGCAGCCGGGTCCAGCCGCGCCGGGCCCGGGCGCCCAGGGCCCGCCGGGCCGGAGCCGACCGCCGCACGGCCTCCCGTGCGGCCCGCTCTGCCCGCCGGCGCAGCAGGTACCGCGCGTAACCGCCCTCCAGCACGGCGACCTCGCCGTCCACCAGGGCGCCCTCGGGCCGGTACCTGCGGAACATCTCCGCCGTGCGCCGGAAGAACTCCGCCCGGTCTCCGGGCGGCAGCCGGTCCGGCTTGGCGAGGATGTCCAGACAGTGCTCGCCCATCTTGCGGTGCAGGTAGGGCCGCCAGCCCGCCAGCTCCGGGCGCCCGTCCACGAAGGCGAAGACCCGCTCGTACTGCCCGTGGATGTCGAAGTGCTTGCGGCTGGTGGTGGACAGGATGTTGCCCTGCCGGCGCTGCCGGTAGTTCAGGCAGATCCGGTCCAGCGCGGCGATCCGCCGGGCGCTGAGCATGACCGGGAAGGTCCAGGGGGTGTCCTCGTAGTACCCGGGCGGGAACTCGAAGCCGTTCTCCTCGACGAAGCCGCGCCGGTAGACCTTGTTCCACACCACCATCAGCAGGTCCAGGATCTCCGGCCGGGCGGCCGCCGTGAAGGTCTCCGCGCCGGCCTCGGCGAGCACGTGCGCCAGCGCGTTGCGCCGGGTGCCGCCCCACCAGTAGGTGCGCGCGTAGTCGAAGACCAGCACGTCCGGGTCGGCGGCCTCCGCCAGCCGGTCGGCCATGGCGCCCAGCGCGCCCGGGGTGAGCGTGTCGTCGCTGTCCAGGAAGAACAGGTAGTCGCCGGTGGCGTGCGGCAGCCCGGCGTTGCGTGCCCGGCCGAGACCGGCGTTCTCCGGCAGGTGCAGCACCTTCACCCGCGGGTCGCGGGCCGCGTACTCGTCCAGGATCGCACCGCAGCCGTCCGGCGAGCGGTCGTCCACGGCGATCAGCTCGAAGTCGCCGAAGGACTGCCGCAGCACCGAGTCCAGGCACTCGCGCAGGAAGCCCTGCACCTTGAAGCAGGGGACGATGAGACTGAAGCGGGGCACGGGTCAGCTCCTCACGAGGGTCGCGGCGGCGGGGGCGGGGACGCGCTCGGCGAGCGGGATCACCGGCGGGATCGCCTCCGGCGGCTCGCCCAGCAGCACCCGGCGTACGACGCGTTCGGCGGCCAGCCCGTCGTCGAACTGGCAGAACCGCTCCCGGAACGCGGCCCGCAGCGCCCTGGACTCCGGCCCCGCCCAGGAGCCGTCGCGAAAAAGCCGGGCCAGCTCGCCGGGGGTCCGGGCGACCGGCCCCGGCGGCTCGGCCGGCAGGTCGAAGTAGACGCCCCGCGTCTCCCGGTAGACCTCCCAGTCGTCGGCGTACACCACGATCGGCCGGTCCAGGTTGGCGTAGTCGAACATGATGGAGGAATAGTCGGTGACCAGCGCGTCCGCGGCCAGGCACACGTCCTCCGAGGAGCGGTGCGCGGTGACGTCGATGACCCGTCCGGAGCCCGCCGGGCGGCCGCGGTCGTAGAAGTAGTGGGCGCGCAGCAGCACGACGACGTCCTCGCCGGCCGCCTCGCAGAACGCCTCCAGGTCGAGGCCGGGTTCGAAGCCGGTGTGGTGGTCGCGGTGGGTCGGCGCGTACAGCACGGCCGTCGCCCCCTCCGGCACGCCCAGCTCCCGCCGTACGCGGGCGACGTCGGCGGCGGTCGCCGTGCAGAAGACGTCGTTGCGCGGGTAGCCGTACTCCAGGTGCTCGTAGGAGCCGGGGAAGGCGCGCTCCCACATCTGCGTGGAGTGGCTGTTGGAGGACAGGTTGAAGTCCCAGCGGTCCACCCGGCCCAGCAGCTTCGTGAAGCTGCCGGACCGC
Organism: Streptomyces sp. NPDC056580; assembly: GCF_042793175.1. Lineage (NCBI taxonomy): Bacteria > Bacillati > Actinomycetota > Actinomycetes > Kitasatosporales > Streptomycetaceae > Streptomyces > Streptomyces sp. NPDC056580. The sequence goes on along the minus strand of NZ_JBHTVE010000011.1, from coordinate 283,942 downwards.
GCCGCCACCACCGGGTACGTCGACTGGTCCACCCCCATCGTCTTCAGCGGGGTGCCGTGCTGCGTCTGCAGGTGCACACTGCCCGGCCGCTTGACCACGCCCTCGGCGAAGTTGGCGTTGTTGACCAGGTACGTGGCGCGGGCCAGCACCTCCCAGTAGCGGCGGGAGCCGATCACCGCGTGCTCGACGCCCTCCGGCACCGTGTGGACCTGGTCCGCCTCGACCAGAAACACCGAGCGGATGTGCGGGGCGAGTTCCCGGGCCTTGGCGTGGATCGCGGCCGGGTTGCAGGCGTAACCCCGGCCCCAGTACGCGCAGAAGACCGCGAGCCGCGGATCCAGTGGCCGGCGCAGGTCGCGGGCGTAGCGCAGCCGGGTGCGCAGCATGCGCGGGCGCGGCAGCCGCTCGGCGGACCGGGCCGCCACCCGGTTGGCGCCCCGCAGCGCCCGGAACGCGGAGTACGCGCCCGTCGCCAGCAGCCGGTGCTGCACCCCGAGGCTGCCGCCGGGCGGCCGGTGGCCGGCCGGCCGGTGCGCCCGGTAGAGCCGGCCCGCGCGGCGGAAGAAGGCGCGGTGCCCGCCGGGCAGCCGCTCCGGGCGGGAGGCGGTCTTCAGCACCTGCGCGAAGAGCTGGTCGAACACGGGCCGCGCCCGCTCGGCGGACAGCCCCGCCCCGGCCGCCCGGGTCAGCACCAGCTCGACCTGGTCCAGCAGCGTGTGCTGGTGCGGGCCGGGCAGGTTGAGCCGGCTGCCCTGGCGGCGTGCCCGGTGCCGTACGACGGCCCGGCGCAGCACCGCGATCCGCCCGGCGGCGATGCCGGTCAGCCCGCACCAGCCGAGGTCGGTGAAGTGACCCTCGGGGAAGGCGAGTTCGTGTTCGGTGAGGAAGGCCCGGCGGTAGGCGGTGCCCCAGGCCGGCAGCCGCAGGCCGGTCAGCTCCGGGAACCGGTCCGGGGCGAAGGCCCCCTTCGGCGCCTTCGCCAGCAACGGCGCGGCCGGGTTGGCCGGTTCGCCCTCCCACCAGGGGGTCCGCTCGTGCTCGGCGTACAGCACGTCGACGCCGGCGGTCTCGGCCAGCCGGGCGTCCAGGGCCGCCAGCGCGCCCGGCAGCAGCAGATCGTCGCCGTCCAGGAACAGCACGTACGCGCCGCCCGCCGCCCGCATCCCGGCGTTGCGGGCCCCGCTCAGACCGGCGGACGGCGGTGAGTGGACCGGCGACACCCGGGAGTCCCGCCCGGCGTGCGCGGCGGCCACCGCGGCGGCCGGGGAGCCGGGCGCGTCGCAGACCGGGATCAGCTCGAGGTCGCCGAAGGACTGGCCGAGGACCGAGTCCAGCGCCTGGGACAGCCGGCCGGCGACCCCGTGGGACGGGACGATGATGCTGAATCGGGGCATTCTGCTCTTTCCGTTGTCTTGCCGACGCGGCCGGGCCGTCCGGCGGGACGCCAGGGTGGCGGCCGGACCCGAGTGGGCCGCGTCGTACTGGGGGGAATGGGCACTCCCGGAAGGACAACGCTGCTCAGCGGCTCTCGGTGACGGTGTGTGAGCCGGAAGGTTGCGGCACGGTGACGAGCGGGGAACGCGCGAGGGCGGCCGACGCGGACGGCGCCGGCCTGCGCTCGGCGAGTGGCACGAACGCAGGCAGTCCCTCCGTCTCGCCCAGCACGACCCGCCGGACGACCCGCTCGGCGGCGCGGCCGTCGTCGTACGGGCAGAACCGCTCCCGGAAGGCCGCCCGCAGCCGGCCCGAGCCGGAGTCGCGCCACCGCCCGGTGGCGAAGACCTCGACCAGTTCCTCCTCGTCGGCGGCCACCGCGCCCGGCGGGAAGGCGCGCAGGTCGAAGTAGACGCCCCGGGTCGCCTCGTAGACGTCCCAGTCCCCGGTGTGCACCACGATCGGCCGGTCCAGGCACGCGTAGTCGAACATCAGGGGCGAGTAGTCGGTGAGCAGCGCGTCCGCGGCCAGGAACAGGGACGCCACGTCCGGCTGCCCGGAGACGTCGATGATCCGGCCGTCCGCGCCGGAGGAGCCGCCGGCGCGCGGGCCGGGGGAGCGGTCGAGGACCACGAAACGCGGCCCGAGCCGGCGCTGGATCCGCTCCAGGTCGAGCGGCGGGCACTGGGTGCGGCGGTGGTCGCGGTGCGCGGGCGCGTACAGGACGGCGACCGCACCCTCCGGGACGCCCAGCGCCTCGCGCAGCCGGGTCACGTCCGCCTCGGTGGCCCGCTGGAGGACGTCGTTGCGCGGGGAGCCGTACTCCAGCGTGGTGTAGCGGCCCGGGTATACCCGCTCCCAGGTCAAGGTGGTGTGCCGGTTGCCGGACAGCACGTAGTCCCACTGGTCGACGGACCGCAGCAGTGCCCCGAAGTCGGTGCCGCGGGCGGCGGCCGGGCGCTCCTGGAGGTCCAGGCCCATGTGCCCGAGCGGAGTGCCCTGCTCGGTCTGGACGAAGACCTGGCCCGGGCGCTTGCGCAGCCCGGGGCCGAAGTGGCCGTCGTGCACCAGGTACTTGGCCCGGGCCAGCGCGGTCCAGCCGGCGGCCGTGCCCGGACGCAGCCGGCCCGGGCCCGGAGCAACCGGGTGCCGGTGTTCCGGGCCGGCGATCCAGGCGGTGCGGACGTGCGGGGCGTGCGCGCGGAACGCCTCCTCCAGCGCGGCCGGGCCGGCGCCGGACCCCGGGGCGGCGGCGAACACCGCGCGGTCGGCGCGCAGCGGCAGGCGGAGCTGGATCCCGTAGTGCAGCCGGAGCGCGCCGGCCCTGAGCGTCCGGGCCAGCCTGCCGGCACACCGCAGCGAACGCCGCCGGAGCGCGGCGGCCGGGCGCAGGGCGCGGAAGGTGCGGTGCATGCCGAAGCGGACCAGGGTGTGCCGCAGCCGGGAGCGGGCCGGCGCCCGGCCGCCGGGGACGCGGTACCGGCGGTGGTGGGCCCGGGCCCGGCGCAGGAACTCGGCGTGGCTGCCGCGCGGCAGCCGGTCCGGGCGGGTGAGGACCGTGACGTAGTGGTCGATCATCCGGCCGAACAACTCCGGCCGCCACCGGTCGAGACCGGGGTGCCGGTCGACGTACGCGAACACCCGCTCGTACTGCTCGAAGACGTCGAAGTGCTTGCGGCTGGTGGTGCCCAGGATGTTGCCCTGCCGGCGCTGCCGGTAGTGCACGCACACCCGGTCCAGGGTGGCGATCGACTCCGCCGCCATCAGGGCCGGGAAGGTCCAGGGGGTGTCCTCGTAGTAGCCGGGCGGGAAGGCGAAGCCCCGCTCCGCGACGAACTCCCGCCGGTACGCCTTGTTCCAGGCGACCATCAGCACCCGCAGCAGCCCCGGGCGGTCCTCGAGGCGGAACGGGGCCGGTCCGCGCTGGGTCAGCTGGGCGGCCATCTGGTTGCGGACCGCCTCGCCGTTCCAGAAGGTGCGCGCGTAGTCGAAGACCAGGAGGTCGGGCTCGCCGGTCTCCTCGATCCGCTCGGCGATCGCGCGCAGCGCGCCCGGGGTGAGCGTGTCGTCGCTGTCCAGGAAGAGCAGGTAGTCGCCCGTGGCGCGGGCCATGCCCGCGTTGCGGGCGCGGCCGAGGCCCTGGTTCTCCGCCAGGTGCACGGCCGTCACACGGGGGTCGCGGGCCGCGTACTCGTCGGCGATCGCGCCGCAGGCGTCCGGGGAGCGGTCGTCCACGACGATCAGCTCCAGGTCGGGGAACGACTGGGCGAGCACCGAGTCCAGACACTCCGGCAGGTACGCCTGGACCTTGTATGCGGGGACAATCACAGTGAACCTGGGCACGGGGCATCCATGGGTCGGTCGGTACGGGCGTCTTGCCCGGGAACGGCCGATGGAGTCAATTGGTCACGGTCCGTACCGCGTTCGGGGGACACCGCGGACGTGCCGCGCACGCGCCGAGGGGCGGGCCCCGGCGGGCCCGCCCCTCAAAACGCCCCTCCTCCGCTCCTACTTGACCGCGCCCGCCATCACCCCGGAGACGAACTGCCGCTGGAACGCGAAGAACACGGCCAGCGGGATCACCATCGAGATGAACGCGCCGGGCGCCAGCACGTCGATGTTGTTGCCGAACTGCCGTACCTGCGTCTGCAGGGCGACCGTGATCGGCTGCGAGCCGGACTTGGTGAACACCAGCGCGACCAGCATGTCGTTCCACACCCACAGGAACTGGAAGATGCCGAGGCTCGCGATCGCGGGGCCGCCGAGCGGCATCACCACCCGGGCGAACAAGCGCAGTTCGCCGGCGCCGTCCAGCCGGGCCGCCTCGAGGAGCTCCCTCGGGATCTCCGCGAAGAAGTTGCGCAGCAGGAACACCGCGAACGGCAGGCCGAAGCCGACGTGGAACAGGATCACCCCGAGGATGGTCCCGAACAGGCCGATGTCCCCGAAGAGTTCCGCGATCGGGATCAGCGCCACCTGCACCGGCACCACCAGCAGGCTGACCACGCCGAGGAACCACCAGTCGCGGCCCGGGAACTCCATCCACGCGAAGGCGTAGCCCGCCAGCGACCCGAGCACCACGACCAGGACCGTCGCCGGGACCGTGATCAGCACGGTGTTCACCAGGGAGTGGGTGATGTCCCCGTTCTCCAGCAGCTTCCGGTAGCTGTCGAAGGTCAGCTCGGACGGCTTGGCGAACACCTGCCACCAGCCGCTCGCGCTCATGTCCTCCGGCGCGCGCAGCGAGGAGATCAGCAGGCCGATGGTCGGCACCAGCCAGAACAGACCCACGAGGAGCAGGAACACGCGGACCAGTCCGCCGCCGAGCCGCCCGGTGATCCGCGCGGCCCAGGACTCCCGGGCCGGCGCGGCCGTGTCGGTGGATGTCACCTTCCCGATCCTTTTGGCGGTAGCCGTCATCGCCGCACCTCCCGCCGCAGCCGGCGGACGTTGAACAGCATCAGCGGGATCACCAGCAGCAGCAGGAAGACCGCGATCGCGCTCGCGATGCCCGGCTGGCCCTCGGCGAAGCCCTTGCGGTACAGCTCCAGGGCCAGCACGTTGGCGTCGTCCTGGGAGGAGCCGGGGGCGATGATGTAGACGAGGTCGAAGACCTTCAGCACGTTGATCATCAGGGTGACCACGACCACCGCGAGGACCGGCGCGAGCAGGGGCACGGTGACCTTGCGGAACACCTGCCACTCGTTGGCGCCGTCCACGCGCGCCGCCTCCAGCAGCTCCCGGGGCACGCCCGCGAGCCCGGCGGCGATCAGCACCATCGCGAAGCCCGCCCACATCCACACGTACGACCCGATGACGGCCGGGGTGACCAGCGCCGGGCCCAGCCAGTCGACGCCGTTGTACGGCTCCTTGAAGTTGCCCGCCGGCAGCCGGAGCAGGGCCCCGTCGGCCGAAGCGGGCAGCGTGAAGGTGCCGTCGCCCGCTGCCTGGGCGGAGGCCACCACCTTGCCGTCCTTCACCGCCTCGATCCGCATCCCGGCGTAGCCCAGTTCGGACGGGTCGGGCGCGCCCAGCCGGCCGACGCCCTTGCCGCGGGTGAAGTCCTGCCAGGTGGTACCGGTGATCTTCCCCGGCTCCGCCCTGGCGGCCACGGCCTTCTTCGCGCCGTCCGGCATCTGTTCCGGGGCCACCCCGACGAGCGGCAGCGTGACCGGCTGCCCGGCGTGCACGGGAGCCGAGGTGATGAAGCCGCCCCCGTCCGCCTTCAGGGGCGACTGGCGGCCCGGGTGCGCCTTCGGGAACGCCGACGACTGGGCGAAGGTGTCGTGGACCCCGACCCAGACCGCGTTGGCGACGCCCTTGTCCGGGTCCTGGTCGTACACCAGCCGGAAGATGATCCCGGCCGCCAGCATCGAGATCGCCATCGGCATGAAGACGACCAGCTTGAACGCCGTCCCCCAGCGCACCCGTTCGGTCAGCACCGCGAAGATCAGGCCGAGCGCGGTGGAGACCGTGGGCGCGAACACCACCCAGATGACGTTGTTCTTCAGCGCGGTGCGGATGCCGTCGTCCGTGAACAGCGCCTTGTAGTTGTCGAACCCGGCGAAGCCGTCGCCGGAGGCGTTGTAGAAGCTGCGGACGACCGAGTACCCGATCGGGTAGACCACGAGCGCGCCGAGCAGCACCAGGGCGGGCAGCAGGAACAGGGCTGCCACCGTCCGGCGGGTGCCGGTCACGCTCTTGCGGCTCTTGGGCGCGGCGGGGCCCGGTGGGGCCCCGGCCGCCGCTGCCGACGCCATCGCCGGATCAGCTCCCGTTCCCGTACGCGGCCGCCGCGTCCTTCTCCAGTCGCGCCTGGGCGCCCGCGACGTCCTTCGGGTTCTTCAGGAAGTCCTGCAGGTCCTTCCACTCGCCCTTGCCGGGCGTGCCGCCGAACGCCTGCGGGGCCTGGTCGGACATGTCGAAGCGGAAGTCGTCGCCGGAGGCGATCAGCGCCTTGGCGATGGTGCGCTGCACCTCGTTCGGATACGCCGAATCCGGCACGTTCTTGTTCGGCGAGAGGTAGCCGCCGAGCTTGGCCTGGATGGTCGCCGCGTCCGGGGAGGCCAGGAAGGTGGCCAGGGCCTGGGCCGCCTTGGAGTCCTTCAGCACGACGGCCGCGTCACCGCCGGAGACCACCGGCGCGCTGGATCCCACGGCGGGGAACGGGAACACCTTCGCGTCCGTGCCCACCTTGGCCTTGGTGTCGCCGATGTTGACCTGTGCGAAGTCGCCCTCGTAGACCATGGCGGCCTTCGGCTGGTCGCCGCCGGTGAAGGTCTGGGTGACGGAGGCCGGGAACTCGGTCTGCAGCGCGCCGTCCGCGCCGCCCGCCACGTAGTCCTTCTTGCCCCAGATCTGGGCGAGCGTGGCGAGCGCCTGCTTCACCGAGGGATCGGTCCACTTGATCTTGTGCTGGGCGAGCTGGTCGTACTTCTCCGGGCCCGCCTGGGACAGGTAGACGTTCTCGAACCAGTCCGTCAGCGTCCAGCCGTCGGCGCCGCCGACCGAGAACGGGGTGACACCGGAGTCGTACACCGCCTGCGCGGTGGTCAGCAGGTCCTGCCAGGTCTTCGGCTCCTTGGCGCCCGCGTTCTCGAAGGCCTTGGCGTTGTACCAGATCAAGGACTTGTTGGCGGCCTTGTAGTAGACGCCGTAACTCTTGCCGTCGACCTTGCCGATGTCCTGCCAGCCCTGCGAGTAGTTCTTCTGCAGCTCCTTGAGCGCGTCGGCGCCGAGCGGCTTCGCCCAGCCCTTCTGCACGGCCTGCTTGATGGCGCCCGGCTGCGGCAGCAGCGCCACGTCCGGCGGCTGACCACCCGCGATCTTGGAGCCCAGGAAGTTGATGATCGGGTCCTGTGCGGGCACGAACGTCACCTTCGCGCCGGTGCGCTTCTCGAACTCCGCAAGGACCTTCTTGAAGTTCGCCTGTTCGGTGCCGGTCCAGACGGCTGCGACCTCCAGCTTCGCGCCGTTCAGCTTCGGCAGTCTGAGGGTGGAGCCGGTGGCCCCGCCGCTCGGGTCGCCGTCGCCCTTCTTGTCGCTGTCGCCGCCGGAGCAGGCGGTCAGCGCGAGGGCGCCCGCGAGCAGCGCGGCGAGTGTGGTGACGGCCCTGCGTGTCCGGATGGTGTCGCTGTTGCTGCGCATCACTTCCCCGTTCGTCGTTCTCCGTTGAACGTCAGAACTCTGTCCCGTCCGGTCCGGTCTACGCCGGGCCGTGCGAGGGCGGCAAGAGCGCCTGCGCCGTCCAGCGGCCCATCGTGACCGGCTCGTGATCAACGGGGTATGCGTCCCGGGGTTCCGCGCGCGTCAGAGCAGCGAGGGCACCTGTGCCGCCGCCACCTCCCGGGCCGCCCGCTGAACCGCGCTCGCCAGCAGGGCCAGATCGGTGGGGCCGTTGCCCAGCTCCCGCACCGGCCGGCGGGCCGGCGGGTCGCCCATGCGCTGCCACTCCAGCGGCACCACCGTGGGCCGCTGCGTCGCGGTGCGCGGGATCCGGCCGGTGACCCGGCCGCCCTGGAAGCCCACGGTCGTGCCGTCCGGGTACGTCAGCCGGCCCCGCCCCGGCGCCGGCTCCCCGCCGGGCTCCTGGCCCGGGCCGGCCGGCGCGGTGCCGGTTCGCCCGGCGGCCGGCGCGTCCAGCACGATGCGCAGGGTGGCCCGCCTGGCCGGTTCCGTCTCCGCCGTACGGCCGCCCGTGCCGGCCGTCGCCACCAGGTGCACCCCGAGCCGCTCGCCCTCCCGGGCCACCGCCTCCAGAGCCCGCAGCACCGATCCGGCGGCGGGGCGGCCGGGCGCTCCGAGCGCCGGGGAGACCAGCGCGTCGAGGTCGTCGACGACCACCACGAGCCGGGGCAGCGGCGGCGCCGTCTCGGCGCGCTGCCGTGCGACGGCGCCGGGCCGCAGCCGCAGCGTGGAGCTGGGCGGCGCCTCCATGTCCCCCGACGGGTCCGCCGCGCCGGCGACGGCACCGGAACCGGGGCCCCGGCCGTTCGGCGTGCGCTGCGCGACGATCCGGCCGGACACCTCGCGCCCGGTGTGCCACTGGGCGAAGTCCGACAGACCCAGCAGCTCCGCGCGCCGCTTCAGCTCCGCGGTCAGCGACTGCGCGAACTCCCGCATGCGCACGGGGTCGTTGGCGATGAGATGGGTCGTCACATGGGGTATGTCCGTGCAGACGCGCAGGCCTTCGCCGCGCCCCGCGCCGGTGCCGACGCCGTCCCGGCCGTCGATCAGCACCATGCCCAGCCGGTCGGGCCGCTCGGCCGCGGCGAGCGAGGCGGCCACCGTCCGCAGCAGCTCGGTACGGCCGCTGCCGGCCGGGCCCTCGATCAGCAGGTGCGGGCCGTCGGCCACCAGGTCGGCGGTGAGCGGGCCGTGCGGCCCGGCGCCCAGCACCGCCCGGGCCCGGCCCGCCGGGGACGCGGTGTCGTCGGCCGCGTCCGCCCAGCGGGCCATCAGCGAGGCCGGGGTGGCCCGGGCCAGCCCCAGTTCGTCCAGCAGGCGCGCGGAGGCCGGCAGGGGCACGGCCACGCGCGCGTGGGGCTCGGCGAGCGGGCCGTCCGGCCGCAGCGGCGCCAGCGCCCGCGCGAACCGCTCGGCCCAGGCGGGCGAGACGGCGTCGACGGTGGCGAGGGTGCCCGGTCCGACCGGGCCGGTCGGCGCGACCCGCATCAGGTGGAGCGCGCCCGCGACGTCACCGCCGAGCAGGGCGGCGGCCCCGCAGTGCCGGAAGGCGGGCGTGGCCTCGCAGGCGGCCTCGTAGGTCCGGGTCACGGGCGAGGCGGCGGAGGCGGGCTCGGTCTCGGCGAGGCACACCACGTGGATCCCGGCCCTCGGCCCGGCCACGGCCAGCCGCGCCAGCGACTCCGTCAGGGCCGCGCCTCCCGGGTCCCCGTCCACGACGACGACCGTGTACGGACCCGGGAAGCCGCCGGTCCCGGCCGGGCCGGCGTCCTCCCTGGCCCACGAGGGGCGGCGCGCCGCCGTCCCGGACCAGGGGTCGGCGGGGCCGGAGGCGGCCTGCGGGGCCGGGTCGGCGTGGCTGCCCGGCGGTGCGGTGAAGGCGGGCGCCGTGCCGAAGGCGGTCCCGGTCGCGGCGGCGGGCGGGGCCGGGGCCGGGTGAACGTCGTGCTGCCGCGGACCCGGTACGGAGGGGGCGCCGGGCCGCGCGGTCACGCCGGTGCCGGGGGCGCCGTGCTCGGCCGGAGCCTGGGCCTGGGCCGCCGTCCGGGGCGTGGTCGGCTGGGCCGTGCCCCGGCCCGTCGCCGCGTAGTCCTCCACCCGGCGCAGCAGCTCCTCCGTACGGGCCGCCGCCTGCTCGCGGTCGTAGGCCAGCAGCAGGCGGCAGTCCTGGCCGTGGCCGGGGCGGACGTGCGGAAGCCAGCCGAGCCAGGACCACTCCGCGGTGCGCTCCGCCAGTGGACGCGCGCGGTCCGCGCTGATCAGCACGATCTCCAGCAGATCGGGGGAGTGCAGCGCGGCGAGCTGGGCCAGTGCCGCGCGGGCCAGCCCGGACAGCCGCGGGCGCGGCCCCGCGAGGCCAAGCGCGCCGGCCTCGCGCAGCGCGGCGGTCACCGGCACGGCGGGCAGCAGGCCCGAACCGTCCGGCGCGCCGCGGTCGGCCGTGCCGAGCCGCACGGTCAGCGCCTCCGGGTGCCCCGGGCCCCGCTCCCACAGCCGGGGCCCCGGGCCCAGGGCGGTGAGCAGCACCGCGGCCGGGTCCGGCCAGGTCTCGGGCCGCTGGGGCGCACCGGTGCGCGCGGCGGCGGCCTCGCCGGCAGCCGTGCCGTACTCCTCGGGCCGGGCGGCCGGCTGCTCGCCGCGGCCGCCCGCCAGCCGCCGCGCCCAGGCGCCGAGCCCGCCGCGCCGCCGCACTCCCGGCGGCACGTCGGTGCCGCGCAGGGGCGTGCCCTTGCGGGTGCCGCGGCCGGTGTCCCCGGCGTCCTCGGCGAACTCGGTGCCGCCGGGCAGGCCGACGCCGTACGGTCCGGCGTGCGTGTCCCCGCTGCCCGCGCCGTGGGTCGCGCCCAGGCTCTCGGCGCCCGGTGCTCCCGCCTGCTCGGGAACCAGGGGTTCCACCCGGGTGCGGTCGTGACCGGGGCCGTGGCCGGCCGAGCCGTAGCCGTGGCGGGTGGGCCCGGACGGGTCCACGCCGCTCGCGGACGGCGGCTCCACGCGCGCGTGCCCCCGCGGGGCTTGCGCGTGCGCCCGCGGATCCTCCGGGAGCACCCGCAGGCGGCCCTCGCCGTCCGGCACCGTCGCCGTGCGCGCCCCGGGACCCCCGGACGGCGTAACCCGCAGGGCGGACTCGCCGAGCCGCAGCAGCGCGCCCGCGGGGAACCGCACCGGGCGCTCGCCCACGCGCGTGCCGTCCAGGGTGGTGCCGTTGGTGGAACCCAGATCGGTGACCGAGACCCGGCCGTCGGCGTCGACGGTGACCGCGCAGTGCAGCCGGGAGACGTCCGGGTCGTCCAGCGGGACGTCGGCGTCGGCGGAACGGCCCACGGTGATCCGGCCGCCGTGCAGCAGGTGGACCCCGCCCGCGTCGGGCCCGGCGACCACGTGGAGCTGGGTCGGGGCCTCGTCCAGTTCGGGGTGCGGCTCCGCGGCCGCGGGGGCGCCCAGGGACAGCACGGCGCCGTCGACCAGCGGGGGCTCGCCCAGGACGCGGCGGCGCGCGTCAAGCCGCTCGGCGCCCGCGTACAGCACGACCGGGGCGCCTCCGGTGTCCCGGCCGGTGCCGCCCTCTCCGGCGACCGCGGCGGCCAGCCCCGACGCCACGGCGGCCAGATCCGTGCCCGCCGGCGCCGTCACCAGCACGTCCCGGGTCACGGCGCGGCCCCGCTGCGGGGACGGGCCCAGCGGATCTACGACGGTCAGCCGGATCTGCATCGCCGTCAGCGGTCCCTTCTGCCCGGGCGCGGACTACCCCACCCCCCGCACGAGCACGTCGGCCAGTACTGCACGCATCCTCGCACCTGTCACTGACAACGTGCCCACGACCCGGTGCCAAGTGATCTTGAATGGTCAGCTCTGCCCCTAAAAGTGCCTGACCAGTGGTGCGCCGACGATCAGTTGAGATCGGTCACGTGCGGCGCCCGGCAACCAGGAGACCGGGGCGAGCGTCTTCCCCCGAAACCGGAACCCACCGGCCCGAAGCCCGACGGGCGAGGTCCGGGCGGACCGGCGAACATCGTCGGGAACGCTTACGTAGTGCCCAGTGGACCGGCACTACAGTGGGTCGGAATACGGAACACCGGCAAGCAAGCAGCAGGGAGCGCGTGACGTGCGGCCAGTCGGCAGCAAGTACCTGCTCGAGGAGCCGCTCGGACGCGGCGCCACGGGCACCGTCTGGCGTGCCCGCCAGCGCGAGACCGCGGGTGCCGAGGCCGCCGTGCCCGGCCAGCCCGGCGAGACGGTCGCGATCAAGGTCCTCAAGGAGGAGCTGGCGAGCGACCCGGACATCGTGATGCGCTTCCTGCGCGAGCGCTCCGTCCTGCTCAGGCTCACCCACCCGAACATCGTGCGGGTCCGCGACCTGGTCGTCGAGGGCGATCTGCTGGCCCTCGTCATGGACCTCGTCGACGGTCCGGACCTGCACCGCTACCTGCGCGAGAACGGCCCCTTCACGCCGGTCGCCGCGGCGCTGATGACCGCGCAGATCGCCGACGCCCTCGCCGCCAGCCACGCCGACGGCGTGGTCCACCGCGACCTGAAGCCCGCCAACGTGCTGCTCCAGCAGTACAACGGCCGGATGCACCCGATGCTGACCGACTTCGGCATCGCCCGCCTCGCCGACTCCCCGGGCCTGACCCGCACCCACGAGTTCGTCGGCACGCCCGCGTACGTCGCGCCGGAGTCCGCCGAGGGCCGCCCGCAGACCTCCGCCGTCGACATCTACGGCGCCGGCATCCTGCTGTACGAACTGGTCACCGGCCGTCCGCCGTTCTCCGGGGGCACCGCCCTCGAGGTGCTGCACCAGCACCTGAGCGCCGAACCGCGCCGCCCCTCCACCGTCCCGGACCCGCTGTGGACGGTCATAGAGCGCTGCCTGCGCAAGAACCCCGACGAGCGGCCCAGTGCGGAGAACCTCGCGCGCGGGCTTCGGGTCGTGGCCGAGGGCGTCGGCGTGCACGCGAACTCCGCGCAGATCGCCGCCGCCGAGGGCGTGGGCGCCCTGCTCGCCCCCGACCCGGCCCCGGCCGCCGTCCCGGGGGCGCCCGGCGCCGCCGACCCCACCCAGGTGCTGCCCACCAACGCGCCCCAGGGGGCGTACGACCCCAACGCCGCGACCAGCGTGCTGCCGCACACCGGCGGCCCGGCCGGCGCCGCCGACCCCACCGCCGTGCTGCCGAACACCGGCGCCGCCGACCCGACGGCGGTGCTGCCGAGCACCGGCCCGCAGGGCGGGCAGCCCGACCAGCCGCACCCCTGGCAGAACCAGCTGCGGGCCGCCCGGGACCGCAACGAGCAGACGCAGGTCCAGTACCTCGACCCGGACGAGGACCCGCTGCGCCGCCGCCCCCAGCGGCAGGTGGCCCGGCCGCAGCAGCAGCCGCGCCAGGCCCCGCAGGGGCGCCCGCAGCAGCCGCAGCCGCGCGGCCGGCAGCAGCCGCACGCCGCGTACGGCTACCCGGACCAGCAGCCCCAGCAGTACGCCCCGCAGCGGCAGCCGCAGCGCCAGCCGCAGCGGTACGCGCCCCCCGCCCCGGAGCCGCAGCGGCCCGCGCGCGAGCCCCGGGCGCCGCGGCAGCGCAGCGCCAACCCGATGAAGATCCCCGGGCTCGGCTGCCTGAAGGGCTGCCTGTTCACCATCGTCATCCTGGTCGTCGCGAGCTGGCTGGTCTGGGAGCTGACCCCGCTGCACAGCTGGGTCGGCCAGGGCCGGGGCTACTGGCAGCAGCTCAGCGACTGGGCCGGTCAGGTGGGCGACTGGGTCAAGCAGCTCGACGGCTCCTCCGGAAGCGGCAACTGAACGCGAGTTTGGGAATTTGTCGACATCCGGCGGGTGATTTCCGCCCCGGCGGTGAAGGTTGGCTCCTCCGGCGCGTAGTTTTGAGGACAACACGCGTCGGTAGGAGCAGTCTTGGCACGGAAGATCGGCAGCCGGTACACCGCCAACCAGATCCTGGGGCGGGGCAGCGCCGGCACGGTGTGGCTGGGTGAGGGACCGGAGGGGCCCGTCGCGATCAAGCTGCTGCGCGAGGACCTCGCGTCCGACCAGGAGCTCGTCGGGCGCTTCGTGCAGGAGCGCACCGCGCTGCTCGGCCTCGAGCACCCGCACATCGTCTCCGTGCGCGACCTGGTGGTCGACGGCAACGACCTGGCCCTGGTGATGGACCTGGTGCGCGGCACCGACCTGCGCACCCGTCTGGAGCGCGAGCGGCGGCTCGCGCCCGAGTCGGCCGTGGCGATCGTCGCGGACGTCGCCGACGGGCTCGCCGCGGCCCACGCGGCCGGGATCGTGCACCGGGACGTCAAGCCCGAGAACATCCTGCTGGACATGCAGGGCCCGCTCGGCCCCGGCGGGTCCCACCCGGCGCTGCTCACCGACTTCGGGGTGGCCAAGCTGATCGACTCCCCGAAGCGGACCCGCGCCACGAAGATCATCGGCACCCCGGACTACCTGGCCCCGGAGATCGTCGAGGGCCTGCCCCCGCGGGCCGCCGTGGACATCTACGCGCTCGCCACGGTCCTCTACGAACTCCTCGCCGGTTTCACGCCGTTCGGGGGCGGCCACCCCGGCGCGGTGCTGCGCCGGCACGTCACCGAGACCGTCGTACCGCTGCCCGGCATCCCCGAGGAGCTGTGGCAGCTCCTCGTGCAGTGCCTGGCCAAGGCGCCCGCCTCCCGGCTGCGCGCCTCGGAGCTCGCGGCACGCCTGCGGGAGCAGCTCCCCCTGCTGGCCGGGATGCCCCCGCTGGACGTGGACGAGCCGGACGCCGAGTCCGCCGAGGATGCCGAGGACCCGGTCGTGCGGGACCCGGCCGGCGGCGAGCCGGTGCGGCGGCGCGGCGCGGTGTCCCTGGTGCCCGGCGCCAGACCCGACTCCAACCGGGACACCCACACCTCGATGCGGGTGCCGGCCCCGGACGAGCTGGCCGGCGGGGCGCACGGCACGGCCCGGGTCCCGCGCGCGACGGGCGCGCCGCGCCCTGGCTCGGCCCGGCACCGGGCGGCGGTGCGGCGGCGCCGGATCACCCTGGGCGTGGCGGGGGTGGTGCTCGCCGCGGCCGTCGGCGTGGGGGCGTGGGCGGCGACGTCGGGAGACGAGCCGCCCGCGGGCACCCACAGCACGTCGACGCCCTGACCGCCGGGCGGCGGGGCACCGGCGGGGCACGGGCGGCGCCCGTGTCCGCGTGCTCCGCCGAGCCGCCCTGCCCTGGCCGCTCGGCGGAGCCGTTACGCTGGATGCGTGGCAGTCGTCGATGTATCCGAAGAGCTGAAGTCCCTCTCCTCGACCATGGAGTCGATCGAGGCCGTCCTGGACCTCGACAGGATGAGGGCAGACATCGCCGTGCTCGAGGAGCAGGCGGCCGCGCCGTCCCTGTGGGACAACCCGGACGAGGCGCAGAAGATCACCAGCAAGCTCTCCCACCTCCAGGCCGAGGTCAGGAAGGCGGAGGGGCTGCGCGGCAGGATCGACGATCTCGCCGTCCTCTTCGAGATGGCCGAGGAGGAGGACGACCCGGACACCCGCGCCGAGGCCGAGTCCGAGCTGACCGCCGTCCGCAAGGCGCTGGACGAGATGGAGGTCCGGACGCTGCTCAGCGGCGAGTACGACGCCCGTGAGGCGCTCGTCAACATCCGCGCCGAGGCCGGCGGCGTCGACGCCGCCGACTTCGCCGAGAAGCTCCAGCGCATGTACCTGCGCTGGGCCGAGCAGCGCGGCTACAAGACCGAGATCTACGAGACGTCGTACGCGGAGGAGGCGGGCATCAAGTCCACCACCTTCGCAGTGCAGGCGCCGTACGCCTACGGCACCCTCTCCGTCGAGCAGGGCACCCACCGCCTGGTGCGCATCTCGCCCTACGACAACCAGGGCCGCCGCCAGACCTCCTTCGCCGGTGTCGAGGTGCTCCCCGTCGTGGAGCAGTCCGACCACGTCGAGATCGACGAGTCCGAGCTGCGGATCGACGTCTACCGCTCCTCCGGGCCCGGCGGCCAGGGCGTGAACACGACCGACTCCGCGGTCCGCATCACCCACCTCCCCACCGGCATCGTGGTCTCCTGCCAGAACGAGCGCTCGCAGATCCAGAACAAGGCCACCGCGATGAACGTCCTCCAGGCGAAGCTGCTGGAGCGGCGCCGGCAGGAGGAGCAGGCCAAGATGGACGCCCTCAAGGGCGACGGCGGCAACTCCTGGGGCAACCAGATGCGTTCCTACGTGCTGCACCCGTACCAGATGGTCAAGGACCTGCGCACCGAGCACGAGGTCGGCAACCCCGAGGCCGTCTTCAACGGCGAGATCGACGGGTTCCTGGAGGCCGGCATTCGCTGGCGCAAGCAGGGGGAGAAGTAGTCTTGTCGACATGACAACTGCCGTCCCTAGGGCGGCAGTTGTCATTTGTCTGGGTTTTACATCACACTCACAGGTTCCAAGTCGCGGCAAACGCCGCCCGGTCGGACATTGCGCCCGCAAACGGCCTTGACGGCGCCTTGAAAAATCGCGAGGGTGAAACGCGGCATGCGTATCTCTGGGGCGCATGTGAACCGGGGGAATTGACGCAGATCTCGTCACGGCTGCCTCCGTCGATCACGGCACGCCCCACGCGCCGCCTCATTGACGACAGCTACTGGGGGTAGCAACCACATGACGAAGAAGACGCGGATCCGGGTCGCGCGGATAGCCGCCGGCGCCGTGATCGCGGCCGGCGCCTCACTGACCGCCGCGGGCGCCGCCTCCGCCCTGGACCTCGGAGTCCAGGCGGGGCCGCTCACGCTGGGTGTGAGCACTGAGGGTGAGAGCGACGGGGGCACGGCAGACGGTGGTACCGCAGACGGTGGCACGACCACCGACGGTGGTGCCAGTGTCGGTGTGTCCGAAGGTGGTGACGGTGGCACCGTCACCATCGGTGGCACGACGTCGGACGGCGGCACCACCGATGGCGGCACCACCACGGACGGTGGCACCACCGACGGCGGCACCACCATCGGTGGCACTGTCACCATCGGTGGCACGACGTCGGACGGCGGCACCACGGACGGTGGCACCACGACGGACGGTGGGACCACCACAACCGGCGGTGACGACAGCACCGGTGGCAATGGCAACTCGGGTGGCAACGGCACAGGCGGCGGCCACGGCAACTCGGGTGGCAACGGCAACGGTGGCGGCAACTCCACCGGCGGCAACGGCGGTGGCTCCAGCAGCACCGGCGGTGACGGTTCCACCGGCGGCAGCGCGCCCCAGGGCGGCGGCAACGACAACGCCGCCCAGGAGGAGGGCTCCTCCGCCCTCACGGACACGGGCTCGGACACCACGGCCCAGGGCGGCGACAAGCAGCTCGCCGAGACCGGTGCCGGACAGACCGCGTTCCTGCTGGTCGGCGCCGCGACGATGATCGCCGGCGGCATCGGCTTCCGCTTCCTGCCGCGGCTCGTGAACGGCCGGGGCGGCGCCGCCGCCTGAACGTAGCCGTACGGCGACGTTCCGCGCACAGCGCGCGAGACGAAGGGCCCGGAGCTTCGCGCTCCGGGCCCTTCGGCCGTCTTGTCCGGTCTTCCTACGCTGCCTGGTGGGCGAGCAGCGCGACCGCGGCGATCAGCACCGCGAGCAGCGCGATCAGCGCCATGGGGTTCAGGCCCGCGAAGAAGCCCTCCTGCTGCAGCCGCTCGCGGTTGGCACGGCACACGGGGCACCGGCCCTCACTCACGGGCGACGCGCAGTTCGCGCACACCAACCGGTCGTACGTCATGCGCTCGCCCTCCTTGCGCCGGCCATCACACGTACAACGCACTCGGGAACCAGAACGTTCCCCCCTCCACTGTGCCAGGTTCCCCCACGAGAAGCGCGGGCGCTCTCAGAAGCCCGAATCCGGTCCTGTACAAAAACGCACAAGCCGCAACCAACCGCGACCGGGCCCTGCGCCGGGACTCCCGGTTCGCGTAAGGTCACGCTCATCTACCCCCGGCGACCCGTGGTGCATCCGTGATCCGATTCGACAACGTCTCCAAGGTCTACCCCAAGCAGACCCGCCCAGCTCTCAGGGATGTCTCCCTGGAGGTCGAGAAGGGCGAGTTCGTCTTCCTCGTGGGATCCTCAGGCTCCGGCAAGTCGACCTTCCTGCGGCTCGTCCTGCGTGAGGAGCGGTGCAGCCACGGCCAGGTGCACGTCCTGGGCAAGGACCTCGCGCGCCTCTCCAACTGGAAGGTGCCGCAGATGCGCCGCCAGTTGGGGACGGTGTTCCAGGACTTCCGCCTGCTGCCCAACAAGACCGTCGCCGAGAACGTGGCCTTCGCGCAGGAGGTCATCGGCAAGTCGCGCGGCGAGATCCGCAAGTCCGTGCCGCAGGTGCTCGACCTGGTCGGGCTCGGCGGCAAGGAGGACCGGATGCCGGGTGAACTGTCCGGTGGTGAGCAGCAGCGCGTGGCCATCGCGCGGGCCTTCGTCAACCGGCCCAAGCTGCTGATCGCGGACGAGCCGACCGGCAACCTCGACCCGCAGACCTCCGTCGGCATCATGAAGCTGCTCGACCGCATCAACCGGACGGGCACCACGGTCATCATGGCGACGCACGACCAGAACATCGTGGACCAGATGCGCAAGCGCGTCATCGAGCTGGAGAAGGGCCGCCTCGTCCGCGACCAGGCCCGCGGCGTCTACGGCTACCAGCACTGACCGCCGCCCCAGACACGTCCACGGAAAGGCTAGATCCGACGCCATGCGCGCCCAGTTCGTCCTGTCGGAGATCGGTGTCGGTCTCCGCCGCAACCTGACGATGACCTTCGCCGTCATCGTCTCCGTCGCCCTGTCCCTGGCCCTCTTCGGCGGCTCCCTGCTGATGAGCGACCAGGTGAGCACCATGAAGGGCTACTGGTACGACAAGGTCAACGTCTCGATCTTCCTGTGCAACAAGAGCGACGCGCAGTCGGACGTCAACTGCGCCAAGGGCGCGGTCACCGAGGACCAGAAGAAGCAGATCCGCACCGACCTCGGCAAGATGGCCATCGTCGAGAAGGTGACCTACGAGTCGCAGGACGAGGCGTACAAGCACTACAAGGAGCAGTTCGGCAACTCCCCGCTGGCCGGCTCGCTGACGCCGGACCAGATGCAGGAGTCGTACCGCATCAAGCTCAAGGACCCGCAGAAGTACCAGGTCATCGCCACCGCGTTCAACGGGCGTGACGGAGTGCAGTCGGTGCAGGACCAGAAGGGCATCCTGGACAACCTCTTCCAGTTGCTGAACCTGATGAACCGGGCCGCGCTCGGCGTGATGGCGCTGATGCTGCTCGTCGCGCTGCTGCTGATCGTCAACACCGTGCGCGTGTCGGCGTTCAGCCGTCGGCGTGAGACCGGGATCATGCGCCTCGTCGGCGCCTCGGGCTTCTACATCCAGGCGCCGTTCATCATGGAGGCCGCGGTCGCCGGGCTCATCGGCGGCGGCCTCGCCTGCGTCTTCCTGATCGTCGGGCGGTACTTCACCATCGACCACGGCATGGCCCTGTCCAACAAGCTCACGCTGATCAACTTCGTCGGCTGGGACGCGGTGTTGACCAAGCTGCCGCTGATCCTCGCCACCAGTGTGCTGATGCCCGCTCTGGCGGCGTTCTTCGCGTTGCGCAAGTACCTGAAGGTGTGACGCATCCCAAGAGGGCCGTACGGGCTTCCGTCCGTACGGCCCTTGGCAGTTGTCCTAGACTCGCCGCCATGTCAGGCCGTGACCCGCTCTGTCAGCCCCGCCGCACCGGCCGTGGGGCCGCCCTGGCATTGGTCTTCGCCTGCGCCCTCGTCGCCGGCGCCGCCACCGGCTCCTTCCCGGACCCCGGCCACGGCGCCCGGTCCGGCCCCAAGTCCGCGTCGGCGCCCGCGCCTTCGGCCACCCGTCACGAGGCCGTACGGCGGGCCGCGGCCAAGGCGATGGCCGACGGCAAGTCGCCCATGGAGGCCGCCGAGCGGGCCGTCAGCCGCAGCGGGGACCGCTGGGGGGCCGTCTACTCCGAGAACGAGTACCAGGAGTTCCAGGAGGCCCTGGACGGCCAGTACACGGGCACCGGGCTGTTCGCGCGGGCCGAGCCGGACGGCCGGATCGAGGTGACCCGGGTGCAGCCCGGATCGCCCGCGGCCGGCGCCGGGATCCGCAAGGGCGACCGGCTGCGCAGTGTCGACGGCACGGACGTGGCCGGGCGGCCGGTCACCGACGTGGTCTCGTTGCTGCGCGGCGACGCCGAGGACGCGGCCGCCGGTACGACCGTGAAGCTCGGCCTCCAGCGCGGCGCGCGCGCGTGGACCGAGACCCTGCGCCGGGCCAGGCTGTCCACGGACCCGGTGACCGTACGCGAGCTGCCCGGCAGGGTCACCGTCATCAAGGTCGCCGCCTTCACCAAGGGCTCCGGCGACACCGTGCGCGCCGCGGTGCGCCGGGCCCCGGCCGGCGCCGGCGTCGTCCTCGACCTGCGGGGGAACTCCGGCGGCCTCGTCACCGAATCCGTGGAGACCGCCTCCGCCTTCCTCGACGGCGGACTGGTCGCCACCTACGACGTCGACGGCGCCCAGCGCGCTCTGCACGCCGACACCGGCGGCGACACCACCCGGCCCCTGGTCACCCTGGTCGACGGCGGCACGATGAGCGCGGCCGAGATGCTTACGGGCGCCCTGCAGGACCGGGGCCGCGCGGTGGTGATCGGCACCCGCACCTTCGGCAAGGGCTCCGTCCAGATGCCCACCGAGCTGCCCGACGGCTCGGTGGCCGAGCTGACCGTGGGCCACTACCGCACCCCCGCCGGCCGCGCGGTGGACGGCCGGGGCATCACCCCCGACCTGGAGGCGGGGCCGCAGGCGCTGCGGCGGGCCGAGACGGTCCTGGGCGGCCTCGGGGATCCCTCGTAGCCCCTGCGTAATGCGCTTCCCCCGCACCCCCTCCATGGTGCGAAAATGGTCGGCACTATGGCTAAGGAAAAAGGGCGCAAGCTGATCGCGCAGAACAAGAAGGCGCGGCACGACTACCTCATCCTCGACACGTACGAGGCCGGTCTCGTGCTGATGGGCACCGAGGTGAAGTCGCTGCGCCAGGGGCGGGCCTCGCTGGTCGACGGGTTCGTGCAACTGGACGGTCACGAAGCGTGGCTGCACAACGTGCACGTACCCGAGTACAGCCAGGGCACCTGGACCAACCACAGCGCCCGGCGCAAGCGGAAGCTGCTGCTGCACCGCGACGAGATCGACAAGCTGGAGGCGAAGTCCCAGGAGACGGGCCACACCATCGTGCCCCTCGCCCTGTACTTCAAGGACGGCCGCGCCAAGGTCGAGATCGCGCTGGCGAAGGGCAAGAAGGAGTACGACAAGCGCCAGACCCTGCGCGAGAAGCAGGACCGGCGCGAGGCGGACCGTGCGATGTCGGCCGTCCGGCGCAAGCAGCGGGCCTAGCCGCCGGACCGGCGCGACCGGCGCGACCGGCGCGACCGGCGCGACCGGCGGGACCGGCGGGAATAGGCTGGCACCGACCCGCGTTGGTCACGTACGATGGCACAGCACCCCATGGAGGGTGCGAGCCCCCCTCTCCGGAGGGGATTGAAAAATCAACATGGGGATGATCGGTTTCGACAGCGGATGTCGAAGCAGGGGAAGCGTGTCGAGGAAGCGGCCATGATCTCGTAAACCACAGGCCGAAAAAAATAATCGCCAATACCAAGCGCGATTCCTCCCACTTCGCTCTCGCTGCCTGATAAGCAGCTAGCGAAGCTCTCACGGGAGTGTCAGCCCGGGCTTGTTCCCGTCCCGGATCCTGGCATCAGCTAGGGGACTAAACCTTGATCCCGGTCACGGGGTGAAGAGGGAAACCAAACAGTGACTGGGCCCGTCGGCGACTTGTTCGCGTGATCGCCGGGGCCGAGAAAAGCGAAGCGGACTGCACACGGAGAAGCCCTGGTTCCGCACCGTTGGACGCGGGTTCGATTCCCGCCATCTCCACTCATCCCATGTAGGCAAGGCCCTGTCGCTCCCGAGCGGCGGGGCCTTCGTCGTTCCGCTCGCACGGTCCGGGAACTCACCCGCCGTCCCGTGCCGCCAGCCGGCTCAGCGTGGCCGTGACCAGGGCCCGTACGCCCGTGTCCAAGGTGGGCTGGAGGAGCGGCGCGAACCGGGAGCTGTGGTTGACCGGGATGTCCCGCGCCACCGTGCCGCTCCGCCGGGCCGCCTCGTAGGCGTCCGGGTCGACGCAGCCGAGGGCCCAGTAGGTGTACGGGACGCCGAACGCGTCCGGGATGCGGCTGAAGTCCTCGCTGGCGCTCTGCAGTTCGGCCGTGCCCGCGTGCTCCCCGAAGACCTCGGCGAAAGCCGCGGCCACCTCGCGGGTCGCCGCCGCGTCGTTGACGGTCGGCGGGAAGCGGGTGCCCTCCTCCACCTCGGGCTCGCGGTCCGCTCCGGAGGCGGCGCACTCGGCCGTCACGATCCGGCGCACCGCGGCCAGGACGGCCCGGCGGGTCTCCTCGTCGTAGGTGCGCACGTTCAGCAGCAGCTCCGCCGACTCGGGGATGACGTTGCCGCTCGTGCCCGCCTGCACGGAGCCCACCGTGAGCACCGCCGGCCGGGTGGCGGCCAGCTCGCGCGAGACGATCGTCTGGAGCCGCACGACGATCATCGACGCCATCACCACCGGGTCGATCGCGGCCTGCGGCGCCGAGCCGTGGGCGCCCCTGCCGTGGACGGTGACGCGGATGTTGTCCGCCGCCGACAGGAACGACCCGGCGCGGGTGCCGACCCGTCCCGCCGGATAGGGCAGCACATGCTGGGCGAACGCGACGTCCGGCCGTGGCACGAGGTCGGCGAGGCCGTCGGCGAGCATTCGGTCGGCGCCGTCGCCGGGCTCCTCGGCCGGCTGGAACAGGGCCACCAGCGTTCCCCGCCACGCGTCCCGGGCGCCCGCCAGCAGCCGGGCCGCGCCCAGCAGACAGGTGACGTGCATGTCGTGGCCGCAGGCGTGCGCCACCGGCACCTCCCGGCCGGAGGCGTCTTTGCCGACGGCCTTGCTGGCGTACGGAAGACCGGTCTCCTCGCGCACGGCCAGCGCGTCCATGTCGGCGCGCAGCAGCACCGTCGGCCCGTCCCCGTTGGCCAGTACGCCGACCACGCCGGTGCCGCCGACCCCGTCGTGCACCTGGAAACCGCAGCTCCCCAGGCGTTCCGCCACCCGGGTCGCCGTCCGGTGCTCCTGGTGGCCCAGCTCCGGGTGGGCGTGCAGGTCCTCGTAGAAGCCCTCCAGCTCGGGCCGGATGCCGCCGAGCCCGGCTACGACCTCGTCCACGCGGTCCTTGAGGCTCATGGCGGTGTGGTGCTCCTCTTCCTCGATGGCCTCGATGGGTGACGCCTCCCGCCCTTCCCCCCGCCCGTTCCCCTTCGGCCCATCCACCCTGGGCCGTCCCCTTCGGCCCGTTCCCCCTCGGCCCGTCCCCTTCAGCCCGGCTCTCGCCCCCGCCGCCCGGTCTCCGGCGCGTCCGGGTCACGAGCCGCGGCCGCGCGAGGCCTGCGGCCGCCAGTCGCGGCTGCCCGGCAGCTGCCAGCCCCGGGTCAGCGCGGCCAGCCGCAGCGAGACGCCCAGCACGATCCCGGCCAGGATGCCGACGGTGGGTACGCCGAGCCGGCTGCACAGGACCATCACCCCGCTCACCAGCACGGCGACGGTCGCGTACAGCGGGTTGCCGCCGAAGATGGCGGGGGTGCGGGCCAGCAGCAGGTCCCGGATGGCGCCGCCGCCCACCGCCGTGATCGTGCCCAGCAGCACGGCCGGCAGCCAGCCGAGACCGACGGAGAGGGTCTTCTGCGCCCCGGCGATCGCCCAGACGCTCAGCGCCACGGCGTCGAGCATGTTGAAGGCCCAGCCGGAGGTGTGACGGCTCAGGTCGGCCATGAAGGCCAGCAGGGTCCCTGCGGTGGCGACGGTGAGGTAGCTGTAGTCCGTCAGGGCGACGGGCGTCCCGTGCTGCAGCAGGGTGTCGCGGAGGATTCCGCCGCCCAGGCCGGAGACGATGCCGATGACCAGGAAGCCGAAGAGGTCCAGCCGGCGGCTGCGCGCCAGCACCCCGCCGAGCGTGCCGTTGGCGAACACCCCGCTCAGGTCCAGCACCCGGGTCACTCCGGTCACGTTCTCCGGTGACAGCCAGCCGGCCACGCATCAGCACCTCCTCCGCCACGCACCGCCGACCCGACCATCGAACCAGCCGGAGCGCCCGCTCGCCCGGTGAGCGTCCGCCTGCTACGCCGGCGCCCGTCCGGCCGCCTGCGTGCGCCGCTGCGCCACGCCGATGACCAGGGCCAGGGCGGCCGCGGCCGCGGGCACCGCGAAGCCCGTCGCCGGCGGGCCGTGCTCGGCCGCCCAGCCGCCGGTGGCCGAGCCGCAGGCGATGCCGGTGAGCAGGCCGGTGACGACGAGACTCATGCCCTCGTTGAGCCGGCCGGCCGGGGTGCGGGACTGCACCAGGGTCATCGCGGTCACCATCGTCGGCGCCGTCGCCATGCCCGCCACCAGCAGCGCGCCCGCCAGGGCCACGAGGGACCCGGTGGTGGCGGCGGCCAGCCACGGCAGGGTCATCAGGACGGCCATCGCGAGCAGGCAGCGAAGCAGGCCGAGACCGGCCGGCTTCAGGGCCCCGTACAGCAGACCGGCCGCGCACGAGCCCGCCGCCTGCAGCGCGAGCACCAGACCGGCCGCCGCCCGGTGCCCCTGGGCGTCGGCGTACGCGATGGTGACGACCTCCATCGAGCCGAACACCATGCCGGTCGCCACGAAGCAGGCGAGCAGCGCCGGGATCCCCGGGCTGCGCAACGGCGACCGGGCCTTCGAACGGGCCAGCGGCGGTGGCTCGGTCGCCCGCTGCGCGGTGAACAGCAGCATGCCGGCCAGCAGCAGGACGGCTCCGGTGAGCGTGCCCGCCTCCGGGAAGAACGTGCCGGTCAGGAAGGAGGCCAGCACCGGGCCCAGCATGAAGCACAGCTCGTCGGCGGCCTGCTCGAAGGAGTTGGCGGTGTGCAGGGCGGCGGGGTCCTCGCGCAGCAGGTGGGCCCAGCGGGCGCGGGACAGGCCGCCGATGTTGGGGGTGGCGGCGGTGGCCGCGTAGGCGGCGAACAGCGTCCAGTCCGGGGCGTCGTAGCGCACGCACAGCAGCAGGGCGAGGCTGCCCAGCACGGCGGTGAGGGTGGCCGGCACGGCGATCCGGGCCTGCCCGTGCCGGTCGACGAGCCGCGCGACCCACGGCCCGGCCACCCCGGTCGCCGCGAGGCCGACGGCGGTGACGGCGCCGGCGAGCGCGTACGAGCCCCGGGCCCCGGCGATCATCACGACCGCGCTCACGCTGAACATGCCCATCGGCAGCCGCGCGACGAGGTTGCCCGCGGTGAAGGCGAGCGTGCCGGGGCGGGAGAAGAGCCCGCGGTATCCGCGGAGCCGCCCCGTTTCCCTCTCCTCGCGCTGCCCGTGCGGTATCCGGCTCTCTTCGGCGGTCTGTCTCGGCATGGTGCCACGGTGACCCGGAGCGGATCACCCGGTCCAACACCTTCTCGGGGCCGACTCACGCGTCCGCGTTGTGAATCGGCGATGTAGATTCGCCGCCATGCCCGCGCCCGCCGCCATAGAACCGCGCCTGCTGCGCGCCTTCGTCGCCGTCGCCGAGGAGCTGCACTTCACCCGGGCCGCCGCCCGTCTGTACGTGGCGCAGCAGGCGCTGAGCCGGGACGTGCGGCGGCTGGAGCGCGAGCTGGGCGCGGAGTTGTTCGTACGGACCACCCGTCAGGTGACGCTGACCGCGGACGGCGAGCGGCTGCTGCCGCACGCCCGGCGGGTGCTGGCCGCCCAGGACGATCTGCTCGCCGCCTTCGGCCAGGCGAGGCCGCTGCTGGTCGACCTCAACTCCGCCGGCCTGGTCACCGGACGCCGGGTGCTGCACCGGGCCCGAGAACTCGCCCCCGACTGCGAGCTGATGGCCCGCTACGAGAGCGGTCTCACCGGAGCGGCGGCCGAGTTGCTGGCCGGCCGGCTGGACGTCTCCTTCGGGCGCTTCGCCGGCCTCGATCCGGCCCTGCGGTCGGGGCTCGCGCAACAGCCGGTGCGCTACGAGCCGATGGCCGTCGTGCTGCCCGACGACCACAGGCTGGCCGCCCTGCCGGAGGTGCCGCTGGCGGCGCTGGCCGGGGAGACGGTGTACGCCGGGGCGGGCAACCCGCGCACCCGGGAGTGGACCGACCTCGCGCTCCGCCTCTTCGAGGGGCGCGGCATCCGGCTCGCGCCGCCCCTGCCACTGCCGGTCGGCGACGAGGAGTTCGAGCGGATCATGGCCAAGACCCGGAACGCGATCCTGGCCGTGGTGGGCTTCCCGGACATGCCCCGTTCTGTGCTGCGGCCGCTCGTCGACCCGGTCCCGCTCTCGCCCGTGTCCCTTGTCTGGCGCAAAGGGCTGACTCACCCCGGTCTGGCGGCCCTCCGCAGGGCCGCGAGTGACATCGCGCGGGCCGAGGGATGGCTGGGGCACCCCGCCGACCGATGGATTCCAGCCGCAGATGATGATGTGATGAGCGTCCATTAAGCGGCACGTGGCGAACACGGATCCTCCGCATGCGCTACATTCATGGCCCGAGCACGGTGTGGTAAAGGGGGCGCTCGGGCTGGGTGGGGGCCTGGTTCGAACGGCGGGTGCTCGGTGTCGATGCGCACCCGGAACTGTCCCGTGGGGGGATGTGCGCACGTGAAAGAGTGGCGAGAAGACGCCCAACCGGAGTGGCCCGAAACCGCATCCGCGTCCTGGGGTCGCCCGATGACGGGTGGTCACACCCAGGTCCACCCGGAGACCGGAGCCCTCCCCGGCGGCGGCCACGCCCAGGCCGGTCACACGACCGGCGCGGCGTTCCCGTACCCCGGTGCGGCCCCCGGTCCCGGAGCCTCCCCGGCCGCCGGGATACGCCGGGGCGGACGAGCCGCCCCGACCGAGGCCGACGGGACGGCCCTGCTCCCGCGGGCCGACGACCGCGCCGCCCCGCACCTCCGCCACGCCGCGGAGCCCGGCGGGACCTACTCCCACGACCCCGAGCAGACCACGGTGCTGCGCCGGGTGCGGGTCGCCGACCTCGCCGGACCCGGTACGGCCGAGCCCCGGCACACCCCCTGGGAGGAGCCCCTCCCAGGCATCCCCGCGCAGCCCACCGCCGCCGACCCCACGCACGACCCGCACGAGGTCACGGTCCAGATGGACGCCGTCCAGCTCGGCGACATCCGGCTGAACCCGGCCCCGGGCGCCGCGCGCGGCGCCGGCCGCGAGAGCGCCGACGGCCCCGTCTTCGTCGACGAGTCCGGCCGCCGCAGCCGCACCTTCCGCCGCCTCGGCATGCTCGTCGGCCTCGCCTGCGCGGTGTACGCGGTGATCATCGTGGCGACCCTGTTCTCGGGGAGCTCGGACGCGCCGTGGGTCCCGGTGCCCGGCCAGGACGAGAACGCGCCGGCCAGCCAGGTGGACGCCCCGCCGCTGCCCAGCGCCTCGACGGACCCGACGCCGGGGAGCAGCGCCCCCGCCACCTCCGCCGAGTCCCCGGCGGCGCCCGCCGGCACCGTACCGGGCACCGGTTCCACACCGGGTTCCGGCCCGGGCACGTCCGCCGGCACGTCCGCGGGTCCCGCCGCCGGGCAGCCGTCCGCCTCTCCGGTGTCCCCGGCCGGCTCGACCCCAGGCCCCTCCACCCCGGGTACCGGCGCCTCTCCCGGTCCCTCGCACTCCACAGCCGGTGGCAAGGGGCGCGAGGCCCACCGCCCCGTCTTCCCCACCCTGCGTCCGCACCTCTGATCAGCGAAGCCGCCCCATGCCGTCACACTCCCGTCCCCGTTCCTCCCTGCCCAGGCGCAGATGGCTCCCCCTGCGCTATCTGCTGTCCGTCCTGGTCCTGATCGCCACGCTCGCGATGCTCATGCTGCGGGGCTACGTGCACAACGAGATCCTCGCGGACTTCCGCGTGCGGCCCGAGGCGGCCAACGACAAGGTGCCCGAGAAGGTCCTCGACGGCGGCCCGGTCATCGACACCCGGGGCGGACGCACCGGCAGCCTGCGGGTGCCCGACCACCGCATCGTCCTCACCTTCGACGACGGCCCGGATCCGACCTGGACGCCGAAGGTGCTCGACATCCTCAAGAAGCACCACGCGCACGCGGTCTTCTTCGTCACCGGCTCCATGACCTCCCGCTACCCGGAGCTGGTCAAACGCATGGTGGACGAGGGCCACGAGGTGGGCCTGCACACCTTCGACCACCCGGACCTGTCGTACCACTCCGAGCGGCGCATCGACTGGGAGCTGTCCCAGAGCCAGCTCGCGCTGGCCGGAGCGGCCGGCATCCGCAGCTCCCTGTTCCGGCCGCCGTACTCCTCGTTCGCCGACGCCATGGACGACAGGTCCTGGCCGGTGACCAAGTACATAGGCAGCCGCGGCTACCTCACCGTCGTCAACGACACCGACAGCGAGGACTGGCGCCGGCCCGGGGTCGAGGAGATCATCCGCAAGGCCACGCCCAAGGGCGGCAAGGGCGCGATCGTCCTGATGCACGACTCCGGCGGCGAGCGGCACCAGACGATCCAGGCGCTGGACCGGTTCCTGCCCCAACTCCAGTCGAGGGGCTACCGGTTCCAGAACCTCACCGAGGCGCTGGACGCGCCGTACGCCGACACCCCGGTCACCGGCCTGGACCTGTGGAAGGGCAAGGCCTGGATATTCCTGGTGCAGGCGTCGGAGCGGGCCACCGGCGCCCTGGTGGTGTGCCTCGCGGTCATCGGCTCCCTCGTGCTCGCCCGTTTCGGCGGCATGCTGCTGCTGTCCGCGCTGCACGCCCGCCGCACCCGCCGGCGCGGGTTCCGCTGGGGCCCGCACCCCGTCACCGAACCCGTGTCCGTGCTGGTCCCGGCCTACAACGAGGCCAAGTGCATCGAGAACACGGTCCGTTCGCTGATGCGCAGCGAGCACCCCATCGAGGTCCTCGTCGTCGACGACGGGTCCACGGACGGCACGGCCCGCATCGTCGAAGGGCTGGGACTGCCCAACGTACGGGTGATCCGGCAGCTCAACGCGGGCAAGCCCGCCGCTCTCAACCGCGGTATGGCCAACGCCCGTCACGAGCTGATCGTGATGATGGACGGCGACACCGTCTTCGAGCCGGCCACCGTGCGTGAACTGGTGCAGCCCTTCGCCGACCCGCGGGTCGGCGCGGTCGCCGGCAACGCCAAGGTCGGCAACAAGGACACGCTCATCGGCGCCTGGCAGCACATCGAGTACGTGATGGGCTTCAACCTCGACCGCCGCATGTACGACGTCCTGCGCTGCATGCCGACGATCCCGGGCGCGGTCGGCGCCTTCCGCCGCTCGGCGCTGGAACGGGTCGGCGGCATGAGCGACGACACCCTCGCCGAGGACACCGACATCACCATGGCGATGCACCGCGACGGCTGGCACGTGGTGTACGCCGAGAAGGCCCGGGCCTGGACCGAGGCCCCGGAGTCCGTCCAGCAGCTGTGGTCCCAGCGCTACCGCTGGTCGTACGGCACCATGCAGGCGATCTGGAAGCACCGCCGCGCCGTCGTCGAACGGGGTCCTTCCGGGCGGTTCGGCCGGGTCGGCCTGCCCCTGGTGTCCCTGTTCATGGTCGTGGCCCCGCTGCTGGCCCCGCTGATCGACGTCTTCCTCGTCTACGGCCTCGTCTTCGGGCCCACCGAGAAGACGATCGGGGCCTGGTTCGGCGTCCTCGCCGTCCAGGCGGCCTGCGCGGCGTACGCCTTCGTCCTCGACCGCGAACCCCTGACGCCACTGGTCTCGCTGCCCCTGCAGCAGATCCTCTACCGCCAGCTCATGTACGTCGTGCTGCTCCAGTCCTGGATCACGGCGCTCACCGGCGGCCGCCTGCGCTGGCAGAAGCTGCGGCGCAAGGGCGGCGTGTCGGCCCCGCCGACCGTGTCCGCTCCCGGCCCGCCGGTGACGGGCGGGAGGCCGGCCCGATGACGACGCCCCCCTTCGACCTCGGACCGCGGCCGGGCGCCCAGCCGCCGGGGCCCGCCCACGAGCCTCTCGCCACACGGCACCCGTGGGCCGCGGCCCCTCCGCCCGCACCGCCGGCACCGCTCCCGACGACGACCCAGGAAGCCCAGCACGTGACCGTACCCACCCTCCCGTCGGCCACGGACGAGCCGGCCCCGCCCGCCGAGCCCGGGCAGCAGCGGCGCGCCCCGGTGCGCGACCGGTACTTCGACCTGCTGCGCGGGGTCGCGCTCTTCCGGGTCGTCTTCTACCACTTGATGGGCTGGGCCTGGCTGCCGGTCGTGTTCCCGTCCATGGGCGTGATGTTCGCCCTGGCGGGCAACCTCATGGCCCGCTCGCTCAAGCGCCCGGCGGTGCAGGTCGTCCGCAGCCGCCTGCGCCGTCTCCTGCCGCCGCTGTGGCTGCTCGGCGCCATCGGCGTGACCGGCATGGTGCTGCAGGGCTGGAGCCCGGGCGACGACGGCCACCCCGGCTGGTGGTGGCTGCACCTCGGCTTCTGGATCCTGCCGGTGAGCGACCCGCCCTACGCCGAGGGCCTGCGCGGCATCCACGGCATCCTCGGGGAGGACTGGGGATCCGAACTGGCCGGGCCGCTCTGGTACATCCGCGCCTACCTCTGGTACGTCCTGCTGTCCCCGTTCCTGCTGAAAGCGTTGCGGGCGCTGCCCTGGGCGACCATCCTGTCGCCGATCGCGCTCTCCGCGGCCTTCGAGTTCGGCTACCTCGACCTGCCCGGTGAGCGCATCCCCTCGGCCCTCACCGACTTCAGCACCTTCGGCGCCTGCTGGATCCTGGGAATGGCGCACCAGGAAGGCGTCCTGAAGCGCGTTCCGCGCTACATGGTCCCCTCCGTGGCCCCGGCCATCGCGCTCCTGGGCCTGTGGTACGCCCTGACGCACGGCTTCAGACAGGGACACGACCTGGACGACATCCCGTTCGCGCAGTCCCTCTGGTCCTTCGCCACCGTGCTGCTGCTCCTGCACGTCAGCCCGTCCTGGACGGAGTGGCCGCGCTGGCTGCGCCCCTTCGACCGGTTGATCACCCTGCTCAACTCCAGAGCGGTGACGATCTACCTCTGGCACAACCTGTGCATCCTCGTCGCCGCCACCCTGTGGGACCAGTTGTGGCAGTTCGACATGATGTACCTGCACTTCTCGTGGCTGCTGGAGAGCCCCTGGCCGGTCCTGGCGATCACCTGGATGTTCATCGCGAGCTGCATCGTCTGGTTCGGCTGGGTGGAGGACCTCGCCGCCAAGCGCAGACCGCGCCTGTGGCCGGACGGCTCGGCGCCCAGGCGCCGGCGGCCGCGCGACGCGGCGCACCGGACCTGACCGGCCTGTGACCGGCGGCCGGGCCGCACCGGCGCCCGCACGGCCCGGCGCAGGCGCCCTCACGGCCCCCGCGCCGGGCGAGTGAGAGCGAAGTTCCCTGCCGGTCACCCACGGCCACAGCCAGGAAACGCGTCCTCCCTACCTTCGGGACTCATCACCGCGAACCACCGAGTCCCGGAGCACCGTGGAGGCGTCATGACAGGTCCGGCCCCAATCCGTCGCAGCGGTCGCTGGATCGAACGCTGGGACCCCGAGGACGAGGGGTTCTGGCAGGCGACCGGCGAACGGGTCGCCCGGCGGAACCTGTGGTTCTCGGTGCTCGCGGAGCACATCGGGTTCTCGGTCTGGACCCTGTGGTCCGTGCTCGTGCTCTTCATGGGGCCCGAGTACGGACTCACCCCCGCCGACAAGTTCCTGCTCACCTCCGCCGTCACCCTGGTCGGCGCGGTGGCGCGGGTGCCGTACACCTTCGCCGTCGCGGTCTTCGGCGGGCGGAACTGGACGATCATCTCGGCGAGCCTGCTGCTCGTCCCCTCGGCCGCCGCCTTCGCGGTGATGGAACCGGGGACGTCCTTCTCCACCTTCCTGCTGGTCGGACTGCTGGCCGGCATCGGCGGCGGCAACTTCGCCTCCTCCATGACCAACATCAACGCCTTCTTCCCGCTGCGCCGCAAGGGGTGGGCGCTCGGCCTGAACGCCGGGGGCGGCAACATCGGCGTGCCGGTCATCCAGCTCATCGCCCTCGCCATCATCGGGGCGGGCGGCGGGCCGCGGGTGCTGCTCGGCATCTACATCCCGCTGATCGTCGCCGCCGCCGTCCTCGCCGCGCTGTTCATGGACAACCTCGCCTCGGTGAAGAACGACACCGGCGCCGCCCTGGACGCCGCGAAGGACCGCCACACCTGGATCATGTCCTTCCTCTACGTCGGCACCTTCGGCTCGTTCATCGGCTACAGCTTCGCCTTCGGGCAGGTGCTGACCAACCAGTTCGGGCGCACCCCGCTGCAGGCCGCGTACCTCACCTTCATCGGCCCGCTGCTCGGCTCCCTGGTCCGGCCCGTCGGCGGGCGCCTCGCCGACCGGTACGGCGGGGCGCGGATCACCCTGTGGAACTACGTCGGCATGGCCGCCGCCACCGCCGTCCTGGTCGTGGCGAGCATGGCGAAGTCGCTGGCGCTGTTCGTGCCGGTCTTCGTGGTGCTGTTCGTGCTCAGCGGGCTCGGCAACGGGTCGACGTACAAGATGATCCCCGGGATCTTCCAGGCCAAGGCCCTCGCCGGAGGGCTCACGGGCGAGGCGGCCGCGGCCCGTGGACGGCGGCTGTCCGGGGCCTCGATGGGGCTCATCGGGGCCGTCGGCGCGCTCGGCGGCGTCGGCATCAACCTGGCCTTCCGGCAGTCCTTCCTGTCCTACGGCTCCGGCACCGGCGCCTTCGTCGCCTTCCTCGTCTTCTACGGCGTCTGCTTCGCGGTGACCCGCGCCGTATACCTTCGCCGTCCGGCCACCCGGGCCGTATCCACCCTCACCGCCGAGACGAAGCCGCAGCTCAGCTACGCCGAGGTGTGACGTAACACCGCGGACATCGAGCCGAACCGAGCCTGTCACGCGCCGTTGACAGGCTCCTTCGGCATGCGGGTCAGCTAGGAGAGCCATGGACGACGAACAGCAGCACCCCGAACCGGGACCCCTCGCCGGGTTCACCGTGGGCGTCACCGCCGCGCGCCGTGCCGAGGAACTGGGCGCGCTGCTCCAGCGGCGCGGCGCCGCCGTGCTGCACGCGCCCGCCCTGCGCATCGTGCCGCTCGCCGACGACGGCGAACTGCTCGACTCCACCAAGGAGCTGCTCGGCCAGGTGCCGGACGTCGTGGTGGCCACCACCGCGATCGGCTTCCGGGGCTGGATCGAGGCCGCCGACGGATGGGGGCTCGGGGAGGCGCTGCTCGAACGCTTCCGCGGTGTCGAGCTGCTGGCCCGCGGGCCCAAGGTCAAGGGGGCCGTACGGGCGGCCGGGCTGACCGAGTCGTGGTCGCCGTCCAGCGAGTCCATGGCCGAGGTGCTCGACCGGCTGCTGGAGGAGGGCGTCGACGGGCGCCGGATCGCCGTACAGCTGCACGGCGAGCCGCTGCCGGGTTTCGTGGAGGCGCTGCGGGCCGGGGGAGCGGAGGTCGTCCCGGTGCCGGTGTACCGGTGGATGCCGCCGGAGGACCTCGGGCCCGTCGACCGCCTGCTGGACGCCGTCGTGGCCCGCGCGGTGGACGCGCTCACCTTCACCAGCGCGCCCGCCGCCGCGTCGCTGCTGTCGCGGGCCGAGGAGCGCGGGCTGCTCGGTGAGGTGCTGGCCGCGCTCGGCCATGACGTGCTGCCCGCCTGCGTGGGCCCGGTGACCGCGCTGCCCTTGCAGGCCCGGGGCGTGGACACGGTGCAGCCGGAGCGGTTCCGGCTCGGGCCGCTCGTACAGCTCCTGTGCCAGGAACTGCCCGCGCGGGCACGGACGCTGCCGGTCGCCGGGCACCAGGTGGCGATCCGCGGCCACGCGGTGCTGGTGGACGGGGAGCTGAGGCCGGTGCCGCCGGCCGGCATGGCGCTGCTGCGGGCGCTGGCGCGGCGGCCGGGCTGGGTGGTGGCCCGCGCCGAGCTGCTGCGGGCGCTGCCGGGCGCGGGGCGCGACGAACACGCGGTGGAGACCGCGATGGCCCGGCTGCGCACGGCCCTCGGCACGCCCAAGCTGATCCAGACGGTGGTCAAGCGGGGCTACCGGCTGGCCTTGGACCCGGCCGCGGACTCGAAGTACGCGGACGCCTGAGCCGCGGGCCGCCGCGCGGATCCGCCGGGAAGCCGCCGCGAAGACCGTCCGAAGGCTTCCCCGCGCCGGGCGGCGCGGGCACTGTGAAAGGGAGCGACACAACGGTCCCCCTGTCCTAGGCGGTGGCAGGCACATGACGCTGAGTACGGCCCCGGCCCCGAACGAGCCGCGGTTCGACGCCGGTCGGATCTGCCTGGACCTCCTCGCGACCGCGCATCCGGCCGAACGGCTGGGCGCGGTCGAGCCGTTGCGCGCCTGGATCGCCGCCGCCGGGCTGGTGCCGCCCGGCACCCCGCTGGGGCACGCCGACGCCTCCTGGCCGGCGCGGTTCCGGGAACTGCGCGCGGACGTGCAGCAGTTGCTGCGCGGCAGCGGCAGCGGCAGCGGCGGTGGCAGTGGCAGTGGCAGTGGCAGCGGCGGTGGCAGTGGCCCGGCGGACCGGCGGCCGTACGACCGCGCGCTCGGCCGGCTCAACGAGGCCGCCCGCGCCGCGCCGCCGGCCCCGCGCGCGGTGCGCGGCCCGGACGGCGCGCTGGTGCGGGAGCTGGCCCGGGCGCCCGAGTGCGCGGGACTGCTGGCGCTCGTCGCGCGGGACGCCGTGGAACTGCTCACCGACCCCGTGGCGCGGGCCGCGGTCCGCGAGTGCGAGGGCGACAACTGCCCCCTGGTGTACCTGGACACCTCCCGCGGGCACCGGCGGCGCTGGTGCTCGAGCGAGGTGTGCGGCAACCGGGAGCGGGTCGCCCGGCACCGGCGGCGGGCGGCCCTCGCGCGAACCTGACCGCCCGGTACGTCCCTTCTGCCGGGAAGCGGCGGCGAACGCCCTTGCCGCGCGCCAAGTGAT
Source organism: Streptomyces sp. NPDC056580 (assembly GCF_042793175.1). Taxonomy (NCBI): domain Bacteria; kingdom Bacillati; phylum Actinomycetota; class Actinomycetes; order Kitasatosporales; family Streptomycetaceae; genus Streptomyces; species Streptomyces sp. NPDC056580. Next base: position 249,317 of record NZ_JBHTVE010000011.1, on the reverse strand, counting down.
TTGCGCAACATCCGGTTTGGGGATCCGCGCACCCGGGCAGCGAGGCCGCCGCGGTGATGTGCCGGAAATGTAAACACCACGCGGTGGGAATGTGTGCGCATGTCCCCATCCGGCGGCCGCCTCCAGGAAAACTGTCACCTCACTTTGAACAGCGGGCCGCCGCTGTCCGTACCGGTGGGCGAGCGACCGACTGGGGGAACCCCCGGACACCGGAGGTGGGCGTGCGCAAGGATGCGGCCGTGGCCAATGAACGTGCATCGAGGGCCCGACATCGCATGTCCTCACAGCCCTCGGAACCCGACGAGGAGCTGATGCGTGCGCTGTACCGCGAACACGCCGGACCCCTGCTCGCCTATGTCCTCAGGCTGGTCGCCGGAGACCGGCAGCGCGCCGAGGACGTCGTGCAGGAGACGCTCATCCGTGCCTGGAAGAACGCCGGTCAGCTCAATCGGGCGACCGGTTCGGTACGCCCCTGGCTGGTGACGGTCGCGCGCCGCATCGTCATCGACGGCCACCGCAGCCGGCAGGCCCGGCCGCAGGAGGTCGATCCGTCGCCGCTGGAGGTCATCCCCGCGGAGGACGAGATCGACAAGGCGCTGTGGCTGATGACGCTGTCGGACGCGCTCGACGACCTGACCCCGGCGCACCGGGAGGTCCTCGTCGAGACGTACTTCAAGGGGCGTACGGTCAATGAGGCGGCCCAGACGCTGGGAATCCCGAGCGGCACGGTGCGCTCCCGGGTGTTCTACGCCCTGCGGTCGATGAAGCTGGCACTGGAGGAGCGGGGGGTGACGGCGTGATGAGCAGCGGATACGGGGGAATGCAAGGATTCGGCCCGGGTGGTCCGGGTATTTCTGGACCCATGAGCCCCAGTCAGGGATCTTCGGTGCCGAGCGAGCACGAGACCGTGGGCGCCTACGCCCTCGGGCTCCTCGACGACGCCGAGGCGACCGCTTTCGAGGCGCACCTCGCCACCTGCGAGTGGTGCGCCCAGCAGCTGGACGAGCTGGCCGGCATGGAGCCGATGCTGGCCGCGCTGGCGGACCTGCCGGGTTCCGGCAGCACCCCGGCGATCGGCGAGTCGCTGTCCGCCAGGCCTAGCCCGCGACTGGTGGAGAAGCTGGTCGACGAGGTCTCCGAACGGCGTGCGCGTAAGCGGCGCAAGGGCTTCTACCTGGTCGCGGCCGCCGCCGCGCTGATCATCGGCGGCCCGGTGGCCGTCATGGCGGGCAACGGCGGCGACCCGGGGCAGACGGCCAAGCCCCTGGCCGCCACCGCGCAGACGACGTTCGACCAGCTTCCGGACAAGCACAGCGGCAGCGACAGCACCACGGGCGCCAGCGCGACCGTCGCCATGGGCGAGAAGGACTGGGGCACCTCGGCCGTCCTCGAGCTCAAGGGCGTCAAGGGGCCGCTGAAGTGCTCGCTGGTCGCCGTCAGCAGCAACGGCGACCGCCAGACCCTGGGGTCCTGGTCCGTGCCCAAGTGGGGCTACGGCATCCCGGACGCCAAGACCCCGGAGTCCCGCAAGCCGCTGTACATCGGCGGCGGCACCGCGCTGAAGCCCGACGAGATCGATTACTTCGAGGTGACCACCTTCGACGGCAAGAAGCTCGTGCAGGTGGATGCGTAGTCCCGCCCGGGCGGGACGCGTAGTCACGTAGCCTTGCCGGGTCCCCTTCGCGTACGGTTGACGGCTGCCCAGCACGTCAGAAGGGGGCCCGGTGGCCGCTCAGGTTCAGCAGTCCGCGGTCGGCTCGGTACACGACGCTCAGGATTCCGTTCGTGACCGGGAGATCAGCGTCGAGCAGGAACATCTCGACCGGGTGTACCGGCGTCTCGAGGAGAAGATCCACGAGGCCGAGTTCCTGATGAACGACGCGGCCAAGCGCGGCCAGGTCGGCACGCCGGGCGCACTGGCCGAACGGGACGCCCAGGTGTTCCGGGCCGGCATCCACCTGAACCGGCTCAACAACGAGTTCGAGGACTTCCTCTTCGGGCGGATCGACCTGCTGTCCGGCAAGGACGGCAAGAAGGGCCCCGACGGCGCCTACACCGCGGTCGAACCGGCCGAGGGCGCGGTCCGGCCCGACGGCACCGCCGACATCGCCGAGACCCTGCACATCGGGCGGATCGGCGTGCTCGACGCGGACTACGCCCCGCTGGTCATCGACTGGCGGGCCCCGGCCGCCGCCCCCTTCTACCGGTCCACCCCCCGGGACCCCGGCCGGGTCGTGCGCCGCCGGGTCATCCGCTCCAAGGGCCGCCGGGTCCTCGGGGTCGAGGACGACCTGATGCGCCCCGAGCTGCGGGCGTTCCTCGACGGGCGGCAACTGCCCGTCATCGGCGACGGCGCCCTGATGGCCGCCCTGGGCCAGGCCCGCAGTCACACGATGCGGGACATCGTCTCCTCCATCCAGGCCGAGCAGGACCTGGTCATCCGCGCCCCCGCCGCCTCCGTCACCTACGTCGAGGGCGGCCCCGGCACCGGCAAGACCGCGGTCGCCCTGCACCGCGCCGCCTACCTGCTCTACCAGGACCGCAGACGCTACGCGGGCGGCATCCTGATCGTCTCGCCGACCCCGCTGCTGGTGGCCTACACCGAGGGCGTGCTGCCCTCGCTCGGCGAGGAGGGCCAGGTCGCGATCCGCGCCATCGGCTCGCTCGTCGACGGCGCCGAGGCCACGCTGTACGACTCCCCGTCCGTGGCCCGCGCCAAGGGCTCGTACCGCATGCTGAAGGTGCTGCGGAAGGCCGCCCGCGGCGCGCTGGAGCTGAAGGATTCGCCGGAGCGGCTGCGGGTCGTGGCCTTCGGGCGCCGCCTCGAACTGGAGGCCGGCGAACTGGCGGACATCCGCCGCACCGCCCTCGGCGGCACCGCGCCGGTCAACCTGCTGCGCCCGCGCGCCCGCAAGCTGCTCCTGGACGCGCTGTGGGCCAGGTCCGGCGCGGCCGGCCGGCACACCGACCCCGAGCTGGCCGCCGAGCTGCGGTCCTCCTTCGACGAGGACGTGGCCGGCGAGGACCCTTTCATCGCCTTCCTCGACGCCTGGTGGCCGGAGCTGACCCCGAGGGGCGTCCTCGACGCCATGGCGGACGAGCGGCGGCTCGGCCGCTGGGCGCGCCGGATCCTCAACCCCGGCGAGGTCCGCAAGGTCGCCCGCTCCCTGCGCCGTGAGGGCTGCTCGGTGCACGACATCGCCATGCTGGACGAGCTGCAGGCGATCCTCGGCGCCCCGGCCCGGCCGCGCAAGAAGCGCGACCTCGACCCGCTGGACCACCTGACCGGTCTGGACGAGCTGATGCCGGTGCGCGAGGAGACCCAGCGGGAGCGGGCCGAGCGCCTGGCCCAGGAGCGCACCGAGTACGCCCACGTCATCGTGGACGAGGCCCAGGACCTCACGCCGATGCAGTGGCGCATGGTGGGCCGCCGGGGCCGGCACGCCACCTGGACGGTCGTCGGCGACCCCGCGCAGTCCTCCTGGTCCGACCCGGACGAGGCCGGGCAGGCCCGCGACGAGGCGCTCGGCACCCGTCCCCGGCGCCGCTTCCAGCTCACCGTCAACTACCGCAACCCCGCCGAGATCGCGGAGCTGGCCGCCAAGGTGCTGGCCCTCGCCATGCCCGGCTCCGAGGCGCCCTCCGCGGTGCGGTCCACCGGGGTCGAGCCGCGCTTCGTGACGGTGGGCGACGGATCCGGCGCGGGCGCGCGCGACGCCCTGGAGAGGACCGTCCGCACGGAGGCCGAGCGACTGCTCGGCCTGGTGGACGGCACGGTCGGGGTGGTCGTCGCCATGAACCGGCGCGAGGAGGCCCGCCGCTGGCTGGCCGGGCTCGGCGACCGGGTGGTGGCGCTCGGCAGCCTGGAGGCCAAGGGCCTGGAGTACGACGCCACGGTGGTCGTCTCACCGGCGGAGATCGCCGACGAGTCGCCGGCCGGCCTGCGCGTGCTGTACGTCGCGCTGACCCGGGCCACCCAGCAGCTCACGGTGGTCTCCGGCGAGCGCGACGAGCCGGACGCGGCGGGCGTCCCGGACCTGCTCAGGGACTGATTTCGACGAAGTCCCCGCGCCGGGAATGGCCTCCGGCATCTGTTTGTTAGCCTTGACGTGGCACCGGCCCGATCCAAGCCCCCGGGCCCAACCTTCGTCCCTCAGAGGGACCACTTGCCGCGAGGCGAGCATGGCGGGTCGGTGTCATCAACGTGAGAGGCCCACGTCCGATGTGACGTGGGCCTCTTTCTTTGGTCGATCACCTCTCGTATTGTGGAAGTTGTTTTCCGAAAAGACGTGCCGTCATGAACACAACGTCCGCAATCCGGGGCGACTACCACGTACTCAGGGGTAGGTGCGACGATCGGACGGCACAACTCGCGACACGGTGAAAGCAGAGGAAGTCGGCCATGGCAACGGCGCCCAGCGTCTCCTACTCGATGACCATCCGGCTGGAGGTGCCCGCGAGCGGAACCGCCGTCTCGCAGCTCACCACCGCCGTGGAGTCCTCCGGAGGCTCGGTCACCGGCCTCGACGTCACCGCGTCCGGCCACGAGAAACTCCGCATCGACGTCACCATCGCCGCCACCTCGACGGCCCACGCCGACGAGATCGTGGGCAAGCTCCGGGGCATCGAGGGCGTCACCCTCGGCAAGGTCTCCGACCGTACGTTCCTGATGCACCTCGGCGGCAAGATCGAGATGGCGTCCAAGCACCCCATCCGCAACCGTGACGACCTGTCGATGGTCTACACGCCCGGCGTGGCCCGGGTCTGCATGGCGATCGCCGAGAACCCCGAGGACGCCCGCCGCCTCACCATCAAGCGCAACTCCGTTGCTGTCGTGACGGACGGTTCCGCCGTGCTGGGCCTGGGCAACATCGGCCCGAAGGCCGCGCTGCCCGTCATGGAGGGCAAGGCGGCCCTCTTCAAGCGCTTCGCCGGCATCGACGCCTGGCCGATCTGCCTGGACACCCAGGACACCGACGCCATCGTCGAGATCGTCAAGGCGATCGCCCCCGGGTTCGCCGGCATCAACCTCGAGGACATCTCCGCCCCCCGCTGCTTCGAGATCGAGGCCCGGCTGCGCGAGGCCCTCGACATCCCGGTCTTCCACGACGACCAGCACGGCACCGCGATCGTCGTCCTCGCCGCCCTGACCAACGCGCTGCGCTGCACCGGGAAGGCGATCGAGAACATCCGGGTCGTGATGTCCGGGGCCGGCGCGGCCGGCACCGCCATCCTCAAGCTGCTGATCGCCGCCGGCGTGAAGAACGCCGTGGTGGCCGACATCCGCGGTGTCGTCCACTCCGGCCGCGAGGACCTGGTGGACGCCCCGGCCGACTCCCCGCTGCGCTGGATCGCGGACAACACCAACCCGGAGAACCTCACCGGCACCCTGAAGGAGGCCGTGCGCGGCGCCGACGTCTTCATCGGCGTCTCGGCCCCGAACGTCCTGGACGGCGACGACGTGGCCGCCATGGCCGACGGCGCCATCGTCTTCGCGCTCGCGAACCCCGACCCCGAGGTCGACCCGGCGATCGCCCGCCAGACGGCCGCCGTGGTGGCCACCGGCCGCTCCGACTTCCCGAACCAGATCAACAACGTGCTGGTCTTCCCGGGTGTCTTCCGCGGCCTGCTGGACGCCCAGTCCCGTACCGTCAACACCGAGATGATGCTCGCCGCCGCGAAGGCGCTCGCCGACGTGGTGACCGAGGACGAGCTGAACCCGAACTACATCGTCCCGAGCGTCTTCAACGACAAGGTCGCGGGCGCGGTGGCGGGCGCGGTGCGCGAGGCCGCCAGGGCGGTGGGCACGGCGTCGTAGCCGCCGTACCGTATGGTGCAGGGGCTGTGAGGATCGACACGGCAGCCCCCGCACCGGCGCGTCGTGGAACCTCCCACTGGCGGACGCCCTCTAGGGTGACGGCCGAGCAGGCGCTTTTCGTGTGACTCCCTAGGGTGTTCTCACGACTCCTACGGGTGCCGGATTGGCATTACCGCCGCAGGTAGGGGCAGGATGCGTCTTTGGGCGCGAGCGCATCGGCATCGATCTCACCTCACGCCTCAACGGCAAGAAGAACACGGGAGTAACAACATGAACCGCAGTGAGCTGGTGGCCGCGCTGGCCGACCGCGCCGAGGTGACCCGCAAGGACGCCGACGCCGTTCTGGCCGCGTTCGCCGAGGTCGTCGGCGACATCGTCTCCAAGGGCGACGAGAAGGTCACCATCCCCGGCTTCCTGACCTTCGAGCGCACCCACCGTGCCGCTCGCACCGCGCGCAACCCGCAGACCGGCGAGCCCATCAACATCCCGGCCGGCTACAGCGTGAAGGTCTCCGCGGGCTCCAAGCTCAAGGAAGCGGCCAAGGGCAAGTAAGCGCAAGCGCTCCGCTCGGTGGCGCCGGGTGACTTCAGCGCCGTTCTGACGCAGCGCCGCGGGTGACCGCGGGTTCGCTGCGGCTGGTCGCGCAGTTCCCCGCGCCCCTGGGGGGCGCCTCGGCCGAAGGCGTCGAAAAGGGCGGCCCCCCTCATCCCGAGGGGGGCCGCCCTTTCGGCGTGTTCCGGCTAGCCGAGCGCCTTGCCCGGCAGCTCGACCTTCGCGCCCAGCTCCACGAGCTTCTCCATGAAGTTCTCGTAGCCGCGGTTGATCAGTTCGATGCCGTGGACACGGGAGGTGCCCTCGGCGGCCAGGGCCGCGATGAGGTACGAGAAGCCGCCCCGCAGGTCGGGGATGACCAGGTCGGCGCCCTGCAGCTTCGTCGGCCCGGAGACGACCGCCGAGTGCAGGAAGTTGCGCTGGCCGAAGCGGCAGTCGGAGCCGCCCAGGCACTCGCGGTAGAGCTGGATGTGGGCGCCCATCTGGTTCAGCGCCGAGGTGAAGCCGAGCCGGGACTCGTACACCGTCTCGTGGATGATGGACAGGCCCGTCGCCTGGGTCAGGGCGACCACCAGCGGCTGCTGCCAGTCGGTCTGGAAGCCCGGGTGCACGTCCGTCTCCAGCGCGATGGACTTGAGCTGCCCGCCGGGGTGCCAGAAGCGGATGCCCTCGTCGTCGATCTCGAAGGCGCCGCCGACCTTGCGGTAGGTGTTCAGGAACGTCATCATCGAGCGCTGCTGGGCGCCGCGGACGTAGATGTTGCCGTTGGTCGCCAGCGCCGCCGACGCCCAGGAGGCCGCCTCCAGGCGGTCCGACAGGGCGTGGTGGGTGTAGCCGCCGAGCTTGTCCACACCGGTGATGCGGATCGTGCGGTCGGTGTCCATCGCGATGATCGCGCCCATCTTCTGCAGCACGCAGATGAGGTCCTCGATCTCCGGCTCGACGGCCGCGTTGGACAGCTCCGTGACGCCCTCGGCCAGCACCGCCGTCAGCAGCACCTGCTCCGTCGCGCCGACGGACGGGTACGGCAGCCGGATCTTCGTGCCGCGCAGCCGCTGCGGCGCCTCCAGGTACTGCCCGTCGGCCCGCTTCTCGATGGTCGCGCCGAACTGCCGCAGCACGTCGAAGTGGAAGTCGATGGGCCGGCCGCCGATGTCGCAGCCGCCGAGGCCCGGGATGAACGCGTGGCCCAGACGGTGCAGCAGCGGGCCGCAGAAGAGGATCGGGATACGGCTGGAACCCGCGTGGGCATCGATGTCGGCGACGTTCGCGCTCTCCACGTGCGTCGGGTCGAGCACCAGCTCACCGGGCTCCTCACCCGGGCGGACGGTGACCCCGTGCAGCTGCAGCAGGCCGCGCACGACGCGCACGTCACGGATGTCCGGTACGTTGCGCAGTCGACTCGGCGCACTGCCCAGGAGGGCGGCGACCATGGCCTTCGGTACGAGGTTCTTCGCACCGCGGACACGGATCTCGCCCTCCAGCGGGGTTCCGCCGTGGACAAGCAGGACATCGTCGTTGACGGTCATGTAACTCGCGTTCCGATGAGTCGGGCAGGGGCCGGCCGATCACTTTGCGCGGGGGCCGGAGAGACAGGGTAATCGCCTCCTACCCCCGTCCTGTAAGCCCAAGTACCGCGCAGCGGCGTCATAGCTGTGTCACAACACGAACGGTTCACCGCCGGGCACACGGGGTCACCGGCGCGGGCGCGCCCCGACCGCTTCTGAGTCGCGTTCACCCGCGCACTCCGATTGGCTCCCCACGGCGGGGCAAGATGCGGGATCATGTCTGGCATGACCGAGGTGTCCTCGCTCACAGGGCGGCTGCTCGTGGCAACCCCCGCCCTGGCGGACCCGAACTTCGACCGTGCGGTCGTGCTCCTTCTCGACCACGACGAGGAGGGCTCCCTCGGTGTCGTCCTCAACCGCCCCACCCCGGTGGACGTCGGCGACATCCTGGAGGGCTGGGCCGATCTGGCGGGCGAGCCCCAAGTGGTCTTCCAGGGCGGCCCGGTCTCACTGGACTCGGCGCTCGGCGTCGCGGTCATCCCGGGCGGCGCGAACGGGGACAGCGCCCCGCTCGGCTGGCGGCGGGTGCACGGCGCGATCGGACTGGTCGACCTGGAGGCCCCGCCGGAGCTGCTCGCCCCGGCCGTCGGCTCCCTGCGGATCTTCGCCGGTTACGCCGGCTGGGGACCCGGTCAGCTCGAGGACGAACTGGTGGAGGGCGCCTGGTACGTCGTGGAGTCCGAGCCGGGTGACGTGTCCTGCCCGGCGCCGGAGACCCTCTGGCGCGAGGTGCTGCGCCGCCAGCGCAACGAGCTGGCGATGGTCGCCACGTATCCCGACGACCCTTCGCTCAACTGATCCCCCCGGCCTTCAGTACCCTTGCGATATGAGCACTCTCGAGCCCGAGCGCGGGACTGGTACGGGGACCCTCGTAGAGCCGACGCCACAGGTGTCCCACGGCGACGGCGACCACGAGCGCTTCGCCCACTACGTCCAGAAGGACAAGATCATGGCGAGCGCCCTCGACGGCACCCCCGTCGTGGCGCTGTGCGGCAAGGTGTGGGTACCGGGCCGCGACCCGAAGAAGTACCCCGTGTGCCCCATGTGCAAGGAGATCTACGAGTCCATGGGCAGCGGCGGCGACGACAAGGGCGGCGACAAGTAGGCGCCCGCCCGCCGACCGCCTGAAGGCTTCCGGGCCCCCGGGACGCGCCACCGGCGCGGACCCGGGGGTCTTTGTGCTTTTCGGCCGCCAACTGGTCCAGACCTCTTGTCGGCGCGTTCGCGCGGCCATAGCCTCCTCGGTGCCGCACCACCGCGAAGTACACGTCGTGCCGCGACGCGGTGCCCGGGCGGGAACGCATCCCTTCGTCGAGGACCGATGTGACTGACATGGCGGACCTGATACCGGCTCCGGCGCACTGTTCACCGGACACCGCCGGGCGCACGAGCATCGGCGCCGGCACGGCGCTGGAGGCGCGGCCCGGCACGGAGGGCGTCGCCCGGTGGCTGCGGGCCACCGTCGGCGCGGCGACCGGCCTGCCGCTGCCGGAGGCGGACGGCCGGGACGACCGCCTCGTGCTGAGCATCGAGGCGGACCTGCCCCCCGAGGGCTACCGCCTCGTCACCGACGGCCGCCCGGCCCGCATTCAGGGCGGCAGTGCCGCGGGCGTCTTCTGGGGCGCGCAGACCTTCCGGCAACTGCTCGGACCCGACGCGTTCCGCCGCGCGCCGCTGCGCCCCGGCCGGGAGTGGGAACTGCCCCGGCTCACCGTCGAGGACGCCCCGCGGTTCGGCTGGCGCGGCCTCATGCTGGACGTCGCCCGGCACTTCATGCCCAAGGAGGGCGTGCTGCGGTACCTGGACCTGATGGCCGCGCACAAACTCAACGTCTTCCACTTCCACCTGACGGACGATCAGGGCTGGCGCATCGAGATCGAGCGGTATCCGCGGCTGACCGAGGTCGCCTCCTGGCGGGCGCGGACGAGATTCGGCCACCGCGCCTCACCGCTGTGGGAGGAGAAGCCGCACGGCGGTCACTACACCCAGGACGACATCCGGGAGATCGTCGCCTACGCCGCCGAACGGCACATCACCGTGGTCCCGGAGATCGACGTGCCGGGCCACTCGCAGGCCGCCATCGCCGCGTACCCGGAACTCGGCAACGCCGACGTCGTGGACACCTCCGCCCTCACCGTCTGGGACGACTGGGGCATCTCCGCCAACGTGCTGTCGCCCGGCGACGCCACCCTCAGGTTCTACGAAGGGGTGTTCGAGGAAGTACTGGAACTGTTCCCCTCCGAGTTCGTGCACGTCGGCGGCGACGAGTGCCGCAAGGACCAGTGGCGCCTGTCGCCGGCCGCGAAGGCGCGGATCGCGGACCTCGGGCTCGCCGGCGAGGACGAGCTGCAGGCCTGGTTCATCGGCCACTTCGGCGCCTGGCTCGCCGAGCGCGGGCGCCGCCTCATCGGCTGGGACGAGATCCTGGAGGGCGGACTCGCGCCCGGGGCGGCGGTGTCCTCCTGGCGCGGCTACGGCGGCGGGGTCGCCGCAGCGCGGGCCGGGCACGACGTCGTCATGTGCCCCGAGCAGTACGTCTACCTGGACCACCGGCAGGCTCCCGGGGACGACGAACCCGTGCCGATCGGCTTCGTGCGCACCCTGGAGGACGTCTACCGGTTCGAGCCGGTGCCGGCCGAACTCACCGGCGAGCAGGCCCGGCACGTGCTGGGCACACAGGCCAACCTGTGGACCGAGGTGATGGAGGACACCGCGCGCGTGGACTACCAGGCCTTCCCCAGGCTCGCCGCCCTCGCCGAGGTCGCCTGGAGCCGGCTGCCCGCCCCGGCGGACCGGGACTTCGCGGCCTTCGAACGCCGTATGGCCGCCCACTACCGGCGACTTGACGCCCTCGGCGTCGGCTACCGGCCGCCCACCGGGCCCCGGCCGTGGCAGCGGCGCCCCGGCGTCCCCGGCCGCCCGATCGAGGGGCCGCCCCCGAACCGCTAGCCGGCGCGTTCCGCCCGCCCGTGCCCGGCGGAACCGGTGTGCGTAGAACGAATGACGGAAAACGCGGCGGAGTCACCGAAGAGTGGCAATCGGCGCGCACGGGTGATGCCGTTCGAAAACGGAACATGTCCCCGGTGAGGTGGGCGAATGCCTCCTAGCGGACCCCCGCGTCCGGCACCCGCGAAGATGTGCCAGAGTTGCCACGTCCGCCCTGTGAGCACGTACCGTACGGCCACACAGGTGGGACCAGGTGGGGCAGCGGGAAGGGGCAGCCGGTTTGACCACGCACGCACCGCAGGCGGGGCAGGCCGTCACGCTGCCCACGACACTTGACGAGGCCGTGGCGGCGCTGACCGCCATGCCGGCCGCCGTCCCCGTGGCGGGCGGCACCGACCTCATGGCCGCCGTCAACTCCGGCCAGCTCAGGCCCGCCGCCCTGGTGGGCCTCGGACGGATCAGCGAGATCCGCGGCTGGCAGTACCAGGACGGACACGCGCTGCTCGGCGCGGGACTCACGCACGCGCGCATGGGCCGCCCCGACTTCGCGGCCCTGATCCCGGCGCTCGCCGCCGCCGCGCGCGCCGCCGGCCCGCCGCACATCCGCAACGCGGGCACCCTGGGCGGCAACATCGCCTCGGCCGCCCCCACCGGCGACGCGCTGCCGGTGCTGGCCGCCCTGGAGGCGACGCTGATCATCGCGGGCCCGGACCGGGCCCGCCGGGAGATCCCGGTCTCGCACCTGCTGGCCGGCGTGGAGATGCTGCGCGGCGGCGAACTCATCGGCTACGTGCGCGTGCCGCTGCTGCACGCCCCGCAGGTCTTCCTGAAGGCGACCGGCCGCACCGGTCCCGGCCGGGCGGCGGCCTCGGTGGCGGTGGTCCTCGACCCGGCCCGGCGCGGGGTGCGCTGCGCAGTCGGCGCCATAGCGCCGATGCCGCTGCGCCCCCTGGACGCCGAGCAGTGGGTCGCCCAGCTCATCGACTGGGACAACGACCGCGCGCTCGTACCGGAGGCGCTGAACGCCTTCGGCGAGTACGTCGCCGCGGCCTGCATCCCGGATTCGGTCCCCGAGCCGGACGGCACCGTTGTCCCGCTGCCGCCCGCCGTACTGCACCTGCGGCGCACCGTCGCCGCGCTGGCCCGACGAGCACTGGGGAGGGCGCTGTCGTGACCGACGACCAGCACGGAGAGGGCGCCCCGCAGAGCGGCGGCCGCTGGGACCCGCTGCCCCAGGGCGACTACGACGACGGCGCCACCGCCTTCGTCAAGCTCCCCGAGGGCGGCATCGACGCCCTGCTGTCCGGCGACAGCCCCCTGGCCGCGCCCGGCCACGGCTACGTCCCGCCGCGGATAACGGCGGCGCCCCCGGACGGCTCCGCGGACGCGTGGCCCGCGCCCGACGGCGGCGGCCGGTGGCCCGACCCGAACGCGGTGCCGCAGGAGCCGGGGCCTGACGACCGGTTCACCTACCGGCCCGCCGCGACCCAGCAGTGGACCTTCGAGGAGCCCGCGGCGCCGCCGCCCGCCCCCGGTCACGACGTCACCGGACAGTGGTCCATCCCGGTCGCCGGCGGCGATCTCCCGGAGGAGTCGGGCGAGTTCACCACGTCCTCGCTGGTCGAACAGTGGGGCGGCACCCCGCCGGCCACCCTCCCCGGCGGCGCGCCCGCGCCCTGGGCCACGGAGGCCGCCGGACAGCCGTGGGGCGAGCCGGATACCGGCGCCGCGCCCCACACCGCCGACGCGGCCCCCGGGACGGACTACGCGCCCCGCCCCGCCGACGCCTCCGCGCAGCCGGGGTTCGCGCCCCACACCGCGGACACCTCCCCGGGGACCGGGTTCCCGCCCCGCCCCGCCGACTCCCCGGCACCGGAGTTCGCGCCCCACTCGGCTGACGCGGCCCCGGAGACGGACTACGCGCCCCGGCCCGACGACGCCTCCCGGGCGCCGGAGTTCGCGCCGCCCTACGACCCGGCACCGGCGGCGCGGGCCCCTGAGGGCCCCGCCGGGGGCCCGGAAGGGCACGACGGGCCCGCCGGTCGCCGGGCGGCCCCCGAGGCCCCGGAAGCGGCGGACACGGCCGCGCCGCCGGCCGCCGCGGACCCGGCCGGCGTGCCGGACGCCCCAGCGGACCTGCCCGACCGGGCGGAGGAGTCCGGCGGGCACGAGGACGCCGGCGCCGGAACCGCCGCGACCGCGCCGGAGGACGAGACGCCCGCGGACGCGGCGGCCGCCGAGGCCCCGGTCCCGGACCAGGACGACGCGCCCGGCGACGACCCCGCCGCCCTCCCGCCGCACGACGACCACCCCCTCGCCTCCTACGTCCTGCGGGTCAACGGCGCCGACCGGCCCGTCACCGACGCCTGGATCGGCGAGTCCCTGCTGTACGTCCTGCGCGAGCGGCTCGGCCTCGCCGGGGCCAAGGACGGCTGCTCGCAGGGCGAGTGCGGCGCCTGCAACGTGCAGGTCGACGGCCGTCTGGTGGCCTCCTGCCTGGTCCCGGCCGTCACCGCGGCCGGCAGCGAGGTGCGCACCGTGGAGGGCCTGGCCGCCGACGGGCAGCCCTCCGACGTGCAGCGGGCGCTCGCCCGGTGCGGAGCCGTGCAGTGCGGCTTCTGCGTGCCCGGCATGGCGATGACCCTGCACGACCTCCTTGAGGGCAACCCGGCGCCGACCGAGCTGGAGACCCGCCAGGCCCTGTGCGGCAACCTGTGCCGCTGCTCCGGCTACCGGGGCGTCCTGGACGCCGTCAAGGAGGTCGTCGCCGAGCGCGAGACGCACTCCGCGGGCGACGAGGGCGCGGGCGCCGACGCGGCGCGCATCCCGCACCAGGCGGGTCCGGGCGCCGGCGGCGTCAACCCGGCGGCCTTCGAGTCACCGGGGCTCTTCGACCGCCCCGGTACCTTCGGCACACCAGGACCGCACGACCAGCAGTACGGCCAGGACGGAGGCCAGGCGTGAGCAACGAAGCCGCCACCGCGACCACCACCGCGGCGCCCCCCGCCGCCGACGCCGAGCCGCTGCCGCACGGCCTCGGCGCCTCGCTGCCGCACGCCGACGCCCGCGCCAAGACCGAGGGCACCTTCCCCTACGCGGCCGACCTGTGGGCCGAGGGGCTGCTGTGGGCCGCCGTGCTGCGCTCCCCGCACGCGCACGCGCGCATCGTCTCCATCGACACCACCCACGCGCGCGAGATGCCCGGCGTCCGCGCCGTCGTCACCCACGAGGACATCCCCGGCACCCCCCGGCACGGCAGGGGCACGCCGGACCGCCCGGTGTTCGCCTCCGAGGTCGTACGGCACCACGGCGAACCCATCGCCGCCGTCGCCGCCGACCACCCCGACACCGCGCGGATGGCCGCCGCGGCCGTCATCGTCGAGTACGAGGTGCTCGACCCGGTCACCGACCCCGAGCACGCCTTCGAGGCCGAGCCGCTGCACCCCGACGGCAACCTGATCCGGCACATCCCGCTGCACCACGGCGACCCGGAGGCGGCCGGCGAGATCGTCGTCGAGGGCCAGTACCGGATCGGCCGTCAGGACCCGGCCCCCATCGGCGCCGAGGCCGGCCTCGCGGTGCCGCGGCCCGACGGCGGGGTGGAGCTGTACCTGGCCTCCACCGACCCGCACACCGACCGCAACACGGCCGCTGCCTGCTACGGACTGTCCCCGGACCGGGTGAAGATCGTCGTCACCGGGGTGCCCGGCGCCACCGCCGACCGCGAGGACCAGGGCTTCCAGCTCCCGCTCGGCCTGCTCGCCCTGAAGACCGGCTGCCCGGTGAAGCTCACCGCCACCCGCGAGGAGTCCTTCCTCGGCCACGCCCACCGCCACCCCACCCTGCTGCGCTACCGCCACCACGCGGACGCCGAGGGCCGGCTGGTCAAGGTCGAGGCGCAGATCCTGCTCGACGCGGGCGCCTACGCGGACACCTCCGCCGAGGCCCTCGCCGCCGCCGTCTCCTTCGCGTGCGGCCCGTACGTCGTCCCGAACGCCTTCATCGAGGGCTGGGCGGTGCGCACCAACAACCCGCCCTCCGGCCATGTGCGCGGCGAGGGCGCGATGCAGGTGTGCGCCGCCTACGAGGCGCAGATGGACAAGCTGGCGAAGAGGCTCGGCCTCGACCCGGCCGAACTGCGGCTGCGCAACGCGCTCGCGACCGGCGACGTCCTGCCGATCGGCCAGACCGTCACCTGCCCGGCCCCGGTGGCCGAACTCCTGCAGGCGGTCCGCGACTTCCCGCTGCCCGAGCTGCCCAAGGACACCCCCGAGGAGGAGTGGCTGCTGCCCGGCGGCCCCGAGGGCGCGGGCGAGCCGGGCGCGGTGCGCCGGGGCGTCGGCTACGGCCTGGGCATGGTGCACATGCTCGGCGCCGAGGGCGCCGACGAGGTCTCCACGGCGACGGTGAAGGTGCACGACGGCGTGGCGACCGTGCTCTGCGCCGCGGTGGAGACGGGCCAGGGCTTCACCACCCTCGCCCGCCAGATCGTCCAGGAGACGCTCGGCGTCGACGAGGTGCACGTGGCGCCTGTGGACACCGACCAGCCCCCGGCCGGCGCGGGCTGCCGCGGCCGCCACACCTGGGTGTCGGGCGGGGCGGTGGAGCGGGCGGCGAAGATGGTCCGCACCCAGCTCCTGCAGCCGCTGGCCCACAAGTTCGGCATGTCGACCGAGCTGCTGCAGATCACCGACGGCAAGATCACCTCCTACGACGGGGTGCTGTCGACCACGGTCACCGAGGCGATGGACGGCAAGGAACTGTGGGCCACCGCCCAGTGCCGCCCGCACCCCACCGAGCCGCTGGACGCCGCCGGCCAGGGTGACGCCTTCGTCGGCCTCGCCTTCTGCGCGATCCGCGCGGTGGTGGACGTCGACATCGAGATCGGCTCGGTCCGGGTGGTGGAGCTCGCGGTCGCCCAGGACGTCGGCCGCGTCCTCAACCCCGCCCAGCTCGCCGCCCGCATCGAGGCGGGTGTCACCCAGGGCGTGGGCATCGCGCTCACCGAGAACCTGCGCACCCCGCGCGGCCTGATCCGCCACCCCGACCTGACCGGGTACGCCCTGCCGACCGCCCTGGACGCGCCGGACATCCGGATCGTGAAGCTGGTCGAGGAACGGGACGTGGTCGCGCCCTTCGGCGCGAAGCCTGTCAGCGCGGTCCCGGTGGTGACGTCCCCGGCGGCCATCGCCTCCGCCGTGCGCGCGGCGACCGGCCGCCCGGTCAACCGCCTTCCCATCCGCCCGCAGGCGGCCGTGGTCACGTCCCAGTGACCACACCCCCGGGCACGGCGGCGGCCGTGCCCGGGCCCGGCGGGCAACGAATCCGGTCCGTTCGGCGTCCTTCCTGGTGAGAGCCGTTGTCAGTGGTGCCGCGTAGTGTGCTGGGCAGTCGGGGGCACGGGGCACCTGCCCGGGCGCCGCGCACGACGACGCACGCACACAGGCACGCACGGGGACGATCGCGGGGGAGCGATGAGCACGACCGACGCCGGGGTCCCGGCGATCACACTGACCGAGGCGGAACTGAGCCGTCACGTCACCCACGCGCCGACCCGCGGCCTGCTCACGGGACCCGGACTGCCCGCGGACACCGCCCTGCTGACCTTCGCCCCGCTGCGCGCGCACGGCCTGCGCACCCTCGCCGACGCCGCCGACGGCCCCTTCCGCCTGGCGGAGGAACTGCGCGACCGCCTGGTGATCGGCGAACTGCTGAACCCGGCCGGCGCCCGGCGCGAGTCGATCCTGCTCGACGGCGGCACCGGCGAGCTGACGACGGCCCACCTCGCCGGACCCCACGTCCCGCGGCCCTTCGCGCCCTCGCTGGCCACCCTGCTGCGCTTCGCCGCCGTCACCGAGGAACTGGCGGGCCTGCGCGGCCGTTTCGCGTCCCTGGCGGGCAAGTACGGCCCGAGGACGGTGACCGAGGCCTCGCGCCGTCTGCTCGCCCTGTTCGCCGAGGGCACGGACGGCCGGATCCCGCCCTACTGGAAGGCGGCGGCCCTGATCCGCCCGCTGGCCCTCGTCGCGGGGCCGGGCACCACGTCCGGCCTCACCCTGGACGTCCCGGCCCGCCTGCTGGAGCAGGAGTTCGGCCACGGCCGGGTGGCCCGCTTCGAGGAGGTCGACTTCCCCGGCACGCTCACCCACGAGCCGACCCGCCGCTTCCTGCGCGAGACGGGCCTGCCCGAGGAGGCGGTCGTCTTCCACGCGGACACCGACGTCCCGCTGCCGACGCTCACCGAGTACTTCACCGCCGAGCGCTGCGACGACTACCCCCTGGACGTGCTCCCCGCCCACGCCGGCCACCTGATCCGCCTGGGCCACCTGATCGAGGACAACAGCCTGGTCGTCGACGGCCGAACGGGCGCGGTGCTCGCCTTCAGCGAGCCCGAGGCCACGCTCCACCCCCTGAACACCGACGTCTCCACCCTGGCCTTCACGCTGTGGCTGCTGCACCACGAGCGCACCATCGACGAGCACCTGTCGAACGAGCTGACCACGCGGGCCTACGACCACCTGGCCACGGCCATGATCCACACCCTGACCGCGGTGGACCCCGCGGCCACCCTGCCGGACACCGGCCGGCACCACTGGACCGAACTGTTCCGCGACGAGGCGGGCGGCGTGCTCTAGCCGCCGGCGGACCTGGCCGGCGGGCGTTCACTGGAGACCGTGGCGGGAATCGAACCCGCGTAAGTCGCTTTGCAGGCGACTCCCTGAACCACTCGGGCACACGGTCCTGTCGGTCGCCTTCACGGCGGGCCGAACTCGGTGGACCGACCGTACGGCGGGGCCGGCGGCCCGCTCAAGGAGAACCGCGGCCCCGCAACGGGACTGCCATACGCCGTTCACGAAGCGGGGAGCGGGGTCTACGACCAAGGTCGGACCGGAGACGGGACCACCGACAGGGGTCAAACGCGGCCATGAGCCTTACTCTGACGACCATGAGTGCCCTCGAGTCCCGTGACACCGTGGTCGTGAGTGATGCCGCCGGGAAGGACGGCGGTGGCGTGCTGGGCCGGGAGTACCGGGCGCTCAGCGTCGGAATCGTCTCCGTCGTGCTGCTCATCGCCTTCGAGGCGACCGCCGTCGGGACCGCGATGCCCGTGGCGGCGCGCGAGCTGGACGGGCTGGCGCTGTACGCGTTCGCGTTCTCCGGCTACTTCACCACCAGCCTGTTCGGGATGGTCTTCGCCGGTCAGTGGTCCGACCGGAGCGGGCCGCTGGGCGCGCTGACCACGGGGATCGCCGCGTTCGCCGCCGGGCTCGTCGTCGCCGGGACCGCCGGGGCCATGTGGGTGTTCATCCTCGGGCGCGCCGTGCAGGGCCTCGGCGGCGGGCTGGTCATCGTGGCGCTGTACGTCGTCGTCGGGCGCGCCTACCCCGAGCGGCTGCGGCCCGCGATCATGGCGGCCTTCGCCGCCGGGTGGGTGGTGCCGTCCATCGTCGGCCCGCTCGCCTCGGGCGCCGTGACCGAGCACCTCGGCTGGCGGTGGGTCTTCCTGGGCATCCCCGTCCTGGTCGTCCTCCCGCTGGCGCTCGCGCTGCCGCAGATACACCGCAGGGCCGCGGGTCCGGTGGACGGCGCCGACGGCGCCGCCTTCGACCGCCGCCGCATCCGGCTGGCCCTCGCCATCTCCCTCGGCGCGGGGCTCCTGCAGTACGCCGCCCAGGACCTGCGGTGGTTCTCGCTGGTCCCCGGGCTCGCCGGTGCGGCCCTGCTCGTACCCGCCGTACTCGGGCTGCTTCCGCGCGGCACCTACCGCGCCGCCCGCGGCCTGCCCTCGGTCGTGCTGCTGCGCGGGGTGTCCGCCGGGTCCTTCATCGCCGCCGAGTCCTTCGTGCCGCTGATGCTGGTCACCCAGCGGGGGCTGTCGCCGACGCTGGCCGGGTTCTCGCTGGCGGCCGGCGGGCTCACCTGGGCGCTGGGCTCGTGGGTGCAGTCCCGGCCGCGCGTGGAGCCGTACCGGGAGCGGCTGATGACGGCGGGCATGGTGCTGGTCGCCGCCGCGATCGTCACCGCGCCGAGCGTGCTGCTGCACTCCGTGCCGGTCTGGATCGTCGCCGTCGCCTGGGGCTTCGGCTGCTTCGGCATGGGCCTGGTGATCTCCTCGACCAGCGTGCTGCTGCTCAAGCTCTCCGCGCCCAGCCAGGCCGGCGCCAACTCGGCCGCGCTCCAGATCTCCGACGCCCTCTCCAACGTCGTCCTGCTCGCGGCGACCGGCGCGGCCTTCGCGGCCCTGGGCGGCGGCAGCGCGGCGGCCACCACGTCCACCACCGCGGCCGGCGGCTCGCACCCGGCCGCCTTCGCCGCCGTCTTCCTGCCGATGGCGGTGGTGGCGCTGGCGGGGGCGTGGGTGACGCGGCGGCTGCGGGTCCCCGAATGAGGCAGGGGGCCGCGGCGTCCGTACCGGGCTTCGCCCGCCCACTGTGACGTGAGTCCCACCCGAGGGCGACGCGGCTCCGTTCGCGCGTCGGCGCCGCCGGGGCGCCGGTAGGGTGGCCCGGTTGTCAGACGTAGCCGAGCCGTCCTACCCCTTGATCCACGGAGACCGTGACTACCACCGCCCGCCCGTCACCCGCCGCCACCCCCAACGGAGGGCCCACCGGGCCCGCATCCATGACCGCTTCCTCCACGCACTCCCACCACCTCTCGCCGGCCTTCCCCGGCCGGGCTCCCTGGGGCACCGCCGGCAAGCTGCGTGCCTGGCAGCAGGGGGCGATGCAGAAGTACATCCAGGAGCAGCCGCGCGACTTCCTCGCCGTCGCCACGCCCGGCGCCGGCAAGACGACCTTCGCGCTGACCCTGGCCTCCTGGCTGCTGCACCACCACGTCGTGCAGCAGGTGACCGTGGTCGCGCCGACCGAGCACCTGAAGAAGCAGTGGGCCGAGGCCGCGGCCCGGATAGGCATCAAGCTCGACCCCGAGTACAGCGCGGGCCCGCTCGGCAAGGACTACGACGGCGTCGCCGTCACCTACGCGGGCGTCGGCGTCCGCCCGATGCTGCACCGCAACCGGGTGGAGCAGCGCAAGACCCTCGTGATCCTCGACGAGATCCACCACGCCGGTGACTCCAAGTCCTGGGGCGAAGCGTGTCTGGAGGCGTTCGAGCCCGCGACCCGGCGGCTCGCGCTGACCGGTACGCCGTTCAGGTCCGACACCAACCCGATCCCCTTCGTCACGTACGAGGAGGGACAGGACGGCATCCGACGCTCCGCCGCCGACTACACCTACGGCTACGGCAACGCCCTCGCCGACCACGTCGTCCGGCCCGTCATCTTCCTCTCCTACAGCGGCAACATGCGCTGGCGCACCAAGGCCGGTGACGAGATCGCCGCCCGGCTCGGCGAGCCGATGACCAAGGACGCCGTCAGCCAGGCCTGGCGCACCGCCCTCGACCCGCGCGGCGAGTGGATGCCCAGCGTGCTGCGCGCCGCCGACCAGCGGCTGACCGAGGTCAGGAAGGGCATCCCGGACGCCGGCGCCCTGGTCATCGCCTCCGACCAGGAGTCCGCCCGCGCCTACGCCAAGCTCATCCGGGAGATCACCGGGACGAAGGCGACCCTCGTGCTGTCCGACGACGCCGGCGCCTCGAAACGGATCGACGACTTCAGCGGCGGCGACGACCGGTGGATGGTCGCGGTGCGCATGGTGTCCGAGGGCGTCGACGTGCCCCGGCTTGCGGTGGGCGTGTACGCCACCACCATCTCGACACCCCTGTTCTTCGCGCAGGCCGTCGGGCGCTTCGTGCGGTCCCGGCGGCGCGGCGAGACCGCGTCCGTGTTCCTGCCGACCGTGCCCGACCTGCTGACCTTCGCCAACGAGATGGAGAAGGAACGCGACCACGCCCTCGACAAGCCGAAGAAGGAGGGCGAGGAGGACCCGTACGCCGAATCCGAGAAGGAGATGGAGGAGGCGAACAAGCAGCAGGACGAGGACACCGGCGAGCAGGAGCAGTTCTCCTTCGAGGCGCTGGAGTCCGAGGCCGTCTTCGACCGGGTCCTCTACGACGGCGCCGAGTTCGGCATGCAGGCCCACCCGGGCAGCGAGGAGGAGCAGGACTACCTCGGCATCCCGGGCCTCCTCGAACCCGACCAGGTGCAACTGCTGCTGCAGAAGCGGCAGGCACGGCAGATCGCGCACAGCCGCAAGAAGCCGGACACCGAGGCCGACCTGCTGGAACTGCCCGCCGAACGCCGGCCGGTGGTCAGCCACAAGGAGATGATGGAGCTGCGCAAGCGGCTCAACACCCTGGTGAGCGCCTACGTCCACCAGAGCGGCAAGCCGCACGGCGTCATCCACACCGAGCTGCGCCGGGTGTGCGGGGGACCGCCCAGCGCGGAGGCGACGGCGGGGCAGCTACGGCAGCGGATCGCCAAGGTGCAGGAGTGGGCGACACGCATGCGGTAAAAGCCTGGGGCATGTGCGTATACGGACGAATGCAGGCAGTCCGGATCCGGCCCTGACCGGATTCTGGACGGAGGCTTCCGCTGAGCGAACCGGCTTCGCTACTGTCCCGCTACGCACACGCCCCGTGGCAGCGCCGCCGCGGAGCGCAGCCGTGAAGCGACATGGCCCGGAGCCGCCGGACCGTCCTGCCGATCGGCGGCCTCTGAAGCGCGTCGCCGTCGGGACTCGGTGTCGCATCCGTCGCTCCGGGGTCCGCCGACCTCACCGCCGAAGGAGTGGGCGTCGTGACCGCGGAGACCTCCCAGACGCTCGACCGGGGACTGCGTGTCCTCAAGCTGCTGGCCGACACCGACCACGGGCTGACCGTCACCGAGCTTTCCAACAAACTGGGCGTCAACCGGACCGTGGTGTACCGGTTGCTCGCCACGCTGGAGCAGCACGCGCTGGTACGGCGTGATCTCGGCGGGCGCGCCAGGGTCGGACTCGGGGTGCTGAGGCTCGGCCGGCAAGTGCATCCGCTGGTACGGGAGGCGGCGCTGCCCGCGCTGCGGTCGCTCGCCGAGGACATCGGCGCGACGGCCCACCTGACGCTGGTGGACGGGACCGAGGCGCTGGCCGTCGCGGTGGTCGAGCCGACCTGGACGGACTACCACGTGGCCTACCGGGCCGGTTTCCGCCACCCGCTGGACCGGGGGGCCGCGGGCCGGGCGATCCTCTCCGCCCGGCAGTCGCCGCAGACCGACCCCGGTTACACCCTGACGCACGGGGAGCTGGAGGCGGGCGCCTGCGGGGCGGCGGCGCCGCTCGTCGGGGTCACGGGGGTCGAGGGCAGCGTGGGCGTGGTGATGCTGGCGGACGCCGTGCCGGAGCGGGTGGGACCGCGGGTGATGGACGCGGCCCGGGAGGTCGCGGAGGCGCTGCGCTGAGCTGTGGTGGGCCGCCTCCGAGGGGTCACGTAGATTGAACGCGTGCTCTCACGTCTCACGCGCCCCCAGGCCGTCGCCGTCTGCGCCCTGCCCGTCGTGGCCCTGCTCGCCACGGCGGTGTTCGCGCCGCTGCCGTTCTCGGTGGCGCAGCCCGGGATGACGGCGGACGTGCTCGGCAAGAACCGGAGCACCCAGGTGATCACCGTCTCGGGCGCGCCGGTCCGTGAGACCGGCGGGCAGCTGCGGATGACGACCATCGAGGCGACCGGCCCGGACACCCGGGTGTCGCTCGCGGACGTGCTCGGCAACTGGTTCCGCACCGACCGGGCCGTGATGCCCCGGGACGCGGTCTACCCGAGCGGCGACAGCGTCAAGGAGATCGAGAAGTACAACCAGAAGCAGATGCGGCAGTCCCAGGACGCGGCGACCCAGGCGGCGCTCGACTACCTGGGCCTGAGCCCCGACAAGGTCAAGGTCCGGCTGAAGCTCGCCGACGTCGGCGGGCCCAGCGCGGGGCTGCTGTTCACGCTGGGGATCGTCGACACGCTGCACGGCGACGGCCACGGCGGCGACCTCACGGGCGGCCGCACCATCGCCGGGACGGGCACGATCGACGCCGCCGGCAAGGTCGGCGCGGTGGGCGGGGTGGCCCTGAAGACCCAGGCCGCCCGGCGGGACGGGGCCACCGTCTTCCTGGTGCCGAAGGCCGAGTGCGCCGACGCCAAGTCGGAGCTGCCCAAGGGCCTGCGGCTGATCCCGGTGACCACGCTCAAGGGCGCGGTGAACTCCCTGGTGGCCCTGGAGAAGGGCGAGGGCGGGGTCCCGAGCTGCTAGGGCCTGTCTGACGATTCCCGCCGGGCCCGCGACGCCTGGCGCCGCACCTCGCCGCGTTGTCGGGGCCGCCCAGGTGCATCCGGTACGAGGGCGACCCTCCGCCTTGCGATGCACGGCACCGGACGCCGCGGGCTGATCCGACGCGAATCGTCGGACAGGCCCAGCGCCGCTTCCGCGACGGGCCCCGGCCGGGCCGGCGCCGGGTCCCCGGCAGCGGCGCCGGCTCACTCGGCGGCGGCCTGCTCCACCAGCGGGATGATCCGCAGCGGCACGGGGTTCTCCATGACGATCGCCGTGGAGGCCCGGACGATGCCGTCGAAACCGACGACCCGGTCGATCACCCGCTGCAGGTCGGCGTTCGACCGGGCCACGAGCCGGCACAGCATGTCCCCGCTGCCGGTGGTGGTCAGCAGCTCCAGCACCTCCGGCACGGTCGTCAAGTGGGCCCGCACGTCGGGCCCCTGGCCCTGCCGGATCTGCAGCGTGGCGAACGCGGTGACCGGGTAGCCGAGGGCCGCCGGGTCCACCTGGGGGCCGAAGCCGCGGATCACCCCGTTCGACTGGAGCCGGTCCAGACGCGCCTGGACCGTGCCCCGGGCGACCCCGAGCCGCCGGGACATCTCCAGCACCCCGATCCGCGGTTCCCGCGCCAGCAGCACGATGATCCGGCCGTCCAGGCGATCGATCGCCACAGCACCTCCCGGGGATGGTCATCCTGTACAGAAAGCCCGCTGGTTCCGCCATTGCGCTGAACACGTTGCCCAGTGATTACGCGAACTATTGCGCACCTTGCAGGCCGGGTCCACCCTTCCGCTATGACGCAGACCACAGACCACACTCCCGACACCGCACGGCAGGCCGACCCCTTCCCGGTCAAGGGAATGGACGCGGTCGTCTTCGCCGTGGGCAACGCCAAGCAGGCCGCGCACTACTACTCCAGCGCCTTCGGCATGAAGCTGGTGGCCTACTCCGGACCGGAGAACGGCAGCCGGGAGACCGCGAGTTACGTGCTGGAGAACGGATCGGCACGGTTCGTCCTCACCTCGGTGATCAAGCCGAGCACCCCCTGGGGCCACTTCATCGCCCAGCACGTGGCCGAACACGGCGACGGCGTCGTCGACCTGGCCATCGAGGTGCCGGACGCGCGCGCCGCCCACGCCTACGCCGTCGAGCACGGCGCCCGCTCCGTCGCCGAGCCGTACGAGGTGAAGGACGAGCACGGCACCGTCGTCCTGGCCGCCATCGCCACCTACGGCGAGACCCGCCACACGCTGGTCGAGCGCACCGGCTACGACGGCCCCTACCTGCCCGGCTACGTGGCCGCCGAGCCGATCGTCCAGCAGCCCGCCCAGCGCACCTTCCAGGCCGTCGACCACTGCGTCGGCAACGTCGAACTCGGCCGGATGAACGAGTGGGTCGAGTTCTACAACAAGGTCATGGGCTTCACGAACATGAAGGAGTTCGTGGGCGACGACATCGCCACCGAGTACAGCGCGCTGATGTCGAAGGTCGTTGCGGACGGCACCCTCAAGGTGAAGTTCCCGATCAACGAGCCCGCGATCGCCAAGAAGAAGTCCCAGATCGACGAGTACCTGGAGTTCTACGGCGGCGCCGGTGTCCAGCACATCGCGCTGAACACCAACGACATCGTGCAGACGGTGCGGACGATGCGCGCGGCCGGCGTCCAGTTCCTCGACACCCCGGACTCCTACTACGACACCCTCGGCGAGTGGGTCGGCGACACCCGGGTCCCGGTCGACACCCTGCGCGAGCTGAAGATCCTCGCCGACCGCGACGAGGACGGCTACCTGCTGCAGATCTTCACCAAGCCGGTCCAGGACAAGCCGACCGTGTTCTTCGAACTGATCGAGCGGCACGGCTCGATGGGCTTCGGCAAGGGCAACTTCAAGGCCCTGTTCGAGGCGATCGAGCGCGAGCAGGCCAAGCGCGGCAACCTGTAGCGGCGTCCCTCAGGACACGTCGTCCGGCGGGGGCTCGTCGGAAACCTCCCCGAGCTCCCGCAGCGCCTCGCGCGCCCGCGGGGCCCCGAGCGGCGAGAAGTACGGGTTGATCCGCAGCGCCTCCCCCAGGTGCCGCCGGGCCGGCCCGTCCTTGCCCAGCTCCCGTTCGACCATCCCCCGGTGGAACGCGTACAGGGCGCTGATCACACCGCCGCCCTTCGCCTTGTCCGTGGCGATCGAGACGTAGGTCAGCGCCTCGGTCTCCTCTCCCGCCCGGTACAGCGCCCAGCCGAGGGCGTCGGCCACCTCGATCCCGGGCTGGCGCCGCCACTCCGCGCGCAGCCGCTCCACCGCGTCCTCCGCGTCGGCGTGGTCCGCCTCGAACTGCCCGGTCAGCAGCTCCTCGTCGACCCCGCCCGCCGCCGACCGCCGGACCCGCTCGCGCAGCACGTCGTAACTACGCTCGGCGTCGTCGTTCCGCTTCAGCGACTCCTGCAGCTCGCCCAGCTCCAGCGCGTCCCGCGCGTCCGGCCGCTTGGCGAGGACGGCCCGGTACACGGCGACCGCCTCGTCGGCGCGGCCCAGCGCGGCCAGCGTCCGGGCCTTCCCGGACAGCGCCGCCCGCTGGTCGGGGTCCAGCCGCAGGGCCGCCTCGAAGTGCCGCAGCGCGTCCTCCCGGTCGCCCCGCTCCCAGGCGAGCTGCCCCACCCCGGCCAGGTACGCGGCCTGTTCGGCGGGGGTCCGGGCGGCCGCCGCCGCGTCCGTCAGCTGGGCCACGGAGTCCTCGCGCCAGCCACGGTCCCGGTAGACGGCCGAGGCCCGTGCCATCACCGCCGGCCGGTCCGCCGCCGCGGTGCGCAGCCGCAGCAGCTTGTCCAGCGCGCCCCGGGCCGCCTCGTAGTCACCGAGCCCGGTGTAGGCCTCGATCAGCGGCGGGTACGCCGGCCAGCTCTTCGGGGTCAGCTTCAGCGCCTGCTCGCCGTACCCCTTCGCCGCCGGGAAGTCCCGCCGCGCGTTCGCCAGCGCGGCCAGCCCGCCCAGCGCAGCCGCCCGTTCGGCCGGCCGGGTGCCGGCGACGTCCAGCGCGGTCCGCAACGCCCGCTCGGCCCGCGGGTAGTCCGCCGCGTCTGCGGCCCGCCGACCCCGCTGCACGTAGGCCGCCCCCAGCACCGCCCAGGCCCGCGCGTCCCGCGGCCGCGTCCGCACCGCGCTCTGCTGCCGGCCGATGAGCGCCGCCAGGTCCGGCAGCGCGGCCGGGACGCCGGAGGTGACCGCGGCCGCCGTCAGCGCGGGCGCGTGCGCCAGCGGCCCCGCGGCGGGCGGCGCCGCCCGCCGCGGGGCCGCTGGCTCGTGCGGCAGCAGCATCAGCGCCCCGCCCGCGGCGGCCGAGCCCGCCAGCACGGTGACCAGCAGGCGCCGCAGCAGACGCCGGGAACGGCGCGGCGGAGGCGGCCCGGCCACCGGGGACGGATCGGGGCCGGAGCTGCCGTACTGTCGGATCTCCATACGGTTCACTGTGCGGCAGTACGCCGGGCACATCCGGGTGGCCCAAGGGCGGCACGGACGGGGTTCACACCGATGGCCCCGGGTGTCACGCTGTGATCGTGAGCCGTATCGAAGCGCCCCGCGACGAAGTGACGAGCAACCTCACCGACCTGCTCCTGGCCGGCCTGCCGCCCGAGGCCGTGCTGACCGATCCCGACGTCACGGCCTCCTACGCCAACGACATGGCGAGCTTCTGCCCCTCCGGCGCCCCCGCCGTGGTCGTGCTGCCGCGCACCGTGGAAGAGGTGCAGCACGTCATGCGGACCGCGACCGAACTGCGCGTCCCGGTCGTCCCGCAGGGCGCCCGCACGGGCCTGTCCGGCGGCGCCAACGCCACCGACGGCTCCATCGTGCTGTCCCTGACGCGGATGGACCGGATCCTGGAGGTCAGCCCGGTCGACCGGATCGCCGTCGTCGAACCGGGCGTCGTCAACGCGGCGCTCTCCCGCGAGGTGGAGAAGTACGGCCTGTACTACCCGCCGGATCCCTCGAGCTGGGAGATGTGCACCATCGGCGGCAACATCGGCACGGCGTCCGGCGGCCTGTGCTGCGTGAAGTACGGGGTGACGGCCGAGTATGTGCTCGGCCTGGACGTCGTCCTGGCCGACGGCCGGCTGATGTCCACCGGCCGGCGCACCGCCAAGGGCGTGGCCGGCTACGACCTGACCCGGCTCTTCGTCGGCTCCGAGGGCTCCCTCGGCATCGTCGTGCGGGCCGTGCTGGCGCTGAAGCCGAAGCCGCCCCAGCAGCTCGTGCTGGCAGCCGAGTTCGCCTCCTCGGCCGCCGCCTGCGACGCCGTCTGCCGGATCATGGAGGGCGGGCACGTGCCGTCCCTCCTCGAACTGATGGACCGTACGACCGTCAAGGCGGTCAACGACCTGGCCCACATGGGCCTGCCGGAGACCACCGAGGCCCTGTTGCTGGCCGCGTTCGACACCCCGGACCCCGCCGCCGACCTCGCCGCCCTGGGCGCGCTGTGCGAGGCCGCCGGCGCCACCCAGGTGGTCCCCGCCGACGACGCCGCCGAGTCCGAACTCCTGCTGCAGGCCCGGCGGCTCTCGCTGACCGCGCTGGAGGCGGTCAAGGGCACGACGATGATCGACGACGTGTGCGTGCCCCGCTCGAAGCTCGGCGCGATGCTCGAGGGCGTCGAGCGGATCGCCGCCGAGTACGGCCTGACCATCGGCGTCTGCGCGCACGCCGGCGACGGCAACACCCACCCCACCGTCTGCTTCGACGCCCAGGACCCCGAGGAGTCCCGGCGGGCCCGCGAGTCCTTCGACGAGATCATGGCCCTCGGCCTGGAACTCGGCGGCACCATCACCGGCGAGCACGGTGTGGGGGTGCTCAAGAAGGAGTGGCTGGCACGGGAGATCGGGCCGGTCGGGGTGGAGATGCAGCGCGCGGTGAAGGGGGTCTTCGACCCGCTCGGCATCCTCAACCCGGGCAAGCTCTTCTGAGCCGCCGGGCCTCACCGGGCGAGCAGCTCGTCGAGTTCGTCGTCGATGCCGAGCTGTCCGTCCTCGGCGCCCGGCGGCACCGCCCGCAGCGTCCGCTCCAGCCACGCGCACACCGGCGTGGCCGGCAGCTCCAGCAGGGCGTCGCCGTCCGGCGAACTCAGCGCGATCAGGACGACGCCGCGGCCCTCGGCCTTCGTCGGCCACACCCGCACGTCCCCGTGCCCGCACGGCCGGAACACCCCCTCCACCAGGAGCTCCCGGGCGAACGTCCACTCGACGGGGTGCTCGGAGTCGGTGTGGAAGGTGAGGTGCACGGCGTACGGGTCGCGGGACCGGTAACCCAGCCGGGCCGGCACCGGGACGCTGCGCTCGGGCGACAGGACGAGCCGGATCTCCAGCTCCCGTTCCACCACGGTCTGCTGCATGGCCTGTGTTTCCTCTCTTCCGGGGCCGCTCGGACGTGGGCCCGCGTCGGGGGAGAGGGGGCAGGGGCGCGGCCATTACGCGGGTCCGGTGAAGTTTCCCCGATCCGGTGCGCGGATCCGTGCACGCCGTTGCCCGGAAAGGGGTGGGTACGGCGGGACTGGCGGTGCGGGATGCCCCGGTCTGATAGATGTGGAGCCCCTTACCACCCCCGAGCAGATACGGGACGACGGACATGAGCGCCCCAACCCCGGCCCCAGGTGACGACAGGCCCCGCGAGGGCTACTACCCGGACCCGTCCATCCCCGGTTACGTCCGGTACTGGAACGGCGCCTCCTGGGTGCCGGGCACCAGCCGGCCGGCGCCGCGGGACGGCGAACCGCTCGCTCCGCCGCCCGGGTTCAGCCCGGCGGTCCCGGCCGTGGAGGAGACGGGCCCGCACTTCTTCGACGAGGACCCGCAGCCGGGGCCCGCCGGGGAGCGGTCCGGCGGATCGCAGGCGTCCGCCTGGGGCGCCGACCCGAGGGTCCCCGCCGACCTCCCGTCCCAGCCGGCCGGGCACGCCGCCCGTACCGACGGCACGGCGTCGATCCCGCCGGCCGACGACGAGCCCGACCCCAGCGGCACCTTCATCTTCCGCCGTCCGGTCCCCGGTCCCGCCGCCGTACAGGACTCCGGCACCATGACGTTCCGTCAGGTGCCGGGCCAGGAGCAGAACCCGGCCCGGGGCGGGTGGTCCGGCGCGTCCGCCGGCCCGGACGCGGGCGGCGCCCCCGCCGGCACCCCCGGTTTCGGACCGGCCGCCACGGGCCCCGGCGCCCCGGACTCCGGTGCCTTCGGCCCCCAGGGGCCGGCCGTGGCGCCCCAGGCGGGGCCGGGCGGTTCCGCCGGCACGGGTGCGCAGGGCCCGGCCGGGGGTCCCGGCTTCGGCGCCGGGAAGGCGGCCGCCGCGCGTGCGGCGGGCGCGCAGTCCCCGCAGGAACCCCGGAACTCGACGGCCCCGGCCGCCGCCGTGCCCCAGCAGGCGGCCTCCCCGCAGGCCGCGCCGCGGCGGACCGGACATCAGCAGGCCGCGCCCCAGCAGGCCGTTCCCCACCAGGCGGCGCCCGGGCGGCCCGCCGGGTCCGGCACCCCGCTGACCGCGGGGCCGGGCGGCGGCCAGGCCTCCTGGCCCCAGCAGGTGCACCGGCTGGCCGGGGGAGCGGACGAGCAGCCCGTGGCGCCGTGGAAGCCGCCGGTCGACGACCCGTTCCAGGCGGCGGCCCGCCGGCAGGCCGCGGCCCGCCCGGCCGGACTCGGCAAGCGGTTCGCCGCCCGTCTGGTCGACAACCTGGTCCTCGGCGCCGTCACCGCGGCCGCGGCCGTGCCGCTGGGCGCCCGGGCGGCCGACCACATCCAGGCCAAGATCGACGAGGCCAGGCTGTCCGGCCGTACCGTCACCGTCTGGCTGATCGACGGCACGACCGGCACCGCGCTCGGCTTCGTCGTCGGCGTCCTGCTCGTCTTCGGCGTGCTGTACGAGGTGCTGCCCACCGCCAGGTGGGGCCGCACGCTCGGCAAGAAGCTGTGCGGGATCGAGGTCCGGGACATCGAGGCGCACGAGCCGCCGGCGGTCGGCGCGGCCCTGCGCCGCTGGCTGGTCTACAGCGTTCCCGGTCTGCTCGGGATCGGGCTGGTCGGTGTGCTGTGGTGCCTGTTCGACCGGCCCTGGCGCCAGTGCTGGCACGACAAGGCGGCCCACACCTTCGTCGCGGACTGACGGCGGCCCCCTACTCCGTACGGCCGTCCGCCGGATGCGGAGCCGGTGCGTTCGCGGTCCACTCGGGCCATGAGCAGTGAACCGCCCTCCGGCTCCGGAGCCGAGCCTCCCGAGGACGACCCGTTCCAGAATCGGCCCCCCTCGGACCCGGGGAGGACGGGCTCGCCGTACGACACCCCGCACGGCGACCGGCAGCCCCCGCCGCCCGGCGGTCAACCGCCCCCGGGCGAGGGCGGGCAGCCCTCGCCGCACTGGGGCGGACAGCAGCCGCCCCCCTACGGCGGCGGTGAGCCCTACGGTGGCGGCGGCCCGTACGCAGGCGGACCCCCCGGCGCAGGTGGCCCCTACGGCGCAGGCGGCCCCTACGGGGGAGGAGGTCCCTACGGCGGCGGCCCGTACGGCGGCCCCGCCGACCCGCTCGCCGGCATGCCCCCGCTCGCCGACAGCGGCAGGCGCACCCTCGCCCGCATCATCGACATGATCCTCGTGGGCATCGTCGTCTGGCTGGTCACCTGGCCCCTCGGCGTGCACCAGTACGACGTGAACGGGAACCGGACGGAGGTCGGCCGGTCCCTCTGGCAGTCGTTGGTCGCCGCGGTCCTCTACGTCGCCTACGACACGATCATGATCGCCAGGTCGGGGCAGACCCTGGGCAAGAAGTGGCTCGGGATGCGGGTGGCCAACCTGAACGACGGCGCCACGCCCTCGACGCAGACCTCGCTGGTCCGCGCCCTGGTGCTGTGGCTGCCGTTCGCCTTCTGCTGCGCCTGCGTCTGGACGGTGATCTGCGGCGGCTGGAGCTACTTCGACAAGCCCTACAAGCAGGGCCTGCACGACAAGGCCGCCAAGACGGTGGAGGTCAGCACCCGCTGAGGGGCGTGCGAGCCGCTCAGAGCCTGGTCGGAACCCGCTCGCTCTCCCGCGCGGGCTCGGCCGGCCGCTCGGCGGCGCGCGCCCCTGGCAGGGGGACCGTCATCGCGACGAGCAGCCCCAGGGCCAGTGCGGCCAGGGCGATGACGGAGATCGCGAGGGCAGAACTCGCCTGGGACAGCAGCAGCATGGCGAGTGTCGACAGGATCACGGTGCACGAACCGTAGGCGAGCTGTGCGGCGGTCGGACGAGGCATGGCAATCGTGTCCTCGGAAACATCTCGGGGGATTCGGGGTGCCGTTCGACTCTCTTCGCGGTGCATGCCCGAGCCGCGCGCCCGGTAAGCATGACCTAACCCACGGTACCGGTGCACAGGGGGCGCACGGAGTCATGCGTCCGGCAAGTGGACGGTCCCACGCGCCCGTCGGCCGACACCCCGCGGCGTTCGTAAAGCGAACCTCTTCTCCGCATAGTGCACTTGTCCTGCTCAAGTCAAGGTCTGTTTTTTCTTCTAAACCTCTAGTCAAATTACGTCACTTGATACACGCGTTGAACGTGCGCGCACGGAACTCTCCATGAACCGGGAACCCCCTGTCCGTGCGCGCGGCGCGGGGGAGGAACTCAAGTGACCAGCAGACCCTGGACGTTCAGAGCCGCCGCCATCGGCGTGGCGCTCGCGACGGCCTCCGCCGCCTACGCGACCTTCGCGGTCGCGGAGGCGAGCACCCAGCCCTCGTCGGCAGCCGCGAACCGGCACGACCCGGCCCCGGTGAACCAGAAGGCCCACGACCTCGACGGCCCGCTGAGCAAGACGCAGCGCGCCCAGCGTCAGGAGGCCCTGAACCAGCTCATAGCGGGCAAGG
This sequence comes from Streptomyces sp. NPDC056580, assembly GCF_042793175.1. NCBI lineage: Bacteria > Bacillati > Actinomycetota > Actinomycetes > Kitasatosporales > Streptomycetaceae > Streptomyces > Streptomyces sp. NPDC056580. The sequence continues at coordinate 217,379 of NZ_JBHTVE010000011.1, read as the reverse complement.
CGACGGCCAAGGACCGCAACGGCTCGAAGGTCGTCCAGCTCAAGAGCAAGAAGGGCGACCGCAAGTACGTCGAGCTGAGCCGGGAGAAGACCGACAAGATCTTCACCATCCTGGTCGAGTTCGGCAACCAGACGGACCCCCGGTACGGCGGCACCGCCGGCCCGCTGCACAACACGATCGCCAAGCCGGACCGCAAGAAGGACAACTCGACGGCCTGGCAGCAGGACTACAACCAGAAGCACTTCCAGGACCTCTACTTCGGCACCGGCGCCAAGACGGAGTCGCTGAAGAAGTACTACGAGAAGCAGTCCTCGGGCCGTTACTCCGTGGACGGCGAGGTCTCGGACTGGGTCAAGGTCCCGTACAACGAGGCCCGTTACGGCAACAACGCCTGCGGCCAGACCAACTGCTCCAGCGTGTGGAACGTCGTCCGCGACGGCCTCAACGCCTGGGTCGCCGACCAGAAGAAGGCCGGCAAGTCCGACGCCGACATCAAGGCGGACCTGGCCAAGTACGACCAGTGGGACCGCTACGACTACGACGGCGACGGCAACTTCAACGAGCCCGACGGCTACGTCGACCACTTCCAGCTCGTGCACGCCGGTGAGGACGAGTCCGCGGGCGGCGGCGCCCAGGGCACGGACGCCATCTGGGCGCACCGCTGGTACGCCTTCGGCACCGACGCCGGCGCCACCGGTCCGAGCGACAACAAGCTCGGCGGCACGCAGGTCGGCGACACCGGTGTCTGGGTCGGCGACTACACCATCCAGCCGGAGAACGGCGGCCTCGGTGTCTTCGCCCACGAGTACGGCCACGACCTCGGTCTGCCGGACGAGTACGACACCGCCGGCGGCGACAACTCCACCGGCTTCTGGACGCTGATGTCCTCCGGTTCCTGGCTGGGCACCGGCAAGGAGTCCATCGGCGACATGCCGGGCGACATGAACGCCTGGGACAAGCTGCAGCTCGGCTGGCTGAACTACGACACCGCCAAGGCGGGCGTGAAGTCCTGGCACAAGCTGGGCGTCGCCGAGTACAACACCAAGTACCGCCAGGCGCTGGTCGTCTCGCTGCCGAAGAAGGCCGTGAAGACCGAGATCGTCACCCCGGCCGAGGGCGCCACCCAGTGGTGGAGCGGCAGCGGCGACGACCTCAAGAACACGCTGACCCGTTCCGTGGACCTCACGGGCAAGAAGTCCGCCACCCTCTCGCTCGACGGCTGGTACGACATCGAGTCCGAGTACGACTTCCTCTACACCGAGGTGTCGACCGACGGCGGCGCCAACTGGACCGCCATCGACGGCACGGTGGACGGCCAGCCCATCCCGCGTGACGCCTCCGACAAGCCGGCCCTGACCGGCACGGTCGACAGCTACAAGAAGCTGTCGTACCCGCTGGACGCCTACGCCGGCCAGAAGATCCAGCTCCGCTTCCGCTACCAGACCGACGGCGGCGTGGCCCTGAAGGGCTTCACGGCCGACGAGATCACGGTGACCGCCGACGGCACGCCGGTGTTCTCCGACAACGCCGAGTCCGCGGACGCCGCTTGGGCCGCCAACGGCTTCTCCCGCGTCGGCGCGTCCTTCACCAGGGACTACAACCAGTACTACATCGCCGAGAACCGCCAGTACGTGTCGTACGACAAGACCCTCAAGGTCGGCCCGTACAACTTCGGCTTCTCGTCGCGCCCGGACTGGGTGGAGCACTACCCGTACCAGAACGGCCTGCTGATCTGGAAGTGGGACACCTCCCAGGCGGACAACAACACCAACGTCAACAGCCACCCGGGCACCGGTCTGATCCTGCCCGTGGACGCGCACTACAAGGCGCTGAAGTGGTCCGACGGCACGCTGCTGCGCAATCGGATCCAGGCCTACGACTCGACGTTCAGCCTGGACGCCACGGACGGCATCACGCTGCACAAGGCCGACAAGGCGCTCAAGATCAAGTCGCAGAAGGGCGTGTCGGTCTTCAACGACCACACCAGCACCTACTACGACCCGTCGAACCCGACCGGTGGCGTCAAGATCACTGACACCAACACCAAGATCAAGATCGTCAAGCAGGCCCACGGCGGGTCGACGATCGACCTCGTGGTCGGCCCGGCGGTGAAGTAGCGGATATATCCGCAGGTCAAAAGCGTATCGGCGGTGACCCCCTGGCGGGTCGCCGCCGATCGTGTTTAGGTGCGTCCTGTGGCTCGCTTATTGACACCGACCGAAACGGGGATGTGACCGCATGGCCGCAGGAGGCTTCAGCAAACTGCCGAACGGCACGGTGGTGGTGGCACTCAACCTGCCCAGCCCCAGCCCGGCCGGCGGCCCCGCCGGGGTGCGCGTCCTGGTGCACGCCCAGAACCGCGCACGAGCCCTGACCAGGCTGCGCAACCTGGGCCTGCGCGCGATCTACCTGCGCGGCAACACCGCCCCGCCGACCCCGGACGAGATCACGGCGGTGCTGCACCACCCCGACGGCCTCATATGGCGCACGGCGCCGGAAGGCGGTGTCCCGGTGACCGAGCTGTGGCACCCGATCCGCGCCCTGCTGCGCGCCCCCGCCGTCGCCCGGCGCGGCTGAGCCCGCCTCCGCGAGCCCGGCGTGATCCGAACCCGCGGGCCTAGCCGCCGACCACCGGCTTGCCGGTGAGTTCCACCCCGGCCGCACGCAGCTCCTCCAGGGCCCGCTCCGTGGTCTGCGGGGCGACACCCGCGGTCAGGTCCAGCAGGACCTGGGTGCGGAAGCCCTCGCGGGCCGCGTCCAGCGCGGTGGCCCGGACGCAGTGGTCGGTGGCTATGCCGACCACGTCCACCTCGTCGATGTGTCGGGCGCGCAGCCACTCGGCCAGCGGGACGCCGTTCTCGTCGGCGCCCTCGAAGCCGCTGTAGGCAGCCGCGTACGCGCCCTTGTCGAAGACCGCGTCCACCGCCCCGGAGGCGACGGCCGGCGCGAAGTTCGGGTGGAAGCCGACCCCCTCGGTGCCTGCGACGCAGTGCGCGGGCCAGGAGTGGACGAAGTCGGGGTCGTCGGCGAAGTGACCGCCGGGCGCGATGTGGTGGTCGCGGGTGGCCACCACATGGCGGTACCCGGTGCCCGCCGCCTGTCCGATCAGCTCGGTGACGGCGGCGGCCACGTCGGCGCCGCCGGCCACCGCCAGGCTGCCCCCCTCGCAGAAGTCGTTCTGCACGTCTACGACGATCAAGGCGCGGCGCATGGTGGGTGTCCTTCGACTGTCCGGTTGAGTAACTGAGCCTAGAGACTTCACGGTCCCCGCGGGAGGGGGCCGACGGGCGGGGAAGCGAACGGTCTGTCCTGCTTCTAGCTACCCGACCCGCCCTGCACGTACTCCGTCGGGAGCACGGGCTCGCCCCGGGAGAGCTGCGTGGCGGACAGCGGCAGCGCGCCGCGCGCCGCGATGTGCCGCTCGCGCGGCACGTCCAGCGGCTCGCGCGCGACGACCTCGCCGTCCTCGATCAGCCGCACCAGGAGCTGCCGTCCGGCCAGCTCGGCGGGGACCGGCCCGGTGCCGACGACCTCGGCCTCGGCGATCCCGTCCCGGTCCAGCCGGCGCGCCGCCCACTTGCGGCCGCCGACGGAGGTCTTGCCCCCGGTGGACTTCTTCGCCACCGGCACCAACGGCGCCGCCGGATCGGCGGACTCGGCCCGCGCGACCAGCTTGTAGACCATCGAGCAGGTCGGGTGCCCGGAGCCGGTCACGAGCTGGGTGCCGACGCCGTACGCGTCCACCGGCGCCGCCGCGAGCGAGGCGATGGCGTACTCGTCCAGGTCGGAGGTGACGACGATCTTCGTGCCGGTCGCGCCCAGCTCGTCGAGCTGCTGCCGCACCCGGTGCGCGACCAGCAGCAGGTCCCCGGAGTCGATGCGCACCGCGCCCAGCTCCGGACCGGCCACCTCCACCGCCGTGCGGACGGCCGCGGCGACGTCGTAGGTGTCCACCAGGAGCGTGGTGCCCCGGCCGAGGGAGTCGACCTGCGCCTGGAAGGCGTCCCGCTCCCGGTCGTGCAGCAGGGTGAAGGCGTGCGCCGAGGTGCCGACGGTCGGGATGCCGTACCGGAAACCGGCCGCGAGGTCGGAGGTGGTCGCGAAGCCGCCGACGTAGGCGGCCCGGGAGGCGGCCACGGCGGCCAGCTCGTGGGTGCGGCGGGCGCCCATCTCGATCAGCGGCCGGTCGCCGGCTGCCGAGGCCATCCGGGACGCGGCGGCCGCGATCGCCGAGTCGTGGTTGAGGATCGAGAGGATCACCGTCTCCAGCAGCACGCACTCGGCGAAGGAGCCCTCGACCCGCAGGATCGGCGAGCCCGGGAAGTACACCTCGCCCTCGGGGTAACCCCACACGTCACCGCTGAAGCGGTAGCCGGCGAGCCACTTCAGGGTCTCCTCGTCGACGATCCCGTGCTGCCGCAGGAAGCCGAGGAGGGTCTCGTCGAAGCGGAAGTTCTCGACCGCGTCCAGTACTCGTCCGGTGCCCGCCACCACGCCGTAGCGGCGCCCCGGGGGCAGCCTCCGGGTGAAGACCTCGAAGACGCTGCGCCGCTCGGCCGTACCGGCCTTCAGGGCGGCCTGCAGCATCGTCAGCTCGTACTGGTCCGTGAAGAGCGCCGTCGAGGGAACGTCCACCGGCAGCCCAAGGTCCGCTGTGTTCATGGCAGGATCGTACCCCCATTTCGTCAGTGTGACGAATACTGGCCCGCGTGGCAGCATGGGCTGTGTGACGTCACCCGCGCCCGTAGAGATCGAACGCACCGAGTCGGCGGAGGAGGTCTTCGCCGTACCCGAGCCCGACGTCCCCTGGATCACGATCGTGCACAACGACCCGGTCAACCTCATGAGCTATGTGACCTACGTGTTCCAGACCTACTTCGGCTACCCGAAGGACAAGGCCACCAAGCTCATGCTCGACGTCCACCACAAGGGCCGGGCGGTCGTCTCCAGCGGCACTCGCGAGGAGATGGAACGCGACGTGCAGGCGATGCACGGCTACGGACTGTGGGCCACCCTCCAGCAGGACCGGAAGTAGCGATCCCCTCCATGCCCGGAACCTTCGAACCGATTCCCGGTGGCGGCGCGGCCGTCGCGCTCGACGACGTCGAGATCTCCATCATCCGGTCGCTGGCCGTGCAGCTCCTCGAGCTCATCGGCCCCGGCCCCGCCGAGGGCGCCGGCGGCGACCCGCTGGCCGAGCTGTTCGCCGAGGGGCCGAGCGAGCCGCCCGCCGACCCGGTCCTCAGGCGGCTCTTCCCCGACGCCTACGGCGACCCGGAGCGGGCGCCCGCCTCCCCGGCCGAGGCGGAGGAGCGGCAGGCGCACTCCGCCGAGTTCCGCCGCTACACCGAGAACGACCTGCGTGCCGGCAAGCGGGAGAACGCCCTCGCGGTCATCCGCACCCTCGACGCGCTGAACGCGTCGGACTCCGGCGGGGCGGTCCTCAAGCTCACCCCGGACGAGTCGCGCTGGTGGCTCGGCGCCCTCAACGACCTCCGCCTGGCGATCGGCGCCCGGCTGGAGATCACCGACGAGGACGACACCGAGCTGCTCTACGGGCTGCCGGACGACGACCCGCGCAAGCCGATGGTGATGGCCTACCTGTGGCTCGGCGGACTCCAGGAAACCCTCGTGACGACCTTGATGCCCTGATCGTCCTGATTTCGTGTTCGCTCAAAGGACACTCAAATCCGGATAACGATCGCGTCACCTCGGTGGCCGGTTTTAACGCGTTCGAGCGCTCTTTGTCCGCTTCTCCCTGTGTGGTGCGTCACAACCCGCCCCTGTGCTCGATATTGCGGCCGTGATAAATCTTCACGACCGCCCGGCCGACACCACCCATGTCCGGCCGGGTGCGCCACCGAGCCGGCAACCGCCGGCCAGGCACGGGCGGGCTCCCGAAACCCCGCCCAGCTCCATCATCCGGGGGGATCGAAACCCGATCCGAGGCCGACGAAAGGCCCGGGTCGGCATGGAGAAAGGCGCACCAAACATGGCCTCCGAGAGGGTCACAGAAGCCCCCGAAGAGGGGTACGAGCGCGGGCTCGGCAGCCGTCAGGTCCAGATGATCGCCATCGGCGGCGCCATCGGCGTTGGGCTGTTCCTGGGCGCCGGGGCGAACATCGCCAAGGCCGGCCCCAGCCTCATCCTCATGTACGCGCTCGCGGGCGCGATCATCTTCTTCATCATGCGGGCCCTGGGCGAGCTGCTGCTCTACCGTCCCGTCTCCGGCTCCTTCGCCGAGTACTCCCGTGAGTTCCTCGGCCCGTTCTTCGGCTTCTTCACCGGCTGGACGTACTGGCTGATGTGGGTGGTCACCGGCATGGCCGAGCTGACGGCCGCCGCCATCTACGTCAACTACTGGTTCCCGGCCGTCCCGCAGTGGGTCACGGCCCTGGTCTTCCTCGTCGTCCTGTTCGTGGCCAACCTGATCTCGGTCAAGCTGTTCGGCGAGATCGAGTTCTGGTTCTCCATGGTCAAGGTCACCGCCCTGATCGGCATGATCGTGATCGGCCTCGGCGTGCTCACCTTCGGCTTCAGCGCCGCCGGCGACACCGCGCACGTGGCGAACCTCTGGCAGTTCGACGGCTTCTTCCCCAAGGGCGTCGGCTCCTCGCTGATGACCCTGCAGGGCGTGATGTTCGCCTACCTCGCCGTCGAGCTGGTCGGCGTCACCGCGGGCGAGTCCGAGAACCCCGAGAAGACCCTGCCGAAGGCGATCAACACCCTGCCCTGGCGCATCGCCCTGTTCTACGTCGGCGCCCTGACCGTCATCCTCTGCGTGGTCAAGTGGACCGAGTTCGCCGAGGGCGTCAGTCCCTTCGTGAAGGCGTTCGCGGTCATCGGCATCCCGGCCGGCGCGGGCATCGTCAACTTCGTGGTGCTCACCGCGGCCCTGTCCTCCTGCAACTCGGGCATGTACTCCACCGGCCGCATGCTGCGCACCCTGGCCGACAACGGCGAGGCCCCGCGGGCCTTCGCGAAGCTGTCGGCCAGCAAGACCCCGGCGCTCGGCATCACCGTCTCGGTGCTGTTCATGGGCATCGGCGTGGTCCTGAACTACGTCGTCCCGGAGAAGGCCTTCGGCTACGTCACCTCCGTCGCCACCGCGGCCGGCATCTGGACCTGGCTGATGATCCTGGTCAGCCACGTCCTCTACCGCCGCGCGGTCGACGCGGGCCGGCTGCCCGCCTCCTCCTTCCCGGCGCCGGGCGGCGCGGTGTGCTCCTACATCGCCATCGCGTTCCTGCTCTTCGTCACCGGCCTGATCGCGTACGACGCCGACTCCCGGGTCTGCCTCTACGTGATGGCGGCCTGGGCGGTCGCGCTCGGCATCGGCTGGATGGTCCTGAAGTCGCGCGCCCCGCAGATCGCGGACCGCGACGAGCGGGCGTACGAGAAGGTCGGCTGACCGCCGAGGAGAAACCTTCCCCCAGGACGTCCGGCAGCCGGGAGTACTCGTGGCAGTCCCGGCCGCCACCGCTCAGGGCGTCCACCATGTGGGCCGCCCCGTACCGGACCTCGGTACGGGGCGGCCCGTCCGCCTATCCTGGCCCCCATGCTGACCATCACCCAGGCCCTCCACGACCAGATCGTCGCCCACGCGCGCGAGGACCACCCGGACGAGGCGTGCGGCGTCGTCGCGGGCCCGGTGGGCGCCGGCCGCCCCGAGCGCTTCATCCCGATGCTGAACGCGGCCCGCTCGCCCACCTTCTACGAGTTCGACTCGCAGGACCTGCTCAAGCTCTACCGGGAGATGGACGACCGCGACGAGGAGCCGGTGATCATCTACCACTCCCACACCGCGACCGAGGCCTACCCCTCCCGCACCGACATCGGCTACGCCAACGAGCCCGGCGCCCACTACGTCCTGGTCTCCACCGCCGACGCCGACGGCCTCGGCGACTTCCAGTTCCGCTCCTTCCGCATCCTCGACGGCGAGGTCACGGAGGAGGAGGTCAAGGTCGTGCAGGCGTACTGACCTGCGCGCCGGCGAGCCCGCTGATCTCGGCGGTCTCAGCCAGTGGCCGACGGCCATCCGAAGTGTGGGACGGCACTCCGGGTGCGGGGGCGGGAATCGATACGATGACCTCATGGTTGACCGAGACGTGAGCGACAAGACGCCGGGCACGCTGCTCGTGGCGCGGCTGCACGTCGACCTGTGCAGGCTCGCAAGCGCCATCTGTTGACGCACGCCCCTGCCGCCGTACGGCCGTGAGCCGGCGGCGCCCCTCTCCGCGTACGCGAGACGCCCGCGCTGTCGCGCCCACCGACCTGACTCATTCCGACAGGAGCCCTGACGCCATGGCCATCGAGGTCCGCATCCCGACCATCCTCCGCACGTACACCGACGGCCAGAAGGCGGTGGAGGGCACCGGGGACACCCTCGCCGAGCTCTTCGCCGACCTCGAGTCCCGGCACCCGGGCATCCAGGCCCGCATCGTGGACGGCGAGCAGCTCCGCCGCTTCGTCAACGTCTACCTGAACGACGAGGACGTCCGCTTCCTCGACGGCATCTCCACCAAGCTGGCCGACGGCGACAGTGTGACCATCCTGCCGGCCGTCGCCGGTGGCATGGCCTGATCCCCGATGCGTTACGACTCCCCGCTGGCCGCGGTGGGCAACACCCCTCTGGTGCGCCTGCCGCGGCTGTCGCCGTCCGACGACGTCCGCATCTGGGCCAAGCTGGAGGACCGCAACCCCACCGGCTCGGTCAAGGACCGCCCGGCCCTGCACATGATCGAGCAGGCGGAGAAGGACGGTCGGCTGACCCCGGGCTGCACCATCCTGGAGCCCACCTCGGGCAACACGGGCATCTCCCTCGCCATGGCCGCCAAGCTCAAGGGCTACCGCATGGTGTGCGTGATGCCGGAGAACACCTCGCAGGAGCGCCGGGACCTGCTCGGCATGTGGGGCGCCGAGATCATCTCCTCCCCGGCCGCCGGCGGCTCCAACACCGCCGTGCGCGTCGCCAAGGAACTCTCCGCCGAGCACCCCGACTGGGTGATGCTCTACCAGTACGGCAACCCGGACAACGCGGGCGCCCACTACGCCACGACCGGCCCGGAGATCCTCGCCGACCTGCCCTCCGTCACCCACTTCGTCGCCGGCCTCGGCACCACCGGCACCCTCATGGGCGTCGGCCGCTACCTGCGCGAGCACAAGCCGGACGTGAAGATCGTCGCCGCCGAGCCGCGCTACGACGACCTGGTGTACGGCCTGCGCAACCTCGACGAGGGCTTCGTCCCCGAGCTGTACGACGCCTCCGTCCTCACCACCCGCTTCTCGGTCGGCTCGGCCGACGCGGTCACCCGCACCCGCGAACTCCTCCAGCAGGAGGGCATCTTCGCGGGCGTCTCCACCGGGGCCGCCCTGCACGCGGCGATCGGCGTCGGCAGGAAGGCCGTCAAGGCGGGCGAGAGCGCCGACATCGTCTTCGTCGTGGCCGACGGCGGCTGGAAGTACCTCTCCACCGGCGTCTACACCGCCGCCACCACCGAAGAGGCCATCGAGACGCTGCACGGCCAGCTCTGGGCATAGGTCTCCCCACCCGAGGGGAATTCCGCCCTCCGCACGCGGGATCCGTCCGCGCCGGTGGTACGTCACATCCGTACCAGCGGCCGGACGGCCGGCCACGGACGAAAGGCGGACCCCATGCGTCGAACGACGACCCTCGCCCTCGCGGCAGCCGCCCTGCTCCTCGCGGGCTGCGGCTCGCAGAGCGGCGGGGACGGCGGTGACGACACCGGGGGCGGCAGCGGCAGAGTGTCACCGTCGGCGACCGGCACACCGCCCGCCGGCGGATGCGTATCCCACGCCGAGCTGACCGCCGCCGACGACGGCCGCACCCTCTGCCTGACCAAGGGCGGCGAGCTGCGGCTCACCCTCGACGGCAGCAAGGACCGCCCCTGGAAGCCGGTGGCGGCGAGCGGCACCGCCCTGGAGGCGATCAACTCCGGCTTCGTCATCCAGCCGGGCGACGCCACCGCCGCCTACCGCGCCGCGGCCGCCGGCACCGCGGAACTGACGTCCTCCCGGCCGATGTGCCCCGAGCCCACCGCCGCCGGCCAGGTCTCCTGCGAGGGCGTCCAGGAGTGGAAGGTCACGGTGACGGTCCGCCGGTAGCCGTCCGGGGCTCAGCCCGCGAGGTGGCGCACCTGGTCCCACAGCACCGGGTCGACCACGCCCACCCGGCGCCGGAAGTCCCCCACCGGCACCTCCCGCAGCTCGTCGGTCTCCAGGAAGCTGGGCCGCCCGTGCGCGTCGCCGACCGCGCCGGGCGGCAGCGGGATCACCCCGGCGCGCTCGTCGTGGTACTTGCTGGTGATCTTCGCGACGGTGGCCCGGTTGCCGCGCACCGCCAGCACCAGGCAGGGGCGGTCCTTGGACTCCGCACGGTCCTCGTAGGGCACGTTCGCCCACCAGATGTCGCCGGGGAGCGGGCGCGTCCGGGACCGGTCCCGGACCCCGGGGCGTCCGGGCGGCCGCAGCCTGCGCCCGCCGGGCCGCCGGCCCCGCCCCCAGCCGTCGACGAGCGTGGCGACCAACGCGAGCAGCACCACCGCCGCGAGCGCCAGCCACCAGGACGTGTCCATGAGGACGACGTTACCGGCGCGCGTCCGGCATTGCGCGCCCTCTTCCGTTCTTATGCGCCCCTGGGTCCAGCCGAACCGGTGACAGCACAGGTGAGTTCGCCCACAACGGCCCCTGGCGGAGGAGCGACCCGCGCTTTCGCGCCTTACGCTCGACGGACCGTACGACCCCCGTCTGCCCTGCCTCCGGCCCCTTTCGCCGGCTCCCCGTCCGCCGCCTTCCGCCAACGGAGGTTTCTGCTTCATGAAGCTCACCGTCCTCGGCTGCTCGGGGTCGTTCCCGTCCGCGGAATCGGCCTGTTCGAGCTACCTCGTCGAGGCCGACGGCTTCCGGCTGCTCCTCGACATGGGCAACGGCGCCCTCGGCGAGCTGCAGCGCCACTGCGGTCTCTACGACCTCGACGCGATCTTCCTGAGCCACCTGCACGTCGACCACTGCATCGACATGTGCGCCTACTTCGTCGCGCGCTACTACCGCTTCGACGGCGGCCGCTGCGCCCCGATGCCGGTCTACGGCCCCGAGGGCACCGAACACCGCCTGACCACGGCCTACGCCGACACCCCCTCGGCCTCCTCCATGAGCGAGGTCTTCGACTTCCACACGGTGAAGCCCTCGACGTTCGAGATCGGCCCGTTCACCGTGCACACCGAGCGGGTGCGGCACCCCGTGGAGGCGTACGGCATCCGGATCGAGCACGGCGGGAAGGTCCTGACGTACTCCGGCGACACCGGCGTCACCGGGACGCTGGACGAGCTGGCCCGGGACGCCGACCTGTTCCTGTGCGAGGCCGCGTTCACGCACGGCAAGGAAGACATCCCGGACCTGCACCTCAACGGCCGGGAGGCAGGCGAGACGGCGGCCCGCGCGAACGCCCGCCACCTGGTCCTCACCCACATCCCGCCGTGGACCGACCCCCAGCTCAACCTGACCCACGCCCGCGAGGTCTTCACCGGCCGGGTGGACCTGGCGGCGCCCGCGGCGACGTACGAGATCTGACGCGCCGGCAGACGACGGCGAAGGCCCCCGGAGCCGATCGGCTCCGGGGGCCTTCGCCGTGCGGGGGAGGCTACTTGGCCTCGGCCTTCTGCAGCTCCGCCAGCTCCTCGTCGGACTCGCGGCCCGGCGTCGGCAGGTTGAACCTGATGATCGCGAAGCGGAAGACCGCGTAGTAGACGGCCGCGAAGCACAGGCCGACCAGCACCAGGCCCCAGGGGTTGGTCGCGATGCCCAGGTTCAGCCCGAAGTCGACCACGCCCGCCGAGAACCCGAACCCGTCCTTCATGCCCAGCGCCCAGGTCAGCGCCAGCGATACGCCGGTGAGGACCGCGTGGATGCCGTACAGGACCGGCGCGATGAACATGAAGGTGAACTCGATGGGCTCGGTCACACCGGTCACGAACGAGGTCAACGCGATCGAGAACATCATGCCGCCGACCACCTTGCGGCGCTCGGGACGGGCGCAGTGCACGATCGCCAGGCAGGCCGCCGGGAGGCCGAACATCATGATCGGGAAGAAGCCGGTCATGAACTGCCCGGCGGACGGGTCGCCGGCCAGGAAGCGGGCGATGTCGCCGCTCTTGCCGTGGTAGTCGCCCGCCTGGAACCAGGGGAACGAGTTGAGCAGGTGGTGCATGCCGATCGGGATCAGCGCGCGGTTGGCCACACCGAAGATGCCGGCGCCGACCGCGCCCGACCCCACCAGCCACTCACCGAAGTTGTGCAGACCCGTGCCGAGGACCGGCCAGATGTAGCCGAACACGATGCCGAGGATCAGGCCGGCGAACGCCGACAGGATCGGGACCAGGCGCCGGCCGCCGAAGAAGCCCGCCCAGTCGGGCAGCTTGGTGCGGTAGAAGCGCTGGTAGATCAGGGCCACGACGATGCCCATGACCACACCGCCGAGCACCTTGGCGTCCACCGGCGCGTCCACCATGACGACCTTGCCGTCGACGGCGGTCGCCACCTTCGGCAGGTTCTTGTCGGTGAACGTGCCCAGCACGTTCTTGAAGACCAGGTAGCCCACGACCGCCGCGAGCGCGGTCGAGCCGTCCGACTTCTTGGCGAAGCCGATGGCGATGCCCACGGCGAACAGCAGCGCCATGTTGTCGAGGATCGCGTTCCCGCCGGCGGCCATGAAGCCCGCTATCTTGGTGAGGAACGTCGGGAACGACGGCCGTCCCAGCATGTCGGTGTTGCCGAGGCGCACCAGGAGGGCGGCGGCCGGCAGCACCGCCACCGGCAGCATGAGGCTGCGGCCGATGCGCTGCAGCACAGCCATCGTGCCGGCGCCCTTCTTCTTCTCGGCCGCGGGAGCGGCGCTGGCCGTGGTCACAACTTCCTCCATGTGGGCATGGCGCCGCCCGTGCGTGGGGGAGGGAGGACGGCGGCGTCTCTGGTCTACACCACCCAGTGGTGTAGACCTGTTGTAGCACGATGAAGGCGGTGTGAGGAACCCGCGATTCCCGTCACCGCCGCGCTACTCGCAGTGCCCCTCCAGGGCGTCTACGCCTTGGTGACGTCCTCCACCTCCTCCGCCCGCTCCCGCCCCGGTGTGCGCAGGTCGAACCTGGTGATCGCGAAGCGGAAGACCGCGTAGTACACCGCCGCGAAGCACAGGCCGATCGGGATGACCAGCCACGGCTTCGTCGCCAGGTGCCAGTTGATGACGTAGTCGATCAGACCGGCCGAGAAGGCGAAGCCGTCGTGCACGCCGAGCGCCCATGTCACCGCCATCGAGACCCCCGTCAGCGCCGCGTGCACCGCGTACAGCGCGGGCGCGACGAAGAGGAAGGAGTACTCGAGCGGCTCGGTGATGCCCGTCACGAACGACGTCAGCGCCACCGACAGCATCAGTCCGCCGACCTCCTTGCGCCGCTCCGGCCGGGCGCAGTGCGTGATCGCCAGCGCCGCCGCCGGCAGCGCGAACATCATGATGGGGAAGAACCCCGAGGTGAATTGCCCCGCGTCCGGGTCGCCGGACAGGAACATGTTGATGTCGCCGTGCACCACCGTGCCGTCCGGCGTGGTGTAGCTGCCGAACTGGAACCACAGCGGCACGTTCAGGAACTGGTGCAGCCCGATCACCAGCAGCGCCCGGTTGGCCACGCCGAACAGCCCCGCGCCCCAGGACCCCGCGTCGCGCAGCCACTGGCCGAAGCTCTCCAGGCCGCCGCCGACCGGCGGCCAGACCCACAGGCACAGACCCGCGAAGAGGATGGCGACGAACGACGTGATGATCGGCACGAGCCGGCGGCCGTTGAAGAAGCCCAGCCAGTCCACCAGCCGGGTGCGGTGGAAGCGGGCCCAGAAGAAGGCGGCCAGCAGACCCATCACGATGCCGCCGAAGACGCCCGGGTTCTGGAAGGTGAAGGCCGTCACCGTCCCGTCCGCCACCTGGCAGCCGACGTGCTCGACCGCCTTGGAGCCGGCCGGGCAGTCCTGCGGGAACTCGTGCAGCACCCCGTAGTAGACGAGGAACCCCGCCACCGCCGCGAGCGCCGTCGAGCCGTCCGCCTTCTTGGCCATGCCGATCGCCACGCCCACGCAGAACAGCAGCGGCAGCCCCAGCGAGCCGTCGAGCAGCGCGCCGCCCGCGCCCAGCATCACCTTGGAGACCGTGGTCCAGCCGAGGCCCCCCGCACCGACCACGCCCGGCTGGGCCAGCCCGATCAGGATGCCCGCGGCCGGCAGCACCGCGATCGGCAGCTGCAGGCTGCGGCCCATCTTCTGCAGGCCCTGGTACACCCGCTGCAGCCGTACGCGCGCGGGACGGGCGGTGCTCTCGGCGCTGTCGCCGCTCATCGGGGTCCTCCCTGAACCGCTCGGCCTCGCACTCCGGCCCGGCGGCCGAACCCTTCGGCGCACAAGCCGGTTTGGCTACCGTCCCTCCGGTGGTGTAGACCAGTCGGCGGACGGTTCCGCTGTGGTGATCGCCATCATTGGGCACGTACCGCACGACCGCTCGCGAAGATGGGCCAACTGTGGGTTACTGCGACAAAGCGGTTCGGATCAGGGAGAAGCAACATGGCCAGCAAGGCTGAGAAGATCGTCGCCGGCCTCGGCGGCATCGACAACATCGAGGAGATCGAGGGCTGCATCACCCGGCTCCGCACCGAGGTCGCCGACCCCTCGCTCGTCGACGACACCGCCCTGAAGGCCGCCGGCGCCCACGGAGTCGTGAAGATGGGCACCGCCATCCAGGTCGTCATCGGCACCGACGCCGACCCGATCGCCGCGGAGATCGAAGACATGATGTGAGCCTCCCGGTTCACCTGGAAGGGGCACTTCCCGACGCGGGAGGGGCCCCTTCCGCGCGTGCGGATAGGCTCGTGCGCATGTCTCGAATCGACGGCCGCACCCCCGAACAGCTCCGCCCGGTCACCATCGAACGCGGCTGGAGCAAGCACGCCGAGGGCTCCGTCCTCGTCTCCTTCGGCGACACCAAGGTCTTCTGCACCGCTTCCGTCACCGAAGGAGTCCCGCGCTGGCGCAAGGGCAGCGGCGAGGGCTGGGTCACCGCTGAGTACGCCATGCTGCCCCGCGCCACCAACACCCGCGGCGACCGCGAGTCCGTCAAGGGCAGGATCGGCGGCCGCACCCACGAGATCTCCCGGCTCATCGGCCGCTCCCTGCGCGCCGTCATCGACTACAAGGCCCTCGGCGAGAACACCATCGTCCTCGACTGCGACGTCCTCCAGGCCGACGGCGGCACCCGCACCGCCGCCATCACCGGCGCCTACGTCGCCCTGGCCGACGCCGTCGCCTGGGCCCAGGGCCGCAAACTGATCAAGGCCGGCCGGCAGCCGCTCACCGGCACCGTCAGCGCCGTCTCCGTCGGCATCGTCGGCGGCGTGCCCCTCCTCGACCTCTGCTACGAGGAGGACGTGCGCGCCGAGACCGACATGAACGTCGTCTGCACCGGCGACGGCCGCTTCGTCGAGGTCCAGGGCACCGCCGAGGCCCAGCCCTTCGCCCGCCAGGAACTCGACGCCCTGCTCGACCTCGCCGTCAACGGCTGCGACGAACTCGCCGCGGCCCAGCGGGCGGCGCTGGCCGCCACCCTCGCAAAGTAAAGGGACCGCCAAAGAGCCCGTCCCGCGAGGGCAACCCCCGCACCCTCCCCGACGTCCGTATGGGTACGGGCGCACGGCTCAGCACCGTGCGCCCGGCCAGCCGCACCAGGGGAGGGACACACCACCATGGCCGCCAGCCGACGCCGAGGCCGGCTCACCGCCGTCGCCGCCGTAGCGACCGCCGCGCTCACCGCCGGCCTCACCACCGGCTGCGACGCCGTGAACAAGGCCCTGGACTGCGTACAGACCGCCGACTCCATCGCCGACAGCGTCACCGACCTCCAGCAGGCCGTGGAGAACGCCGGCGACGACCCCACTCAGGCCGACGCCTCCCTCGACTCCATCGAGAAGAACCTCCGCAGGATCGGCGACAAGACGGACGACGCCGACGTCAACAAGGCCGTCGACGACCTCTCCGAAGCCGTCGGCAACGTCCGCACCGCCATCGCCGACGGCGACCGCACACCCGACGTCAGCCCCGTCACGGACGCCGCCGGCGAGCTGACCAAGGTGTGCACCTCCTAGGTGGGGAGAGCCCGGGTTCGGGGGCGCGCCTCACCCCGGCCCTGCACGCCCTACCCCCCGCCCGGGGCGGAAGGCACCTGGGCGCCGCGGCCAGGGCCTGTCCGACGATTCCCGCCGGGCCCGCGACGCCTGGCACCGCACCTCGCCGCGTCGTCGGGTACGCCCAGGTACATCCGGTGCGAGGGCGACCCTCCGCCTTGCGACGCACGGCACCGGACGCCGCGGGCTGACCCGACGCGAATCGTCAGACAGGCCCTAGTACCGGCCGCCGGTCCTCGCGCCGGGCCCGGTGCAGCTCGTGCCGGGCCTCCTTGCGCTCCAGCCGCTCCTGCCGGCGCTGCTCCTTCAGCCGCTGCCGCTCTGCCCGCGTCACCTTGCGCTCGACGCCCACCCCGCCCCAGAAGGCGAAGCCGCTGACGACCACCCGCGGCGCGCCCGGCTCCGGCGGACCGTCGTCCCGCGGGTGCTCGAAGCCGCCCATCACGCCGATGCCCCGCACCACGACCTCGACCCCCGGCGGCACGATCACCTGCACCCCGCCCATGACCGCCACGCAGTTGATCTCCACCTCGCGGTCCGCGAAGTACGCCTCCCGCAGATCGATCTCGCCGCCGCCCATGAAGGCGAAACAGTTGAACCGCTTCGGCATCGTCCAGCGGCCCTTGCGCTCGAACCCCGACAGCACCGCGAACCCGCCCGCCGAGGAACCCTCGCCCCCGACGATCCGGCCCGCCCAGCCGTCCTGCTCGGCGGGCGCCTTGGTGAAGGAGACCGCGGCGGGCGCCGCGGCGACGCCGGCCGGCAGATCACGGGTGATCGGCGTCAGCTCGCCGTACGTGCGCGCCTTGTACGTCGCCTCCAGCCGCTCCTCGAACTCCCCCATGTCCAGGCGCCCTTCGGCGAGGGCGTCGCGCAGGACCTCGGCGACCCGTTCACGGTCGGCGTCGGACGCCCGGAGGTCCGGGACTGCGTCGTCGGTCATGGCAGAAGCCTACGAGACCGCCTTCTCGGCGTACATCTTCGCGATGACCGCCTCGATGTCCGGCTCCCGCACCGACAGGTCCACCAGCGGGTACTCGGCCGCGATGTGCGCCACCAGCGGCGCCGCCGACTGCCCCGCCGGGAACGCCAGCCACTGCCGCGGCCCAGCCACCCGCACCACCCGGCACGACGGCGCCTCGATCGGCGGCAACTCCCGCTCCAGGTCCACCACCAGCGTCCGCTCGCCCTCCCCGGCCTCGTGCAGCCCGGCCAGGGCGCCGTCGTACATCAGCCGCCCGTGGTCGATCACCATCACCCGCGAGCACAACTGCTCGATGTCCTGCAGATCGTGCGTCGTCAGCAGCACCGTCGTCCCGCTTCCGGCGTTCAGCTCCTTCAGGAAGCCCCGCACCTTGGCCTTCGACACCACGTCCAGGCCGATCGTCGGCTCGTCCAGGTACAGCACCTCCGGATCGTGCAGAAGGGCCGCGGCGATGTCCCCGCGCATCCGCTGCCCGAGCGACAACTGCCGCACCGGCACGTCCAGCAGATCGCCCAGCTCCAGCAGTTCGACACACCGGTCCAGGTTCTCCCGGTAACGGGCGTCCGGGATCCGGTACATGCGGTGCGCCAGCCGGTAGGAGTCGATCAGCGGCAGGTCCCACCACAGCGTCGTCCGCTGTCCGAACACCACACCGATCCGGTGCGCCAGCCGGGTCCGCTCGCGCGACGGATCGATCCCCGCCACCCGCAGCCGGCCGCCGCTCGGTGTGAGGATCCCGGTCAGCATCTTGATCGTCGTCGACTTCCCGGCCCCGTTCGGACCGATGTAACCGACCATCTCGCCGCGCGCCACGGTGAACGAGATGGAGTCCACCGCCCGCACCTGCCGCCGCTCCCGCCTCATGAACCCGGTCTTGCGCCGCACGTCGAAGACCTTCTCGACCCGGTCCACCTCGATGAACGCGTCCACCGCTAACTCCCTGTACTCCGATAGGACCGAAGGCCCGCCCGCCACGCCAGCCCGGCCGCGGCGCAGCACACCACCGCCACCAGCGGCGGCGCGAACGCCGCCCACTCCGCCAGCCCGTCCAGCGGATACGGCTTGCCCAGCACGTAGGCGGCCGGCACCCAGTTGACGAAGGCCAGCGGGAAGATGAAGGTCACCCCGCGCACCAGGTCCTTGCCGAACACCGTCGGCGGGTACTGCAGCAGCGTCTGGCCGCCGTACGTGAACGCGCTCTGCACCTCGGACGCGTCCTGCGCCACGAACTGGAAGGCCGCGCCCACCACGAACACCGCGCAGAAGATCACCCCGCCGCAGACCACCATCCCCGGCACCATCAGCGCCTTGACCGGCGTCCAGGCGACGTCCGACGCCACCAGCGCGTAACCCAGCACCAGCGCCCCCTGGCTGATCCGGCCGACCCGCCGCAGCGCGAACCGGTCGGCGGCGACCTGCGCCAGCACCGGCGCGGGCCGCACCAGCAGGGTGTCCAGCGTGCCGTCGCGCACCCGGGTGCCCAGCCGGGCCGCCGAACCCATCGCCAGGTCCGCGATGCCGAAGGACGTCGCCGACAGCCCGTACAGGAACGCCACTTCGGGCAGCGAGTAACCGCCGAGGACGTCCACCCGCGAGAACATCAGCACGATCGTCACGAAGTCGAGGCCGGTCACCACCAGTCCGCCGAACGCGGTCAGCGCGAAGGACAACCGGTAGGTCAGCGTCGAACGGACCCACATCCCGGCGATCAGCCGGTAGGCGCGCAGTCCCTCGGCCAGCGGGTTGGCCCCACCCGCCGTGTCGCGCCCGCGCACCGTGTCGTACTCAACCACCCTGGACCACCACCCGCCGGGCCGCCGCCCTCTGCACCAGCCGCCCCGCCGCCAGCAGCACCACCGCCCACACCGCCTGGAAGACGAAGGAGGGCAGCGGATCGGCCGTACCCATCAGCACGTCCGCCGGCACCTGGACCTGCGCGGCCCACGGCAGCGCCCGCACGACCTCGCCGAGCGTCCCGGGGAAGGCGTTGAGCGGCAGCGTCATCCCCGAGCAGAAGATGCCGGTGACCATCAGCGCCTGCAGCGCCCCCGTGCCGTCCATCAGCCAGAAGCCGGTCAGCGCCACCAGGTAGCGGATCCCGAAGCTGACGACCATCGCGAGCGCCACGGAGACCAGGAACGCCAGCCAGGTGCCCGCCTCGTGCGGGAGCGCCGTCGGGAAGACCAGCGCCCCGAAGGCGAACGGGACCACCCCGCGCCCGAGGAGCTGGAACAGCGCCCGGCCCAGGTCGTTCGACAGCCACCACATCTGCAGGTCCGCCGGCCGGTACAGGTCGATCGCGACCTCACCCGTACGGATGCGTTCCATGAACTCGGTCTCGAAGCCGCCCCCCTGGATCGCCAGCGTCGCGTACAGGGCCTGCCCCAGCCAGACGAACGTGACGGCCTGCGCCTGGTCATAGCCCCCGAGGTGCGGCTTCGCGTCCCACAGCGCCAGATAGGTGTAGACGAGGATCAGTCCGAAGACCGTGTTCGTGAACACCCCTGCCGCGGTGGCCGCCCTATACGTCGCGTACCGTCTGAATCCCCCCGACGCGACGGCCGCGTACAACCGTCCCGCGCCCACGCCAGTCAACCTCCCCGGACCGCTCGACACCGAAGCGCAGGAGCCTAGTCCGGAGGCCCGGCGGCCGGCCACGCATTTTCGTGCCGGAAGCGTGCCGGAATCCGGGAACGGATCGCCAGGTGCGAGAGTCTTCAAACTGGGGGCCGCAGAGGCGTACGAGGCGTACGGCAGACGTACGACGCGAAACAGGAGTCCGTGCACGACATGAGCGACGAGCCGCAGCCGCAGCAGCCGAACAAGGGCGGGGCGCCGGGACCGAGGCCGGCTGCAGGGCCCGCCCGACCCGGTGAGGCCGGCGGCGGTGCCACCGGGAACACCCGGCCCGGGGACGGCGAAGACCGGGACCGGGGCAGCAAGCAGGAACAGGGACGGGACGCAGACCGCCCGGGCAGGGCGGAGCCGGAGCGGACCGGAGCCGGTTCCGGCCAGGACCGGGGCCGGGACGGCTCGGCTCCCGGCGGCCAGGGGAACCAGGCCGGCCCCGCCGCCGGCGGTCAGCCCTCGCCGGGCGCCGGCATGGACCAGGCCGCCCGGGCCCGCCGCGCGGCCCTGGCCGCCCAACTGGGCCGGAACGGCCGCACGGGCGAGGGGAGCGACGGCGCCGGGACACCCGGCAAGCCCCAGGGCGGCCTGCCCTCCCAGCCGGCCGGTCAGTCACGCGAGCCCAGGAAACCCGAGCCCGCCGAGGGCCCCGCGACCGGCTCCCGGCGCCCCGGCGTGCCTCCGCGGGCGCCCGGCGAGGCCGAGGGTCCCCGGCAGCCGGCGACCGGGGGCCCGCAGCGCCCCGGCGTGCCCGAGCAGTCCGGCAAGGGCGAGGGTTCCGGGGGGCCGGGAGCGGAGCGTTCCGCCGGGTCCCGGGGTTCCGGCCTGCCGCAGCGGCCGGTGGGGCCGCAGGGATCCGGGACGTCCGAGGGCGCCCGGCGTCCCGGTGTGCCTCCGCAGGCGCCGGGCAAGGGTGAGGGGTCCCGGAAGCCCGGAGCCGAGAGTGCCGAGGGCGCGCAGCGCCCCGGTGTGCCCCAGCAGTCGGGGAGGCCCGAGGCGTCCGGCGGCGGCGTCGGGGACCGGGGGGCCGCCGGGCGTTCCGGCGGGTCCCGGGGCTCCGGTGTGCCGCAGCAGTCGGGGAAGCCGCAGGCGCCGGGCCGGTCCGGCGCGGGTGAGGGCTCCGCGGGGCAGGGGGCCGGGCGTTCCGCCGTGCCCCGGCGTCCCGGTGTGCCCGGCCAGGCGGGCCCGTCGCAGGGCTCCGCGAAGTCCGACGGCACCCAGGACACCGCTGCCGGGCGGTCCGCCGCCACGCGGAGTCCCGGTGTGCCCGGCCAGGCCGCGCAGTCGCCGTCCGCCGGGTCCAAGGGCCCGAAGCAGTCCGGGGCCCAGGAGTCCGAAGCGGCCGAGAGCACCCAGGTGCTCCGACGCGTCGACGCCGCCCGCGAGGCCGACGGCGGCAAGCCGTCCGGCGGCCCGCAGGGCCCCGCGGACGCCCAGGCGCCCGAGACGA
Organism: Streptomyces sp. NPDC056580; assembly: GCF_042793175.1. Lineage (NCBI taxonomy): Bacteria > Bacillati > Actinomycetota > Actinomycetes > Kitasatosporales > Streptomycetaceae > Streptomyces > Streptomyces sp. NPDC056580. The sequence continues at coordinate 196,087 of NZ_JBHTVE010000011.1, read as the reverse complement.
CCCAGGTCCTCCGCAAGGTCAAGGCCCCCACCACGCCGGAGCCGGTGAAGCCGGGCACCGGCACCACCGCGGCGGGCGCCCAGGCCGCCGGCGCCAGGAAGAACCCCGGCGCCGGCGCGGCCGGCGGCACCGCGCAGGCCGGTGCGCGCGACGCGGCCCGGCCCGGCACCCCCGGTGGCCCCGGCAAGGGCCCCCGCGCCGCCATGGCCGGCGGCGCCGCCGGGGGAGGTCAGGCTGCCGCTGCAAGCGGCGCGGCCAGGGGCGCCCGGGCCGCGATGGCCAGTGGCGGCGCGGCGAAGGCCGGACCGGCCGCGGCCGCGGCCGCCGGCGCCACCGCCGCGGCGGCCGCCGCCAGGAGCACCGTCACCGACACCACCGCCACCGAACCCGCCACCACCGCCCACGCGGACAGCGGCGGCACCGGCGGCGGCTCCGGAGACGCAGGCGGAGGCGGCAAGGGCAAGAAGCCCAAGCGCCCCAAGCGGACCGGATGGCGCCGCCTCTTCCCCACCTGGCGCATGCTGCTCAGCACGTTCGTGATCGGCGTCATGCTGATCATCGGCCTGTTCTTCCTCGGCTACTCGCTCGTGCAGATCCCGTCCGCCAACGCCCTCGCCACCAAGCAGAGCAACGTCTACCTCTACGCCGACGGCTCCCAGCTCGCCCGCGACACCCGCGACAGCAAGGTCAACCGCGAGAACGTCAGCCTCGCCCAGGTCTCCAAGGCCGCCCAGCACGCCGTACTCGCCGCCGAGGACCGGGACTTCTACTCCGAGTCCGCCGTCGACCCCAAGGCCATGCTCCGCGCCGGCTGGAACACGGCCCTGGGCAAGGGCAAGCAGTCCGGCTCCACGATCACCCAGCAGTACGTGAAGAACTACTACCTCGGCCAGGAACAGACCGTCACCCGCAAGGCCAAGGAATTCTTCATCTCGATGAAGCTGGACCGCGAGAAGTCCAAGGACGAGATCCTCGAGGGCTACCTCAACACCAGCTACTTCGGCCGCAGCGCCTACGGCATCCAGGCCGCGGCCCAGGCCTACTACGGCAAGGACGCGGCGGACCTCGACCCGGCCCGCGCCGCCTACCTCGCCGCCCTCGTCAACGCCCCCAGCGAGTACGACGTCGTCGCGCACCCCGAGAACAAGTCCGCCGCCGTCGCCCGCTGGAACTACGTCCTGGACGGCATGGTCAAGGAGGGCTGGCTCGGCAAGGGCGAACGCGCGGGCCTGAAGTTCCCCACCCCCAGGGAGCAGACCCGCCCCAACGGCCTGTCCGGCCAGCGCGGCTACCTCGTCGACGCCGTCAGGCAGTACCTGATCAGCAACGACATCGTCACCTCCGACCAGCTCGAGGCCGGTGGCTACCGCATCACCACCACCATCCAGAAGAACCGGCAGAACGCCTTCGTCAAGGCCGTCGACGACCAGCTCATCTCCAAGCTCGACAAGAAGAACCGCAAGGCCGACAACTACGTCCGCGCCGGCGGCGCCTCCGTCGACCCCAAGACCGGCAAGATCGTCGCCATGTACGGCGGCATCGACTACGTGAAGCAGTACACCAACGGCGCCACCCGGGGTGACTTCCAGGTCGGCTCCACCTTCAAGCCCTTCGTGTTCACCTCGGCCGTCCAGAACAGCTCCACCACCCAGGACGGCCGGCCCATCACCCCGAACACCATCTACGACGGCACCAGCAGGCGCCCCGTGCAGGGCTGGACCGGCGGCGGCTACAACCCCGCCAACGAGGACGAGAAGTCGTACGGCGACATCCCCGTCCGCAAGGCCACCGACCTCTCGGTCAACGCCGTCTACGCCCAGATGGCCGTCGACGTGGGCCCCGCCAAGGTCAAGCAGACCGCCGTCGACCTCGGCATCCCCGAAGGCACCAAGGACCTGCAGCCGTACCCGTCCATCGCCCTCGGCACCGCCACCGCCAGCGTCCTCGACATGGCGGAGGCCTACGCCACGCTCGCCAACCACGGCAAGCACGCCACCTACACCCTGGTCGAGAAGGTCACCAAGGACGGCGTCCAGGACATCGAGCTGCCCCAGCGGCAGACCAGGCAGGCCGTCACCCGCGAGGCCGCCGACACCACCACCTCGATCCTGCAGAGCGTCGTCGACAACGGCACCGCCGTCGCCGCCCAGGCCGCCGGCCGCCCCGCGGCGGGCAAGACCGGCACCGCCGAGGAGGACACCGCCGCCTGGTTCGCCGGCTACACCCCGGACCTCGCCACCGTGGTCTCCGTCATGGGCCAGGACCCGGTCACCGCGGCCCACAAGTCGCTGTACTACGCCCTGGGCCAGCCCCGCATGAACGGCGGCGGCCCGCCCACCGCCATCTGGGCCCAGTACACCCGCGACGCGCTGAAGGGGAAGCCGGTCAGCGACTTCGACCTCCAGCTCCAGCCGGGCGCCGACCGGACCGAGGCCCCCGTCGACCCCTCCGCCGACCCCGGCACCGGCGGCCAGGACGACGGCGGCATCACCGGCACGCCCACCGACGGCACCTCCACCCCCAGCACCGACGGCGGAACCACCGGCACCCCCGGCACCACCGGCGGCGGCACCGGAACCCCCGCCACCGACGGCGGCACCACCACCGGCGGAAACACCACCGACGGCGGCGGAACCACCACGGGCGGGGGCACGAACGGAAGCCCGACCACGGGCGGGGGAACGGACACCGGCGGTGGCGGCACACCCGGCGGCAACACCGGCGGCCTCGACACGGGCGGCGGCACCGACACCGGGGCCACCGGGGGCCAGCCCTAGGACCGCCTGTCAGTGACCGCTGGTCGCCTTCAGCCCCACCACGGCGACCAGCAGCAGGCACACGAAGAAGACACGGGCGGCGGTGACCGGCTCACCCAGCACCACCATGCCGAGCACCGCCGCCCCGGCCGCCCCGATCCCGACCCACACGCCGTAGGCCGTACCGATCGGCAGCGACTTGGCTGCGTACGACAGCAGCACCATGCTGGCCACGATCCCGGCACCCGTCAGCACACTCGGCACGAGCCTGGTGAATCCGTCGGTGTACTTCATCCCCACCGACCAGGCCACCTCGAGCAGACCGGCGACAATCAACAGAACCCACGCCACGACGACACACCTCCGGCAGACGAACCCATCACTGGTGCGTCGTCTTTGCCTGTATCCCGGTACGGCGCGTCTCGTCGGGCTCCTTCGAACATAGCAAAGCCACGACGAGAGGGCTGGTGACCATGGTCACCAGCCCTCTCCCACACCCACGACCAGCCGGATCCGGCTGCCCTGAACCCCAGAGGTACTGAACCTCAGAGGTACTGAACCTCAGAGGTACAGGCCCGTGGAATCCTCCGAGCCCTCGAACCGGTCCGCGGCCACGGCGTGCAGATCCCGCTCCCGCATCAGCACGTACGCCACGCCCCGCACCTCGACCTCGGCCCGGTCCTCCGGGTCGAACAGCACCCGGTCACCCGGCTCCACGGTCCGCACGTTCTGACCCACCGCGACCACCTCGGCCCAGGCCAGCCGACGCCCGACCGCCGCCGTCGCGGGAATCAGGATGCCGCCGCCCGACCGCCGCTCACCCTCACCCGTCTCCTGCTTGACCAGCACCCGGTCATGCAGCATCCGAATGGGCAGCTTGTCGTGATGGGGGGTGCTCTGCACGTTTCTGTTGGCGCTCACGCTCCGAACCTACCTGCCTTCGGCACGCCCGTACGAGCCCGGGTCGCCGAGCCGCTCAGCGGCCGCGCCGCCGGACACCCAGCGCGAGCAGGCCGACCAGCCCCACCGCGACCAGCGCCACCGGCACCACCCGCTCCAGACGGGGTGCGCCCCGCTCGTCCACGAACTGCGCCCTGACATCACTCACCACCCGGTTGACCTGCACGTACGCACGTCCGACCGTGTGGTCGATGTTGGCGGCCACCTTGGCCTTGGCATCCCCGACGATCGTCTTCGGATGCACCCGCACCCCGATCTCGTCGAGCGTCTCGGCCAGCACTTCGCGGCGGCGCCTGATGTCCGCCTCGATCTCTGCCGGGGTTCTGGTGTCCGACGTGTCCGCCACCGTACGGCCTCCGAAGTCTGCTGATGCTGTCCTGGACAGTCTGTCAGTTCCCAGTAAGGCCGCATCGCAACGCCCCCCGTTACGCTGGACCGATGAGCGAGCGACTCCAGCCCGGCGAGGTGGCCCCCGCCTTCACCCTCCCCGACGCCGACGGCAACCAGGTGTCCCTGTCGGACCACAAGGGCCGCAAGGTCATCGTCTACTTCTACCCCGCGGCGCTGACCCCCGGCTGCACCAAGCAGGCCTGCGACTTCACCGACAACCTCTCCCTCCTGGCCGACGCCGGCTACGACGTCATCGGCATCTCCCCGGACCAGCCGGAGAAGCTGGCCAGGTTCCGCGAGAAGGAGTCGCTGAAGATCACGCTGCTCGCCGACCCGGACAAGAAGACCACCGAGGCCTACGGCGCCTACGGCGAGAAGAAGAACTACGGCAAGACCTACATGGGCGTCATCCGCTCCACGGTCGTCGTCGACGAGGAGGGCAAGGTCGAACGAGCCCTCTACAACGTCCGCGCCACCGGCCACGTCGCCAAGATCATCAAGGATCTCGGCATCTGAGGCCCGGACCCCGCGCCGTGCTGCGGTGGGCAGTTGCCGCCGTGGGGCGGACGGTGCGCGGGGCGGCACAGTAGAGTAGGCCGCGCTTCAGGCGGCCGTGATGGAACTGGCAGTCATGCTGGGTTTAGGTCCCAGTGGGTCAACACCCGTGTGGGTTCGAATCCCACCGGCCGCACCACCCCCCACCTGCGAAGCCAAGGTGGGGGGTGTTTGGCGTCTCAGCCCAGCAGCTCCCGCACCACCGGCACCAGTGCCCGGAACGCCTTGCCGCGGTGGCTGATGGCGTTCTTCTCGTCGGGGCTCAGTTCCGCGCAGGTGCGGCTTTCGCCGTCCGGCTGCAGGATCGGGTCGTAGCCGAAGCCGTTCGTGCCCGCCGGGGTGTGCCGCAGGGTGCCCCTGAGCTGGCCCTCGACCACGCGTTCCGTGCCGTCCGGGAGGGCCAGCGCCGCCGCGCAGGCGAAGTGGGCGCCGCGGTGCTCCTCCGCGATGTCGGAGATCTGGGCCAGCAGCAGGTCCAGGTTGGCCTTGTCGTCGCCGTGGGCGCCCGCCCAGCGGGCGGAGAAGATGCCGGGGGCGCCGTTCAGCACGTCGACGCAGAGGCCGGAGTCGTCGGCGACGGCGGGGATGCCGGTTGCCTGGGCGAGGGCGTGGGCCTTGAGCAGGGCGTTCTCGGCGAAGGTGACGCCGGTCTCCCGGACGTCGGGGATGTCGGGGTAGGCGTCGGCGCCGATCAGCTCGTGGGGGAGGCCTGCTTCGGCGAGGATCGCCCTCAGTTCGGTGATCTTTCCGGTGTTTCGGGTGGCGAGGATCAGGCGGGTCATGGGGGCCAGTATCCCTTGACGGACGAAGCCCCCGGGGACCGGCTGTACGGGTGCCGGACCTCGGGGGCCTCGTACTTTCGCGGGCGCTGACCCGGCGTGAGCGCCGGGCCGCCGTCTGGGCCTGCGGGCAGCTGTCCGGGCCTGCCGGCCGCCGTCAGGGCGTGCCGGCCGCCGGTGGGGCCGAGGGGCCCTGGGAGCCGCGGGCCGGGCGGGCCGCCGCCTTGGCCTTGCTCGCGGCGGCGGTCAGCGGGCGGGCGATGTCCTCGAGGGACCGGCGTTCGGCGTTCACCGCGAGGAACGCGGCGACGAGGCCGGCGGCGCACATCAGGCCCGCGCCGATCTGGAAGGCCAGGACGGTGTCGCCGACCTTGCCGGTGCTGGTGAGGTCCGCGAAGAGCAGCGGGCCGCTGATGCCGCCGGCGGCGGTGCCGATGGCGTAGAAGAAGGCGATGGACATCGCCCGGGTCTCCATCGGGAAGATCTCGGAGACGGTCAGGTAGGCGCTGGAGGCGCCGGCGGAGGCGAAGAAGAGCACGGCGCACCAGCAGGCGGTGAGGGTGCCGGCGCTGAGGGAGCCGCGGTCGAAGAGCCAGGCGGTGCCGAACAGCAGCAGGCCGGACAGCAGGTACGTCGAGGAGATCATCACCCGGCGGCCGACGCTGTCGAAGAGGTGGCCGAGCAGCAGCGGGCCGCAGAAGTTGCCGATGGCGATGACGGCGAAGTAGTAGCCGGTGTGGTCGGCCGGCACGTCGAAGAACTTGGTCAGGATGGCGCCGAAGCCGAAGGTGATGGCGTTGTAGAGGAAGGCCTGGCCGATGAAGAGGGAGAAGCCGAGGACGGCGCGCTTGCGGTACCGGCCGAGGACGGTGCGGGCGATTTCGATGAAGGTGACGTTCTTGCGCTGGTGGATCTCGAGTTCGCCCTCGGGCTCGGCGAGGGGTTCGCCCTTCTCGTCCTGCACCTGGCGTTCGATGCCGGTGACGATGTCCTCCGCCTCCCCGTCGCGGCCGTGGATGAGCAGCCAGCGCGGGCTCTCGGGGACGTGCCGGCGGACGAGGAGGATGACCAGCGCGAGGACGGCGCCGAGGGCGAAGGTGAGGCGCCAGCCGATGTCGGCGGGGAGCAGGTCGGTGTTGAGGGCGAGGATGGAGAGCAGGGAGCCGCCGACGGCGCCGAGCCAGAAGCTGCCGTTGATGATGAGGTCGACGCGGCCGCGGTGCTTCGCGGGGATGAGTTCGTCGATGGCGCTGTTGATGGCCGCGTACTCGCCGCCAATGCCGAAGCCGGTGAGGAACCGGAAGAGGAAGAACCACCAGGCCTCGGTGGACACCGCGGTCAGGGCGGTGGCCGCGAGGTACACCCCGAGGGTGATCATGAAGAGCTTCTTGCGGCCGAAGCGGTCGGTGAGCCGGCCCCAGAAGAGTGCGCCGACGCAGGCGCCGGCCACGTAGAGCGCGGCGGCGGTGCCGGTGATCTGCCCGGAGCTGATGCTCAGCCCGCTGCCCGGTTCGGACAGCCGGCTGGCGATGTTGCCGACGACGGTGACCTCGAGGCCGTCGAGGATCCATACGGTGCCCAGGCCGATGACGATCGACCAGTGCCACCGGGACCAGGGCAGGCGGTCGAGCCGGGCCGGGATGTTCGTGGTGATGGTCCGGCCGCTCTGCGGTGCCGGTGCTGCGGCTGTGTCCATGGGCTCCCCTCCACGTCGAAGGACGGGATACGGGTTCCCGGGCGGCGCCGGAGTAGGCCCGGCGCGGGCCCGGGGGAGGACCATCGGCGCCAGCGGGCGCGGGGGCCGGTCTCAGGCGCCCACGGCGCGGGTGAGGGTGTAGATGAGCAGGCCAGCCAGTGAGCCGACCACGGTGCCGTTGATGCGGATGAACTGCAGGTCGCGTCCGATGTGGGCCTCGATCTTGCGGGTGGTGTGCTCGGCGTCCCAGCCGGCGACGGTGTCGGTGATCAGGGAGGTGATCTCCTTGCGGTAGGTGGTGACGACGTGCACGGCTGCGCCCTCCACCCAGCCGTCGACCTTCTGCTGCACCTTCGGTTCGCTCGCCATCCGGGTGCCGAGGGAGAGCAGGGCGGCGCGCACCCGCAGCCGCAGCTCGCTGCGCTCGTCCTCGGCGGCCGCGACGATCATGGATCGTACGGCCGTCCAGGCGGAGGCGATCAGGTCCTGGACCTCGCCGCGGCCGAGGATGTCGGCCTTGAGGCGTTCGACGCGCGCGCGGGTGTCGGTGTCGGACTGCAGGTCGCAGGCGAAGTCGGTGAGGAAGCGGTCGAGGGCGCCGCGGGCCGGGTGGGAGGGCATGTCGCGCATCTCGGTGACGAAGCGCAGCAGTTCCTTGTAGACGCGTTCGCCGACCTTCTTGTCGACGAAGCGCGGGGTCCAGCCGGGCGCTCCGCCCTCGACGGCGGTCATCACGTCGGCGCGGTGCAGTACGAGCCAGTCGTGGGCGCGGGCGACGACGAGGTCGACGACGCGTTTGTGGCCGCCGTCGGCGACGATCCGTTCGAGCATCTTGCCGAGGCCGGGCGCGATCTCCTGGACGTCGGCCCGCCGGGTGACGGCTTCGGTGACGACGGCCTGCACGTCCCGGTCGCGCATGACGGTCAGGGCGCCGCGCAGCGCGGTGGCGAGCTCGGCGGTGACCCGGTCGGCGTGTTCGGGTTCGGCGAGCCAGGCGCCGAGCCGGCTGCCGATGCCGACGGCGCGCAGGCGCTGGCGTACGACGTCCTGGGAGAGGAAGTTCTCGCCGACGAACTCGCCGAGGGAGACGCCGAGCTGGTCCTTCTTGGTGGGGATGATCGCGGTGTGCGGGATGGGCAGCCCGAGGGGGTGCCGGAAGAGGGCGGTGACGGCGAACCAGTCGGCGAGCGCGCCGACCATGCCCGCCTCGGCGGCGGCGCCGACGTATCCCGCCCAGGGTCCGGCGCCCTGGTGCGTGGCGAGTCTGGCGAGCACGTAGACGAGGGCGACGAACAGCAGCAGTCCGGTCGCGGTGAGTTTCATCTGCCGTACGCCGCGCCGCCGCTCCTCGTCGGCGGGGGTGAAGGCGGTCATGGTCCGGTGCGACGCGGTCTGCTGTGCCGTCGTCCGGTCCGCTGTTCGTGTCTCGGTGCGTTCCATCAGCTCCACCCGTAGTCCGCCTGTGCGGTGATCCCGCGCACAATTGTCCCTTCCTGACCGACTACCGGAACGAAACAGGAGTTCCCGGCGTCTGTCTGTAGGGGGGTTCGGGCAGGGGTCCTGTCAGGTCTCCCGGGCCCATGACGCATCATGGGTCCATCCAGATCGGAGCCTTGGGCTCCCATCTCCCGAGGAGAACAACGCAAGCATGACCAAGCGTCATGGTTATGCCGTATTGAGTGCGCTGGTCGCGTTGGCCGTGGCCGTGTGCGCAGCCATCTACGTCACGGTGGCCACGGGCGACACCACCTCCACCAGCACTTTCGCGGGCGGTCGCCCGCGTCACGGCTCCTCCGTCGCTCCCGCGTCGACCGGCACCTGGGTGGGTGCCTGGTCGACGGCGCCCGTGGGCGGCGAGCCGGGCACCGAGACCGCCGGGCTGGCCGGCCGTTCGGTGCGCAACGTCGTGCACGCGAGCACCGCGGGGACGAGTGCCCGCATCACGCTGTCCAACCTCTACGGCCAGTCCCCGCTGCCCATCACGCACGCCTCCCTGGCCGTGGCGGCGGGTCACGACACCGCCGAGGCCGACGCGGCGACGATGCGCCGGCTGACGTTCAACGGCGTGACGAGCGTGGTGATCCCGGCCGGCGGCCAGGTGTCCAGCGACGCCGTGCAGGTGGTGATCCCGCACGGCTCGGACGTACTGGTCACCACGTACTCGCCGAGCCCGTCGGGCCCGGTCACCTACCACCCGCACGCGCAGCAGATGTCGTACGTCGCCCAGGGCGACCGCACGGAGGACGCGACGGGCACCGCGTACACCGAACAGACGCCTTACTGGCGCTATCTGACGGGCCTTGACGTGCTGAGCAACGAGGCGACGGGCACGGTGGTCGTCTTCGGCGACTCGATCACCGACGGCATAACGTCCACGGTCGGCGCCAACCGGCGCTGGACGGACGTCCTCGCGGGCCGGCTGCACACGGCGGTGGCGGGCGGTGCGGCCCTGCCGCGCTACGGCGTCGTCAACGAGGGCATCAGCGGCAACCAGGTGCTGGCGGACGGTCTCGGCCGTCCGGCGGAGAACCAGAGCGGGCTCGGCCGGTTCGGCCGGGACGCCCTGTCCCGGACCGGTGTGAAGGTCGTCGTCATCGACCTCGGCATCAACGACATCATCCGCAATCCGGCCCTCGCCGACCCCGACCGGATCACCGGCGGCCTGCGCACCCTGGTCCGCCAGGCGCACGCCCGCGGACTGCGGGTGGTCGGCGCGACCCTCATGCCGTTCCGCGGCCACCGGGGCTGGACGCCGGTGCGCGAGGAGGTGCGCCAAGAGGTCAACGCGGAGATCCGGTCGGGCCGGGTGTACGACTCGGTGGTCGACTTCGACCAGGCCCTGCGGGACCCGTACGACGCGCGCCGACTGCGCCCCGAGTACGACTCCGGCGACCATCTGCACCCCAGTGACCTGGGCTTCGCCAAGATGGGCGACGCCTTCGACCTCAACGCGCTGAAGGGCGCGGGCCAGGCGGAGCTGTAGCGGGCGGGCTCGGCCGCGGCGGAGCGTGTGGGGGCCGGATGCCGCGGCCGTGTGGCGCCGGGGCCCGGCCTCACGCGCCGGTCGTGGAACCCGGCCGCACGATCATCAGCACCGTCACGGCCGCCCACAGCAGGTTGAACACGCCGGTGAACATGGCGAGCCGTGCGGTGTTCCCGCGGCTGCCGCCGCTCTCCACCAGCGTGCTCTGGGCGGGCAGCACCAGCGCGCCCAGCACCAGGGCGGCCAGCGCCGTGAGGGCGATGGACACGATCAGCCAGGCGCTGCCGAGCACGTGCATACCGCTCGCGGTGGCGAACCCGAAGACCGGGACGACGACGCCGACGACGGCGTACACCCGGCAGATCCGGTGCAGCAGCCGCAGAGTCTCGGCGGCCCGGTCGTCCTCCGGTGCGGTCAGGGCGCGGCGGGCGGCGGGCGGGAACATGCTCGCGGCGACGGTGACGGGACCGACGGCGACGATCGCGGCGATGACGTGGACGGCGAGGAGGAACTTGGTCACGGCAGGAGGCTAGGCGGCCCCGGCGATCACCCGGCAGTGGCCGGATTGCCAGTACCCAACGGATTCTCGCCGTACGCTCCCGACGGGTACAAGGGCGACGGGACCCGGCTCCGCGAGTTGGCGGCAACCCGGCGTACGGCTACTTTCCCGCCATGCACACCGTGGCCGTCCTGGCGCTGGACCAGGTGATCCCGTTCGACCTCTCCGTCCCTATCGACACCTTCGGCTGGGCCCGCCTGCCCGACGGCCGCGCCGCCTACCGGGTTCGGGTCTGCTCGCCCGGGGCCGGGTCGGGGGCGGGGGAGGTGAGCGCGGGCGGAGGCGTCTTCGCGGTGCGCGCGCCGTACGGCCTGGAGGCGCTGGCGGACGCGGACACGATCGTCCTGCCGGGCGTCGCCGACCCGGCGCTGCCGCTCCCGCCGGGCGTGACGGAGGCGGTGCGCGCGGCGGCGGCGAACGGCACGCGCGTCGCGTCGATCTGCGTGGGCGCGTTCGTCCTCGCGGCCACCGGGCTGCTGGACGGGCTGCGTGCCACGACCCACTGGCGGGCGGCGCGGGAGCTGGCGGAGCGGTACCCGGGGATCACCGTCGACCCGAACGTCCTCTACGTCGACAACGGCCAGTTCCTGACCTCGGCGGGCGCCGCCGCGGCCCTGGACATGTGTCTGCACATGATCCGCCGGGACCACGGTTCGGCGGTCGCCGCGTACGCGGCCCGGATGTCCGTGATGCCGCTGGAGCGTGAGGGCGGGCAGGCCCAGTTCATCGTGCACGACCTGCCCCCGGCGCCGGCCGGCGCGACCCTGGAGCCGCTGCTGAGCTGGCTGGAGGACAACTGCGACCGCGATCTCACCCTGGACGAGATCGCCGCGCGGGCCCGCATGAGCAGCCGCACCCTCAACCGCCGCTTCCGCGAGCAGACCGGTACGACACCGCTGCAGTGGCTGCACCGGGCGCGGGTGCGGCGGGCGCAGTATCTGCTGGAGACGACCCCGTACCCGGTGGAGCGGATCGCCGTGCAGGCCGGCTTCGGCTCCCCGACCGCCTTCCGGGAACGCTTCCGCCGGGTGGTGGGGACCAGCCCGCAGGCGTACCGGCGCTCGTTCCGGCCGACGGGATCCGGCTCGGGCGCGGGGGCGGGGGCGGGGGAGGCGCCGGGGGCGGTGCCGGAGGCCGCGTGGCCGGTGACGCCGTGACGGGCCAGGATTCCGCCGCCCGGCTCCCTCAAGTGCCACCTGACTCCGTCAGTGCCGCCCGGTTCTCTCCGGGCCGTGGTCCGGCCCGCCCGGTCGGTCCCGGCCCGGCATCGGCCGGTCCCGGCCGACCCGGTCGGTCCCGCTCACCCGGGTCGTCGGCTCAGCCGCGTCGGTCGGCGACGGCCCAGGAGGCCAGGGCGACGACGCCCGCGACGCCGAGGACGGACGGCCAGGCGCCGACCTTCTTGGCCAGCGGGTGCGACCCGGCGAACGCGGCGACGTACCCGGCGGTCAGCGCGCCGGCGGCCTTCCCGCCCGCCTGCCTGCGCCACTGCTGCGCGGCGGTAGCCCCGGCGGCGGCCAGGACGGCCCCGCCGAGCTGCCGCTTCCCGGTCCAGCGGGCGACGCCGTATCCGCCGACGAGCCCGGTCGCCGCGACCACCGCGCTGGGAACTCTGGCCATGAGCTGCCTCCATGTAGTCGTACGTCGTCACGTCTTGATGTGATTCGTCTGCGTTCACTACCTGGTCCGAGGCTAGCGCGCGCCCGCTCGGCTCCGACAAGCTGAGTCGAGGCTTGTCAACTTTACGGCTCCGGGCTATATAAGAAGACGTAGGGCATCGCACCCCGGTACCTGATGAGAGGAGTGAGCCGTGATGCTCATGCGTACGGACCCGTTCCGTGAATTCGACCGACTCGCGCAGCAGGTCTTCGGCGCCCCCGCCACTGCCGGCCGCCCGTCGGCCATGCCCATGGACGCCTACCGCTCCGGTGACGACTTCCTGGTCCACTTCGACCTTCCCGGGATCGACCCCGAGACGATCGAGCTGGACGTCGAGCGCAACGTCCTCAACGTCCGCGCCGAGCGCCGCAGCCCCGCACCGCAGGACGCCGAGATGATCGTCGCCGAGCGCCCGGCCGGCACCTTCACCCGTCAGCTGTTCCTCGGCGAAACCCTCGACACCGAGCGCATCGACGCCTCGTACGAGGCCGGCGTCCTGACCCTGCGCATCCCGGTGGCCGAGCAGGCCAAGCCGCGCCGCATCCAGATCAGTGGCGGCGACAGCGACCGCAAGCAGATCACCGGCTGACCGGAACCCCGGCCGCATCCCAAGCGCCCCGTGGCCCCGAACGGGGGCCCGGGGCGCAGCCGTTCACCCGTGCCCGTCCGCCCACCGGCCCGCCGCGCCCGGGGCGGACGTCCCACACCAGCCGCAGCACACCTGTTTCCGGGCGCACCGCTCTGGCTCCGATCCGGTTCCGGCTGGCCATCGCCGCATAACGTCACCGGGTCGTAGAGCACGAGGCCACGGGCGGTATCTCCCGTGGCCTCTCGTGTGCCCGCCGGGCACCGTCCCGGGGACGGGGTCCCGTGCGCTCCGAGACCCCACGGGAGGCCGGGATGGGCTACGCGGCGGCGGGAGGCTGCCGCTCGGCGTCCTCCAGGCAATCCGGTTCCTCGACGTTCTCCGCCTCCGGAAGCGGAAGCGGCTGCTCGTCGACCTCTGGCGTCCTACCGCCCTTGTTCCTGAACCGATCGACGGCGTCGCGCACTTTCCCAGCGGAGTCGATGACGTCCGGGAGCTGGTCCAGTAGCCCCTTCATGGAGAAGAGGAACATGGAGGCCACACCAGCTACGGCCATGATCGCGATCATCATTGCCCCGTCCAACGTTCTCGGTACCTTCCGATTCGGGTGACCGAGCGGGGGCTCATGCGCAGGGCAGTCCTCAGCTCGGCCACAAATACGTGGCTCGAACTGAGAAGCCCTGCGTCCGACGTATCGCCGGGATCTCAGTCGGCAGGACCTAGGCCCCACCGTAGATCGGTAAACTAAAGATCATAACGCAACAGGTAAGCCCAGACCCCATACCGCTACGGCTGACCGACATCGGATGAGCAGCTGATTCTCGACTAGAACCATCCGCTCAGCGGCCCGCCCACTGACTGGTCTCGCAGGGCTAGTGCGGACACACGCCAAGAACGGCAAAAGCGATCTTGCTTCGGTGCCCGAAGAGAGTTCGCAGCTCCACTCAGGGCACGTCCACGAGCATAGCGCACCAATCGCCAATAAGGCCCCGGTGTAGGCGCATTGGGTGTTGAGCTGCAGGAACGACACCACCCCCGCTGCGCAATCCACAGCGGGGGTGGCGAGGTGGTGGCGGAACCGGCACCCTATGCGGCCATGGGCGGCTCCTCATCGTCCGCTGGAGGCGGCAGTTCGGGCCGCTTGAAGCGGTGCCATTCGTCGCGCACGTTCCCGGCGGACTTGATCACGTCCGGGAGTTGGTCCAACAACCCCTTCGTGGCGAAGAGCAGCACAGAGGCCACGCCAGCGATGGCGAGAATGATGATGATGGCCGCGCCGTCCACCGATCCTTACCTTCCCTGTCATGGGTCGGATCGGGTGCGCAGGCAGCCTCGATCCGAACCCTTCGGTTCGGACCGAGACACCCGCGCTGACGCACGAACGCGCAAATGTTCTCGGGCAGGCCGACAAGCGTCAGCCCGTTGGAGCAAGGTGGAACAGTCCCACGTCTTCTCGCTGCGGCTTGGCGTGCGCCGGACCGTGTCATGGTCCCGCAAACCTACGAGTGCGCGGGCAGACGGCCAGCATCACGCTGAACGTCCCCCTGCAGGGACCATCCCGGTCCCTGACATCTCCATTTTAGCGCAGATACGTAGGTCGTTGGGGAGTAAGTCGGTCCCGGATAGGCCGAATTGGTCCGGGACCGGTGGCGCGTCGCGTCAGAGGCGCGTTGGCCGGCTCGGGTTGCGGAAGTTGTTATCCCGGCAGCGGTGGCACTCGCACAGGGGCCACCGTGTGTCGATGAGCGGCAGGTTCGGGATGGTGTCCACCGACCACTCCCGTGCGCTGACCTCCTCGGTTTCCCCGGTGACGCCGTCGATCCTGTACACCCGAATGCTTAACCCGGCCATCAGGGCCCCCTCATCGCTCTGACCAGTAGGTATCGCGGTATCAGGGTATCGCGATCTCGCGTTATCGCATAAAACCGCGGTAGCGCGGGTGACTGCGTGGTCATACGTTCGCGACGTGAGTGACCTTGATCGATCCCGCCCGGTGTGGCGGCAGGTGGCCGAGATCATCAGCAAACGGATCGCCGACGGGACCTATCCGCCCGGCAGTCGGGTGCCGGGGATCGTCGAGCTGAGCGCCGAGTTCGGCATCGCCGCGTCGACGGCACAGAAGGCGCTGGCGCACCTGCGGGGGACCGGCGAGGTGCGCACCGAGCTGGGCCTCGGCACGTTCGTCAGCGACTCGAAGTAGGCCGGCTAACGTCGGCGGGACCGTGGAGCGGCAAGCGTGGCCGCTTCACGGAGCGCCACTTCAAGGCGCTCGTCGGCGGCCTTGGACTCCTCAACGGTTTTGGTGACGGCGGCCACTGCTGCGTTGATGTTGCGCTGCCTCCTCGGCCTGTCGCTCTCCGGGCCGGTATCTGAAAGTGCAAACTCCAACCGCATGAGGTGGCGCAGCGAGTTCCAGAACGCGTTATTCGACTTGCTGTACGCCTGCACAAGGTCCGGCGTCGTGTAGAGCGTCAGCTTGGTGACGACCAGCCGGAACTGGTCGTCCTGGTGACCCGGGTCGAGACTTTCCGGGCTGAAGCCGGTCGGCACCTGCCGTTGGGACCAGGCAGTGTCGCGCGTCTTGCCGTGGGCAAGCATCTTCCGGTGCGCTTCCTCGATGGCGTCGGCTCGACGCTCCCAGACCTTGAAGGCGCTCTCGCGGTCACGGGTCGCCCGCTCGGTGAGGCGGGCGGATGCGATGGTGGCCACCGCTCCGATGACGGTTCCCGCGATCCCGGCACCGGTACTGATCAGGGCGAGAGCAACAGGTGTGATCGTCACATCGTGAGCGTAGGCATGAACGAGGCTGTATGCAGGGGCTCCGGCTGTCTGAAGGAGCCTCCGGCGTGACGCCGAGTGTGGGAGTTTGTTGGCCATGCAGCTCTTACACATTGAGGCGTACGTCGGCGACAGGTGGCAGCGGGTCGTACGACTGGGTGACTACGAGCCGCCTGCGGACGGCAGTTGGGACGATGACCTGATGGCCGAACTTCGAACCTTCTTGGCGGCCAACCTCGGCCCGTTCTGGATCGAGACCGTGGACAACCCGCACGGCGTCCTGTTCGGACCCGGGGTGCCTCGGCTGTTCCGGCTAACCCCCGCCGCCTGACGGCGAGGCCCCGGAGAGCAGCATGGCTCTCCGGGGCCTCCGCGCGTTCAGGCGGCTCCCCCTGACAGCACACCGAGCGCGCCCAGCACTGCGAGGGACAGTGTCATGACGCCGATGAACGCCCCGCCCCCGAAGAGAACAGCGTCACGGTGGCGTGCTCCTGGCTTGTGGCTCAGATAGCCCGCCAGGATGCCAAGGAGGGCGGAGAGGAGCGCGCAGATCACGACGATCAGCACCTTTACACCGAGAGGGAGATTCAACGGTCCGATTGCCTTTCCCATGGCGCTCGGACCGGGTGTCAGACCTCAGCCCGACCGCCACGTGACACACGTGTGGTCTAGCTGAGGCCCACCGACGTCTGGGGCTCATTGGGGATGGCCTGGCCAGAGCCGCCGGGTAGCCGTTCTCCCTTTTGTGCTGGCACATATTGCGACGCGCAGCCGCCGTGCGGCCGCTGACCTGAGACGTCGGACTCAAGCTCGCGATGTAACCCTGTGGGGCCGCTGGCCCCCTGCTACTGGCAACTCTACCCGAAATGCACCGTGTTGAAGGGGATGCGCCGTGGCGGGCGTCTCCGGGAGCCTCGTGCGGGCGGGTGCGGAGACGCCCCGGGCGGGCACGAGAGGCCGCCGGAGACCCCACGGGAGGCCGGGACGATATATGCCCGGCAGTGCTGGCCGGAGTGCTGGACGGCCGGGTGCCGGGTTAGCGGCCTCGACGTCAGCCGGCGGTCACCTCTCGTGCTTGGCGAGTCGCCGAGGCGAATGGCATTTACTTCGACGGGTCGAGGATCGAACCCGCGATGAAGGCGTTGAGGACGAGGATCGCTGAGCTGAAGGAAGGTCAAGCTGGAATCGCCCTCGGCCTGCACGAAGACATCGCAGTGGCCCGAATGCTCCTGCGTACCGCCCGCACGCACCGAGATTACGCTTTCGCCGCCAAGTCGATCAGTGACCTTACCCAGTCCGCCTAGCGCATGACCCCCGAGGTTTCCGACCAAGAAGAGTTGGAAGAGGCTAAGGGCTCGTTGGCCGAGTTCCTTCGACAACATGCGCGCGGTCCGCGACGGATTCGAGGCGCAGCACGGCGTGCCATTCGACAGCGAAGAGGCGCGCCGAATCATTGAGCAGGAGGAGAACGAAGGTGAGCAATCGTGATTTCAGCGAGGCCGTGCAGGGGCCGAGGTCGACAGGCGGCCCGAGCGTGGAAGAGCTGCGGGCGGAGATGTACGGCGGGCAGGTGGCCGGGCGGTTCTTCTACCGGGAAGGCCGGACCCCGCTGGACTGGGCGGTGGTCCGGGGCGAGTCGATCCCGGGCGACGGCACGATGACCGAGGACCAGGCCGCTGAGATCCGGAAGGCTGCCGGGGTCGGGCACGAGAACCTGCACGCCCTCCAGGCCGCCGAGTCCTACGTGGACCGGCACGACCCGGTCACCGGCCACGAGATCCGGACCTATGGGGACGGCCGGGTCGTGGATCTGGACGTCGAGGAGAACCAGCCGCAGAGGTCGGACCGGGTCGAGTACCCCCGGGTCTGGTACGGGGACGACCCCGCCGCGTAGCCGCAGCCAGATCGGTGCGCGGAACAGGCGTCAGGGCGCGCATGAGCTGCCCGCAGCGCACCGGCGGCACGGACCCCACCGACCGCACCGGCAGCGCGGGCAGCACGGACCGCATGCCACCACTTGCCGCACTTTGGCCGAATTGCAGCCCATGCACGCCGCGTCAGGGGGTACCGGGCTTTCGGTGTCCCGAAGTGTTCCCGAGGAGGATCCAGCACGATGACCGTGACGACCCCGCAGCCGAGAACGACCATCCCCGCCCCCGCTCCCGCCGCGGTTCCGTCATTGCGTCCGCTCGCCCCGGAGTCCGGCGCCGACGACGCGCGCTGGGAGGAACTCACCGAGGCGGTGCGCGAGGCCGGTCGTTACCCGACGAAGGCCGAGGCCGAGCGAGTCACCCGTACCGTCCTCACCGCCCTGGGCGGTCATGTGACCGGTGAGGAGCGGGTCGCCCTCGCCCAGGCCCTGCCCAGGCAGGCGGGCGCCCTGGTCGCCTCCCAGATCCCCGCGAACACCCCGTTGTCCGCACGCGAGTTCGTCGAGGCCGTGGCGGACCACCTCGACGAGGACGCCACCCCGGCCACGGCCCGCTGGGACGTCACCTCGGTCCTCGGCGTCCTGGCGGACACCGTGGGCGAGCCCCTGACGACCCGGGTCCTGAGCCAGCTCCCCCCGGGCTACGCCCTGCTGTTCGGCCGCGCGGACCTCGCCGCCACGGCTTAGGGCCTCTCGTCCGGACCACGCCGGATCCGGACGAAAAGACCCTGGGATCCCTCCGCCTGCTTCCCGGCCTCCCTCCCGCCTCCGGGCGCCGCACCACCACCGCTGTCGTCCATCCGACGACCGCCGACGGCGGCGCCCGGCACCGACGCGACGGCCGAGCAGCCGGACCGACGCGACGGCCGGGCAGCCGGACTGGGCGGTCAGACGTGCGGACGGCCGGACGCCGACCAAGCGGCTGCACGCCGACAGAGTCGACCGGACGCGAACTGAGTCGGCCGGACGCGAACCACGTCGGCCCGACGCCCTAGCCCGGCGGACGGCAGCAGAGCCGCCCGCGCCGCCGGGCGGTCAGACCCGCTCGAGCGCCCGGTGCGGCCCGTCGGGCAGCTCCACGGAGATGGCGTCCCCGGCGCGCACGACGCCGCCCACCTTCACCACACCCATGACCCCGGCGCGGTACCGGACGCGCCCGTCCGCGTCGCGCCCGACGACCTGCTTCAGCAGCCCCCGCTGGAAGCCGTCGATCTGGAGGCACGGATTGCGCAGTCCGGTCACCTCCACGACGGCCTCGTCACCGATCCGCAGCAGCGCCCCGGTGGGCAGTCCCAGCAGGTCGATCCCCCGGGTGGTGATGTTCTCGCCCAGTTCCCCGGCCGCCACCCGGAACCCGCTCGCCCCGACCTCCTCGAACAGCTCCTCGTGGATGAGGTGCACCTGCCTGAGATTCGGCCGCGTCGGGTCCTGGGCGACGCGCGACCGGTGCTTCACCGTCACCCCGGCGTGCACGTCCCCTTCGACCCCGAGGCCGGCGAGCAGGGTGATCCGCTCCCGGTTGGGCTTGGTGAAGGAGTACTCGCCGTTGCTGCTGACGGCGGTGACGGTCGCGCTCATCGCGGAACCCCCCGTATCGGCTCTTCGTCACAGGATCCACCCAGAGCCTAGCGGCGGTCCAGGGCCGTTCGACCGCCCGGCCGCTGGGCGCACTTCACGCCCCGGCCGCCCGGCGGACCCCGGCCACCGCCACGCCGCCCCCCGAACCCGCGACTTCGTCCGGATACCTGACACGTGCTCGGGTACCCGCCTCGAAGTACGGCCTATGGCCGAGTCCGGCATGAGGTGACAGCAACGGAGACTTAGATGAAGGCCAGCCGAACGGCAGTCCAGCCGACCCCCGCGCCGGTCACAGCGGAACCGGGGTCCACTCACGTCCTGACCGGACGCTACCGGTTGGGCGAGAGAATCGGGTCGGGCGGCATGGCCGACGTCTACGAGGCCGTCGACACGCGCCTCGGACGACCCGTGGCCGTCAAGGTGTTCCGGCCGGGCCCGGGCCCGCAGACCGAGGAACGTCTCACCGCCGAGGCCGTCCTCCTGGCCCGCCTCCAGCACCCCGGACTGGTCACGGTCTACGACTCCGGCCGCCAGGACGGCCGTACGTACCTGGTCATGCAACTGGTCGAAGGCCCCACGCTGCACAGCGTCCTGGAGAGCGGCCCCCTGCCCGAGGGACGCGTGGCGGCGCTGGGCGCAGGCCTCGCCCGGGCGCTCGCCCACGTCCACCGGGCCGACATCGTGCACCGCGACGTCAAGCCGTCCAACGTCCTGCTGGACTCGGCCGGCGAACCCCACCTGGCCGACTTCGGCATCGCGCTCCTCGCGGACGCCACCCGCCAGACGGCACCCGACGTGCTGACCGGCACCGCCGCCTACCTGGCTCCCGAGCAGGTAGAGGGCGGATGCGTCGGACCGGCCGCCGACGTCTACGCGCTCGGCCTGGTCCTGCTGGAGTGCCTGAAAGGAGAGCTGGAGTACCCGGGCACCCCCCTGGAGGCCGCGGTCGCCCGCCTCCTGCGCGCTCCCGAACTCCCCGCCTGGCTCTCCCCTGAACTTGCGGCCCTGCTGCGCACCATGACCGCCAAGGACCCCGGGGCACGCCCCGACGCCGAACAGTGCGCGCAGACCCTCGCGGCCCTGAGCGCGCACAGCGCCCCGCGCCCGCTGCCGCTCACGGCACCCTCCGCGGCCCACGCGACGGGCGGGGCGGCGACCCGCCCGGCCCGCACGGAAGAACTGAGGACGGCGGCAGCGGCACGCCCCGGCCGCGCGGACGCACCCGCGGCCGCGGCCACCGGACGGCAACCCGCCAGGGCTGCCGACGGCCGCCGGCACAGCCGCCGCCTGGCGGTGGGCACGGCCCTGGCCGCCCTCTCGGTGACCCTGGGCACGGCCTTCTCCGTGTCCCCGGGCGCAGGCGGTACCGGCAACGACCGAGCCGACGCGACCTCCACCGCAACGGCCCCCGACCACCCGGCGTCCGGCAAGGACGGCAAGGCCGGCACGGCGATACCGGGCGGCAAGCCCAGCACGGCCCCGCCGGCCGCTCCCCGGCCCGCCTCCCGGCCGGTCGGCTCAACACCCGCCCGGCCCACCCCCGGGACGTCCGGCCCGCCCACCCCGGCCGCCTCCCACGCCCAGCCCGCCTCCAGGACCCTGCCCTCGCCCTCCCGGACGGCCGCGACGCCCGACACATCCCCCGACACCAGCAGCACCGCCCCCGCCCCCCAAAGCCCCTCCGCCCACCACCCCGGCAACACAACCCACCCGTCCCACGCCAGCCCGAGCGCCCCTGGGCAGACCAAGCAGCCTTCGGAGTCGACGTCACCGGAGGAGGAGTGAGGCCGGGCCGCCGCAGGGCCTCGTGGCCTGTCAGCGTTGCCCGAAACGGTGCTATCCGGTGGCGATCGCCGAATAGCTCCAGACGTCCGCCGGAAGTCGGTGCTCCAGGCGCCAGGTGATCGCCATCGGCTTGCTGCCTGTGTGATCCTCGAAGGTGGCCGGGCCGAGGAGCATCCAGGGCTGGGACTTGCCTATGTCCGTGCTCTTGTAGCGGCGCATGAACAGCAGGACGTGGCTTCCGCGCTGCTTGTGCTGCCGGTACCGCAGGCCGGTTGGGGAGTCCTCAGCCGTCGAGTTCTGGGACTCCCAGTGGAAGAGCGTCGGGCTCAGCGCGTAGTCCTTGTAGCGGACCGTGGGTGAGAAGTCCTTCTCGTTCTTCTCCAGCGTGATCAGCAGCGCGTCCGTCCGCAGCTCCTCTACCCACTGCACACCCTGTGCGAAGGTTCGCGGCATCTGCCCGCCGAAGCGGGCCACTCCGAGGGCGGCGAGGATCTCGGAACGGTTGTACGCGCTGTGGACCCTCAGCGGAACGTGGCTGAAGCTGCCGGACAGCCGGATCGGGAGGTGGTCCGCCTGCTCCATGACGTGTGACAGCACCTGCCGCAGTTCGTCACGGAGCACCCGCTGCGCACGCAGGGACTCGAGACCCTCCTGGTAGCTGGTGAACCCGCCCGCGTTGTCCCAGAGGTTGAAGAAGAGCATGCGTGCGTACGACTGGTCCTCCGGAAGCAGTTCGTCGTACGACGGAGCGCCCTCTTCGAGGAGCCGGAGGTAGGCGGCGGCGCGTTCCGGGTCGTCGACGTGGAGGAACGCGTGGACCCGCTTGAGTAGCGCTTCCTCACCCGGGGCGGGGGGCTGCTCGATCATGCCGGCCCGCCGAAGGACGGTCGTCCAGGAGTTGTCGCTCTTGTAGAGCTCCTTGATCTCCCGGCGGCTCTCGCGAAGGTAGTCCGCGAGGCGGGAGGTGTTGTACGCCTTGACCTCGCTCGCCAGCGTCCTCACGGTGGCGCCCAGCTGCGTCCGGATGTTGTCCAGCACGAGATCCTTGGACTTGCCCTCGAGGATGATCTGGCAGCCGGACGGGAGCTGCGGGAAGTCGTGCTTTATGTGCTCGACGAGCCGGTTCCGCGAAAGGTTCGTCAGGGCCCGGAACTGCTCCTCGAAGCGGAACTCGGCGCGGTGTTGCCCGATGAAGTCGAGGACGGTCAGTACGGGCTTCGTCTCGGTGCGCCGCAGGCCTCGCCCCAACTGCTGGAGGAAGACGGTGGCGCTGTTGGTGGGGCGGAGGAGGAGCAGAGTGTCCACGTCGGGGATGTCCAGCCCCTCGTTGAACAGGTCGACCGAGAAGATCACCTGAAGCTTCCCCTCGCGCAGCTCGGAGAGGGCTCGGTCGCGCACCGCGGCCGGGGAGTCGCTGTCGAGCGCCACGGCCTCGAACCCGGCCTGGCGGAGGAAGTCCGCCATGAAGTGGGCGTGCGCCTTGGTGACACAGAAACCCAGTGCTCTCATGGCACCGGGGTTGGAGACCTTGTCCCGGACCTGCTTCACCACGATCCGGGCACGGGCATGGTTGCCCGTGTAGAGGTTGCCGAGTTCCTGGTCGGCGTACGCACCCTTCTGCCAGCCGAGGTTCGTCAGATCCGTACCGTCCGGGATGCCGAAGTAGTGGAAGGGGCAGAGCAGGTCGTTCTCCAGGGCCTCCCACAACCGCATTTCGGCGGCGATCCGGCCGTCGAAGAACTCGTCCTGGACGTTTCGCCCGTCCATCCGCTCGGGCGTCGCGGTGAGGCCCAGCAGCTCGCGCGGAGTGAAGTGGTCGATGACCCGGCGGTACGTGGCGGCGGTTGCGTGGTGGAACTCGTCGATGACGATGACGTCGAAGTGCTCGGGTGCCAGTTGCTCAAGCCTTGAGACGTTGAGCGACTGGACGCTGGCGAACACGTGCTCCCAGGCGTGGGGTTCCGTGCCGGCGTGCAGCAGTTCGCCGAACGAGGCGTCGTCCAGGACCTCTCGGTAGGTGCGCAGCGACTGCCGGAGAATCTCCTTGCGGTGTGCCACGAACAGCAGCCTCGGCCGTCCGCCCTTCGACGCCCGGCAAAGTCCCCGGTAGTCCAGAGCCGCCATCACGGTCTTGCCGGTGCCGGTCGCCGCGACCAGCAGGTTCCGGTGCCGCCCCTGAATCTCCCGTTCGACGGTGAGCCGCTCCAGCATGTCCCGCTGATGCGGGAAGGGCCGTACCTCTAGGCCGGAGAGGTTGATCTTCAGGTCGGAGGACGAAGTGCTGCCGCCGGCCTGGGCCAGTGCCCCGTCCAGACGCTCACCGTGCAGGTCGGGGTCGTACGTCTCGAAGGCCGTGTCGTTCCAGTACGCGTCGAAGGTCGCCTCGAACTTGTCCAGCACCGCGGGTGTCGCGATCGAGGAGAGGCGGACGTTCCACTCCAGGCCGTCGAGCAGCGCGGCCCTGGAGAGGTTGGAGCTGCCGACGTACGCCGTGTCGAAGCCCGTTTCGCGGCGGAACAGCCACGCCTTGGCGTGCAGGCGGGTGGAACGGATCTCGTAGTTCACCTTGACGGTGGCACCGAAGTCGCGGACCAGGCGGTCGAGCGCGTGGCGGTCGGTGGCACCCATGTAGGTGGTTGTGATGACCCGGATCGGCACGCCTCGCTCCCTGGCGGCGCGCAGAGCGTCCTCGAGAACCCGGATGCCGTACCACTTCACGAACGCGCAGAGCAGGTCGATGCGGTCGGCCGTGGCCAGCTCGGCCCGCAGCTCGGAGCCGAGACTGAGGTCTTCCGGAGAGTTCGTGAGCAGCGATGTCTCGGAGAGCGGGGTGAGCGGCCGGATCGCGTACGCTCCGGGTGCCTCCTGCCTGGCCAGGGCGAGCAATTGCCGTGGGCCTTCTGTGACCGCGCTGATCGCCTCCGGACCGCTCTGCGCGGAGGTGCCTGCGCTCAGGGACGTCAGGATCTGGTTGGCGAACCGAACCTGCTCGGCGGGTGGAAGCTGATTGAGCCTGCGAGCCACCACCTCACCGATGTGACGGGCAAGCACACGGGGTGCCGACTCGGCGCTGACTTCCGCGTCAACCGCCTTCCACCCCACGGCCTCGAGCTGTCCGAGTGCCTTGCGCACATCCTCGGTAATCAGCTGCTCGTACACGCCGGCCACCGGCTGCATCTGTCTCCCCGGCTCCGCCACCCTGACCCCCTCGACCACTTTCAGTGGGCATCTGTTCTAACAGGAGGCACTGACAGAGTGGGAAGGGGAGGGCCCTACGGGTTAACGCGTGCCCCGTGCACCTTCCCCCTCCGCCAGCCCGGGGGCCACGCAAGGGAGAGAACCCTTCGATCAGCTCCGAACGGGACGTCGTAACGGTGGGCGTCAGAAAGCGGCCGCCGGCTCCGGAACTCCGTGGCACTCGCCGTAAGTCCGTCCCGACCCGCACCAGCAGGAGGCCGTGCGCTGTGGGGGCCAGGCGATGGCTCGGCCGCGGGCCGCGAGGGTCGTCGCGTACTGGGGGAGGAGGGTCGGGTCGGACGGGCTCGTGCCCTCCGAGGCGGCGAAGGCCTCGTAGGACGGGACCGTGCCGGTGACGATGCCCAGGTTGGGGGTGCCCGAGGACGCCAGTTCGCGGAGGGAGGCCTCTATGGTCGCCAGGTGGGCGTCGTGGGAGGGGTACTCGGTGGCCAGGTCGGCGTAGGCCGCCAGCAGTTCCGCCAGTTCGGCCGCCGGCCAGTGCAGGACCGCCACCGGGAAGGGACGGGAGAGCGCCTCCCGGTAGGCGCCCAGCTCGGCGTTGAGGCGGGAGATCTCCGCGGCCAGCTCCGCCGGGTTGTCCGAGCCCAGGGACCAGACCCGCTTCGGGTCGTGGAGCTCGTCCAGGGAGACGGGGGAGGTGTGCAGGGTGTCCGCGAGGGTGTCCCAGTGGTCGTGGGGCAGGCCCAGCATGCGGCGGACACGGTGGCGGCCGTAGAGGAGGGGGTGCGTGGCGTAGGGGGGTTCGGTGCCGTCCGGCAGGAGGAGGCCGGCCGCCTGCGTGAAGGTCTGTTCCGCCGCCTCCAGCTCGTCGTGCGACTCCAGGGACTCGGCGACGATCACCCAGGGGGCCGGGTCTCGGGGAGCCGACGCGCGGATGCCGTCGATGATCGCCCTGGCCTCCGCCTCGTGGTCGTACTCCCAGAGGTTCGAGGCCTTCAGGGCGCGGACGAGGTGGGGGTCGTCCAGTCCGTCCGCTGAGGAGAGCAGGCGGTCGTAGAGCGTGGTCGCGGCGGGGCGGTCGCCGGACAGTTCCAGGTGGGCCGCGGCGCGCAGGAGCAGGGCCTCGGCGTCCTCGGGGTACATGCCGGCGGTCCGCTCCAGGCGTGCCGCTTCGGCGGTGTGGTCGACGTTCTCGGCAGGCGTGTCGGGGCGCATGGGTGACACCGTACTGCCGACCGGTGACACGGGTGGAGTACGTGGGGTGCCGGCGGGCGCGGCCCGCGTCCTCACATTCCGGTCATGCCGCCGCCGGTGAGGGCCGGGGCCAGCGCCGGAA
This sequence comes from Streptomyces sp. NPDC056580, assembly GCF_042793175.1. Taxonomy (NCBI): domain Bacteria; kingdom Bacillati; phylum Actinomycetota; class Actinomycetes; order Kitasatosporales; family Streptomycetaceae; genus Streptomyces; species Streptomyces sp. NPDC056580. The sequence continues at coordinate 170,559 of NZ_JBHTVE010000011.1, read as the reverse complement.
CCCAGAAGACGGCGACGGCCAGCGCGAGCGAGGCGATGCCCACGGCGCGGGCCACCAGGTGGCCTGCCGGAGCCAGTTTCTCGACGGAGATCACGGCGGCCAGGACCACCATGGCCCACAGGTTCATCACGCCGAAGGCCGCCAGCACCACCATCAGCGACCAGCAGCACCCCAGGCAGAAGGCCCCGTGGTGCAGTCCGGCACGAACGTCGCGCCAGGGCTGCGGATACGAGGCGTAGCGCAGCATCGTCCCGACCGGCGAGCGGCACCTCGCCAGGCAGCGGTCCTTGAGGGGGGTGAGCTGGTAGACGCCGTTGACCGCGAAGACGGCCGCGGCCGCCGCGGTCCCCGCCACGACGGGCAGGCTCGTCACCCGGCCGAGGGCGGCGGCAAGACCGTAGGCCGGCAGCCCGGCCGCGGCCCAGACGAGCAGGTAGACGACGGTGAAGACGACCATGCGCGGGACCCGGTGAACGGGGATCGTGCGGGCGTACAGCCCGGCGACGGGCGCCGTCGCGGGCAGCATCATGGCCGCCATCATCAGCGTCCACACGGCCAGGAAGGCGGGCAGGCCCAGGCCCATGGTGCCGGGCATCGCCGGCGTGCCGCCCCAGCGCGTCACCAGCCAGATCCAGGCGGCGGCCGCCGCGACCAGCAGCAGCGCGGAGGGGGTCGCCGCCCTGCTGCCGACGGCGACCGGCCGACCGGTCACGCGGACCACGTGAAGGGCGCCGAGTGGCCGTTGCCTCCGGAGAAGTCCCAGGACCGGCCGTGGACGCCGCTGCCCGTCGCGCGGCGGGAGCGGGCGATGGTCAGCGTGCTGTTCACCGGGTGGAACATGCCGGTGAGGCCCATGACCGGACCGTCCTCGCCGAACTGAGGTGCCACCTGGTCCTCGATCTCGATGTCGATGGCGTCGCCCACCCGCACGGAGTGACGCCGGCCGTCGTCGTGGTAGTCGATGGGGACGCGCTCCACCCCGAGGACTTCGCCGATGAGCGGGCTGAGCGCCGCCATCGGCCCGCCGGCCTGGCCGGAGAAGACCTTGCCCAGCGCATCCGCCTGGCCGTCGTCCGCCGAGGCGTCGAGGTACAGCGCCACCTGCCAGCCGCCGTCGGCCATGACCCGGGGCGCGTCGATGAAGACGGCGACGTTGCGGTCGGCGACGTCCACCCCGTCCACGTTCCCGCCGTCCACGTGGAAGGCGAAGGTCACCTGGCAGCGCTCGTGGTCGGCCGGTGCGGTGAGGCCCGAGGTGGTGCAGGGGCACACCGTGTCGCAGTTGCAGCTCTCCAGATACGTGCCGTTCAGATTCCAGGGCATGGCTTTCGCCTCCCTCGTCACGTTCCCCGCGGTTCTGCGCTCCCCCGGGCCCCACGGCATGCGTGCATCGCGTCTGATCGCGTCGGAACGCGTCGGATTGCGTCGGAACGGGTCCGTCCGGTCGGGTGTCGCCCTTCCAGGCTATTCCCGGCGGCCACGGACACGCAGGTCCGCCGCCGGGGCCGAGGCCGGTGCCGTGGCCGCCTCCGGCTGCCGGCACACGGTCCAGTACCTGAACAGGGTCTTGCGGACTGGACAGGGGACTTGGAGGATCGACCAGTCCTGCGATGGCTGCACCCATCCGCCGGGCGCCCGCGATCGAGGGAGATTGTGACGATGAAGCTGCTGCGAGTCGGTACGGCGGGAGCGGAGCGCCCGGCGCTGCTCGACGCCGGGGGGACCCTGCGGGACCTGTCGGGGATCGTGGACGACATCGACGGCACCCTGCTCGCCGACGACGGCGCGCTCGGCCGGGTCCGGGCCGCGGCCGAGGCCGGTGAGCTGCCCGCGCTGGACGCGGCGGGGCTGCGGATCGGGCCCCCGCTCGGCAGGATCGGCAAGATCGTGTGCATCGGGCTCAACTACCACGACCATGCCCGGGAGACCGGCGCCGAGCCGCCCGGTGAGCCCGTGGTCTTCTTCAAGGCCCCGGACACGGTCGTCGGGCCGAACGACACCGTGCTGGTGCCGCGCGGGTCCGCCAAGACCGACTGGGAGGTGGAGCTGGCCGTCGTCGTCGGACGTACGGCCCGCTACCTGGAGTCGGCCGAGGACGGGCTCGCGCACGTCGCCGGGTACGCGGTGGCGCACGACGTCTCCGAGCGGGAGTTCCAGATCGAGCGGGGCGGGACCTGGGACAAGGGGAAGAACTGCGAGACGTTCAACCCGCTCGGCCCCTGGCTGGTGACGGCGGACGAGGTCCCGGACCCGCAGGCGCTGCCGCTGAGGCTGTGGGTCAACGGTGAGCTGAAGCAGGACGGGAACACGGCCGAGCAGATCTTCCCCGTGGGGGAAGTCGTGCGCTACGTCAGCCAGTTCATGACGCTGTACCCCGGGGACGTCATCAACACCGGCACCCCGGCCGGCGTCGCCATGGGCCAGCCGGAGCCGAAGCCGTATCTGCGGGCCGGGGACGTGGTCGAGCTGGAGGTCGAGGGGCTGGGGCGGCAGCGGCAGGAGCTCAAGAACGCGTAGGCGCTCCGCTGGGGGGCGGGGGGCTGGGGCTCGGCTTGTTCTCGGCTGCGGGTTGGCTGTGGCTGGTCGCGCAGTTCCCCGCGCCCCTTGGGGGTTTGGGGTGGCCGGAGTTGGTGGCGTTCGGGTGTCTGTTGGGGGGTGGGGTTCGTCGTCGGCTGCGGGTGGGGTGTGGCTGGTCGCGCAGTTCCCCGCGTCCCTTGGGGGGTTTGGGGTGGCCGGCGTTGGAGCGCCGTTCCCCGCGCCCCTCGGGGGATTGGGGCGGGGGGAGTTGGCGGGCGTTCGGGTGTCTGCCGGGGAGTCGTCGGCTGTGGATTGGTTGTGGCTGGTCGCGCCGTTGCCCGTGTCCCTTGGGGGCGCCTGGCGCCGTTGTCAGTGGAGGAGGTCTGCCAGGCGGCGCCAGGCCTCGCGGGGGAGGTGGTCGCGGGGGCCGTTGTCGACGACCTGGAGGGCCACGTGGTCGGCGCCCGCCTCGTGGAAGGCGGTGACGCGGGAGCGGATGCGGTCCTCGGGGCCCCAGGCGTAGAGGGCGTCGATCAGGCGGTCGCTGCCGCCCGCGGACAGGTCGTCCTCGGTGAAGCCCAGGCGCTGGAAGTTGTTGGTGTAGTTGGGCAGGGCCAGGTACATCGCCAGGTGCTCGCGGGCCAGGGTGCGGGCCGCGGCCGGGTCCGTCTCCAGTACGACCGCGAACTCCGGGGCCAGCAGCGGCTCCTGGCCCAGGATCTCGCGGGCCCGTGCGGTGTGCTCGGGGGTGACCAGGTAGGGGATCGCGCCCGCGGCCCGGTCGCGGGACAGCTCCAGGGTCTTCGGGCCGAGGGCCGCCAGCACCCGGCGTCCGGCCGGGACGCCGGCCTCGTCCAGTGCGTCGAGGTAGGCGACCAGCGCCGAGTACGGGCGCCGGTACTGCTCCGCGAGCTTGGCGTGGCTCACGCCGAGGCCGAGCAGGAAGCGGCCGGGATGCACCGACTCCACCTCGGCGAAGGCGGCGGCGCTCTCCTCGGCCTCATACTGCCAGATGCTCTGGATGCTGGTGCCGACGGTCAGCCGGGACGTCGCCCCGAGGAGCGGCAGGGCGTGCCTGGGCGCGCTGCTGCCGCCCAGCCAGGCGGTCCCGTAGCCGAGTTGCTCCAGCTCCGCGGCGGCCTCGGCGATCTCACCGCGCAGGGCCGGGTCCTCCGAGCGCAGCCCCACGCTCCAGACGCCGTACCGGCCGACGGCCTCCTTGGCCGTGCTCGCGCCGTTCATCGACTCGCTCATCGGGTCACTTCCCTCCGGGTGGGTGGCGTGCCGTGATCATCGTGCATGCCGGTCCCAACCGGAGGGAGCCGCGCGGTAATCCCGCCGGCGGGCTATCGGCCGAGGAACCGCTCCAGCGCCTCCGCGACCAGCCGGTGGTCCTCGAGCTGGGGCAGGCCGGAGACCGTCACCGTGCCGACGACGCCCACGTCCTCGACGTGGATCGGGAAGGCGCCGCCGTGCGCCGCGTAGGTGTCCGGGTCCAGCCGGGAGGACGCCTCGAAGGTCGTGCCCTTGGCCCGGAAGCGGGCGCCGACCAGGTACGACGAGGCGCCGTAACGCTCCACGACCCGGCGCTTGCGGGTGATCCAGGCGTCGTTGTCCGGGGTGGAACCGGGCAGGGCGGCGTGGAAGAGCTGCTGTCCCGCGCGGTGGATGTCGACGGCGACCGGGGCCTGCCGCTCCCGGGCCAGTTCGACCAGGAGCGAACCGAGCGCCCAGGCGTCGTCGTACGTGAACCGGCGGAAGACCAGGCGGCGCTCCAGCGCCTCCAGTTCCTCCACGCTCGGGACGGTCTCGGCGGCGGACTTCGGGGTGGTCTCGGGACGGGGCATCAGAGGGTCACCGTCACCTTGTCGCGGGCGGACCGGCGGGCCGCCTCCAGTACGTCGAGGGCCGAGGCCGCCTCGAGGGCGGGCACCGGGTTGGGGCCGGCGCCGGTCAGGGCCGCCGCCACGGCCGCGTAGTAGGCGGGGTAGTCGCCGGGGAGCGTCCGCACGGGGCGGCCGCCGCCGGTCACCGGCGACTCGCCGGCGCCCAGCCGGCCCCACAGGGACTCGGGCTCGGCGCCCCAGCCGGCGTGCGTGCCGGGCCGCTCGCCCGCGCGCAGGGCCGCCTCCTGCGGGTCGAGGCCGTACTTGACGAAGCCGGCCTGCGAGCCCAGCACCCGGAAGCGCGGGCCGAGTTGGGCGGTCGTCGCGGAGACGTGGAGGTGCGAGCGGACACCGCCGGCGTGGGTCAGCGCGATGAAGGTGTCGTCGTCGGTCTCCGCGCCCGGGCGGCGGATGTCCGTCTCGGCGTACACCTCGGTGACCGGGCCGAAGAGCACCAGGGCCTGGTCGACGACATGGCTGCCGAGGTCGTAGAGCAGACCGCCGATCTCCGCCGGGTCGCCGGACTCGCGCCAGCCGCCCTTCGGGCGCGGGCGCCAGCGCTCGAAGCGGGACTCGAAGCGCCAGACGTCGCCCAGCTCGCCCTTCTCCAGCAGGGCCCGCAGGGTGAGGAAGTCGTTGTCCCAGCGGCGGTTCTGGAAGACCGACAGCAGCAGGCCCCGCTGCTCGGCGAGGGCGGCCAGCTCCCGTGCCTCGGCCGCGGTGCCTGCGACCGGCTTGTCCACGACCACCGGCAGGCCCGCCTCAAGGGCGGCGGTGGCGAGCGGGACGTGCGTCTTGTTCGGGGAGGCGATGACGATCAGGTCCAGCTCGCCGGCCCGGCCGAACAGTTCCTCGGGCGTGCCGGCGACACGGACGTCCGGGAACTCGGCGCGGGCCTGCTCCTGCCGCTCGGGGTTCGAGGTGACCACCGTGTCCAGGGCGAGGCCCTCGGTGGCCGCGATCAGCGGGGCGTGGAAGACGGAGCCTGCGAGGCCGTAGCCGATCAGGCCGACGCGGAGGGGGGTAGCAGTCATGGCTCTACTTTCGCAACGCTGTTGCCAAAGTGCAAGCGGCGGGGACAATGGGGGTATGGGCGGCGTGAGCAGGACGAAGAACGGGCCGGTCGGAGCGAATCTGTTCGCGGTCCGGTCCCACAACACCGCGCTCGTGCTGGATCTGCTGCGCGGCGCCGGGAGGGCGGGGATCAGCAGGCTGGAACTGGCCGAGCGGACCGGGCTGACCCCGCAGGCCGTCAGCAAGATCACCGCAAGGCTGCGGGAGGCGGGGTTCGCGGCGGAGGCCGGACGCCGGGCGTCCACCGGGGGCAAGCCCCGTACCGTGCTGCGGCTGGTGCCGGAGGCGGGGCACGCGGTGGGGGTGCACCTGGACCGGGACGAGCTGCGGGCCGTGCTGGTGGATCTCGACGGGGCCGTGGTGGGCGAGCGGAGCGCCGCGCTGGACCTCGGGGACGGTGCGGGGGCCGTGCTGGAGGTGGTCGCGGGGGAGGTGGCCGGGCTGGTGGGGGAGGCGCTGGGGGTCGGCGACGCCGTGGGCGGCCTCGCCGGTGAGCTCGCCGGGGGACTGGCCGGGGCCGGGTCGTTGCTGGGGGTCGGGGTGGCTATGCCCGGGCCGCTCGATCATGTGCGGGGGGTGCTGCACCGGGTCACCGGGTTCCCTGAGTGGGACGGGTTTCCGCTGAGGGACGCGCTGGTGGAGCGGTTGGGCGTGCCGGTGGTGGTGGACAAGGACACGAACGCGGCGGCGCTCGGCCTGTCCGTGGGTGTGTGCGGCGGGGCGGGGGACGGCGGCCCCGGGGCCGGTGAGGGCGGGTCGTTCGCCTACCTGCATCTCGGTACGGGGCTGGGGGCGGGGCTGGTGATCGGCGGGGACGTGCACCGGGGGGCGCGGACCGGGGCGGGGGAGTTCGGGCACCAGGTCGTTCAGCTCGACGGGCCCGCGTGCGAGTGCGGGGACCGGGGGTGCGTGGAGGTGCTGTGCCTGGGGGCCGTCGCACGGGGCGAGCTGCGCGAGGCGGCCCGGGTGCTGGGGGTGGGGGCGGGGAATCTGGTCGGGCTGCTCGACATCGATCTCGTGCTGCTCGGGGGGCGGACCGTGGCGGGCGCGCCGGAGGTGTTCGTGGAGGGGGTCGCGGAGGTGCTTGCCGCGCGGGCGCGGCGGGAGGGGGTGGGGGCGGGAGCCGTGCCGGTGGGGGTGGTCGGTGGGGAGCGGGTTGTCGCCGAGGGGGCTGCGCAGTTGTTGCTGGCGCCGGTGTTCGGGCGGGCGGTGGCGTAGTCGGCCGGCGATGGCGTAGTCGGCCGGGGGCCCGCTCGCCCGGGGTTCGTGGGGTGCACGGTGGGGGTGCGGGCCGGGGGGTGTTTCGCTTGCCCGCGCCGGCGGGGTGCCGCCGCGCCCACCCGTGCCGCTCCCAGCGGCACGCATGCCCGCGGCTACGGGGGCTCGGCGTCCGCGGTCACGGGGGTTCGCGCGCTCGCAGCTACGGGGGCTTGGTGCCGGCGGCTGCGCGGGCTCAGGCGTCCGCGGTTACGGGGCCTCGGACGGCCGTAGCCTCGGGGCCTGCGCCGATCGAGGGGTGTCGGGTGTGGGGGCGGCGTGGCGGGGTGGGTTTGTTGCGGGTGTCCGGCATGGTCATGTGTTCATGCGACTGTGTGCTTACTTGCCCCTGTCCCTGGGTCTTGCCGCAGGCGCCGTGTTCTTGTGCGTCCCGTCGGCCGCCGCCCGGGCGGACGCGGCGTGTGCGGCATCCGGCGACCGGGCCTTTCCGCTGGCCACCCGCATCCACGGCGGTCCCGGCGCCTACGAGGCGGGCGGTGGACCCGGCACCTGGTACCTCGATCTCACCAACTCCACCAGCCGGACCTGCACCGCCCTCCACCCGGTCGTCGTGCTCGTCGACGACAAGCGCGTCCTGAAGCCCACACAGCCGAAACTGGAGTTCTACGACGGCGCCCGCGCCCTGCCCGTCGGCTTCGAGAGCACCGACGCCCAGGAACTGGTCGGCGTGCTGGACGCGAAAGGGTTCGGCGGTTTCACCGTGCCGCCCGGCAAGACCGTCACCGTGAAGCTCAGGCTCTCCCTGGCTGCCGACGCCGTGCCCGACCAGGTCAGCGCGAAGGCCGCCGTCGTCCAGCGGCGGGGCGAGGACGGCGACTGGGTCGGGGAGTCCAACGACTACCGCTTCACGATCAGCGGCGGGGAGAACGGGCGGCAGCGGGGCGAGGAGCAGGAGCAGGAAGGGGACGGGAACCGGACGCCGGGGGGCGGCGCCGGGAGCGCCGGTCCGGACGGCAGCGCGAGTCCAGGCGGTACGGCGAGTCCGGACGGCAGTGCCGGTCCCGGCGCGGCGGCGGCCCCGGTCGGCTCGACGGGTGCGCCGAGTACGGGAAAGGAGCCCCAGCCGGGGGTCAGCGGTGCCGATCCGGGTACCAGCGCGCTGCCCTTCACCGAGGCGGCGCAGCAGGCCGGGGAGCGGGACCGGGAGCTCGCCCGTACCGGGCCCGGGGTCGCGCGCGGGGTGCTCGCCGTCGGCGTCTCGCTCCTGGTCGTCGTCGGCGGGGCGTTCCTGCTGGCCCGCAGACGCCGCTGAAGCCGTTTCCACCGCGCCCGCTCCACTGACCTGCGACCTGCCAGGGTCAAGATCCCGGCCACCTGATTAGGCTGGTGGCGTCGGTACGCCGCGGTTCCGGCGCCCCTGTTCTTGACCGCACGCACGTCAGGAGACGCAAGCACATGGCAGACCGCAAGCCCATCGAGTCGTGGCTCACCGACATGGACGGCGTACTGATCCACGAAGGGGTACCGATCCCCGGTGCCGACGCCTTCCTGAAGAAGCTCCGCGACTCGGGGCGGCCCTTCCTGGTGCTCACCAACAACTCCATCTACACCGCGCGCGACCTGCACGCCCGGCTCCGGCGGATGGGCCTGGACGTGCCGGTGGAGAACATCTGGACCTCCGCCCTGGCCACCGCCCAGTTCCTGAGCGACCAGCGGCCCGGCGGCAGCGCCTACGTCATCGGCGAGGCCGGTCTGACCACCGCGCTGCACGACATCGGCTACATCCTCACCGACCACGATCCCGACTTCGTGATCCTCGGCGAGACCCGCACCTACTCCTTCGAGGCGCTGACCAAGGCCGTGCGGCTGATCAACGACGGTGCCCGGTTCATCGCCACCAACCCCGACAACGTCGGCCCCTCCACCGAGGGCGACCTGCCCGCCACCGGTTCGGTCGCCGCCCTGATCACCGCCGCGACCGGCAAGAAGCCGTACTTCGTCGGCAAGCCCAACCCGCTGATGATGCGCGCCGGGCTCAACGCGATCGGCGCGCACTCGGAGACGTCCGCGATGATCGGCGACCGGATGGACACCGACGTCCTGGCGGGCCTGGAGGCCGGGATGCGCACCTTCCTGGTGCTGACCGGCGTCACGCAGCCCAAGGACGTCGACCGCTACCCCTTCCGCCCCTCGCAGGTCGTCGACTCCATCGCCGACGTGGTCGACCTCGTCTGAGCCTCGGCCGGGGCCCGGCCGGGCAGCCCTGGCCGGGCCCGCCCGGAAGCGGTCCGAGCCGCCCTGAGCTGGGGATCCCCAACCCGGACTCACCTGTTCGGAGCAATCGCGCGCCCTCCGAGGATGCGTAGGCGCACGGTACGGGGGAGCCTCCCAGTGTCTGGAGGTTCACGATGGGCTCACAACGCCTCACTCTCGGTACCGGGACTCTCTGCGCCGGACTGCTCGCCGTCACCGCCTTCACCACGGCCGCCTGCGCCGCCGTCGGAGGCCACGAGAACTCCCTGACGGCCGACGGCGGCCAGGAGGTCTCCGTGACCCCGGTCGCTCCGGCTCCCGGCACCGATGTGTCCCTGCGGGTGCGCGGCTGCGGCGCGACACGGGCCGTCGCCGCCTCGAAGGCCTTCGTCGCCGACGCCCGGCTGACGTCCGACATGGGCGTGCTGAGCGGCGACACCCGCGTCCGCGCCTCGGTCGCGCCGGGTGTCTACGACGTGCGGGTCACCTGCGCCGACGTGTCGCTCGACAGCAGGATCACCGTCGCGCGCCAGGGCTCCGGGACCGCTCCGCGGCAGGCGGACGGCACCGGCGGCACCGGGCAGTCCGCAGGCCCGTCCGGCGTGCTCACCGCCCAGGCCTCCCCCGTCGCGCCGGTGCAGGCGGGCGGCGGCGGCACCGCGCACTTCGCCACGGTGGCCACCGACGCGTCCGGCCCGGGCGCCGGCCACGCGGTGACCGGCCTGGCCCTCGCCGGGGTCGCCGCGGCCGCCGTCGGGCTGCGCAGGGCCCGCCGGAGCCACGGTACGGACTGAGCGCGGGCAGCGGCCATGTCCGACGAGTACGGGCGCACCTCCGCCACCGGCCGCCTGGTCACCGCCCTGGCCTGGACGCTGCTGCTGTTCGGGCTGTGGCTGTGGGGGCGGGGCGTCACCGGTGTGCCGCACAGCCCGGCGGGGCCCGCCGCCGGTGACGTGGCCGGACTGGGCCGCGCCGGGGCGGTCCGGCTGCCGCCGGCGGCCGAGCCGCTCGCGGCCTCGGTCCCGCAGCGCCTGGACATCCCCCAACTGGCCGTCACCGCGCCGGTGGTTGCCCGGGGCCTGGACGCGCGGGGCGCCATCGAGCCGCCCCCCTTCGACCAGCCGGGAGTCGTCGGCTGGTACGGCTCCGGGACCAAGCCCGGCGCGGCGGGGACCGCGCTGCTGGTCGGGCACGTCGACACCGCGACCCGGCCCGCCGTCTTCTACAAGATCAGCACGCTCAGGTCCGGCGAGACGGTCCGGGTGGTCCGCGCGGACGGCCGGGTCGCCCGCTTCACCATCGACGACGTACGCGTCCTGCCCCGAGACCACTTCGACGCCCAGGCGGCCTACGGGCCCCGGGTGCCGGGCCGCGCCGAACTCCGGCTGATCACCTGCGGCGGCACCTTCGACCGGGCCAGCCGCAGCTACACGGCCAACGTGGTCGTCTCCGCCTACCTCACCGGCACGGGCTCGTGAGGCCTCGGTGAGCGACCATGCCGAGCTGCCTTGGTGAGCGGCCGTCGACCATCCCGAGCTGCCTCGGTGAGCGGCCGTCGACCATCCCGAGCCGCCTTGGCGAGCGCCCCGCCGAGTGTTCCCGCGCGTCCGCGGCGAGCGCCCGTCGGCCACCCCGAGTCGCCCAGCGGCCGCCGACCACCCCGCGCGTCCGCGGCGAGCGCCCGTCGACCGCCCCGAGTCGCCCAGCGGCCGCCGACCACCCCGAGCCCCCGGCGAGCGCCCGCCGACCACCCCGCACGTCCGCGGCGAGCGGCCGTCGACCACCCGGAGCCGCCTCGGCGAGCGCCCCGCCGAGTGTTCCCGCGCGTCCGCGGCGAGCGCCCGTCGGCCGAGTCGTCGGGGCGCCGTCCGGGGGCTCCGGGCAACCGCCGGGCACCTTCCCAGCGCACCCTCGAACGCCCTCCCGCGTGCCCCCGGGCGACCTCGTGGGCGGGCCGGCCGGTGTGCCACGATTGGCACTCGGAACGATGCGCCCAGGGGGAATCGCATGCACCACAGCAGGGGGGCCCGCGGCTCGGCACGGGGACGGGTCCGGGCGTCCGCGGCGGTGCTGGGGGCGGCACTGCTGCTCGCGGGCTGCTCGTCCGGCGGGGACGGAGCGGACGACGCGAAGGCGGACATCGGTCAGCAGCCGAAGTCCACCGACCCGTTCTGGGTGAACCCGGACGGCAACGCGGCCCGCCAGGTCGCCGCCTACGAGAAGGCCGGCAAGAGGACCGAGGCCGAGCGCATCCGCCGGATCGCCGAGCAGCCGACCGGGGAGTGGATCGGCCCGGAGAACCCCGAGCAGGAGGCCCGCGGCTTCACCGAGGCCGCCGAGAGGGCGGACCGCACGCCCCTGCTGGTGCTCTACAACATCCCGCACCGCGACTGCGGCCAGTACTCCCAGGGCGGCGCCGCCGACGGAGACGGCTACCGGGCCTGGATCGACGGCGTCGCCCGGGGCATCGGCGACCGTGCCGCCACCGTCGTCCTGGAGCCCGACGCCGTACTGCACCTCGTCGACGGCTGCACCCCGGCCGAGTCGCAGGAGGAGCGCTTCGACCTGCTCAAGGGCGCCGTCGCCAAGCTCAAGTCGCTGAAGAACACCAAGGTGTACCTGGACGCGGGCAATGCCGGCTGGGGCCGTCCGGACCAGATCTTCGAGCCCCTGCGGCGGGCCGGCGTCGACCAGGCCGACGGGTTCGCCGTCAACGTCTCCAACTTCTACTCCACCGAGGACTCCATCGCCTACGGCAAGCAGCTCTCGGCCAAGGTGGGCGGCAAGCACTTCGTCGTCGACACCAGCCGCAACGGCAACGGCCCCTACACGGGCGGCGATCCGGCCCAGCGGTGGTGCAACCCGCCCGGCCGGGCGCTGGGCCGGCCCCCGACGACCCGCACGGACGACCCGCTGGTCGACGCCTACCTGTGGATCAAGCGCCCGGGTGAGTCGGACGGCACCTGCAAGGGCGGTCCGGACGCGGGCCGGTGGTGGGCCGGTTACGCCCTCGGGCTGGCCACGGCCGGCAAGCGGTGAGACGGAGGGGGCGCCCCGCCGGACGCGGGGCGCCCCCTCCGGGCTCACGGAGCGTGGCTCACGGGACCTTGACCCACTGGGCCTTGCTGGGCGTCCCCTGGCCGTCGTCCACGAACAGCATGTACCAGCCGGACTGCACCAGGTTCCGGTTCTTCGGCACCGTCACGGTGATCTTGTCGCCTGACGTGGTGAAGTCCAGCGCGATGGAGCGCTGGTCCACGTCCGTCACATGGGTCGAGGCGCTCGGCCGGATCAGCCGGACCTTCTTGACGCCGGATGCCTGCGCAGAGGTGAAGGTGCCCGACGCCCCCCGCGCGATGGTCCGCGGCCCCCCACTGAGCGACGGCCGCGAACCCCGGTACAGGTACGGCGGGGTGTAGATCTCGATCCGCTGCTCGAACTTGCCCGGCTTGGTGTTGGCCGCGTCCGCGTACAGCGGGTCGGACCCGAAGAACATCACCCGCCCGTCCGGCAGCAGGATCGACCCGGAGTGGTAGTCGCGGCCCACCAGCGGATCGGCGACCTCGGTGAAGCTGTTGCTGTCCGGGTGGTACAGCCGGGCCTGCAGGATGTCGGAGTCGCCGCGCCCCCGGTAGTCCTCGGAGCCGCCGGACACCAGCACGGTGTCGTCGGGCAGGATCGAGGACTGCGGGTACCGGGTGCCCTTCTCCAGCTCCGGCCCGTCCACGAACCTCGGGTTCTTCGCCTTGAGGTCGATCAGCCGGGTCTTCCTGCTGGACAGCTTCGACTCGCCGACCCCGCCGCCGCCGATCACCATGAACCTCTCGTCCTGGGCCGGAGGCAGCAGCACCGTCCCGGACGTCTCCATCCTGTCGGCGTCACTGAGCCCCGGCAGCTTGGTGAACTTGTTGGTGTCCACGTCCCAGACGCCGGGCTCGCGGCCCACGTCGTCCGGCCCGTAGCCCGCGTTGGAGCCCGAGTAGAAGACCTTGCCGTTCTGCATCAGGAACAGCGCCGGGTACGTCGGGAACTGCCGCAGCTTCCTGGTGTAGGTCCACTTCCTGGTCTTCGGGTCGAAGACCTCGTTCTTGCCCGGCACGAGCTGACCGATGTCGTCCAGCCCGGAGACGCTGAGGACCTTGCCGTCCGACAGGGTGGTGAGCGTCGGGTACCAGCGGGCCTCGTTCATCGGGTCGACCTTGATGTACCGCTCGGCGACCGGGTCGAACTCGTAGGCGTCGCGGATGCCCTGGAAGTCCTTCTTGTCGAGGGCGAGCTTCTGCGCGATGCCGTACGTGTTGCGCGCGTCGGCGCCGGCCAGGCCCTGGATCCGGTAGTTGTCCTGGGTGCCCGTCTCGTACTCGGTGCCGCTGCGCTGCGCCTCGACGTAGATGCGCCCCAGGCCCGGGTCGTTGCGCAGGAAGGCGCCGGTGGCCGGGTCGAAGACCTTCTTCGCGCGAGGCACGAGCACGGGGTCCTTGGAGACGAACGTCTTTCCGTTGGACCTGCCGGTGAACCGGGTGCCCGCGGGCAGCGTGATCGGCTTGTCCGGGTTCTCGTTGTGGACGATCATCAGGCCGCCGGCCTTGGTGACGTCGCCCTTGAGCTTCTCGTACCGCTTGGTGCCGCCCGCGATCAGCAGGTTGCCGTTGGCGAGCTGGGTGTGCCCGGTGCAGAACAGGTCGGTGGGCGTGGGGATCTTCTTGATCGTGCCCTTGACCGGGTCCCAGATCCGGGTGTCGAACTGCTTCTTGTCGAAGTTGTCCTGGTTGTTGCCCGACCCGGCGACCAGCAGCACCTTGCCGGTGTGCAGCAGCGCCGCGTGGATGGTGTCCTGCCGGTACTCCTCGGGGAACCGGACGATGTCCCAGTGGCCGTTGGAGGCCTTGTACTCGGCTTTGTCGATCTTGTACTGGTGGTACTGCTCGGTCCCGAAGCGGTAGAGCCACGGCCCGTTCATCCCGGCCAGCGCGACTACCACCGCCGTGCCTATCGCGAGTCGACGAGCGCGGCGGCGGCCGGCCTGGTCCTTCATTCCTTACGTCCCCCAAGTCCGCCAAGGGCGATCTGCATGGTCTGTTCGTTGCCCGCGGCCGGGCCGGCGTGGCCGGTCCGCTGCTGCGGGACCTGCGGCGGGACCTGTGGCGGCCGGGCCGCGTACGCCGGGGGCACCGCGTCCCGCGGCTCCGCCGCCGGGACCGGCGCGGGCGCGCCGACGGCGTGCCGGGGTCGGTTCTTCTGCTGCCGCAGCTCGTGACGCCAGACGAAGACGGGTGTCGCGGTGATGAGCAGGGCGAACGAGGCCCAGGTGATCATCGCCGGGTGGGAGTGCCCGAGGGCGAGACCGGCGGCGATCGAGCCGCCGAAGATCGCGATGAAGTACCAGTGGTACCGGAAGGTGCCGAACCAGGTGTCCGGGCTCGCCGAGTCGCCCTTGGGCGTCACCACGAACTTGCTCTTGCGGCGCAGGACGGAGTCGATCAGCGCCTTCGCGTACAGCGGCGCGGAGAGCGCCGACATCACCATGCCGGCCACACCGCCGGAGCCCTCAGGCTCGTGCGGGGAGACGTTGTGCCGGCGGTTCCAGATGTACAGGCCGATCTGGAGCGCGGAGGCGTTGCCGTAGAGCATCAGCCACACGGTCGGGTCGATGTTCACGCCCGAGGCGCCGAGGCCCAGGAACAGCGCGCAGCTCAGCGCCGCGAGGATCCAGTTGAGGGCGGACATCGGGTAGAAGATGATCATCATCGTGTAGTTGAAGAGCTTGCCGGGCGGCAGGGTGAAGAAGCCCTTCCAGTACTGCTTGAGGATCGTCTCGTAGGTCCCCCGCGACCAGCGCATCTGCTGGGTGAAGAAGTCCGTCCAGGCGTTGGGGCCCTCACCGACCGCGAGCACGTCCGGGGTGTACACGGACTTCCACTTGCGGCCCGTGGCCGGGTTCTCCGCGCGGTGCATCTCGAACCCGGTGGCCATGTCCTCGGTGATCGAGTCGTACAGGCCGCCGATCTGCTTGATCGCCTTGATGCGCACGGCGTTCGAGGTGCCCACGAACATCGGGGCGCCGTACCGGTTGCCGGCCCGCTGGATGAGCGCGTGGAAGAGGAACTGCTGCGACTCGGCGGCCTTGGTGACGAACGTGTCGTAGTTCCCGTAGACCTGCGGGCCGATGACGAAGCCGACGTCCGGGTCGCGGAAGTAGCCGAGCATCCGCTCCAGGTAGTTGGGCAGCGGCACGTGGTCGGTGTCGACGGAGGCGAAGAAGTCGTAGTCGCCGCCGTGCGCCTCGAGCCAGGCGTTGTAGTTGCCGTGCTTGGTCTTGGCGCGGTGCGGGCCCTTGGGCTGGTTCCACCGGGCGACGCCCTTGCGGGAGAAGTGGTGGACGCCGAGCCGGGCGCAGACCTCCTTGACGGCCGGGTCGTCGCCCTCGTCCAGGAGCCAGACGTGCATCAGGCCCCGGTGACGGAGCCTGACGGCCGCCTCCAGGGTCTTGGTCACCATCTCCAGCGGCTCCTTGCCGGGCACGAAGGAGGTGAGGAAGGCGACGCGGGTGCCGGTCTCCGGCACCACCGGGACCGGGTCACGGGCGACCAGGGTGGCGTGCGCGTTCGACAGCACGTTCATGCAGCGGAAGAACTCGATCAGGCCGATCGCGACCAGCATCACGACGTCCAGCGCCGGCAGGAAGTCGTAGGCCGGGTAGTCGCGTTCGGTCCAGTGCTCGGGCTGGAGCAGCCAGAACAGCAGGACCAGCGAGAGCACCGGGGCCGCGCCGAGCATGAGCGCGGCCCGCACGCGGTGCGGTTCCTGTGAGAGCAGCGACCGGTACTGCACCCGGTAGGGCTTCGCCGGGTCGGGCTGGGTGAGGGGACCCGAGAGGCGGCTGTAGTGCTCGTAGTCGTATTTGGGCAGGCTCTTCTTTATTCGGCGGAACTGGCCGGTCCGATGGGACACGGCGCGCAGCTGAGTGGTCTGTGACGGGTCGTCGTGCTGTTCGTGGCTCTGCCCGGCGCCCGTCGGCGTCGACGTCATGAGTCATCCCCCTACACGCGAGTCACCGCGTGTTTCGTCGGTCCAACCGCCCGGTCGGGGTCCCCTCGGCCGTCACAGGCGGACACAGTGATGGGTCGTGATCACCATGTCATGCACACCATATAGACACGGGACGTCGACCTTCCGGTTGCATGATGCCCCCCTCGGCATCCGCCCGCTGAGCGGGGCCCCCTCCCCGCCGGCCGGCAACCGGTTGCTTCCCCCAAGTGCCGCGAGGACGCGGCTCCGTGGCAACCAGGGTTCTACGGCGTCCAGCGTGATCGCAAGACAGGAAACGCGGAGTTTACCGGTCAAACCCGTTGATTGTGGCGCGGGTGGTGTCCGGGGGGCGCGGGTGCGCGGTGGGAGAGGCCCGGCGGGCGCGTCGCCGAAGCGGCCCGTGATCGCCTCCTCGCTCCCGCTCCCCGGGTCATACGGGTGACGGGGGCGTCCGGTTCATCGGGGGCCGGCGCGGGTGCCGGGGGCCTCGTCCGGAACCGCGGGATCCGGCCATGCGAAAGGCCCCCCGCTGCTGCGAGGGGCCTTCCGGTCGGTGCGCCGCCAGGGACTCGAACCCCGGACCCGCTGATTAAGAGTCAGCTGCTCTAACCAACTGAGCTAGCGGCGCCTGCTGACGTGAGAACTCTACCCGACCTCGGGGGGTGCTCCCGACCAGGTGCTCCCGACCGTGTGCTGCGCCCGGGGGATCCGGTCGTACGGGATGTACATCGTTCGGACCGTCAGCGGGTGTGCGGGGGCGACAGTTGTGAAACTGATCAACGTGCACAGTGGCGGACATATCCACACCGAATGTGAGGCAGATCGCATGACGGCTCCGGCGTTCGAAGAGGTCGACCCCGGGCGCGACTGCGACTGCCCGTCCTGCGTCCACGCGCGGCGCGCCGGCCCCCGCCCGCTGTCCGGGCGCTTCGCCGGCCACCTGGCGGCCCGCGGGGTCGTGATCGTCGCCGCGGCCGCGTCCGCCGCCCTCGGGGCGCTCACCCCGGCCGCCGCCCTCGCCGCGCCCCAGTCCCCGCCCCGCCCCGGTGCTCCCGGCGACGGCTCCCCCGGGGACGGCGTGCCCGCCACCCCGCAGGGCGTCAGATCCCCCCTGCACGGCCCGGCCGGCCCCCTGCCCACCCCGGCCCCCTCGGCTCCGGCCACCCCGCCGCCCGCCACCCGGACCCAGATCATCGACCGGGCGAAGGTCTGGGTGGCCGCGAAGGTGCCGTACAGCATGGACGACTACTGGAGCGACGGTTACCGGCAGGACTGCTCGGGCTACGTGTCCATGGCCTGGGGGCTGGGGTCCAACGAGTGGACCGGCAGCCTCGACCAGTTCGGGGTGAAGATCACCAAGGAGGAGCTGCTGCCCGGCGACATCCTGCTCTTCCACAACCCGGACGACCCCGAGCGCGGCTCCCACGTCGTGATCTTCGGCGGCTGGACGGACTACACGCACACCTACTACACGGTCTACGAGCAGACACCCCCGAACGCCCGCACCCAGGCCACCCCGTACCCCTACTGGAGCAACACCTCCAAGTACGTCCCCTACCGATACAAGGGCGTCGTCGCGGATACCAAGGGCGCGCAGGCGGCGGACGACGCCAAGGCGCCGGGGCCCCTCGCCGGCCGGGCGGGCCCGTCCCGGCCCGCCTCGCACGGCGTGCCCGGCTACCCCGGCCGGGCCCGGTTCCGCCCGGGCGAGACCAACCCGCACGTGACCGAACTGGGGGAGCGGCTGGTGCGGAAGGGGTTCGGCCGCTTCTACCCCACCGGGCCCGGCCCGCGCTGGGGCGACGCCGACCGGCGGGCCGTGGAGGCCTTCCAGCGCGCCCAGGGCTGGCGCGGCGGAGCGGCGGACGGCTACCCGGGCCCGGAGACCTGGTGCCGCCTGTTCTCGTAGGCGCCGTGCCCGCCGTCCCGGCCGTCCGCCCCTGCCGTCGCAGGCCGTTCCCGACCCACCCTTTCCCATGACGCATCTGGCGCGGAGGCTGGAGGCACGCTTGAGTACGACCACGTCGCACACGTCGGAATCCGAGGAGCAGCCGGAGGGCGCGGGGCACGCGGCGGGTGGCACGGCCACCCGTACGGCCCGGCTGATCCAGAACGAGGCGACCACCGAGATCCCGGTCCACCTGCTGTTCCGCGACGAACCCGAGGCGGTCTCGGTGCCGGTGCGGCCCACGGTGGTGGCCCGCCGTCTCGGCACGGGCGAGCAGCCGCGGCTCAGGCGTCCGGCGCCGGCCCGCAGCCGGACGGCGCCGCGGCCCGACCCGGGGCTGGTGGAGCGTCCGGCGCGGGTGCTGCCCGGTCTGGCCGGGGTGCTGGCCGGCGCGGTCGGCCTGGCGGGCGGGCTGGCCACCGCGTGGTGGGCGGGCGTCCTGCCGCCGCTCACCACGGGCGCGCTGCGCCTGCCGCCGTACTCCGGCGCCGGGCCCGGTCCGGCGCAGTGGGCGGCGTTCGCCGTGTCCGGGGCGCTCGGCGTGCTCGGCTTCGGCGGACTGGCCCGGGGCCGCACCGGACAGGCCCGGCTGCTCGGGCTGTTCGGCCGCTACCGGGGAACGGTGCGGCGCACCGGCCTGCTCTGGGTGAACCCGCTGCTGTGCCGTCGAAGAGTGGACGTGCGGCTGCGGCACTGGCGCAGCGAGGTGCTGCCGGCGGCGGACGCCAACGGGGTGGCGCTGCGGGTGGTGGTGCTGGTGGTGTGGCGGGTGCGGGACACCGCGCGGGCCGCGCTCGGCGTCGACGACCACGAGACCTATCTGCGCGAGTGCGTGGAGGCGGCGCTGGCCGGGGTGCCGGTGGAGATGCCCGCCGGGTCGCGCGGCGGTGTGGCGGCGGCCGGGGAGGCGCTGACGCGGCTGGTGGCGGCGGACACGGCGCCGATCGGCCTGGAGGTCTACTCGGTGCAGCCGGTCCGGGTGGAGTACGCGCCCGAGGTCGCCGCCGCGATGGACCGGCGCCGGATCGCCGCGCTGGACGCCCGGGAGCGGGCCGGGATGCTCAACTCGGTCGTGGACTCCGTGGAGGACACGGTGACCCGGCTGACCATGCGCGGCCTGGTCGAACTCGACGACTACGAGCGCAAGGTGCTGGTGCGGGACCTGACGGTGGCGTTCTGCTCGGGACGCGGGGAGCGCGTGTGAGGGGTCCCGGGATTGTTGTGAACACTTCTTTTGGTATGGACACGGCCAACTGACGGCAATAATCTGGGAGTTGGTCTAGACCTACTGCACGGCTCAGCTCAGTGAACCTCCCCCACGTTCTCCAGGAGCGGCAGCATGCGCACCAAGACCAAGTTGACCGCAGTCGTGCTGGGTGCGGCGACCGCCGGAGCCTTCGCGCTCTCCACCGGCGGCGCCAGCGGGCACGGCTACACCGACCTCCCCATCAGCAGGCAGAAGCTCTGCCAGAACGGCACCGTGACGAACTGCGGCTCCATCCAGTGGGAGCCGCAGAGCGTCGAGGGCCCCAAGGGCTTCCCCGCCGCCGGACCCGCCGACGGCCAGCTCTGCAACGGCGGCCTGGGCCAGTTCGCCCAGCTCAGCTCGCCGAAGACGCCGTCCGGCGCCGCTTGGCCCACCACCAAGGTGACCGGCGGTCAGTCGTACACGTTCCGCTGGCAGTTCACCGCCATGCACGCCACGACGGACTTCAAGTACTACGTCACCAAGCCGGGCTGGAACCAGAACCACGCCCTGGCCCGCTCGGACCTCAACCTCACCCCGTTCCTGACGGTGCCGTACAACGGCCAGCGCCCGCCGGCCACCCTCAGCCACAGCGGCACCCTGCCGTCCGGCCTGAGCGGTCACCACGTCATCCTCGCGGTGTGGACCATCGCCGACACGGGCAACGCGTTCTACGCCTGCTCGGACGTCACCTTCTGAGCACCGTTCCGGTACAGCGCCGAAACTGAGGTTCCCTTGAGGCCGGCCCGCCCTACCGCCGGGTAGGTTTCCGCCACGCCGTTCGACCGGCGGCGCACCGACCTCGGGGGACCTCATGACGGAACTGCTCTTCTACGCCGTGCCCAGTCTCATGATCGCGGGCTTCGGGTTCGCCGCGTACCTGCTGCTGCGCCGTGCCCGGCGGATCGGCGCGACGTGGAAGCACGGAGTGACCGCCGAGGCGCGCTGCCTGCGGATGTACACGACGGCCGGCGGGGGCGGCGGGGACTCCTCGGTGCGCACGGCCGTGCATCACGTCTACGAGTTCACCACCCGTGACGGCCGCACGCAGCGCTTCGAGGAGGCGGGCGGCCCCGCCACCGTCCTCGAGGGCGACTTCGTCACCGTGCGGTACCTCCCGGCGCATCCGGAGCGGGCCACCGCGCTGCCGCCCTCCCGTGGCCGGCTCGCCGCCGGCACCGGCTGCGGGCTGGCCTTCCTCGGGGTGTGCGCCGCCTTCTGCGTGGTATTCATCGTCGTGGCCCACATGATCTTCACGGAGGCGGGCCGCCTGGCGCCGTGACCCGTGCGGACACGCCGAAGGGCCCCCCGCCGAGGCGGGGGGCCCTTCATCTGTGCGCCGCCAGGGACTCGAACCCCGGACCCGCTGATTAAGAGTCAGCTGCTCTAACCAACTGAGCTAGCGGCGCATGACTCCCGCCTTCCGCTTCTCGCGGCCGGCGACGAAGAAAATACTACCCGGTCCAGCGTGGTGCTCGTGACCACCCCGGAACGGCTAGATCGCCAGGGACAGCAGGACGGGCGCCGCGTTCCGGTTGAGGGTGTCCGCGGCCCGCTTCAGGCGGTGCGCGTGCTCCACCGGGAGCGAGAGCGCCAGGCATCCGACCGTCGAACCCGCGGTGATCGGGACGGCGGCGCAGACCGTGCCGATCGCGTACTCCTGGAGGTCCAGGACGGGCACCGTCGGCGGCTGCGACTCCAGGCGGGAGAGCAGCAGCTTGTCGCTGGTGATGGTGCGCGAGGTGAGGCGGGCCATCCGGTGCCGGGACAGGTGGTCGCGGCGGGCGTTGTGGTCGAGCTGGGTCAGCAGGCTCTTGCCGACGGCGGTGGCGTGGGCGGAGACACGGAAGTCCACCCACTCGTTGACCGCGGGGGTGCCCGGCCCGGCGGCGTACTGGGTGACCGTGACCTCGCCGTCCACGTAACGGCTGATGTAGACGGCCGCGCCCACGGAGTCCCGCAGCCGGTCCAGGGTGCGCTGGAGCTTGTCGCGCAGGGCCCCCTCGCGCTCGTGCGCCGAGGTGAGCCGGCGTAGGGTCTCGCCGGTGACGTACGCCCCGTCGGTCACCTGCTCGACGTAACCCTCACGGCGCAGCATCCGCAGCAGGGCGGTCAGCCGCTCGGGGTCCAGGGCGGTGTGGTGGGACAGCTCGGCCTCGGTGACGCCGGCGGGGTGACGGGCCACGGTCTCCAGCACGCGCAGCGCGTCCTGAGCGGAGTGGTACGGAGCGGTCGGCTCGTTCATCAGCGCCACGGTTTCCCCCTGGCTCGGCTGTGGCCGTGATTCCGGTCGGTCGGATCGATACCACGATAACGGGCAAAGGCCCGGCCGGGAGAGGGTGTTGGCGAGATTGTGCGTCCACACGCCCCTCCCAGCTGGGCCTCAGGCCCTCTGGCATATGCCTGTGTCATCACCCAGTGCCGGGACCTCGGCCGTTGCCGCTTTCACGGCGGGTGGTCACAGGACCGCGCTGAGGAATTCCCGGGTGCGCTCCTGCTCCGGATCACCGAAGATCTGCTCCGGCGGGCCCGCCTCGATCACCCGTCCGGAATCGAACATGAGCACCTGGTCGGAGATGTCCCGGGCGAAGTTCATCTCGTGGGTCACACAGAGCATCGTGATGTCGGTGCTGCGGGCGATGTCCCTGAGCAGGTCGAGCACGCCCGCGACCAGTTCGGGGTCGAGCGCGGAGGTCACCTCGTCCAGCAGCAGCACCCGCGGCCGCATCGCCAGCGCCCGGGCGATCGCCACCCGCTGCTGCTGCCCGCCGGAGAGCATGGTCGGCCGCACGTCGCACTTGTCCGCGAGCCCCACCAGGTCCAGCAGCTCCCGGGCCCGGGCCTCGGCCTCGTCCTTGGACATGCCGAGCACCTGCACGGGCGCCTCGGTGAGGTTGCGCAGCACGCTCATGTTCGGGAACAGGTTGAACTGCTGGAACACCATCCCGATCTTCTTGCGCACCTCCCGTATCTGCTTCTCCGAGGCGGGGAACAGCCGCTCCCCGTCCACGGTGATCGTGCCCTCGTCCGGCTTGGTGAGGGTCATCAGCAGCCGCAGGATCGTGGTCTTGCCCGACCCGGAGGGGCCGATCAGGGTCACGTGCTTGCCCGGGTCGACCGAGAAGTCGAGCCGGTCCAGCACGGTGTTCGCCCCGAAGCGCTTGGTGACCTCCTCCAGCCGGATCAGCTCACCGCCGGCCGTGAGGGGGCCGGCGCTCGCGTCGGGTTCTTTCATCACGGGAGTGTCAGCGGACAAGACGTCGCTCCAGGGCTCGCAGAAGAAGGGAGGCCAGGTAGGAGATGAGGATGAAGGCCACGCCGATCACGGTGAGCGGCTCGGTGAACTGGAAGTGCTGCTGGGAGAAGAGCCGGGCCCGGCCGAGCATCTCCAGCACCGTGATCACCATCAGCATCGGGGTGTCCTTCAGCATGGAGATCACGTAGTTTCCGAGGGCGGGGACCACCCGGCGGATCGCCTGCGGCAGGATCACCGCGGTCCAGGTGCGCCGCCGCGGCAGGTTCAGCGCCGTCGCGGCCTCCCACTGGCCGACGGGCACCGCCTCGATGCCGGCCCGGTAGACCTGCATCGTGTACGTCGAGTAGTGCAGGCCGATCGCGAAGACGCCGGTGGCCAGCGCCGAGAAGGTCAGGCCCCACTCGGGCAGCACGTAGAACAGGAAGAAGAGCTGGACCAGCAGCGGGGTGTTGCGGACGAACTCCGTGACCACCCCGACCGGCCAGCGCACCCACCGGGAGGGCGTGCGCATCAGCAGCGCCCACACCAGGCCCAGGGTGAAGGACAGCAGCGAGCCGAGGGCCAGGGCCTGCAGGGTGACCAGCAGGCCGTGCCAGAAGTCCGGCATGAAGTCGCCGACGGCGTTCCAGTCCCACGTCATGCGACACCCCCGCCGACACCGGTCGTCTGCGCCCGCTTGAGCTCACGCGCCGACTTCTCAGTCCCAGGGTCCTTGCCGGCCCCGGCCTTCAGCCGCTTCTCCAGTCCGCGCATCAGCCGGGTGAGCACGAAGGCGATCGCGAAGTAGATCAGCAGCACGTACGTGTAGATCTCCGCGCTCTGCTGCAGCGCGAGCCGCACCAGGTTGGCGCTGAACGTCAGATCGCCCATGCCCATGACGGACACCAGCGCGGTGCCCTTGAGCAGTTCGATCAGCAGGTTGCAGAACGACGGGATCATCTCCGGCACCGCCTGTGGCAGGGTGATCAGCCGCAGCCGCTGCCAGGGCGTGAAGCTGAGCGCGATGCCGCCCTCCTTCTGCGCCGGATCGACGGCGTTCAGCGCGCCGCGCACGATCTCCGTGCCGTACGCGCCGTACGTCAGCCCGAGCGCCAGCGTGCCCGCCCACAGCGGCACGAGCTGCCAGCCGAAGGCCACGGGCAGCACGAAGAACACCCAGAAGATCATCACGAGGGCCGACGTACCGCGGAACACCTCGGTGTAGAAGCCGGCGACGAAGCGCACGATCCACAGCCGGTGGGTGCGCGCGACGCCGACCACGAAGGACACCGCCGTGGCCAGCAGCGCACTGAGCACCAGCAGCTGGACGGTGGTCCATATGCCTTTCAGTACCAGATCCCAGAGCCCTGAGGTCATCCGCCGCACAGCTCCTTCGCGGTGAGGTCCGTCATCTCGGCCTTGGTGAAGCCGAACGGCCGCAGGATGCGGAACAGCTCCCCGCTCCGCTTCAGCTTGCGCAGCTCGACGTTGAAGGCGTCCCGCAGCTTCGTCTCGGTCGGCCGGAACGCGAACGCGCCACCGTCGACATGCCGTTCGCCCTTGATCAGCGGGGCGAACGGCTCGGTCGCCTCCGCCTTGCTCGACTTCTTCACCACCTCGCGGGTGGTGAGCGCCGTACCGGCGAAGACGTCGACCCGCCCGGCCTCCACGGCGTTCAGCCCGGCCACCTGGTCGGGGACGATCAGGATGTCGCTCTCCTTGTAACCGGCCTCCACCGCGTACGCGATCTCCGCGTAGCCCGTGCCGGTGGCGAACTTGGCCTTCTTCTCCACCACGTCCTGGTAGGAGCGCAACCCCTTCGGGTTCCCCTTGCGGACGATGAACGAATCCAGCATCTGGTAGTCGGGGTCGGCGAAGATCACCTGCCGGCAGCGCTCGGCGTTGACGTACATCCCGGCGGCGACGACGTCGAACTGCTGGGAGTTCAGACCGGGGATCAGCGAGCCGAACTCCGTCGGCACCGGCTGCACCCGGTCCACGCCGAGCCGCTTGAAGATCACCTTCGCCAGCTCGGGCGCCTCACCGGTGAGGTGGCCGTCCCTGTCGATGTACCCGAAGGGGATCTCACCGGCGATCCCGAGCCGGACGACGCCCTGCGCCCGCAGCCGGTCGAGCAGGTCGCCGCCGTTCTCGTCCGACGCCGAGGCCACTCGTGTGCAGCCCGTGGCGCCCAGCGCGCCCACCGCCCCGATGGCGGCGACGCCCGCGAGCAGCGAGCGCCTGCTGTGTCTGTGTTCCGGCTGGAATACGTGCGCGTCGTTCCCTGGTGGTGGAGCCATGGCGGCGCAGCTACCCAGACGCATCCGTCCTATGCGCCCGTTGTTCACGGACGAACGATCAGGCGCCGTCCCACCGGACCGGCGCCCGCACCGCACGGCGCGGCCGCCGGCCCGCCGCCACCGGAGCACCCCACGGGCGCCCCGGCCCCCGGCCGGCTCAGTGGCCCGGCACGTATCCGCGCTTCTTGTCGACCACGTTCGGCAGGGGCCGGCCCGCCGCCCAGCGTTCGTAGAACTCCACGAACTGGGCGCCGAGGTCGTCCCGCCAGCCCACCGTGTCGCCGCTCATGTGCGGGGAGACGAGCAGCCCCGGAAGGCCCCACAGCGGGCTGTCCGCGGGCAGCGGCTCGGACGCGAACACGTCCAGCGCGGCGCCCGCGATCCAGCGCCTGCGCAGCGCCTCCGCCAGGGCGTCCTCGTCGACGAGCCGCCCGCGGCCGACGTTCACGAAGACCGCCGAGGGCTGCATCACGCCGAACCGGTGCGCGTCGAACATGCCGCGGGTCTGCTCGGTCAGCGGCGCCGCGGCGATCACCCAGTCGGCGCGGGCGATCAGCCGGTCGAGGTCGCCCGGCCCGTGGACGCCGGTGCGCGGCACCCGGCCGACCAGGGCCGTGGTCACGTCCAGGGCCCGCAGGGTGCGCGCGATCGCCCGGCCGATCGGCCCGGAACCCACCACGCACGCGCGCGTGCCCGCCACCCGGCGGGTGTCCCGGTGGAGCCAGGTCCGCTCCCGCTGGAGCTCCAGGGTGCGCGGCAGGTCCTTGGCGACCGCCAGCACCAGGGCGGCCACGTACTCGGCGATCGGCTGGTCGAAGACCCCGCGCGCGTTGGTCACCACGGTGCCGGACGCGGCCAGCTCCGGGCACATCAGGTGGTCCACGCCCGCGCTCGCCGTGTGCACCCAGCGCGGGCGCGGCCCTTCGCCGGGCCAGGCCTCGCGCACGGCGTGCGAGGTGAAGTCCCACACCAGCAGCACGTCCGCGCCCGGCAGCCGGCCGGCGAGTCCGGCCGCGTCCGTGTGCTCGATCCGGGCGCGGCCGGTCAGCCGGCCGAGCCGGGGCGGCGGGTCGGCGTCCAGCACGAGGAGGGTGGGCAGAGTCGACGTCATACGGGGCGGCTCCGGGCAATCCGGCATGCGCGGACCGACCACGCTCGCACCGGAATCCACCCCCGTCAACTCGGGCGCGCCCAACGACCGTTGCCCTCGGCCCCAGGCGTGAGCCGGTGCCCTGCCGTGGACGTCCTCCTTCTCGGCCGCTCCCGCCCGCAGCGGGCCGCCGCCCCGCCCACGGGTCTGATCCCCGGCCCGGGGCCTGCCGCGCACCGCCGAAGCGCACCCCCGTGCTCTCGGCCAACCAGGTCACGATGTGGGCTGCGCCGCGCCGACTGGGTACCCGGGCGGTGGAGCCCGTCCGGCGCCGCTCGACGAAGGCGGCGCGTGGGACCGGCCCGCACTGCCGGAAGAGACGCAGGAACACGGAGAAGGGCTGACATGACAGCACTCGGATTCCTCCACCCGGGCCGCCCCGGCGAGGACGACTACCCGCGCATCGAACAGCTCCTGGGCAGCGACATCCGGGTGGACCTGGTGCACACCGACATCGGGGAGGACGCCCTCCGCGTCGACGCGCTGCGTGAGATGGGGTCGCCCGAGCGGCTCGCCGCCGGCATGGAGCGGCTGCGGCTGACCGGCGCCGAGACGGTCGTTTGGGCGTCCACCAGCGGCAGCTTCGTGCACGGCTGGGACGGCGCCCAGGAGCAGGTGCGGTCGCTTGCCATGGTGGCCGGGATGCCCGCCTCCTCGACGTCCTTCGCCTTCGTGCACGCGGCGCGCGAGATCGGCGCGCGGCGGGTGGCCGTGGGCACGACCTACCCGGAGGAGGTGGCCGCGCTGTTCGCGGACTTCCTGCGGACCGGGGGGCTGGAGGTGGTCGCGACGCGGTCGTCCGGGATCGTCACGGCGGACGAGGTCGGCACCTGGGGCGAGGAGGAGGTGCTGACGCTGGCCCGGGCGGCTGACGCCGCCGACGCGCAGGCCGTGCTCCTGCCGGACACCGCGCTGCACACGGCCGCCCACCTCGGGCTGCTGGAGAAAGCCCTGTCCAAGCCGGTGCTCACCGCCAACCAGGTGACCGTGTGGGAGGGGCTGCGGCTCGCCGACCGGCGGGTGAACGCCCCCGAGCTGGGCACGCTGTTCACCCGCGAGCCGATCGTCCAGGTCTGACGCTTCCTGGAGCGGGAGCGGGAGCGGGAGCGGGAGCGGGAAGGAGGACGAGCGCCCCGGACGGGCGCCGGGAATAAACGGGGACAGTCTCCTGTTGGTCGACGCTGGACATCTCACGGCCAGAAACAGGAGGCAGACACCGTGTCGGCAGACGAGATCCGGGGCACGACACACGGGACCGCCCCCGTCCCACTCTCCGTACTGGACCTGGTCACCGTGGGCGCGGGCAGCACCGCCACCGAGGCGCTGCGCACCAGCGTGGAGCTGTCCCGGTTCGCGGAGTCCCGGGGCTTCCACCGGTACTGGGTGGCGGAGCACCACTCCATGCCCGGTGTCGCCTCCTCCTCGCCCGCGGTGATCCTCGCCCACCTCGCCGCCCACACCGACCGCATCCGGCTCGGCTCGGGCGGCGTCATGCTGCCCAACCACGCGCCCCTGGTGATCGCCGAGCAGTTCGGCACGCTGGAGGCGCTGGCCCCCGGGCGGGTCGACCTGGGCCTCGGCCGCGCCCCAGGCACGGACGGCGCCACCGCCGCCGCCCTGCGCCGCACCGACGGCCTGAACGAGGGCGCCGACGACTTCCCGCAGCAGCTAGCCGAACTCATCCGCTTCCTGGACGACGACTTCCCCGACGGGCACCCCTACCGGCGCATCCACGCGATCCCCGGCCCCGTCCAGGGCAGCAGCCCGGGCGGCGTGCAGTCCGCGCACCGTCCGCCGGTCTGGCTGCTCGGCTCCTCCGGCTTCAGCGCGCGCCTCGCCGGGATGCTCGGACTGCCCTTCGCCTTCGCGCACCACTTCTCCGCGCAGAACACCATCCCGGCGCTCGACCTGTACCGGCAGGCCTTCCGGCCCTCCGCGGTCCTCGACCGCCCCTACGCCCTCATCGGAGTCTCCGCGCTCGCCGCCGACGACGAGCGGGAGGCCCGCCGGCAGGTGCGGGCGACGGCGCTGAACATGATCCGGCTGCGCACCGGCCGGCCCGGCCTCTTCCCCGACCCCGACGAGGCCGAGAAGTACGAGTTCAGCCCGATGGAGGAGGACTTCGTGGCCTCCTGGGGCGGCAACATCGTGCACGGCACGGCCGACGAGGTCCGCTCCGGACTCGACGACCTGCACAAGCGCACCGGCGCCGACGAGCTGATGCTCACCACGCTCGCCCACCGCGGCGACCTGCGGCTGCGCTCCTACGAACTGATCGCCGACGCCTACGGCTTGCCCACCGCGTAGTCCTGCGTCCCCAGCAGCTCGGAGATGCGGTCCGGCGGCACCGGACGGGAGTACAGCCAGCCCTGCCCGGTGTCGCAGCCGATCCGGCGCAGCCGGGAGGCCTGCGCCGAGGTCTCCACGCACTCGGCGGTGACGGTCAGGCCGAGCCGGTGGGCGAGCTGGATCATCGCCTCCACGATCACCTCGTCGGCCGGGTTGGGCGGCGCCCCCTTCGCCGCCTCCTCGTACTGGAAGCCGCGCACGAAGGAGCCGTCCAGCTTCAGCACCTTCACCGGCAGCCGGCTCAGGTACGCCAGGTTCGAGTAGCCGGTGCCGAAGTCGTCGATGGCGATGCGCACGCCCATGTCGCTGAGCGCCTGCAGGGCCTGCAGCGGCCGGCCGGCCGAGCCCATCACGGCCGACTCGGTCAGTTCGAGCTGGAGCAGGTGCGGGGCGAGCCCGGTCTCGGCGAGGGTCTGCGCCACGTCCGCCACCAGGTCGGAGTCCCACACCTGGCGCACGGCCACGTTCACGCTGACGAAGATCGGCGGCTCGTCGGGGTGGTCGAGCTGCCAGCGGCGGGCCTGCCGGCAGGCGGTCACCAGCGCCCAGCGGCCGAGCTGCACGATCGAACCGTCCTCCTCGGCCAGTGCGATGAACCGATTCGGCGTCAGCGTGCCGAACTGCGGGTGGTGCCATCGGACCAAAGCCTCGACGCCCCTGAGCCGTCCGTCCTCCATGCCCACCAACGGCTGGTACTCCAGGGCGAATTCACCGCGCTCGATGGCGGGACGCAAGGTGGAGGAGAGGGCCTGCCGGGTCATGCGGTGCGCGTTGCGCTCTGGGTCGAACAAGGTCCAGCGGCCCTTGCCGTCCGCCTTCGCCCAGTACAGCGTGGTGTCGGCCGCCTGCATCAGACCGGTCGCCGTGGTGCCGGCCGCGTGCCGCTCGACGACACCGATGGACGCGGTCAGCGACAGCCGCTGCCCGGCCAGGTCGAAGGGCTCCTCAAGGGTCTTCAACGCGGACTCGGCGAGGTCGGCGACCTGTTCGGTGCCGGTGGAGTCCTCGACCAGCAGGGCGAATTCGTCGCCGCCGAGCCGGGCCACCAGCGGGGCGCCGGCGCGGGCGTGGCCGGCCTCGTCGGCGACCCGGGTCAGGCGTTCGGCGACCGCCGCAAGCAGCCGGTCGCCGACCCGGTGGCCGAGAGTGTCGTTGACGGCCTTGAAGCCGTCGATGTCCAGATAGCACAGGCCGATGCGGCCGGTGCCGCCGCGCTCGTAGGCCTCCGTCTCCAGCGCGGCCGTCAGGCGCTCGAAGAACAGGGTCCGGTTGGGCAGCCGGGTCACCGGGTCGTGCATCTCCAAGTGCCGCAGACGGGACTGGAGTTCCCGGCGGACGCTGATGTCGGTGGCGGAGACCAGTACCCCCGGCCCGCCGTCCGCCAGCGGAGTGACGGTGATCTGCACCCACACCGAGTGCCCCTCGGGGTGCTTTATCCGGCGGGTGCAGCGCAGCTTCGCCTGCCGGCCGCACAGGACCTCGCGGTAGGCGTGCCAGGTGCGGGGGTCCGAGGCCAGGTCGACCAGCTCGGCGGCGGGCCGGCCGGCCAGCGCCTCCGGGTCGGCGCCGAGCAGTTGGCCGAAGGCGGCGTTGGCGCTGACGACCAGCCCTTCGGGGTCGACGACGGCCATGGACAGCGGGGCCGCCGCGAAGACACGGTGGTAGATGATGTGATCACTGTCTGTGACGGCTGACCGGTCGAGGTCTGCCGCGGGCGTCGGCCCTTCGGACGTTCCGCTCACCGCTCGCTCCCGCAGTGCACTCGATCTCTGTCCGTGCCGGAAAGTGTGCCGATCATAGAGGCTGGCCCTCGGGCCTTCCAGCCACTTGCCAGTGTCCCGGACAGACCACAGGTTCTGACAGATCGTTTCTGCCCGCACCTGGACGGCTCTTTCTGGCCCTCGACCACTTGTGACGTTCCGTGAGTGTTTCGGGGTGTCGACCGCCGGTGCGCGCGCCGCGCAAACGGGCGCACTCACCCTTCTGGTTCAGGCAAACAGGACGAATCGGTAGAAACTCCCACACTCTGGATGCGGTGTCCCGTGAACCGTGTCCGGAGGTCCTTTCGTGCCCAAGCTGCGCAGCACCGCCGCCGTGGCCACCACGATGTCGGCGCTCGCCGCCACCTCGATCCTGACCGGCCCGTCGGTCGCCGAGCCCTTCTCCCCGGCCGCGTGCGCACTGCACCGGACCGAGGCCCACCACTCGGAGGGCCTGGACACCTGGAACGACGGCTATCCCCGGCCGACCGGCGCCCTCGACGCCGTCATGATCTTCCTGTCGTTCCCGGACTCACGCCCGGAAACCACCCCCGGGGAACTGGCTGCCGACCACTTCCCCGCCACCAGCCGCTTCTACGAGCAGGCCTCCTACGGCAGGTTCACCCTGCGCCCGCACCCGCTGAAGCACTGGCTGCGCATGCCGCGGCCGTCGACCGCGTACGCCATAAGGCGTGACTGGAGCGCCGCCGACCGCACCGCCTACCTGCACGACGCCATCGCCGCGGCCGACGGCGAAGTGGACTTCTCCCGCTACGACGTGGTCTACCTCGTCGCCGACCCGGACGCGCCCGGCGTGGACTCGGACGCGACGAAGGTGGTCAACCTGCAGACCCCGTTGCGGGCGGACGGCACCGACATCCGCCGGGTCGTCACCGTGTTCGAGAAGCACCCGCCGGACCGCCTGGTGCTGGCCCACGAGACCGGGCACGTCTTCGACCTGCCCGACCTCTACCACCGTCCCGCCGACGGCAAGGGCGACTGGGACACCTACGTCGGGGACTGGGACCTGATGGGCAGCCAGTTCGGACTGGCCCCGGACCTGTTCGCCTGGCACAAGTGGAAGCTGGGCTGGCTGGATCCGCGCCAGGTGGCGTGCGTGCGGGGTACCGGGCCGACCCGGCTGACCCTGGAGCCGCTGACCGCCGGGTCGGGGACGGCCGGCTCCGTCCCCGGTGTGCCGGGCGCGGCGGGCGCCCCGGCGTTCGGTCTCGGCCACGGCACCAAGCTGGCGGTGGTCCGCACCGGTCCGGACAGCGTCCTCGCGTTCGAGGCGCGCGGCCCGGCCGGTAACGACCGGGCGGCCTGCCGGCAGGGGGTCCTGGTGTACCGCGTGCGCAGCGGCGAGGCGTCCGGCGGCGGGCCTATCGAGGTGGTGGACGCCCACCCGGGCACCGCGGCCTGCTGGGAGAACTCGGTCTACCCGCCCCTCGCCGACGCTCCCGTCGCGCTCGGCGAGAGCTTCACCGTGCCGGGCGACGGGGTGAAGGTCGAGGTGGAGGAGCGCACCGCGTCCGGCGCCTGGACGGTGAAGATCACACCGGGGCTGGTCGGCTGAGGTCCCGGGGAGCGGTGCCGCGGCCGGTTCCACGGAGGTGTGGGCGGCACCGCCTCCGCACCCCATGGCGAAGCCGCGCAGAAACAGAGATGGCGAGGTGGTTCGCGTTTCCGCGAACTCACCTCGCCATCGTCATCGTGCGCCGCCAGGGACTCGAACCCCGGACCCGCTGATTAAGAGTCAGCTGCTCTAACCAACTGAGCTAGCGGCGCCTGCTGACGTCGTAGACATTAGCATCATGGTCGGCGGGAGGAAAAATCGATATCCGCACCGCCGCGCGGGCCGCCCGCACGGCCGCCCACAGGACCACCTCGGGGCCCGGCAGCCAGGGGTGACGGGTTTCCGGGGCCACCAGCCAGCAGGAGCCGCCGGAGGCGGAGCCGTCGCCGGTCAGGGCCGGGACGGTCACCGCGTCGCCGGTGCCGTGGCAGAGCAGCGGCGGAACCGCGGCGGCGCGATTGGACCCCCACTCCTCCCATGTCAGCAGCGAGGGCAGCCGCTGGGCCGTACCCGGGGCGGTGAACAGCAGGGTGCGGCCCCGGAACACCGCCACCGGTCCCGAGCCCGGGCCCTCGTCCCACAGCCGGTCCAGCATCCGGCGCCCGAAGACCGCGGGGGCGCTCACCACGTCGAACACGGTGCCGCAGGGCAGTACGAGCGGGGCGTCCGGCCGCTCCCGCCAGAGGGCGAGGGTGCTGCGCGGGTGCGTTCCCGCCGAGGCGAGCCAGGAGGCTCCGTCGGCCGTGGCACAGGTGACGTTCGGCGTGCTGCTCATGCCGACAAGATGCACCCGCTGTGAGTGCCCGGTTCTCCTCGGTTGCGGGATTCCGGGACAGGAGAGGGAGGGGAGGAGTATCTTGCCCGCCTGGCATATGCCAAGCGGGTCGGATCAGACCGGATCGACGGGGGACCGGCCCTCCGCGTCGGCGCCGCGCATCAGGTCCCGGCCGAACTCGACCATCTTCTTGGCATAGTCCTCGGTCCACTCGGCGCGCTCGCCGATGTCCGCCGGGGTGAGCCGGTCGAAGCGGCGGGGGTCGGCGAGCTGGGCCGCCGCGACGGCCTGGAACTCCACGGCCCGGTCGGCCGCCGCGCGGAACGCCTGGGCCAGCTCCGTCGCCCGCGCCAGGAGAGCCCGCGGATCCTCGATCGATTCCAGGTCGAAGAAGTGCTCGGGATCGGTGGCCGCCTCCGCGGGCTCGAAGAGCAGGGGCGCGGGGCGTAGCCGCGGTTCGTTCCTGCGCGGCGTGGGCTCCGCCATGTCTTGTCTCCTCCGTACGGTCGGCTCGGTGGGGACCGCCTTCACGCGGCCCACCGTCCATTGTCCCGCGCGCCCGCAAGAGGCCCTCGGGGAACGATCCCGGCACCGGCCGCCACGCCGGGGCTGTGGTCATGGTCGCCAGGTCACCCGGTGTTCGGCCAGGTGGGCCAGGACCGCGTGGTTCGCCTCCCAGCCGTCCGGGCTGTGTTCGTCGGCCGCCTGCGGCGGCGTGCCGGACTCCGTCCGGCGGGGGGTGTGGCCGGGCGGGGTGTGGTCATGGTCGCCAGGTCACCCGGTGTTCGGCCAGGTGGGCCAGGACCGCGTGGTTCGCCTCCCAGCCGTCCGGGAACTTCACCAGGGTGCCGAGCTGGACCGGTTCCGTGGACGGGTAGTCGTCCAGGAGGTCGCCGACGCCGGCGCGGCACACCACGACGCAGGCGTGACGGTGGCGGGAGGCCAGCACGCACAGGCGGCCGGTCTCCAGGTGGAAGGCGGTGGCGTCGGGGCGGCCGGACAACGGGTGGAGGACGACCGTGACGTCGTACTCGCGGCCCTGGAGGCGGTTGGCCGTGTCGACCGTGACGTCCCCTACGCCGAGGTCGGCCAGGGCCGAGCGGACCGCCGCCGCCTGGTCGCGGTGGGCCGTGCCCACGGCGACGCGGCCGGCGGTCAGCGGGGTCGCGTCGGGTGAGCGCTCGGAGACGGCGGCGCCGCCGCGGTCCAGCAGGCGCCGTACCACCGCCGCCACCGCCCGTACCGCCTCCGGGTCCGTGCGCGGCGTGTTCCGGGCGGGCAGTTCGAGCAGGCCCCAGCCGGACGCGGCCGCCTCGTCGATCACCCGGTCCGGGCCGGAGCCGTCGGAGGGGACCGCGAACGTCAGCCGGCGGTCGCCGTGGCCGGTGCCGCTGCGGAACGGGGTGTACGGGTAGAAGGCGTCCGAGACCAGCGGGGCCGCCGACGCCGGCAGTCGCCAGGACACCGGCAGGCGGTGCTGCGGAAGCTCCGGGTTGTGGGCCAGAAGGGTGGTGACCGCCGAGGCCGACGGGTCGTACGACAGGCCCGCCCACTGCTCGCTGCCCACGATCGCGAACGGGTCGAGCTGTCCCGGGTCGCCCACGAACAGCGCCCGCTCGAACAGGCCGGCCACGGCCAGCAGCGAGTCCGAACGCATCTGGTACGCCTCGTCCACGATGGCGTGCCGCCACGGCTCGTCCACCTTGACGTGCGCCCACTTGGCGGCCGTGGAGACGACGACCGGGAGGCCGTTCAGATCGGCCGCCTTCGCCGACGTGCGGACCTGCGGCCGGTCGTCCAGCGCCTTGTCGTACGGGTCGGCGTCGCTGCTGTGCAACCGGCCCACGGGCAGGTCGGGGTTCTTCTCGGCGAGCCGCAGCACCAGGTCGTCCACCTGCGCGTTGGTCTGCGCGACCACCATCAGCGGGCGCCCGGCGGCGGCGAGTTCCAGGGCCGCGCGGACGACCAGGGTGGACTTGCCCGCGCCAGGCGGGGAGTCGACGACCACGCCCCGCTCGGTGCCGTGCAGGGTGTCGTGGAGGATCGCGTCCGTGGCGCGCGCCGCCGCGGCTCCGGGGTCGAGTTCGACGGTCGTCACAGCACGTCCTCCTCGGTCACGGTGTCGGGCGCCTCGGGCGCCGCCTCGCCCGGCGGGCCGCCGTGCGTCCACGGGGTCTCCTCCGGGTCGGGCAGCTTCGCGCCGCCGCGCTGCTCGTGCTCGAACAGCGTGAAGCAGACCCGGTCGCCCTTCTCCGGCACAGAACCCGGTTCGGGCTCCTTGCCCCGGCCCATCTTGTCCACTATCCGCAGTACCAGCACACCGTCCTCCGGGGCGCCCTCGTAGCCGACGAACTCGGCCGCCTGCGGCTTGCCGCCCAGCGAGCGGTACACCTTCGCGCGTTCCGCCAGGTGCGGCCGGTCGTCGGTGCGGACCGTCACCAGCGGGCGCGGGCTGGGCCGCTTGCCCTCGCTGTACGCCATCACGGCGTCGGTGACCTCGCCCGCGAACGCCTCCCCGGCCAGCCGCCGCCCGGCCATCACCAGCGGATCGTCCAACGCCTCCTGGGCCTCCAGCCGGGCCTGCTCGCGCTCGCGCGTGGCCAGCTTGTTCGCCGCCGTCACCGCGTCGTCCCGGCGCGGCTGCGGGGGCTCGCCGGCCAGCACCCGGTCGCGGTGGCCGGTGAACGACCAGCGATCCCGCGTCCACCGCTCCTCGACGTGCGCCCCCTCCGGCAGCGCCCGCAGCAGGTCGAGGCCCTGCCACACCGAGTCCCAGGTGGGCCGGACGCGGCTCTCCACCAGATCGCGCACACGCTGCTCGGCCTCGGACAGCGCGGCCAGCCGGTCGTCCGCCTGCACGGCGTCCTCGGCCGCGGCGAGCGCGGCGCGGGCCCGGTCGTAGCGTTCGATGGCCGGGGCCAGCAGCTTGTTGTCGAACGCCGGGTCGGTGGCCGGACCGGCCGGCGGGCACAGGAGCTGGCCGTCGGCGTCCCGGGCCAGCTCGGCCCGCTGCGCGGCCTCCGCGCCGGTGCCGGACGGGGGAGGGGCGATCCAGGCGAGCAGGGCGCCCAGGTGCTGGTCCTCCAGGCTGGACTGGCCGGTCGCCCAGTGCCGGGACAGCACGTCGGTGAGCGCCAGCAGCAGGGAGGAGCCGGGTACCCGGGACCGCTCCCCGTAGTGGGTCAGCCAGCGGCCGAGCAGCGGGACCCGGGGCGGCGCCGGGTGGGGCGCCTCCGGGTCCTGCTCGGCGGTGCGGCGGAAGCGCATCGAGCGGCCCAGCAGGCGCACGAGGTCCAGGCCCGCCCGGCTCGGCACGACGATCTGCGGCGCGTCGGCGCACAGCTCGACCTCGACCTTGACCCGCTTGCCGGTCTCCGGGTCCGTCTCCGTGCGCTCGGCCGCCTCGACCTCCCGTGCGTAGGAGTCGAGGTAGGGCAGGACCACGTCGGCCAGTTCGGCGAGGAACGCGAAGCGCAGGTCGCGGTCCCGGGGCTGCGCCACGACCAGCAGCCGCGGCGCGTCCCGGTCGGTGCCGACCAGCGCGCCCAGCGGAGCGCCGGCCTCACCGGCGGTGGTGAGCGGCACGAACACCAGGGGGCGGTCGGACAGGTGGCGGTGGCGGACGGTCGCCGCCGGCTGGGCCCGGCCGGTGCTGACGGCCTCCAGGCGGGCCAGGGTGGCGATCAGTGACACGCGGCCGCCACCTCCCGGCCGGCCGCCAGGGCGAGCGCCTCCGCGCGCAGGGCGGCCGCCCGGCGCAGGGCCGCGACCGCCGGGTCGTCCGGGTCGCCGCTCTCGCCGCGGGCCGCCGCGAGCACGTCCTCGACGGTGGTCAGACCGCCGAGCTCGGCGCGCAGCGGACGGCCGAGGCGGGTCACGGCGCCGTCCGCGCGGGAGCGGTCACGGCAGTGGAAGGCCAGCTCGCAGGCGGACAGGCACTCGGGCGCGTACGCGGCCGGGACCGCCTCGACGGCCGCCGTGAGCTCCTCGGCGGGCCGGTCCGGGGCGAAACAGGTGCCCTCCGGCAGGGCGCCGGCGATCTCCTCCACGCGGGTGAGCCGGGCGAGCTGGCGGGCGGTGACCGCACGCTGCTTGCGCACGTCGACGGCGGAGGCGGTGGGCAGGTTGGAGAAGTCCCTGGGGCAGACCAGCAGCACCCGGTGCCGTACGCGCGGGGCCGGGTCCAGGCGGGCGGCCACGTCCTCGAGGGCCAGCACGTACACCGCCGCCTGCCGGGCGGCGGCGCCCACCTTCGCCGGGTCGGCCGAGCCGTCCAGCATCGGGAAGGACTTGATCTCCACGACCGTCCAGCTCCCGTCCGGGTGCACCACCACCGCGTCCGGCTCCAGGAACGCGATCGAGCCCGCCACGTCAAGGGCCAGCATCGGGTGGTCCAGCAGCGTCCAGCCGGCCGCGTCCACGGCCTCGCGCAGCGCGAGCGCCGTACGGGCCGTACGCCCCTCGGGGCCGTGCGCGGACAGGTCCGGCACCGCGGCCCCGGCGGGCGGCTCGGCGCCCGGGTCGAGCCGCGAGTGCACCAGCCGCAGCAGCTCCGCGCCGCCGTCGGCCTTCACCTTCGCCTCGAACGCGTTGCCCCGGGTCAGCGCGAACTGCGACTGCCCGAACGCGGACGGCGCGCCCAGCCGGTCCGCCAGCACCGCCTTGTCCACCCCGGCGCCGTCCAGGATCGCCCGTCTGCGGCACCCGGGGTTCGCGGCGAGCGCCGCGAGGGCGCGCGCGTCCAGGGCCTTGGCCGGTACGTCGGGACCGCGCAGCTCAGCGAGCCGCTGCCGGAGCCCCTTCTCCCGCGTCGCTGGGGGAGGCGTCCGGTTCGGCCGCGGAAGCGGGCTGCGACTCGCGCTGCCGTGGAATTCGCTCACCCGCGGAAGTCTGGCATCCGCCACTGACAACCGGGGAACCGGCGGGCGTCGCGAGCCTCGGCGCCCGGGAGCCGAGGCGAGCCCGGAGCAGGTCCGTGCCCCCCATCAGCCGCGGCGCCAGCAGCAGGCCCACGCCCATCACGGCGACGCCCGCGACCGCGTCGAGGAAGTAGTGGTTGGCGGTGCCCATGACCACGAGGGTGGTCAGCAGCGGATAGACGACGGCGAGGACCTTGGTGAGGCGCGTGCCGCCGAACCGCCACAGTACGACCCCGCACCACAGGGCCCAGCCGACGTGCAGACTGGGCATCGCCGCGTACTGGTTGGTCATGCCGCCCATGCCGCGCGGCGCGCTGGCCTCGCCGCCCCACCAGCCGTACGAGCTGTAGTGCGCCATCGTGTCGACGAAGCCGTGGCCCGCGGAGAGCAGGCGGGGCGGGCAGGTGGGCAGCAGGGTGAAGCCGATCAGGCCGATGAACGTGGACGCCATCAGCCAGGTCCGGGCCGCCCGGTAGTGCTCGGCGCGGGCCCGGAACAGCCAGACCAGGATGGCCGGCGTGACGAGGTAGTGCAGCGAGGCGTACCAGAAGTCCGCCGGTATGCCGAGCCACGGTTCGCGCGTGAACAGCCGGTTCAGCGGGTGCTCGGCGTTCAGGTGGAGGGCCTGCTCCAGGCGCAGGATCGCCAGGCCGTGGTCCACGGCGGAGGAGACGTCACCGCGGGCGAGCAGGCGGCCGGCCGAGTAGCAGCCGTAGACCAGCAGGATCAGGGGCAGCTCGGTCCACCACCGCAGCCGGGTCCGCTGGGTCACCTCGGTGCCCGGTGTCTCGGTCTGCGGCATCCGATCGCCCTCCCCCTTCTGCTGCGGCGCGCCCCGGCGGCGACCGTGCCACTTTACGGTGTCCGCATCCAGGCCATGCGGGCGCTTCAGACCTCAAAGACGCCGGGATCTCCCGCCGGGTTGCCCCTGTCCGGGCTGAGCGATGATGGGACTACCGCGTCTTCCGTTCGAGATGCCCGAGATCTGTTCACCTTGTCCCCGAAAGGCTCCCCATGGCACCGCGCATCCTGCTGGCCCGGCACGGACAGACCGAATGGTCGCTGTCCGGCAAGCACACCGGCAGGACCGACATCCCGCTCCTGGAGGAGGGGCGGCGCGGGGCCAAGCTGCTCGGCGAGCGGCTGCACCGCGCTCCGCTGGACGGGCTGCCGGCCGCCGAGGTGCGGACCAGTCCGCTGGTGCGCGCGCGTGAGACGTGCGAACTGGCCGGGTTCGGTGAGCGTGCGGACGTCTGGGACACGCTCATGGAATGGGACTACGGCGCCTACGAGGGCATGACCCCCGCCGAGATCCAGGCCGTCCGGCCCGGCTGGCTGATCTGGCGGGACGGGGTGCCCGAGGGGGAGGGCCTGGCGGAGGTCACCGCGCGCGCGGACGAGGTGGTGGACTGGGCGCGCTCGGCGGACCGGGACGTGCTGGTGTTCGCGCACGGGCACATCCTGCGGGCGATCGGGGCGCGGTGGCTGGGGATGCCGCTGTCGTTCGGGGCGCGGATACGGCTGAATCCGACCTCGCTTTCGGTGCTGGGGTGGGCCTACGGGGAGCCGGCCGTCGAGAGCTGGAACGACTCGGGGCACCTGGCCGGGTGAGCGGTGCCGCTCCGGTGCCCGGCGCTGCTCCGGGTGCTCGGTGTCGGTGCCGGGCGGGGACCTGCCCGCGCCTGTTGGGGTGCCGTCGGCCCACCCGGGCCGCCCCTGGCGGCACGGGCGGGCGCGGCTCGGAGGTCAGACCCGGGCCGGTCGTGGGGCGGCGGCGTGGCGGTCGAGGAAGTCCGAGACGCCCGACGTGCGGCGGTGGGGGAGCAGGACGCGGGCCGTGCCCGCCAGCATGGTCTGGATGCGGGAGGACTGGACCTGGGTGAGCAGGTCCAGGACGCGCAGACCCGCCGCCGCCGCCTCGTCGGGGCGGCCCTCACGGGCCAGGTCGTCGGCCAGCTCGGCGGTGTAGAGGGCGATGTTGCGGGTGAAGTGGGGATCCTGGAGGTGCGCCGCCCGGCGGGCGTGCCGGGACGCGCGCCGCCAGTCGCCCAGCGTCGACCAGCACTGCGCCTCCAGGCCCTCCAGCTCGGCCTCCCCGTAGAAGCTCATCCACTCGGGGTCGGCGTCCGAGCGGCCCCGCTCGAAGAGGGCCTGCGCCCGGGCCAGCGCCTGTTCGCAGCCCGTGCGGTCGGCGAGGCCCGCCCAGCCGCCCGCCTCGCGCAGCGCGAGCAGGGACATCAGCCGGGGCGAGCCCAGCGGGGCGGCGGCGCGCCGGGCGGCCTGCGCGGCCCGTACCGCCTCCCGGGGGCGGCCGGCGTCGCGGGCGAGGAACGCGGTGTTGCAGAACGCGTGCGCCTCCAGGGCCGGGTCACCGGTCATCCGGGCCGTGGCCAGCGCCTCGGCGTAGTGCGAGCGGGCGTCGTCGAAGCGCCCGGAGTCGTGTGCCAGCCAGCCCACCGAGATGGCCAGTTCACCGGCGCCCGAATGCAGTCGCTCGGCGGTCGTCTGCCGGGTCGCGCCGGCGTCCAGAAGCGCGTACGCGGCGCGCAGCGGGGCGGCGGCGCGCCGGTACAGGCCGTCCGCGCCGTGCCGGTCGTCGAGCAGCCGGATGCTGCGGACGGCCTCCTCCAGGGCCGCCGCCTCGGGGGTGCCGACGCGGCGTGGCGGACGGACCGCCGCCGTGGCGTCGATGGTGAGCCCCAGCGGGCCCAGCGTGGCGGCGGCCATCGTGGCGCCGCCGCCGGTCATGAATGCGCGACGCAGCACGTCGCTCTCCTCGTGGTTCAGGTGGTCGTTCTCGTGCGGGTCGTACCGGTCCTGCGTGTCATACGGCTCATGGGACGCCCGCGTCTCAGTGGTACCGAACACCGCGGGTGCCTGCGGGACCGTGCGCGCCGCCCGCCCGCGGACGGACGAGCGCGGCGCGAAGCCGAGGTCGGTGAGCGTGCGGCCGGGGAACATGTGCAGGAACACCCGTTCGTACGCGTAGTTCGGGCAGCGGATCTCACCTGCCTCCACCCTGCCGACGTAGCGCGCGTCACAGCTCACCCGCTCGCCGATCTCGCGCGCGGCCCGGCGCACCAGCGCCGCGAACTCGGCCGGTGAGCGCCGGCCGCGAAGCCGCCGGAAGGCGAGGTTCGGCCGTGCGGGCCGTTCGGGCTGTGACGAGGTCTCCGTTGACGACGCCATGGCCGGGTCCTCTCGTGCGAACCGTCGAACCATGCCGGATCCGAGGTGGATTCGGGCTGAGTTGTCCGTGTGACACCCTGGTTCCGGCGAGCAAGAACGTACCCGCTGTGTCGGACCCGCGACGCAGTGTTTGGCTACAAAACGGATATCTCATGCGAGATCTGCCATGAACTGCCATCCTTTGCGGCGCACT
This sequence comes from Streptomyces sp. NPDC056580, assembly GCF_042793175.1. Taxonomy (NCBI): domain Bacteria; kingdom Bacillati; phylum Actinomycetota; class Actinomycetes; order Kitasatosporales; family Streptomycetaceae; genus Streptomyces; species Streptomyces sp. NPDC056580. The sequence continues at coordinate 129,942 of NZ_JBHTVE010000011.1, read as the reverse complement.
TACGCCGTAGCCGTTGACGCTCTCGCGCGTTGGACTTCTCGAACCGCAAACGTGCAGCGTGGTGGAGGCCGGCATGGCGACCAGCCAGAGCAACGATCCCTGTACACCGGGCGCGCCACCGTCTTCGACGGAGGGTGACGCGACGTGCGACCTGGTGACGGTGCCGGCCCGGCAGGGGCTCGAGGCCGTCGACATCCTGCGGCGCGGCGCGCCGGAGACGGTAGGTCCCGTCCTGCACGACGACGGCTGCGACACCCTCGGCTTCCTGGTCCCGGCGGGCACCGCCGCCTGCTGGGACGTGCCGGGCAGCACCTGCACGGAGACCGACGGGCGCGGACTCAGACTCAACCCCGAGCCCCCGGTGGCGGGCTCGGACTGGCTGCTGCCGCCCGGTGAGGCCGACCTCGCGACCGATCCCGCGGTGCTGCGCCGGGCCCTCGGGGAGGCGGCCCGGCTGATCGAGGCGGCCGACAACTGCCGGTGACGCACCCGCCCGGGGCGCCTGCGAAAATGGGCCGATGGGCAGGTCCAGGAACAACCGGCGCAGGACGGCCGCCGCGCAGGCGGTCACGGAGACCGTCGACGGCGGGCTCGCGCAGCTCATACCCGACCCCGACCGGCCCCGCGCCTGGACGCTGCTGATCGACGGGGCGCCGCAGTCGCACGTGGACCTGGACGACCCCGCGTACCTCTCCTTCGAGTACCAGCGCCGGCTCGGTCACGTCATCGACCTCGCCGCGCCGCCCGGCCGGCCGGTGCAGGCCGTGCACCTGGGCGGCGGCGCCCTCACGCTCGCCCGCTACGTCGCCGCCACCCGCCCGCGCTCCACCCAGCAGGTCGTCGAGCGGGACGCGGCCCTCGTCCAACTGGTCCGGCGGGAACTGCCGCTTGATCCGAACGCGCGGATACGGGTGCGGTCGGCGGACGCCCGCGCGGGTCTGGCCAAGGTCCCGGACGGCTGGGCCGACCTGGTCGTCGCCGACGTCTTCAGCGGCGCCCGGACCCCCGCCCACCTCACCTCCACCGAGTTCCTCGACGAGGTCCGCCGCGCCCTCAAGCCCTCCGGCGTCTACGCCGCCAACCTCGCCGACGGCCCGCCGCTCGCCCACCTGCGCGGCCAGATAGCCACCGCCGCCGCCCGCTTCCCCGAGCTCGCGCTGATCGCGGACGCGGCCGTGCTGCGCGGCAAGCGCTTCGGCAACGCCATACTGGCCGCCTCCGACCTGCCGCTGCCGGTCGCCGAACTCACCCGACGCGCCGCCTCCGACCCGCACCCGGGCAGGGTCGAACACGGCAGGCAGCTCACCGACTTCACCGGCGGCGCCGCCCCCGTCACGGACGCGGTCGCGGTGGCCTCCCCGGCCCCGCCGCCCTCGGTGTTCCGCTGACCGCCAGCGCAAGGCCCGTCAGTACGTGCCCACTTCGACGTGCGGCGGGCCGTCGTGCCAGGTGCAGAACACCGACACCCGGTCCGCATCCCGGCTGAACTCCACCCGGATCCAGCTCTCCGTCTTCCACACCTGCATCGACCAGCCGGTGCCCGGGGTCGCCGAGACGAGCGTCGCGTCGGCGGTGCCCAGGTCGAAGACCGCCCGGCCGCCGTCGGTGTCGTAGGCCCTGACCCGGCCGGAGGCGGTGGGTCCGGCGGTGGGGGAGGCGACCGGGGAGGGAACGGCGGAGCGGGACGGGGCAGGGGAGGGCGTGCGGGCGGCCGGCGTTCCGGCCGACGGGCTCTGCGTCCGGGGCGTCCGGGCGGTCGGCGAACCCACCGGCTTCGACCGCTGCGTGGCGGTGCCGGCCACCGTGACCGGCAGGGCGCGCGGCGGGTCGTACGCCGTGCCGGCCATGACCGTGTGCACACCCCACCACGACAGGGTGACCGCCGCGCCCGTGGCGAGCAGCCAGGCCAGTACGTGTACAAGTCCTCTGCGCATCGCGGCCCATACTGCCCCAGGGGCACCGGGATGCGCACTCGCCCCGGGTTGTCCACAGGCCCGCACCGGTGCCGGCCGCATGGCGTACGGTGCGGCGCATGGCAAGTGTGCTCGTGGTCGAGGACGACCAGTTCGTGCGCTCGGCGCTCATCCGGCACCTGACCGACGCCTCGCACACCGTGCGCAGCGTCGGTACGGCGCTGGAGGCGCTGCGCGAGGTCGCCCATCTCCGTTTCGACGTGGTGATCCTGGACCTCGGACTGCCCGACCTGGACGGCTCCGAGGCCCTGAAGATGCTGCGCGGCATCACCGACGTCCCCGTCATCATCGCCACCGCCCGGGACGACGAGGCGGAGATCGTCCGGCTGCTCAACGCGGGCGCGGACGACTACCTGACCAAGCCGTTCTCGGTCGAGCACCTGTCGGCCCGCATGGCGGCCGTGCTGCGCCGGGCCCGGTCGACGGGCGGGGAGGCGCCGCCCTCCAGCGTCCTGCGGGTCGGCGGGCTCACCGTCGACCCGCTGCGCCGCCAGGCCGAACTGGACGGCGTCCGGCTCGACCTGACCCGCCGAGAGTTCGACCTGCTCGCCTTCCTCGCCGGCCGCCCCGGTGTCGTCGTGGCCCGCAGAGAACTCCTCGCCGAGGTCTGGCAGCAGTCCTACGGCGACGACCAGACCATAGACGTCCATCTGTCCTGGCTGCGCCGCAAACTGGGGGAGACCGCGGCCCGGCCGCGCTATCTGCACACCCTCCGGGGCGTCGGCGTGAAGCTGGAACCGCCCCAGGGAACGGAGCCGCCGCGATGAGATGGGCTCTGGTCAAGGTGTGCCTCGCCGTCACCACCATGGTCGTGGTCGCCTTCGCGGTACCGCTCGGGCTGGTCGTCAAGGAGATGGCCCGCGACCGGGCGTTCTCCAACGCCGAGCGGGAGGCCGCCGCCGTCGCCCCCGCGCTGTCCATCACCACCGACCGCGACAAGCTGGAACGGGTGGTGGCCTCCGCCGGGGCCGACTCCGGGATGGCCGTGCACCTGCCCGCCGACGGCGGCCGGGAAGCGCTCGACCTCGGCCGGCGGCGCGCCTCGGGCAAGGACATCGAGGCCGTGCGGAGACTGGGCCGCGCCTCCACCACCTCCGTCCCCGGCGGCTCCACGCTGCTGCAGCCGGTGGCGCTCGGCTCCGGCTCGATCGCGGTCGTCGAGGTGTACGTGCCCGAGTCCGAGGTGAGCAACGGCGTCGGCACGGCCTGGGCGGTGCTCGCGGCGGTCGGCCTCGCGCTGATCGTCGGCTCGGTCGCGGTCGCCGACCGGCTCGGGGTGCGCATGGTGCGGCCCGCCCGGCGACTGGTCGAGGGCGCGCACGAGCTGGGCGAGGGCAAGCTGGGCGCGCGGGTGCCGGAGGATGGTCCGACCGAACTGCGGCTCGCCGCGGTCGCGTTCAACTCCATGGCCGACCAGGTCGTACAGCTCCTGGCCAACGAGCGGGAGCTGGCCGCGGACCTGTCGCACCGGCTGCGCACCCCGCTGACCGTGCTGCGGCTGAACGCGGCCTCCCTGGGCGCCGGGCCCGCCGCCGAGCAGACCCGCGCGGCCGTCGCCCAGCTGGAGGGCGAGGTCGACACCATCATCCGCACCGCCCGGGAGGCCAAGCCGCAGACCGCGGCCGCCGGTCCGGGCGCGGGCTGCGACGCGGCCGAAGTGGTGCGCGAACGGATGGAGTTCTGGTCCGCTCTGGCCGAGGACGAGGGCCGCAAATGGCGGGTGGCCGGGGTGGAGCGTCCGGTGCGCATACCCGTCGCCCGGGCCGATCTGGCCGCCGCGCTCGACGCGCTGCTCGGCAACGTCTTCCGGCACACGGCCGAGGGCACTGCCTTCGCGGTCGACGTGCACAACGCCGAGGACGCGGTGATCGTGCTGATCTCCGACGCGGGCCCCGGCATACCCGACCCCGCGGCGGCGATGGCCCGCGGCCGCGGCTCCGGCAGCGCGGGCTCGACCGGGCTCGGCCTGGACATCGTGCGCCGCCTCGCCGAGGCCACCGGTGGTGATGTGCGCATCGGCTCCTCCGTGCTGGGCGGGACCGAGGTGCGGATCTGGTTCCAGCTCCACGGGCGGAAACCGGCCGGCCGGGGACACCGGGGGAGCGTGCGCGGACGCCGGCGTGCGGCGGCCGCCCGCTGACGCTCCGTCCGCACCGGACCACGGATCGGTCTCGACCTTTAACCGTCCCCGATCCCTTCCTTAAGCGCACCCTAAGGACCGCCACGGCGGTCCCCATAGGCCCGTTTGCCCGTTTCCGGCTCGCTAGCGTGCTGCCGCACCCCACCCCCCGTGAACAGCGAAGGCAGGCACGCGCATGAGCACGCACCGGCGCAGGATCAGTGGCAGGAACAAGGCGATCGGATCCGTGGTGGCCGCGGCCGTGGTCGGTGGCGGCGCCCTCCTGCTGACCGGTACGGCGAACGCGGCCGGGGTCGCCGCCGCGTACACGAGGACGAGCGACTGGTCGACGGGGTACACCGCGCAGTACGTCGTCACCAACAACAGCGGCCAGACCGAGAAGACCTGGAAGCTGGAGTTCGACCTGCCCGCCGGGGCGAAGCTCGGCTCCCTGTGGAACGCGGAGTCCAGCGTCAGCGGGCAGCACGTCACCGTCAAGCCCGCGAAGTGGGACACCGACGGCCTGGCCGTGGGCAAGTCGGTCACCATCGGCTTCGTGGTCAACGGCACGGGCGACCCGACCGGCTGCCGCGTCGACGACGCGCAGTGCTCCGCGGACGACGGCGCCACCCCCGAGCCGAGCGGCCGCCCGACCCAGACCCAGACCCCGGCCCCCAGCGCGACGCCGAGCCAGAGCGCCACCCCCACCCAGAGCACGGCCCCGACCCCCTCGCAGAGCCCCGGCACCGGCACCACCACCTCGGCCGGCTTCGCCCCCTACGTGGACACCTCCCTCTACCCGGCCTTCGACCTCCTCGCCGCGGCCGACGCGACGGGTGTGAAGAACTTCAACCTCGCCTTCGTCACCGACGGCGGCGGCTGCACCCCCAAGTGGGGCGGCGTCACCGACCTCACCGGCGACGCGGTGGCCGCGCAGATAGGCGCGCTGCGCGCCAAGGGCGGCGACGTCCGGGTCTCCTTCGGCGGGGCCTCCGGCTCGGAGCTGGCCACCACCTGCTCCTCGGCGGACGCGCTGGCGGCGGCCTACGGCAAGGCCGTGGACGCCTTCAAGCTGACCAAGGTCGACTTCGACGTCGAGGGCGGCGCGCTGCCCAACACCGCGGCCAACACCCGCCGGGCCCAGGCCATCGCCAAGCTCCAGGCCCAGCACCCGGGCCTCGACGTCTCCTTCACCCTGCCGGTGATGCCCGAAGGACTGACCCAGGACGGCGTGAACCTCCTGTCCGACGCCAAGTCCAACGGCGTGCGGATCAACGCCGTCAACATCATGGCGATGGACTACGGCGCCTCCTACAGCGGCGACATGGGCACCTACGCCGAGCAGGCCGCCACCGCCACCCAGGCCCAGATCAAGGGCGTGCTGGGGCTGTCCGACTCCGCCGCCTGGAAGACGGTCGCGGTCACCCCGATGATCGGGGTCAACGACGTCTCCTCCGAGGTCTTCAAGGTGGACGACGCCACCCAGCTCGTGAACTTCGCCAAGTCCAAGGGCCTCGGCTGGCTCTCCATGTGGTCCGCGACCCGCGACAAGCAGTGCGACGGCGGCGCCAAGCCCACCGCCGACGCCACCTGCAGCTCCATCACCCAGGACCGGTTCGCCTTCGCCAAGGCGTTCGGCGCCCTCGGCTGACCGGCGCCACCGAGGCTCACGGGCACGCGGCACGACGCGGGCGCGGCACCCCCTATCCAGGTGCCGCGCCCGACCCCCCCATGACCGGACGGCGCGTCAGGTCACCGGCCGGTCGGCAAGGGCACCGGACGGCGCCGTCAGGCCGCCGGCTCCACCGCCGCCGGCAGCGCACCCGCCCGGGCCACCTCGCCGTACCAGCGGGCGCTCGACTTCGGGGTGCGCTCCAGCGTCGAGTAGTCCACGTACACCGCGCCGAACCGCTTGTCGTAGCCGTACGCCCACTCGAAGTTGTCCAGCAGGGACCACAGGTAGTAGCCGCGCACGTCGGCGCCGTCGGCGATGGCCCGGCGGACCGCCGCCAGGTGGCCGTGCAGATAGGCGATGCGCTCGGGGTCGTGCACCCGGCCGTCGGCGTCGGGCTTGTCGTCGTAGGCCGCGCCGTTCTCCGTGATGTACAGCGGCAGCCCCGGCGCCTCGCGCGAGTAGCGCATGATCAGCTCGTGCAGCCCGGTCGGGTCGATCGTCCAGCCCATCTCGGTCCGCTCGCCCGGCGTCTGGTGGAAGAGCACGTCGCCGGCGGCCGGCCAGGGGGAGTGCTCACTGGCGCCGTGACCGTCCGCCCGGGGGCCCGCGGCCCTGCCGTCCGCCGCCGAGACCAGAACCGGGGTGTAGTAGTTGAGGCCCAGCGCGTCCAGCGGCGTCCTGATCGTGCGGAGGTCGCCGTCGAGCACGAACGACCAGTCGGTCACCGGGGCGGTCTCGGCGAACAGGGTCTCCGGGTAGGCGCCGTGCAGGACCGGGCCGTGGAAGACGCCGTTGGCCAGGTTGTCGATCCGCCGGGCCGCCGCCAGATCGTCCGGGCTCTGCGAGAACGGGCGTATCACCTGGGAGTTGAGGCTGAGCGCGAGCTGGTTGCCGGCCGGCAGCACCGAGCGCAGGGCCGCCGCGCCCAGGCCGTGCGCCAGATTGAGGTGGTGGGCCGCGCGCAGGGCGGCGGCCGGATCGGTGCGCCCGGGGGCGTGCACGCCCGAGCCGTAGCCCAGGAAGGCGCTGCACCACGGCTCGTTGAGGGTGATCCACTGGTCGACCCGGTCGCCGAGCGCCTCGCCGACCAGCCGCGCGTACTCGGCGAACCGGTGGGCGGTGTCCCGCTCCGGCCAGCCACCCGCGTCCTCCAGCTCCTGGGGCAGGTCCCAGTGGTAGAGGGTGATCGCCGGCTTGATGCCGTGCGCCAGCAGCTCGTCCACCAGGCGGCGGTAGAAGTCCAGGCCCACCTGGACCGCCGGGCCCCGGCCGGTCGGCTGCACCCGGGACCAGGAGACGGAGAAGCGGTAGGCGGTCAGGCCCAGTTCCGCCATCAGCGCCACGTCGTCGCGGTAGCGGTGGTAGTGGTCGACGGCGATGTCACCGGTCTCACCGCCGGCCGTCCTGCCGGGGGTGTGGCTGAAGGTGTCCCAGATGGAAGGGGTTCGGCCGTCCTCCCGTACCGCGCCCTCGATCTGGTACGCGGAGGTGGCGGCGCCCCAGAGGAAGGCAGGCGGGAAGGTCGCGGTCGGCAAGGGCTCTGTCATGGAAGGACTCCCCGGATCGGCTGCGACCCATTGTGCATGGGAGCGCTCCCACACGAAACCCTTTTCGCCTCCCGATACGCGTTCTCACAGCTTGGGGGCGGCTGCGGGCGCCGCCGAACGGCGGCCCGTACGCGGCTCGGTACGCAGCCCGAGCGGGCGCGCGCACAGCTCTGGGCCGTCCCGGTGCGGAGTCTGGGACGGCCCGGAACGCGGCTCGCGGCCGGCTCGTAGCGAAGCCCCCGCGCGGTTCCGGTTCCCGGCCCGTCACCGGTTCCGGTTCGCGACCCGGAGCGGGTTCCGGTTGGCGGCCCCGGGCCGGTTCCGGTCACCGGCTGGACCGCGCGCCGCCGACGTCGCCGAGGCCGTCGCTGTCGCCATCGCCAGCGCCATCGCCGCGGCCGTGGCCGTGGCCGAGGTCGTCACCGACGCCGAGGCCGTCGCCGTCGTCGCTCAGGCGGACTCCCGTACGACCAACCGGGTCGGCAGGACCACCGCGCGCCGGCCGGCCCGGCCGGCGACCTCGTCCAGCAGCAGCTCCGCCATCGCGCGTCCCATCTCCTCCATCGGCTGGCGGACGCTGGTCAGCGGCGGGTCGACGTGCCGGGCCACGATCGAGTCGTCGAAGCCGACGACGGCCACGTCGTCCGGCACCCGCCGGCCCGCGGCGCGCAGTTCCAGCACCGCCCCGGAGGCCATCACGTCGGAGGCCGCGAACACCGCGTCCAGTCCGGGGCGCCGCCGCAGCAGCTCGCGCATCGCCGCGCGCCCGCCCTCCTCCGTGAAGTCGCCCTGCTCGATCAGCTCCTCGTCCACCGTGACCCCGGCGGTCCGCAGTGCCTCCCGGTAGCCGTCGAGCCGGGTCCGGGCGGCGTCCATGTCCAGTGGCCCGGTGATGGTGGCGACGGTGCGCCGTCCCCTGTCCAGCAGGTGCCGGACCGCGCTCCGGGCGCCGCCGTCGTTGTCCGCGCGGACGTGGCCGAGCGGTTCCGGATCGCCGCGCCGCCCGGCCAGCACGGTGGGCACGGACAGCTCGTCCAGCAGGTCCGGCAGGGTGTCGTCGCGGTGGACCGCCACCATCAGCACGCCGTCCACCCGTTGGGCGGTCAGGTACGAGGCCAGGCGCCGGTGCTTCCTCTCGTCGCGCGCGAGCACCAGCAGCAACTGCATGCCGGCGCGGGTGAGCCGGGCGGAGGCGCCCCGGATGATGCCCGAGAAGTACGGCTCGGCGAACAAGCGGCTCTCGGCCTCCGGAACGACCAGCGCCACGGCGTCCGTACGGCGCGTGGCCAGGGAGCGCGCGGCGCGGTTGGGGACGTAGCCGAGTTCGGCGATCGCCTTCTCCACCGCCGCCCTCGACCGGTCGCTGACCTTCGGGGAGCCGTTGAGCACCCGGGAGACCGTGCCACGGCCGACACCGGCCCGAGCGGCCACGGCGTTCAGCGTCGGGCGCCGGACGCCGAGTGCTTCGGGCGGCTGGGCGTGGCTCATCGTTCACCTTCCGGTGTGCGGCATGGGGTCGCCTCATTGTGTCCCAGTGCCTTCCGCGGCCGTCCGCCCTGTCCGGGCCGTCCGCCGGGCCTGAGCGAAGATCACCACTGTGACCAGCGTGAATCCATCGCACCACGGGCCGATGTCCAGACTGCGACAGGGGATTTCGTGACACGTTCACGTGACGTATGGGACACGCTCAGGCAACAACGCTGTTTTCAAGTCTTGACACCCGACCCCCACAGCAAGGAGTCTTCCGGCATGCCGCGTGGGAGCGGTCCCACGGAGTGGTCCGGGGGGTCGGCCCGCGTGGGTCAAAGCACTGATGGCCTTTCCCTCTACCACGCACGACACACCGTTGACCAGCGTCTTTGCACCGCACGCCGCGTGCTGTGAGCCGGCCGCTGCTCGAACTCGAGAGGGCAGGTCCGGACCGCCGACCCTTGGCGGTCTGCTTCCTGGGGTCCCGTTTCCCACCGGAACAAGGAGTAGTGGAATGCGCATCACCGGTACCGACGGCGGAGGCGGTCGCCGTCGCAGAGCGGCGGCCCTCGCCACCACGGTCCTGACGGCGTCGGCCCTGCTGCTGACGGGTTGCAGCAGCGACGACGACTCGGACGCCTCCGGGTCCGACGGCTCGATCACGCTCACCGTGGCCGACTTCGGGCAGTTCGGCTACAAGGAGGCCGACCTGTTCGCCAAGTACCACAAGCTCCACCCGAACATCACGGTGAAGGAAGAGGTCACCGCCAACGAGCAGGACTACTACCCCAAGCTCCTTCAGCAGCTGAACACGGGCAGCGGTCTGGGAGACGTCACCGGTATCGAGGTCGGCCGTATCAAGGAGGTCGTCGACACCCAGGCGGACAAGTTCGCCGACCTGAGCAAGTCGATCGACGTGAAGAACTGGGTGTCCTGGAAGGAGAAGCAGGCCACCACGAAGGACGGCAAGGTCATAGGCGCCGGTACCGACATCGGCCCGATGTCGCTGTGCTACCGCCGCGACCTGTTCGAGAAGGCGGGCCTGCCCACCGACCGCGAGGCCGTCGCCAAGGCGATCGCGGGCGGCTGGGAGGACTACCTGAAGCTCGGCGAGCAGTACAAGAAGAAGGCGCCCGCCGGCACCTACTTCATGGACTCCGCGAGCGCCATGTTCAACGCGGTCGTCAGCTCCTCGGACAAGCAGTACTACGACACCGACGGCAAGCCGGTCTACAAGGACAGCGCGTCCGTGCAGCAGGGCTGGAACCTGGCCGCGGAGGCCGCGTCCAAGAAGCTGACCCACGGTCTGCCGCAGTTCACCGACGCCTGGACGGCGGCGCTGCGCAAGGGCAGCGTGGCCACGGTGGCGTGCCCCGCCTGGATGGCCGGCCAGATCTCCACCAACTCCGGTGACGCCTACAAGGGCAAGTGGGACATCTCCCGCGCGCCCGGTTCCACGGCCGCCAACTGGGGTGGCTCCTTCCTCGCGATCCCGCAGGGCGGCAAGCACGTCAAGGAGGCCACCGAGCTGGTCAAGTGGCTGACCGCGCCCGAGCAGCAGGCCGCCGTGTTCAAGGCGATCGGCGTCTTCCCGTCCAACCAGGGCGCCTACGGGCTGGCCGACGTGAAGAGCGCGAAGCTCCCGTACTTCAACGACGCCCCGATCGGCCAGATCTACGCCGAGGAGGCCAAGTCCATCCCCGAGGCGGTGCTCGGCCCGAAGGACGCCGTGATCAAGGACACGATCTCGAACCAGATCAACAACATGGAGCAGCGGGGCACCAAGCCCGCCGACGCATGGAAGGCCGCGACCGAGTCGATCGACAAGGCGATCGGCTGACGCGCGCCGGGGCGGGCCGGTCCCTCGGACCGCCCGCCCCGCGCCCGCGCGTCCGGCCGGGCGGCGCCGAACCGGTGTCGTGACCGCGAGGGCCCGCCGGCCGCCGGGCGCCGTCGCGGCGCCACCGGTTCGGCGCCGCCCGGCGTCCGGCGCCGACGGCGGCGGATCCGCTCGCCGGTCCAGCCACCGCACCGGTCCAGCCACCGCACCGGCCGGGCCACCGCAGCGGCGAGGCACCGGCCGGGCCACCGCCCGTAGCGCGGCACCGGCCCGGAAGCCGCACCCGGAAGCCGCAACCGGCGGACGGGCTCCGGCGGCCCGGCTCCGGGAGACCGGCGCCGGCGGCCCGGACCCGGTGGGCCCGCTTCTGCGGACCCGACCCGGTGACCCGGCTCCTGTGACCCGGCTCCGGTGAACAGGCCCCCGGCGAACCGGCCTCGGTGAACAGGCCTAGGTGAACCGGCCTCGGTGAACAGGCCTAGGTGAACCGCCGTCGGCGAACCGGCCCCCGCGAACCGGGGCCGCCGGCCGGGATCCGGGACGCCGGGCCCTGGCTGCCGGGCCGGCCGGCTCGGTACCGTACCGGCCGCCGCGGCGCGCGGACGGGGGCCGGCGCGCGGTCCGGTGGACGCCCCGCCCGCCCCGTATCCGGCCGTAACCCTGCAGACAAGGACTCCTCCGTGGCAACAGCAACCCCCACCCGGGGCGCGTACAGCCCGCCGCCCGGCGGTTCCGGCGCCGTGCCGAACGGCCCCCGCTCGTGGCGCAGCCGCCTGTGGCGCTTCGACGACCTGGCGTCGCCGTACGCCTACATCGCGCCCTTCTTCCTCATCTTCGGAGCCTTCGGGCTCTATCCGCTCCTCTACACCGGCTGGATCGCCCTGCACCGGGTCGAGATGACCAGTCTCGGCCAGTCCGAGTGGGTCGGCTGGGACAACTTCGCCAAGATCCTCCAGGACTCGGAGTTCTGGACCGCGGTCCTCAACACCTTCGTCATCGGCGTCATATCGACCGTGCCCCAGCTCCTCGTGGCGCTGGGTCTGGCTCACCTGCTCAACTACAAGCTGCGCGCCAGCACGTTCTGGCGGACCCTCATCCTCACCCCGTACGCCACCTCGGTGGCGACCGCGGCGCTGGTCTTCGCCCTGGTCTTCCGGGCGGACGGCGGCATCCTCAACTGGGTGCTGCACTTCGCCGGCGTCGACAACATCGACTGGGGCAACGGCGAGTGGACGTCCAAGATCGCCATCTCGGTCATCGTGATCTGGCGCTGGACCGGCTACAACGCCCTGATCTACCTGGCCGCCATGCAGGCCGTGCCGACCGACCTGTACGAGGCCGCCTCGATCGACGGCGCCTCGCGGTGGCAGCAGTTCCGCAAGGTGACGATCCCCTCGCTGCGGCCGACGATCCTGTTCACCATCGTCATCTCGACCATCGGCTCCATGCAGCTGTTCGGCGAGCCGCTGCTGCTCCAGGGCGGCACGCTCGGGTCCATCGGCGGCAGCGAGCACCAGTACGAAACCCTCAGCATCTACCTCTTCAACTACGGCTGGAAGCTGGGTCACCTGGGTCCGGCCGCCGCCGTGGCCTGGGCGATGCTCGTCCTGCTGCTGCTGATCGCCCTGATCAACTGGATCGTCGGCCGGTTCGTGCGCAAGAGCGCGGCCTGACGGGAGCGACTTCGATGACCACGACCAGTCCCATCAAGACCGCGGCCGACCTCACCCCGGCCCGCCCGCCCGCCACCGGCAGCGGCGGCCGCACCCGCCTCAGGATCGGCGCCGGCCAGCAGCTCAAGGGCGGCCCCTTCACCTACGTGGCCCTCGTCATCGTCGGCCTGGGCTCGATCTTCCCGCTGTACTGGACCCTGGTGGCCGCCTCGCACGACCAGCAGCGGGTGCTGGACAGCCCGCCGCCGCTGCTGCCCGGCGGCAGGCTGTGGAGCAACCTCCAGGCCGCCTGGGACCAGGCCCACCTGGGCAAGGCCATCGTCAACAGCGTCGTCGTGGCCGGCTGCATCACCGTGGCGACCCTGTTCTTCTGCACGCTGGCCGGGTACGCCTTCGCCAAGATGCGCTTCCGCGGCCGCGGCTTCCTGATGACCGCCGTCATCGCCACCCTGACCATCCCGCCGCAGCTCAGCGTCGTCCCGCTGTTCATGATGATGTCGGACATCGGCTGGGGCGGGAAGCTGGAGTCGGTGATCTTCCCGACCCTGGTCGGCGCCTTCGGCGTCTTCTTCATGCGCCAGTACCTGCTGGAGGCCCTGCCCTACGAGCTGGTCGAGGCGGCCAAGGTGGACGGCGCGACCAACTTCCGCATCGTGTGGAGCGTGGTCCTGCCCGTGGCCCGGCCCGCCATGATGGTGCTCGGGATGCTCACCTTCGTGCAGGCGTGGAACGACTTCTTCTGGCCCTTCCTCGCCCTGAACCAGCAGAACCCCACCATCCAGGTGGCGCTCGGCCAGCTCAGCGCCTCCTACACCCCCGACCAGAGCATCGTCATGGCCGGTGCGCTGATCAGCACGCTGCCGCTGCTGCTGGTCTTCGTGATCTTCGGCAAGCAGATCGTCGGGGGCATCATGTCGGGCGCCGTCAAGGGCTGACGGCACAGCCGTCCCGGGCAGCAGACCGACCTTTCCACACGCCACTTTGGGAGCGCTCTCACCATGACCGCTGTACGACCCGAGCCGACGACCCGGCCGGCCGCGGACCTCTCCTTCCCGCCCGGTTTCGTCTGGGGCACGGCCACCGCCGCCTACCAGGTCGAGGGCGCGGCCGCCGAGGACGGACGCACGCCCTCCATCTGGGACACCTTCAGCCACACGCCCGGCAAGGTGCGCAACGGCGACACCGGCGACATCGCCGCCGACCACTACCACCGGTACCGCGACGACGTGGCGCTGATGAAGGACCTCGGCCTCAAGGCGTACCGGTTCTCCGTCTCCTGGTCCCGGGTGCAGCCCACCGGACGGGGTCCCGCCGTCGAACGCGGCCTGGACTTCTACCGCCGCCTCACCGACGAACTGCTCGAGGCCGGCATCACCCCCGTCGCCACCCTCTACCACTGGGACCTGCCCCAGGAGCTGGAGGACGCGGGCGGCTGGCCGCAGCGGGACACCGCGCACCGCTTCGCCGAGTACGCCGAGGCGGTGGGCCGGGCCCTCGGGGACCGCGTCGGAGTGTGGACCACGCTCAACGAACCGTGGTGCTCGGCCTTCCTCGGCTACGGCTCCGGCGTGCACGCGCCCGGCCGCACCGACCCGGCCGCCACGCTGCGCGCCGCCCACCACCTCAACCTGGCGCACGGCCGGGCGGTCGGGGCGCTGCGCTCGGTCCTGCCCGGCTCCGCGCAGCTGTCCATCACCCTCAACCTGCACCAGGTGCGCCCGCTCACGGACGCCCCCGGCGACGCGGAGGCGGCCCGCCGCATCGACGCGGTCGGCAACCGGATCTTCACCGGCCCGATCCTCGACGGCGCCTACCCCGAGGACCTGCTCGCGGACACCGCCCGCATCGTCGACTGGGACGAGCTGGTGCACGCCGACGACCTCGCCGAGATCTCCCGCCCGATCGACGTGCTCGGCGTCAACTACTACTCGCCGACCGTCGTCTCACTGCCCGCCGACGGCGCCGGCGCCACCAAGAACGACGGCCACGGCGCCAGCGACCACTCGCCGTGGACGGGCGCGGAGGACGTCGCCTTCCACCTCGCCAACGACGAGCTGACGGCGATGAACTGGGCCATCGACGCGAACGGGCTGCACACCCTGCTGACCGGCACGGCGGCGGCGCACCCCGGGCTGCCGCTGATGGTCACCGAGAACGGTGCGGCCTTCGACGACTACGTCTCGCCCGAGGGGAAGGTGAACGACCCGCAGCGGATCGCCTACCTCCGCGGTCACCTGGACGCGGTCCGGCGGGCCATCGCCGACGGCGTCGACGTGCGGGGCTACTTCCTGTGGTCGCTGCTGGACAACTTCGAGTGGTCCTACGGCTACTCCAAGCGGTTCGGCGCGGTCTACGTCGACTACGGCACCCAGCGCCGCATCCCCAAGGCCAGCGCCCACTGGTACGCCGACGTCATCCGCCGCAACGCGCTGCCGGACGCCGACCCGCGGGTGTGACGTCCGCCCACGGCCGGGCCGGGGCGCCGCCGCGACGGCGGCGGCGCCCCGGCGCCGTCGCGGCCGGCCCGCCCGGGGCCGGGCTCCGCGGGCGGCGCAGGCGCGGGATGATTGAGAGCGGGTGCTGTGGGATCTCGGTTACATTCCTGGCCGGACGGTAGCGGACAATCCCCCGGCCGGTCGGTTGTGAGCGGGAGGCGGAGACCATGCCAGTCAACGGAGAGCGGAGCCGGAGCAGTCGGCGGCCGACGCTGGAAGAGGTCGCCGCGCGTGCCGGTGTCGGCCGGGGCACGGTCTCCCGCGTGATCAACGGCTCGCCCCGGGTGAGCGAGGCGACCCGCGCCGCCGTGGAGGCGGCCGTGGCGGAACTCGGCTACGTGCCCAACACCGCCGCGCGGGCCCTCGCGGCCAACCGCACCGACGCCATCGCGCTGGTGGTGCCGGAGCCGGAGACCCGCTTCTTCTCGGAACCGTACTTCTCCGACATGCTGCGCGGTGTCGGCGCCGAACTCTCCGACAGCGAGATGCAGTTGCTGCTGATCTTCGCGGGCAGCGACCGGGAGCGGCAGCGGCTCGCGCAGTACCTGGCCGCCCATCGCGTCGACGGGGTCCTGCTGGTCTCCGTGCACGCCGACGACCCGCTGCCGGACATGCTCTCCCAGCTCGAGATCCCCGCGGTGATCAGCGGCCCCCGCTCGGCCGCCGAGACGCTGACCTCGGTGGACTCGGACAACTACGGCGGCGCCCGGTCCGCGGTGGAGCACCTGTTCTCCCGGGGCCGCCGCCGGATCGCCCACATCACCGGCCGCCTCGACGTCTACGGAGCCCAGCGCCGTGTCGACGGCTACCGCGACGCCCTGAGCGACGCGGGCCTGCCCGTGGACGAGAGCCTGATCGAGCCCGGCGACTTCACCGACGAGGGCGGCCGGCGCGCCATGACGACGCTGCTGGAGCGCCATCCCGACCTGGACGCGGTCTTCGCCGGCTCCGACGTCATGGCGGCGGGCGCCCGGCAGGTGCTGCGCGAGGCGGGCCGCAGCGTCCCCGGCGACGTGGCCCTGGTCGGCTACGACGACTCGGCCGTCGCCCGGCACATGGACCCGCCGCTGACCAGCGTCCGGCAGCCGATCGAGGAGATGGGCCGCGCCATGATCGACCTGCTCCTCGCCGAGATCGCCGGCCGCCGCCCGACACCCTCCCGGGACCCGCGCCGACAGCATGCGGTCCTGCCCACGGAACTGGTGGAACGGGGCTCGTCCTGAGGCGCCGGCCCTCCGGGTGGCGGACGACGCCGGTCGTCCGCCACCCCGAGGGCGGACGGGGCGTGGACGCGGCACGGACGGCAGAAACGAATCAGCCGGTGACCCGATCTCTCGATCGGGTCACCGGCTGATTACCCAGGGTGAGTGACGGGACTCGAACCCGCGGCATCCTGGACCACAACCAGGTGCTCTACCAGCTGAGCTACACCCACCATGACCAGTGATCCGGGGAGTTCTTTCCCCGACCGGCCGAGAAGAAGTCTACAGGGTCCGAAGGGGTGCTCGCGCACGGGTTTCCGCGCGCGTCCCGGCCGGACCCCACGGCGCCGGTCCCGCGTTCCTAGCCCGCCGGCAGCACGTGCTTGGCGGCGATCGCCTTCGCGGTGTCCGAGTCCGGGCCGGGCTGCGGGACGAAGATCGCCTCGCGGTAGTAGCGCAGCTCGGCGATCGACTCGCGGATGTCGGCGAGGGCGCGGTGGTTGCCGTTCTTCTCCGGGCTGTTGTAG
The DNA here is from genome assembly GCF_042793175.1 of Streptomyces sp. NPDC056580. NCBI lineage: Bacteria > Bacillati > Actinomycetota > Actinomycetes > Kitasatosporales > Streptomycetaceae > Streptomyces > Streptomyces sp. NPDC056580. The sequence continues at coordinate 113,421 of NZ_JBHTVE010000011.1, read as the reverse complement.
TAGGCCCGGGGGTACCAGCGGCGGGCCAGCTCCTTGACCGAGGAGACGTCGACGATGCGGTAGTGGAGGTAGTCCTCCAGGGTGGGCATGTCGCGCAGCAGGAAACCGCGGTCGGTGCCGACGGAGTTGCCGCACAGCGGGGCCCTGCCGGGCTCCTTGACGTGCTCGCGGACGTAGGCGAGGACCTGCGCCTCGGCGTCGGCCAGCGTGGTGCCGCCGGCCAGCTCCTCCAGCAGCCCGGACGCGGTGTGCATCTCGCGCACCACCTCCGGCATCGTCTCCAGGGCCGAGTCCGGCGGGCGGATGACGATGTCCACCCCCTCGCCGAGCACGTTCAGCTCGGAGTCGGTGACGAGGGCGGCCACCTCGATGAGCGCGTCGTCGGACAGCGAGAGGCCGGTCATCTCGCAGTCGATCCACACCATGCGATCGTTCATGAGTCTCACCTTACGGCGCGGCGCCCCGGGCCGGACCGGGCGTGCGGCGACCTTGTCGGTGTGCACACAGAAGAACGACGGCGGAAGGGGGGCGGAGCCGCGGCTCCGCCCCCCTTCGCGTCCTGCGCTCAGCTCCCGCTGCGCGGCCCCGGCAGCAGGCTCACCGCGCCCGCGGCCTGCCGGCGGCTCTGCATCGGCACCCCGCTCTCGCGGTCCGGGTGCAGCACCGGCGACGGGTGGCCGACCGGCCCGGGGCCGGACAGGCCGGGCGCGCCCGGTCCGGGCTGCACCGGCAGGTCCGCCTCGCCCTGCCGCTCGGCCTGCGGCCGGCGGGCCCGGTAGGCCGCGCGGTAGGCGGCCGGGGACGAGCCGAGCTGGCGGCGGAAGTGCCCGCGCAGCGCGACCGGGGAGCGGAAGCCGCAGCGGCCCGCCACCTCGTCCACGGAGTAGTCCGACGTCTCAAGCAGCCGCTGCGCCTGCAGCACCCGCTGGGTGATCAGCCACTGCAGCGGTGCGCTGCCGGTGAGCGAGCGGAACCGGCGGTCGAACGTGCGGCGGCTCATGTAGGCGCGTGCCGCCAGGGTCTCCACGTCGAACTGCTCGTGGAGGTGTTCCAGCGCCCAGGCGACGACCTCGGCGAGCGGGTCGGCGCCGATCTCCTCCGGTAAAGACCTGTCGAGGTAGCGCTCCTGGCCGCCCGAGCGGCGCGGCGGGACCACCAGGCGCCGGGCGAGCGCGCCGGCCGCCTCGTTGCCGTGGTCCGTCCGCACGATGTGCAGACAGAGATCGATTCCGGCCGCCGTGCCCGCCGACGTCAGGACGTCGCCGTCGTCGACGAACAGCTCTCTCGGATCCACGTGCACCGACGGATAGCGCTTGGCCAGCGTCGGCGCGTACATCCAGTGGGTGGTCGCCGGCCGGCCGTCCAGCAGGCCGGCCGCCGCGAGGACGAACGCGCCCGTGCACAGCCCGACGATGCGGGCGCCCTCCTCGTGCGCCCGGCGCAGTGCGTCGAGCGCCTCCTCCGGCGGCGGCGAGGTGATCGAACGCCAGGCCGGCACGACGACCGTCCCGGCCCGCGAGATCGCCTCGAGCCCATGTGGTGCGGTGAGTTCCAGGCCCCCCGTGGTCCGCAGCGGGCCCTCCTCGCCGGCGCTCACCAGCAGTCGGTAGCGCGGCACTCCGGCGTCCTGGCGGTCGATCCCGAACACCGAAAGCGGTATGGAACTCTCGAAGATGGGGCCGCCGCTGAACAGCAGCACCGCGACGATCTCCTTGCGGCGGCGCCCGGACAGTTTCCGGCCCGCGGCTTCCGGCGCGGCAGTGGAGTCGTGGCTCATCCTGCTAAGCCCCCCTCGGTGGTCGCGGCTCCTCGGTTGTGTCGCTCCTGCACGTTTCCCCTCGGTCCTGCACGAGTCCCCCGCCGTAAGACAGTCAAGATCGAATCTACTGGCTACCGCGGTCTGACGGTGGCCAGTTCGACACGCCGCACATTGTCGACATGACAACTTGGCGTGAAGCATTCGATCACGAAGCGTTGCACTCGTGGGGCGTGCAGGGAAGTGCGCCTTGTCGCAGTGGCCAAACCGCGTAGGGTGCGAAGGCCGGCCCGGACCCTTTCCGTGCAGGTGGAACGGGGGTTGGGGGGTGGTCGGACCCCCTCTTGGGCGGTATCCGGAAGTTGGCCGAAAAGAAGCGCTCCAGGGTACGGAAACCGGTCAGTCGACCGGTGTCTCTCCCCTGCTGTGACGCCCGCCTCTTTGCGCGGCGCAACGTTCGGACCGCCGCAGCAGCACCCGGCAGGCGGCCGTGACGGCGGCCAGCCCGAAGGCGGTGCCGGCCGCGCCGGCGAGCGAGGCGCCGTACCAGAGGAGGACCACGGGAACGAGGACGCAACTGAAGGCCGCCCAGCGGATCACGTCGGTCGTGGTGTCCGGCGTGGGACGCGGGTCGGTGGTGGATCTCGGTCCGGGCAACTCGTACTCCCTGGGGCGGTGGCTCTCGGAGATCAACGCCCGTTCGAATCCGTCGGTCACCGGCCGCTGCTCCGTTCATGCTGTGCAAACCGCCTGTACGAGGCAGCAACCATTGCGTTACGGGCGCGGCTCGTGCATGCTCCGGGGAACCCCCACGGACATTCGGGGGCCTCGCTTACGGAGCGTGCGCGGGAAATGCGTGGAGGAGGCGTGCCGCCGTACCCTTGGGGGTATGGGGTTGGGAAGACGAATCCCGGACACAGCTCCGCCGCTCGATGACACTCCCATCCACACAAGGATCACTACGCCGAGACAGTCATGGCCGGTCACGAATTCTTCGAACCCGCGGACCGCAAGCGGCCCGTCGCCGATCCCACGGCGGCCGACCCCCTGGCGGTGCCAGAGCCACGCCCGCCCTGCGACCCCGCCTTCCTGCACGGTGTGGTCGTCGGCTTCGACGGCTCGACCTCCAGTGAGCGCGCCCTCGCCTACGCGATCGGCATGGCCCACCGCTCCGGCTCGGGTCTGATCATCGTCCACGTGGCCAACCGGCTGCCCACCACGGTGTGGGCCGGCTGCGAGCCGCCCGTGTTCGTGGACGTCCCGGACCACCGCACCGAGGTGCTCGGTCTCGAACTGGCCTGCGCGGACTACCTGGCCGAGGTGCCCTGGATCCTGGTCGAGCGCGGCGGCGACATCTGCCACGAACTCGAAGAGGTGGGGCGCGAGTACGAGGCCGACGCCATCGTGGTCGGCACCACCCACGGCATCGTGGGCCGGATCTTCGGCTCGGTGGCCGGGCGGCTCGCCAGGCGGGCGAAGCGGCCGGTCATCGTCATCCCCTGACGCCCGTCCGTCGCCGACGCTCCGTCAACTTCCCGCGTGCAGCGCGAAACTACTCGCGCGTACAGGTATTTGTGCTCTTGTGAAGGGCATACATCGGTCATCACACCGAGGCGTGCCGCGGGCCGGCGGGTGACGGCCGCCGGCCGAGCGCACAGCGGCACGAGAACGGACCCCCGCGTACGAGGTGGCAACGCGGGGGTCCGATTTCTGTGCCGTCGGGCGGGGAGCGGCTACTCCACCGTCACCGACTTGGCGAGGTTCCTCGGCTTGTCGATGTCCCGGCCCAGGGCCTTCGCCGTGTGGTAGGCGAGGAGCTGGAGCGGGATGCCCAGCAGGATCGGGTCCAGCTCGTCCTCGTTCTTCGGGACGACGATCGTCCGGTCGGCCTTCTCCTGCTCCCGGTGCGCCACCGCGAGGATCTTGCCGCTGCGGGCCTTGATCTCCTCCAGAGCCGCGCGGTTCTTCTCCAGCAGGTCGTCGTCGGGGACGATGGCGACCGTCGGCAGGGCCGGCTCGATGAGGGCGAGCGGGCCGTGCTTCAGCTCGGAGGCGGGGTAGGCCTCGGCGTGGATGTAGGAGACCTCCTTGAGCTTCAGGGAGGCCTCGCGGGCCACCGGGTAGCCCCGGACGCGGCCGATGAAGAGCATGGAGCGGGCGTCGGCGTAGCTCTCCGCGAGCTGCCTGATGTCCTCCTCCTGCTTGAGGATCTCGGTGATCTGCTCCGGCAGCCGGCGCAGGCCCTCGATGATCCGCTTGCCGTCGCGGACCGAGAGGTCGCGGGTGCGGCCGAGGTGCAGGGCGAGCAGGGCGAAGGCGACCGTGGTGTTGGTGAAGCACTTCGTGGAGACGACGCAGACCTCGGGGCCGGCGTGCACGTAGATGCCGCCGTCGGCCTCGCGGGCGATCGCGGAGCCCACCACGTTGACCACGCCGAGCACCCGGGCGCCCTTGCGCTTCAGCTCCTGCACGGCGGCGAGCACGTCGTACGTCTCACCGGACTGCGAGACGGCGACGTACAGCGTGTCGGGGTCCACGACCGCGTTGCGGTAGCGGAACTCGGAGGCCGGCTCGGCGTCGGCGGGGATGCGGGCCAGCTCCTCGATCATCTGGGCGCCGATCATGCCCGCGTGGTACGAGGTGCCGCAGCCCAGGATCTTCACCCGGCGGATCCGGCGCGCCTCACGGGCGTCCAGGTTGAGGCCGCCCAGGTGCACGGTGGAGAACCGCTCGTCGATGCGGCCGCGCAGCACCCGGTCCACGGCGTCGGCCTGCTCGTGGATCTCCTTGTGCATGTAGGTGTCGTGGCCGCCCATGTCGTACGACGCCGCCTCCCACTCCACGGTGGTGGGCTCGGCGCTGGTGCGGGTGCCCTCCGTGGTGTAGGTGCGGAAGTCGTCGGCCTTGAGGGTGGCCATCTCGCCGTCGTCCAGCGTGACGATCTGCCGGGTGTGGGCGACCAGGGCGGCGATGTCCGACGCGACGAACATCTCCTTCTCGCCGATGCCGAGGACCACCGGGGAGCCGTTGCGGGCCACCACGATGCGGTCGTTGAAGTCGGCGTGCATCACGGCGATGCCGTACGTGCCCTCGACCAGCCGCAGGGTCTCGCGGACCTTGTCCTCCAGCTTCTCGGCCGTGGAACGGGCGATGAGGTGGGTGAGGACCTCGGTGTCGGTCTCGGAGAGGAACTCGACGCCGTCCGCCTCAAGCTTGCGGCGCAGGTCGGCGGCGTTGTCGATGATGCCGTTGTGCACGACGGCGACCTTGCTGTCGGCCGACATGTGCGGGTGGGCGTTCACGTCGGACGGGGCGCCGTGGGTGGCCCAGCGGGTGTGCGCTATGCCGGTGGTGCCCTTGAAGCGCGCCGGGACCTTGGCCTCCAGGTCGCGCACCCGACCCTTGGCCTTGACCATCTTCAGGCCGGCCGTCTTGGGGGACGTGACGACGATGCCCGCCGAGTCGTAGCCGCGGTACTCCAGGCGCTGCAGACCCTCCAGGAGCAGCGGAGCCACGTCACGCTTGCCGATGTATCCGACAATTCCGCACATGTATAGGTATCTCTCAGTCTGGCGTCTCAGCCGTAGACCATGCGGCGCAGCTGCCTGAGCGTCAGCTCCGGCGGCGCCACCGCCCGGTATTTCAGGTCCGCCTCGATCCGGTCGAAGATCGCCGTGTTCGTCAGGCCCTGGGCCTGAAGCTCGCGGTGGCGGCGACGGACGTAGTCCTGCGTCGTCTCGTCGAAGTAGGCCAGCACGTCCTGCACCACCCGCAGCGCCTCGCCCCTGCTGAGGGGCGTGGAGCGCGTCAGGTGATCGACAAGTTCCTCGTGCACCCGGTAGATCCTGGGGTAAGAGCGCGAGTTTCGCAAGAATCGTGCCCGATTCCGGGCAGAGGGCTGTTGGAAGTCTTATGGGGCTCTGTTTGCGGGCTGTCCACCCCGCGTCCTGCGCCTCGTTGCCGAAGGGGACGAGTTTCAGACGTCATGGACATTCCTCGTATGGGAGTACCCGAGAAGCTGGCCGCGCGCATGAGCATGGCCGAACAGCACGAGTACCTGCGCTCCAGGTTCTCCCGGCGCAACCTGATCAGGGGCGGCGCCGTCACCCTGGGCGCCGTCACCGGCGGCGCGTTCGTGACGGGCGCCACCGCCCGGGCCACCGTTCCCACCCAGCGCACCGCGCCCGCGGCCGGGCAGGCCGACGGCTCGCTGGTCGCTCCCTTCGGCCGCCACCTCGCCTGGGGCAACGACCCGCGCACCGAGGTCAGCGTCTCCTGGCAGGTCCCGGTCGCGGTGAAGAAGCCCTTCATCCGGGTCGGCGCCCACCCGTGGGACCTCTCCCGGCGGATCGACGCCGAGGTCCGCACCCTGTACACCCCGGCCGGCGTCGGCGCGAGCGGCGACCACACCCAGTACTACCTGCACGCCAAGCTCACCCACCTGCGCCCCGGCCGGACCTACTACTACGGCGTCGGCCACCAGGGTTTCGACCCGGCCGAGCCCCATCTGCTGGGCACCCTGGGCACCTTCACCACGGCCCCCGCCCACAAGGCCCCCTTCACCTTCACCGCCTTCGGCGACGAGGGCGTCGGCTACCACGGCCTGGCCAACAACGCCCTGATCCTGGGCCAGAACCCGGCCTTCCACCTGCACGCCGGCGACATCGCCTACGGCGACCCGGCCGGCCAGGGCAAGACCGCCGACACCGGCTTCGACTCGCGCACCTGGGACCAGTTCCTGCACCAGACCGAGTCGGTCGCCAAGCAGGTCCCCTGGATGCCCGCCTACGGCAACCACGACATGGAGGCCTGGTACTCGCCCAACGGCTACGGCGGCGAGGAGGCGCGCTGGACGCTCCCGGACAACGGCCCGGACCGCAGGAACCTGCCCGGTGTCTACTCCTTCGTCTACGGCAACACCGCGGTCGTCTCGCTCGACGCCAACGACATCTCCTTCGAGATCCCGGCGAACCTGGGCATCTCGGGCGGAACGCAGACCACCTGGCTGGAGGCCCAGCTCAAGAAGTACCGCGCCGCCAAGGACGTGGACTTCATCGTCGTCTTCTTCCACCACTGCGCCTACTGCACCTCCACGGCGCACGCCTCGGAGGGCGGTGTCCGCCAGGAGTGGGTGCCGCTGTTCGAGAAGTACACCGTGGACCTGGTCATCAACGGCCACAACCACCAGTACGAACGCACCGACGTCATCAAGGCCGGCGAGGTCACCAGGAAGCTGCCGATCGGCGGCACCGCCTATCCCGAGACGGACGGTGTGGTGTACGTCACGGCCGGCGCGGCGGGCCGCAGTCTGTACGCCTTCTCCGCCCCCGACTCCTACGAGGGCCACGAGCACGAGGTGGACTCGGTCGCCTCCTTCGTCAACACCAGGGACGGCAAGCGGAACGAGACGGTCACCTGGTCCCGGGTGCGCTACCTCGACTACTCCTTCCTGCGCGTGGACGTCACGCCCGCGGCGAAGGGCCGCCGGGCCACGCTGACGGTGTCGGGCATCGCCGAGACCGGCGCGCGCATCGACCACTTCACGGTGGCCCGCACGGCGAAGTAGGGCGGCCGGCGGGCCGCCGACGGCCCGACCGCCGTCCCGTGGGGATGATTTGCGCGCGGCGGGGATTGATTCCGCGGATCTGCGGGAGAGTGGTCTTTACCACTCGTGAAGGGAGCGCATGTGAGACGGCACCACAGCACGACTCCCCGGCTGATCCGCGTCCTCGGATCGCTGCTGCTCGTCGCGGCGGCCGGCGCGACCACCGCCGGCGCGGCCCCGGCGCCGCCGGCCGCGGCGCCGACCCCACTGGCCCGGGTGGTCCCGGCGCCCGCCCAGGCACAGCCCGGCGGGCGCCCGTACCGCGTCACCTGGGCCACCGGCGTCCGGGTGGACGGCTCGGCCGAGGTCCGCCGGATCGGCGAGTACCTCGCCGGCATCCTGCGCCCGTCCACCGGTTACCGCGTGCCGGTCACCGAGCAGGGCACCGGCGGCATCCGACTCCACCTCGCCGACGACGGGTTCGGCGCCGAGGGGTACCGGCTGACCAGCGGACCCGCCGGCGTCACCATCACCGCCGGCGCCCCCGCCGGCCTCTTCCACGGAGTCCAGACGCTGCGTCAGCTCCTCCCGGCGTCCGTGGAGCGCCGCAGCGTCCAGCCCGGCCCGTGGCGGATCGCCGGCGGCACCGTCGAGGACCGCCCGCGCTACGCGTACCGCGGCGCCATGCTGGACGTCGCCCGGCACTTCTTCACCGTGGGTCAGGTCAAGCGCTACATCGACCAACTGGCCCTGTACAAGATCAACACTCTGCACCTGCACCTCAGCGACGACCAGGGCTGGCGCATCGCCGTCGACTCCTGGCCCCGCCTGACCACCTACGGTGGCTCCACCCAGGTCGGCGGCGGCAAGGGCGGCTACTTCACCAAGGCCGACTACCAGGAGATCGTCCGCTACGCCGCCTCCCGCTATCTGGAGGTGGTGCCCGAGATCGACATGCCGGGCCACACCAACGCGGCCCTCGCCTCCTACGCGGAGCTCAACTGCGACGGCACCGCGCCCCCGCTCTACACAGGCACCCAGGTCGGCTTCAGCTCGCTGTGCGTGCCCAAGCAGGTGACGTACGACTTCGTGGACGACGTGATCCGCGAACTGGCCGCGCTCACCCCCGGCCGCTACCTGCACATCGGCGGCGACGAGGCGCACTCCACCAGCCACGCCGACTACGTGAAGTTCGTCGACCGGGTGCAGCCGGTCGTCGCCAAGTACGGCAAGACGGTCATCGGCTGGCACCAGCTCACCGGCGCCACCCCCGCCAAGGGCGCCCTCGCCCAGTACTGGGGCGTGGAAGGCACCAGCGCGGCGGAGAAGGCCCAGGTGGCCAAGGCCGCCCAGAACGGCACCGGGCTGATCCTCTCCCCGGCCGACCGGGTCTACCTCGACATGAAGTACACCGCGAGCACGAGGCTGGGCACCAAGTGGGCGGGCCTGGTGGAGGTGCGGCGCTCCTACGACTGGAACCCCGGCAGCTATCTGCCCGGCGCGCCGGCTTCGGCCGTCCGGGGCGTCGAGGCGCCGCTGTGGTCGGAGACCCTCACCAAGTCCTCCGACATCGAGTACATGGCCTTCCCGCGCCTGCCCGGAGCGGCGGAGCTGGGCTGGTCCCCGGCGGCCACCCACGACTGGGACGCCTACAAGGTCCGGCTCGCGGCCCAGGCCCCGCGCTGGGACGCCCTCGGGATGAGCTACTACAAGTCGCCGCAGGTCCCCTGGCCGGCGGGCTGAGCACAGCACGACGGGCGCCCCGCGGGACCGTACCGCGGGCCGCCCGTCCGTCCTTCGGGGCGTCAGAACCCGGCGACCGGGTTGTCCAGGTGCCCCACGAGCTGGAGCGCGCCGGACGGGTCGGCGAGGTCCACCATCTGCCGGTTGTCGCGGAGCTGGAGCCGGTTGAGGCAGGACAGCGCGAACCGGGGGGCGAACACGTCGTACCGCTCGAACCGGTCGGCCAGTTCGGGCGTCGCCCGCTGGTACTCGCGCGTGACCTCGGCCACCGTGCGCCAGAAGTCGTCCTCCGCCAGGATCCCCTCGGCGGCGAGGTCCGCCGCGAGGAACCGGAAGAAGCAGTCGAAGACGTCCGTGAAGACCGACAGCAGCTTGTGGTCCTCGGGCACCTCGACACGGATCCGCCGCACCTCGGGCGGCAGCACCGCGTCGGGGTCCATGACGACGATCTCCTCGGCGATGTCCTTGAAGATCGCGCGTTCCACCACGCCGTCCCGCAGGACCAGGATGACGTTCTCGCCGTGCGGCATGTACGCCAGGTCGTAGGCGTAGAAGCTGTGCAGCAGCGGGGTGAAGTAGGCCCGCAGGTAGTGCCGCAGCCACTCGGCGGGCGGGAGGCCGGAGCGTTCGACCAGCGCGCCCGCGAAGGAGGCGCCCGCGTCGTCGACGTGCAGCAGCGAGGCCATGGTGGCCAGTGACTCGCCCTCGCGCAGGGACGGCACCGGGCTCTCCCGCCAGAGCGCGGCCAGCATCTTCCGGTAGGGCGAGTAACGGTCGGTGGCCCGCTCGTACTCCAGGTGCCGGTAGCCGACGGCCGCCCGCTCCCGGATGATCGACAGACCCGTGGACTTCAGCACGGGATCGTTCTCTATGAGCTTCGCCAGCCAGTCGTTGATCGCCGGGGTCGCCTCCATGTAGGCGGCCGACAGCCCTCGCATGAAGCCCATGTTGAGGACCGACAGGGCCGTCTTCACGTAGTGCCGTCGCGGGTCGGAGGTGTTGAAGAAGGTCCGTACGGACTGCTGGGCCAGGTACTCGTCGTCGCCCTCGCCCAGGCACACCAGGTTCCGGCGGGCCACCTCGGCGGCGAAGGTGACGCTGAGCTTGTTCCACCACTGCCAGGGGTGCACCGGGACCATCAGGTACTCGGCGGGGTCGAGCCCCCGGCCGGTGAGGGTGGCGCGGAACCGCTCCAGGGTCTCCTCGCCCAGTTCCGCCCGCAGGAAGGACTCGTACTCGATCCCGGCGCCCGCCGTGAACGCGGCCCGCGAGCGGTGCGCGGCCAGCCACACCAGCCGGACGGGGCTCGCGGTCTCCGGGGCGTACGCCAGGTACTCGTGGACGCCGAAGCCGAGCCGCCCGTTGTTGGCGACGAAGCAGGGGTGCCCCTCGGTCATCCCGGTCTCGATGTCCTGGAAGGAGCCGCGCGCCAGCTCCGCGGAGGTGACGCGGGGTTTGGCCAGCTTGTAGCAGGTGCCCGAGAGGGTGGAGGAGATCTCCTCCAGGTAGACCGGCAGGATCACCTCGCTCAGCCCCAGGGAGTCCCTCAGCTCGATGCAGAAGTCCATCGCGTCGAGCGGCAGTTCGGCGCCGTCGCGGTGCCGGGTGATCGACTCGGCGTCGACCTGCCAGTGGTCGAGGGCGCGGCGGACGGCGGCGAACCGGTACCGGGTGAGCCCGTCGTCGCTGCGGACGACGTAGCGGTCGCCGTCCTCCTCCGGGGTGAGCAGCCGCTCGTGGGCGAACTCCGCGAGGGCCTTGCGCACCAGCAGCCGGTTGGCCCGCTCCCAGCGCTCGGGGGTCAGGTGGGCGACGGTGTCGGCGAGGCTCACGCGGACACCGCCTTCAGGAACCGCTCCCGCCTGCAGAAGCTGAGCAACGCCTTCTTCTCCGGCTTGCGGATCACGCGCTCGGGCACGAACCCGACCGCCTCGTTCAGGGCGTGCACCGCCTTGTTGTCCACATCGGGCTCGACCACGACCCGCATGGTCGCCGGGTCCTCGAAGAGGTGCTTCATCACGGCGGTGATGACGGCCCGGGTGAAGCCGTGCACGGGGTTGCCGGTGGGGGCGACGAGGAAGTGCATGCCGACGTCGCCCGGCCGCGGCTCGTACAGCCCGACCAGCTCGCGGTGGGCCGGGTCGTACTTCTCCATCAGGAAGACGGGCTCCCCGTCGCGCAGTCCGAGGAGGGCGTGGTGGTGCTCGTCGGCCGCGATCTCCATGTAGGCCCGCTCGACGTCCTGGAGCCTCGCGTCCTGCATCATCCAGAACGCCGCCTTGGGATGCGTGACCCAGCCGTGCAGCAGGCCGGCGTCCTCCAGCGGGTCGAGCGGCCGGAGGGAGAAGGTGAGGGTGTCGCTGGTCATACGGCGAACTCCTGGAAGGCGATGGTCTTCTCGACCGGGTAGTACTCAGCGCCGAGCAGTTCACGGATGATGTACGCGTTCCGGTACGCGCCCATGCCCAGGTCGGGGCTGGTGATGCTGTGCGTGTGGAGGCCGGCGTTCTGCAGGAAGACACCGCGGCCGGTGACGTCGATGGCGTAGTTGCGGGCGACGTCGAAGCGGCCGTGGCCGTCGTAGCGCAGGCGGTCGCGCACCGGTTCCAGGAAGTCCGGCGGCCGGTAGTGGTAGCCGGTGGCCAGCACCAGACCCTCGGAGCGGATCTCGAAGTCCTTGTCCTGCTCGTCCTGGTGGAAGCCGAGCGTGTACGCGCCGTCCTCGTGGCGGGCCGCGGTCAGCGTGGAGTTGGTGAGCAGCCTCGTGGGCACCGGGCGGTCGCCGCTCTCCACGTCCTTCTGGTAGAGCAGGTCGAAGATCGAGTCGATCAGGTCCGAGTTGATGCCCTTGAACAGGCCCTTCTGCTGCTTCTCCAGCCGGTAGCGGGTCTCCTCGGGCAGCGCGCGGAAGTAGTCGATGTAGTCCGGGGACGTCATCTCCAGGGTCAGCTTGGTGTACTCCAGCGGGAAGAACCTGGGGGAGCGGGTGACCCAGTTGAGCTCGTAGCCGTGCACGTCGATCTCGGCCAGCAGCTCGTGGTAGATCTCGGCCGCGCTCTGGCCGCTGCCGACGATCGTGACGGACCGGCGGGCCTGCAGGTCGGCCTTGCGGTGCGTGTACTGGGAGGTGTGGACGACGTCGTCGCCGAGGTCCCGGCACGCCTCGGGGACGAACGGGACCGTGCCCGTGCCGAGGACCAGGTGCCGGGCGCGGAACGTCTCGCCGGCCGCGGTGCGGACGGCGTACAGCCCGTGCTCGTGACGCACCTCGGTGACCGTGGTGCCGAAGCGGACGCTGCCGAGCTTGCCGGCCGCCCAGCGGCAGTAGTCGTCGTACTCGACGCGCAGCGGGTAGAAGTTCTCCCGGATGTAGAACGGGTACAGCCTGCCCTTCTCCTTCAGGTAGTTGAGGAAGGAGTACGGCGAGGTGGGGTCGGCCAGGGTGACCAGGTCCGACATGAACGGGGTCTGCAGGTGGGCGCCGTCCAGGAACATGCCGGCGTGCCACTCGAAGTCGGGCTTGGAGTCCAGGAAGACGCCGTTCAGTTCGGCGATCGGCTCGGTCAGGCAGGCGAGGCCCAGGTTGAAGGGGCCGAGCCCGATCCCCACGAAGTCGTAGGGCGCCGCAGGGGCTTCAGGACGCGCGGTCAAGGGACTCTCCCAGGTACTGCTCGGCGTGGCCGGCGATCAGGTCCAGGACGGCCGCGATGTCGGCCGCCGTCGTCTCGGGGTTGAGCAGGGTGAACTTCAGGTAGTGGCGGCCGCCGACCTCGGTGCCCGCGACCACCGCGTCGCCGGAGGCGAACAGGGCCTTGCGGGCGTGCAGGTTGGCGCGGTCGATCTCGTCCGGGTCGGTGACCGCCGCCGGGACGTAGCGGAAGACGAGGGTGGACAGGGTGGGTTCGACGACCACGTCGTAGCGGGGGTCGCCGGCCAGCAGCCGCCAGCCCTCCCGGGCCAGTTCGCAGACCTCGTCGAAGAGCTGCCCGATGCCGTCCGCGCCCATGGTGCGCAGCGTCAGCCACAGCTTGAGGGCGTCGAAACGGCGGGTGGTCTGCAGGGACTTGTCGACCTGGTTGGGGATGTGCTCCTGCGCCATGCGGCGGGGGTTGAGGTACTCCGCGTGGTAGGTGGCGTGCCGCAGCGTGGCCGCGTCCCGGACCAGCACGGCGGAGGAACTCACCGGCTGGAAGAAGGACTTGTGGTAGTCGACGGTCACCGAGTCGGCGCGCTCGATGCCGTCGATGCGGTCCCGGTACTTCAGCGAGGCGAGCAGTCCGCAGCCGTAGGCGGCGTCCACGTGCATCCACACGCCGTACTGGGCGCACAGCCCGGCGATCTCGGGCAGCGGGTCGATGGAGCCGAAGTCGGTGGTTCCGGCGGTCGCGACGACCGCCATGGGCACCAGGCCGTCCTGGGCGCAGCGCTCCAGCTCGTGGGCGAGCGCCACGGTCTGCATCCGCTTGTCGTGGCCGACGGGGACGGTGACGACGGAGTCCGGGCCCAGGCCGAGCAGTTTCGCGGACTTGCGGACGCTGAAGTGACTGGCCTCGGAGGCGAAGATCCGCAGTTCGCCGAGGCTGTCGCTCTTGGCCTCCTCCCGGGCCAGCAGCAGCGCCTGGAGGTTGGACTGGGTGCCGCCGGAGGTGAACACGCCGTCGGCGCCCGGGCCGAGGCCGATACGGGCGGCCGTCCAGTCGACGAGCCTGCGCTCGATGAGGGTGCCGCCGGCCGACTGGTCCCAGGTGTCGAGGGAGGAGTTGACGGCGGAGAGCACCGCTTCGCCGAGCACCGCCGGGATGACCACCGGGCAGTTGAGGTGGGCGAGGTAGCGGGGGTGGTGGAAGTACACCGCGTCGCGGAGGTAGACCTCCTCCAGCTCGTCCAGCACCGCGGCGGTGTCGCCGAGCGGCCGGTCGAGGTCGATTCCGTCGATCCGGGGGGCGAGGCCGTCGACGGTTACACCGGTGAACGGCCGCTCAGTGGTGGCGAGTTTGGCCGCCACCCGCTCGACTCCTTCGGTCACGGAGCGGCGGTAGTGCTCCGCTGTGAGGCCATTGAGCAGGTGCGAGCGCATGTGGGGGCCCTCCGAGGGGACTGTCCGTGGCGAGAAGCTTAGGTTAGCCTAACCTAAGTTTGCTGGTTCGAGATACGCCTCTTCCGTGGCCGGGGCCACTTTCAGGGGGAGTTACTCAGCCGCGCGCAGCTGTTCCTCCGTCATGCCCTGCCGCCAGTAGCCGACAAGGTGACGCCGCGCATCACGGCCCGGACGTCGTCCGGCAGTTCACGCCGGCCCTGCCACCAGCGCGCAGATCGTCATCGGCGAAGGTGACCCGGGCCAGGGACGGCCCGAGCCGCCTCGTCCGTACGACCTGGAGGGAGAAGAAACGGAACGGGGCGGCTACGGCCGTCGTCATGGGTGCTCCTGAGGTTGCCGTTCAGGAAGAGGGGGGAGCTAGCCGACCTTCTCGGCCTTCTCCAGCGCCTCGGCCAGGCCGGTGAGCAGCGGCACGCACTTGTCGTAGGACAGGATCGGCTCGGGGGAGCGGGCGATGACCTGGCCCGCCTTGACCGCGGGCAGTTTCCTCCAGGTGGCCTTGGTGATGTCGGCCGGCTGGATGGCGGAGGTGCGGTCGTCCATCATGATGATGTCGGCCTGGTACTTGTCGACGTTCTCCCAGCTCAGCGACTCGTACCAGCCGCCGCCCCGCTTCTTGGCGCTCTCCGGGGGCTCGACGAAGTTGACGCCGAGGGCCTTGAAGTACTCCAGGTCGATGGAGAGGTTGGTGCCGGAGACGTAGAAGAGCTGGTCGCTTGCGGAGCCGGCCATCACCTTGATGCCGGGCTTGGCCTTGGCGGCGGCGCGCAGCCGGGCCGAGGCCTCCTCGAACCGCTTCCTGGCGTCCGTCGCCTTCGCGGCCTTCATGTCCGCGCCGAGCGACTCGGCCAGCTTCCACATGCGTTCGAGCGGCTGGGTGAGCTGACGGTCGTAGACCGAGACGCCGACGCTGGGCGCGAGCTGGGCGATCTTCTTCTTCGACTCCTCGGGGACGTACCAGAGGGTGCCGGCGTCGTCGAACATGGTGCTGATGAGCGCGTCGGGCGCGAGGGCCGCGTACTTCTCGATGTTGAACTGGCCCCAGGTGTTGCCGAGGACCGTCACCTTGCTGATGTCCATGTCGCCGGCCTGGACGTCGGCCTTGCCCGCGGTGGTCTTCGTCGGGCCGAAGACGCCCTTGACCCGGATGCCGTAGTCGTACAGCGCGGCGGCGGCGCCGGTGAACGCGACGATGTTCGCGGGGACCTCGTCCAGTCTCACCGTGGTGCCGCGGTCGTCCGTGAAGCTCCAGGCGCCGGACCTGCCGCCCTTGGCCTGCCCCTCGGACCCCGCCTCTTCGCCCTGGTCGTCACCGCAGGCCGCGAGCGCGGCGCCGAGTCCGAGGACACCGCCCGCGGCGAGCAGGCCGCGGCGGGTGAAGTGGGTGGAACGGGCATGGGGCATGGGTATGGCTGCTTTCGACCGGGGCGTGGCCGCCCGCCGGACAGTTCGAAGGTAGGTTAGCCTAACCTCAGTGAATGTCCAGGGGGCGGGGGCCGCCGCCGACACCCCGTCAGCAGCGCGAACGCGGGGCGGCGAACGGACGGGTCCGCCCGCCGCCCCGCGTCCCCGTGAGCGCTGGGACCGTCAGCCGATCAGGCCCAACTCGCGGGCCACCAGCATCCGCTGCACCTCGCTGGTGCCCTCGCCGATCTCCAGGATCTTGGAGTCGCGCCACATCCGGGCCACCGGGTACTCGTTCATGAAGCCGTAGCCGCCGTGCACCTGGGTGGCGTCGCGGGCGTTGTCCACGGCGACGGTTGAGGAGTACAGCTTGGCCATGGCCGCCTCCTTCTTGAAGGGTTCGCCGGCCACCAGCCGGTAGGCGGCGTCGCGCCAGGCCAGACGGGCGGTGTGGGCCTTCATCTCCATGTCCGCGATCTTGAACTGGATGGCCTGGTTGGCGCCGATCGGCCGGCCGAAGGCGTGGCGCTCCTTGGCGTACTTCACCGACTCGTCCACACAGCCCTGGGCCAGGCCGGTGGCGAGCGCCGCGATGGCGATGCGGCCCTCGTCGAGGATGCGCAGGAACTGCGCGTAGCCCCGGCCCTCCTCGCCGAGCAGGTTGGCGGCGGGCACCCGGACGTCCTGGAAGGACAGTTCACGGGTGTCGGAGGCGTTCCAGCCGACCTTGGAGTAGGGCGCGGCGACCGTGAATCCGGGCGTGCCGGACGGCACGACGATGGCCGAGATCACCGGCCGGCCGTCCGGCTTGCGGCCGGTGACGGCCGTGACCGTCACCAGGCCGGTGATGTCGGTGCCCGAGTTGGTGATGAAGCACTTCGTGCCGTTGATCACCCACTCGTTCGTGTCCGGGTCCAGGCGGGCCGTGGTGCGGGTGGCGCCGGCGTCGCTGCCGCCGTCCGGCTCGGTGAGGCCGAAGGCGCCCAGCATCTCGCCGGAGCAGAGCCGGGGGAGCCACTCGCGCTTCTGCTCCTCGGTGCCGAAGAGGTGGACCGGCATCGCGCCGAGCGAGACACCCGCCTCGAGCGTGATGGCCACCGAGGAGTCGACCCGGGCCAGCTCCTCCAGGGCGATGCCGAGTGCCAGGTAGTCGCCGCCCATGCCGCCGTACTCCTCCGGGAACGGCAGCCCGAACAGGCCCATGCGGCCCATCTCGCGGACGATCTCGTACGGGAACTCGTGCCGCTCGTAGAAGTCGCCGATCTTCGGCGCCACCACGTCGTGCGCGAACTCCTCCACCGTGCGCCGGAGTTCCTCCAGCTCGGGGCTGAGGCGGTGGTCCATGCTGATCACTGATCCTTGTGGGAGAGGGCGCGGACGGTTCGGGACGGGCTCGGTCGGCCCAGCTGTTCGGCCATCCACACGCTGGTGGCGGTCAGACGGTCGAGGTCGACCCCGGTCTCGATGCCGAGGCCGTGCAGCATCCAGACGAGGTCTTCGGTGGCGAGATTGCCGGTGGCGGACTTCGCGTACGGGCAGCCGCCGAGGCCCCCGGCGGACGCGTCGACCGTCGTCACCCCGTGCTCCAGCGCCGCGTAGGTGTTCGCGAGCGCCTGGCCGTAGGTGTCGTGGAAGTGGACGCCGAGCACGTTCGTCGGCACGCCCTCCTCGTTCAGCAGCGCGAGCAGTTCGAGGACATGGCCCGGGGTGGCCACGCCGATGGTGTCGCCGAGGCTCAGCTCGTCGCAGCCCATGTCGCGCAGCGCCCGGCAGACGCGGACCACCTGGTGGAGCGGGACGGCGCCCTCCCAGGGGTCGCCGAAGCACATCGACACGTAGCCGCGCACGTGTGCGCCGGCGTCCTTCGCCTGCCGCACCACCGGTTCGAACACGGCCAGCGACTCGTCCACGGTGCGGTTGAGGTTGGCCTTGGCGAAGGACTCCGTGGCGCTGGCGAACACCGCGATCCGGCGGGCGCCGAGCGACAGGGCCCGCTCCAGACCGCGCTGGTTCGGCACCAGCACCGGCAGCTCGACGCCGAGGTCCGAGACGAGCGGGAACAGCTGCTCGGCGTCGGCGAGCTGGGGCACCCACTTGGGGTGCACGAAGCTGGTCGCCTCGACGGTCGTCAGGCCGGCGCCGGCCAGGCGGCGGATGAACTCCGCCTTCACCGCCGTCGGCACGGAGGTCTTCTCGTTCTGCAGCCCGTCGCGCGCGCCGACCTCGTGGATCCGCACCCGCGAGGGCAGGTCCTGGGCCGGTACCATCATGGGCAGCCGATCGGCGCTCACTTACGCCTCCTCCTTGGGTGCGATGACGGCCAGCACCTGGTCCATGGCGACCGTGGAGCCGGGGGTCACGTCCAGTTCGGCGACCGTGCCGGCGTGCGGGGCGGAGACGACGTGCTCCATCTTCATCGCCTCGACCACCAGCAGGCTCTGCCCGGCCGTGACCTCGTCGCCGACGGCGACCTTCACCACGGTCACCGTGCCCGGCATGGGCGCGGTGAGCGAGTCGGCGCCCGCGTGCGCCGACCGGCTCAGGGAGGCCTCCACCGGGTCGTGGTCGCGCACCTGCCAGGCGTCGCCCTCGCGGCCGAGCCAGTCACCGGCCCGGCGGAAGGTGTGCCGGACGCCGTCGAGGGTGACGGACACCCGGTCGCCGGCGACGCTGTGGGCGCCGCGCGGGGTGTACGCGACCGGTTCCTGCGCACGCAGGTGGACGACGGGCCGCCTGGGCGTGCCGCCCAGGCGCCAGCCGCTCGGCACCGAGAAGGGGTCCACCCAGCCCTCGCCGGCCGGCCGCAGCGCGTCCAGCCGCACCGCCGCCGCCGCCTCGTACACCTCCTCCGGCACGTCCCCGGGGACCAGCTCGTCGACCACCCGCTCCACAAGACCGGTGTCCAGCTCGCCGGCCACCACCGCCGGGTGTGCCAGCAGCCGCCGCAGGAAGCCCGCGTTGGTCTGCACGCCCAGCGTGACGGTCTCGGCGAGTGCGGAGCGCAGCCTGCGCAGCGCCGTCTCCCGGTCGGGGCCGTAGGCGATCACCTTGGACAGCATCGGGTCGTAGAGGCTGCCCACCGCGGTGCCCTCGCTGAGCCCCGAGTCGGTGCGCACGCCGTCGCCCTGGGGCTCGTGCAGCAGGCGCACCGTGCCGCCGGAGGGCAGGAAGCCGCGCGCCGGGTCCTCGGCGCAGATCCGGGCCTCCACCGCGTGCCCGGTCAGCCGGACGTCCTGCTGCGCGAAGCCCAGCCGTTCCCCGGCCGCCACCCGGAGCTGCCACTCCACCAGGTCCAGCCCGGTGATGAGCTCCGTGACCGGGTGCTCCACCTGCAGGCGGGTGTTCATCTCCATGAAGTAGTACGACGAGGGGTCGCCGCCCGGCACGATGAACTCCACCGTGCCCGCGCCCCGGTAGCCGCAGCTGCGGGCCGCCTGTGCGGCCGCCTCGCCCATCGCGGCCCGGGTGGCCTCGTCCAGGAGCACGCTCGGCGCCTCCTCGATGATCTTCTGGTGCCGCCGCTGCAGCGAGCACTCGCGCTCGCCGAGGTGGACGACGTTGCCGTGCCCGTCGGCCAGCACCTGGATCTCGATGTGCCGGGGGCGGTCGACCCACCGCTCCACCAGCAGGGTGTCGTCGCCGAAGGAGGCGCGGGCCTCGCGGCGGGCGGCCGCGATCTCCTCCTCCAGCACGGACACGTCCCGCACCAGCCGCATGCCCTTGCCGCCGCCGCCCGCCGAGGGCTTGAGCAGCACGGGCGCCCCGATCCCGCGCGCGGCGTCCGCCAGTTCGGCGTCCGTGAGGCCGCTGCCGCTGGAGCCCGGCACGACCGGCACCCCGGCCGCCTCCACCGTCTCCTTGGCGCGGATCTTGTCGCCCATGAGGGCGATCGCGTCCGCGGGCGGGCCGATGAAGACAAGTCCCGCCTCCTCGCAGGCACGCGCGAAACCGGCGTTCTCGGCGAGGAAGCCGTAGCCGGGGTGGACGGCCTGGGCGCCGGTGCGGGCGGCGGCCTCCAGCAGCCGCTCCACCGACAGGTAGCTCTCGGCCGCGGGCGCCGGACCGATCCGTACCGCGGTGTCGGCCTCCCGGACGTGCCGCGCGTCGGCGTCGGCGTCGGAGAAGACCGCCACCGAGCGGACGCCCAGCGAGCGCAGCGTACGGATGACGCGTACGGCGATCTCGCCCCGGTTGGCCACCAGCACTGTGTCGAACACGGTTCCCCTCCTCACATCCGGAAGACGCCGAACTGGGGGTCTCCCAGCGGCGCGTTGGCGCAGGCCGTCAGGGCGAGTCCCAGCACCTGACGGGTCTCCATCGGGTCGATCACGCCGTCGTCCCACAGACGGGCGGTGGCGTAGTAGGCGTTGCCCTGGCTCTCGTACTGGGCGCGGATCGGGGCCTTGAAGGCCTCCTCGTCGTCGGCGGGCCACTGCTCGCCGCGCGCCTGCATCTGGTCCCGCTTGACCGTGGCGAGCACGGAGGCGGCCTGCTCGCCGCCCATGACGGAGATCTTGGCGTTGGGCCACATCCACAGGAAGCGGGGGGAGTAGGCCCGGCCGCACATCGAGTAGTTGCCGGCGCCGTACGAACCGCCGACCACGACGGTCAGCTTCGGCACGCGGGTGCAGGCCACCGCCGTGACCATCTTGGCGCCGTGCTTGGCGATGCCGCCCGCCTCGTAGTCCCGGCCGACCATGAAGCCGGAGATGTTCTGCAGGAACAGCAGCGGGATGCCGCGCTGGTCGCACAGCTCGATGAAGTGGGCGCCCTTCTGGGCGGACTCCGAGAACAGGATGCCGTTGTTGGCGACGATCCCGACCGGGTGGCCGTGGATCCGGGCGAAGCCGGTGACCAGGGTCTGCCCGAACTCGGCCTTGAACTCGGCGAACCGTGAGCCGTCGACCACGCGCGCGATGATCTCGCGCACGTCGTAGGGGGTGCGGGAGTCCACCGGGACGGCGCCGTACAGCCCGGCCGGGTCGACCTTGGGCTCCACGGCCGGGGTGACCTCCCAGGGGAGGGACTGCCGCGCGGGCAGCGTGGCGACGATGTTCCGCACGATCCGCAGGGCGTGCGCGTCGTCCTCGGCGAGGTGGTCGGTGACCCCGGAGATCCGGGAGTGCACCTCGCCGCCGCCCAGCTCCTCGGCGGTCACGACCTCGCCGGTGGCCGCCTTCACCAGCGGCGGGCCGCCCAGGAAGATCGTGCCCTGGTTGCGGACGATCACCGCCTCGTCGCTCATCGCCGGCACGTACGCCCCGCCGGCCGTGCAGGAGCCGAGGACGGCCGCGATCTGCGGGATGCCGGCGCCGGACATGCGCGCCTGGTTGTAGAAGATGCGCCCGAAGTGCTCGCGGTCCGGGAACACCTCGTCCTGCATCGGCAGGAACGCCCCGCCGGAGTCGACGAGGTAGACGCAGGGCAGCCGGTTGTCGAGGGCGACCTCCTGCGCGCGCAGGTGCTTCTTCACCGTCATCGGGTAGTACGTGCCGCCCTTGACGGTGGCGTCGTTCGCGACGATCACGCACTCGCGCCCGCTGACCCGGCCGATCCCGGCGATCACGCCGGCGGCCGGCGCCTGCCCGTCGTACATCCCGTCGGCCGCGAGGGGAGCCAGCTCCAGGAAGGGCGAGCCCGGGTCGAGCAGTGTGTCCACCCGGTCCCGCGGCAGCAGTTTGCCGCGCGCGGTGTGCCGGGCCCGCGCCTTCTCGCCCCCGCCGAGCGCGGCGGCGGCCAGTTTGCCGCGCAGTTCCCCGGCGAGTGCGAGATGAGCCTGTTCATTGGCCCGCCAGGCCTCCGACGCGGGATCGGCCGCGCTGTGAAGCTCCGGTGCCTCTTGCATCCTTGCGGTCCCCTCACCCAGTGGTGACTGTTAATGAGCGTTAACCATTTCACTCAGGTTAACGACCGCTAACCTCGCTGTCTAGAATTAGCGGCATGGCCACCAGAACCGACGCCCCCACCCGCCGCGAGCAGATCCTCAAGGAGGCTGCCCGGCTCTTCGCCGAGCGCGGCTTCCACGGTGTCGGGGTTGACGAGATAGGCGCCGCGGTCGGCATCAGCGGCCCCGGCCTGTACCGCCACTTCCCGGGCAAGGACGCGATGCTCGCGGAGCTGCTGGTCGGCATCAGCGGCCGGCTGCTGACCGGCGCCAAGCGGCGCCTGGCCGAGGCCGGCGGGGGGACCGGGGCCGCACGGGTCCTCGACTCGCTCATCGAGGGCCACATCGACTTCGCCCTCGACGACCGCCCCCTGATCACCCTGCACGACCGCGAGCTGGACCGGCTGCGCGACAGCGACCGCAAGCTGGTGCGGCAGCTGCAGCGGCAGTACGTGGAGCTGTGGGTCGAGGTGGTGCGCGAGGTCTACCCCGGACTGACCGAGCCCAGCGCCCGCTCCGCGGTCCACTCGGTCTTCGGCCTGCTCAACTCCACCCCGCACCTCGGCCGCGCCGGCACCCTGCCGGGCCGCGCCGCCACGGCGGCCCTGCTGCACCGGATGGCCCGGGGGGCCTTCGGGGCGGCCGGGGCGGCCGAGGGCTGAGGCTCGGGGGCGCCGCCGGCCGGCGGGTGGTCAAGGTCACCCTGGACGGCTGAACGTACCCGCCAGTATCTTGGCTCTGAGCAAGCGCTTAGACATGCCCGAATGTCATGCCGAGGTACGTGGAGGTGGCGGTCGTGCGCCGTACGGTGTTCAACGAGGATCACGAGGCGTTCCGGGAGACCCTTCGCGCCTTCATCGAGGCCGAGGTCGTCCCCGTCTACGACGAGTGGTTCGCCGCCGGCCAGGCGCCGCGCGACTTCTACTACAAGCTCGGCGAGCTGGGCATCTTCGGGATCAACGTGCCCGAGGAGTTCGGCGGCGCGGGTATGGACAGCCACAAGTTCGAGGCCGTCCTCTACGAGGAGACCGCCCGCGCCGGCGTGCAGTTCGGCGGCTCCGGCGTGCACGTGCTGCTCGCGCTGCCGTACATCAAGATGCTGGCCACGGACGAGCAGAAGAAGCGTTTCCTGCCGAAGTTCGTCACCGGCGAGGAGATGTGGGCCATCGCGATGACCGAGCCCGGCACCGGCTCCGACCTCGCGGGCATGAAGACCACCGCCAAGCTCTCCGAGGACGGCACGCACTACGTCCTCAACGGCGCCAAGACCTTCATCACCGGCGGTGTGCACGCCGACAAGGTGATCGTCTGCGCCCGGACCTCCGCGCCGACCGCCGAGGACCGCCGCCACGGCATCTCCCTGTTCGCCGTGGACACCAAGTCCGAGGGCTACTCCATCGGCCGCAAGCTGGACAAGCTGGGCCTGCGCACGTCCGACACCGCCGAACTGGCCTTCGTCGACGTCAAGGTACCCGTCGAGGACCTCCTCGGCGAGGAGAACAAGGGCTTCTACTACCTCGGCCACAACCTGGCCTCCGAGCGCTGGGGCATCGCCTTCGGCGCCTACGCCCAAGCCAAGGCCGCCGTCCGGTTCGCCAAGCAGTACGTCCAGGAGCGCACCGTCTTCGGCAAGCCGGTCGCCCACTTCCAGAACACCAAGTTCGAGCTGGCCGCCTGCCAGGCCGAGGTGGACGCCGCCGAGGCCGTCGCCGACCGCGCGACCGAGGCCCTGGACGCCGGCGAGCTGACCCCCGCCGAGGCCGCCTCCGCCAAGCTCTTCTGCACCGAGGTCGCGCACCGCGTCATCGACCGCTGCCTCCAGCTCCACGGCGGCTACGGCTACATGAACGAGTACCCGATCGCCCGCCTGTACGCGGACAACCGCGTCAACCGCATCTACGGCGGCACCAGCGAGATCATGAAGACGATCATCGCCAAGGACATGGGCCTGTAAGGTCCGCGCAATCACCGGCGGGTACAACCACCCCATGAGCCAGGCACTTCAGGACCTCCTCGATCTGCTCGACCTCGAGCAGATCGAGGAGGACATCTTCCGCGGCCGGTCCCGCTCCGCGGTCGTACCCCGCGTCTTCGGCGGGCAGGTCGCGGCGCAGGCGCTGGTCGCCGCGGGGCGCACGGTCCCCGCCGACCGGCAGGCCCACTCCCTGCACGCGTACTTCCTGCGGCCGGGCGACCCCGGCGCGCCGATCGTCTACAGCGTCGACCGCATCCGCGACGGCCGGTCCTTCACCACCCGACGGGTGGTCGCCGTGCAGCACGGCAAGCCGATCTTCCACCTCTCGGCGTCCTTCCAGACGTACGAGGAGGGGCTCGACCACCAGACCACCATGCCGGCCGCGCCCGACCCGGCCACGCTGCCCACCTCCCAGGAGCGGATGCGCGGCTACGCCCATCTCGCGCCCGAGGTCGTGGAGCGCTTCCTCGAGGCCCGCGAGGCGATCGACCTGCGCTACGTGGACGAGCCGCCGTACGGCAGGTTCGGCGAGCCGCGCGAACCGCACTCCCAGGTGTGGTTCCGCACCAACGGCAAGCTCGACGACGACCCCCTGCTGCACGTCGTGCTCGCCACCTATGTCTCCGACATGACCCTCCTCGACTCCGTGCTGCTCGCGCACGGCCGCGGCGGCTGGGCGGTCGGGGACGTCGTCGGGGCGTCCCTGGACCATGCGATGTGGTTCCACCGGCCCTTCCGCGCCGACGAGTGGCTGCTCTACGACCAGGAGTCGCCGTCCGCGCACGGCGGCCGGGGCCTCGGCCAGGCCCGCATCTACACCCAGGACGGCCGGCTGGCCATCTCGGTCATCCAGGAGGGCGTCGTCCGCGTCCCCCGCTGACCCGGACCGGAAGCGGCTCCGGCGTTGTCCGGGGCCGCAGTTCGGGGCGGTGGGCGCGGGCGGTGCCGCCGTTCCCCGCGCCCGCCGCCGGGGGCGGACGGCCCCCCGGGACCTTTTTCGGAACGGCGGCAAATAGTTGCCTGCTCAAAGTGACGTGTGACACATGGGGGACTAGGCTCTGGAGTGAAGCCGCAGTGCACGGCATGCCTGGTCGGCGAGATCGCGGGACAACCGGACCTCAGCCGCGGCACCCGGGTGCGCGATGGCGTACGGGTGGGCCGCAGGCGCCGGCAAGGTGACGCACGTCGTGGTCCACACGCTGCGACGGACTCTCCCGACCGCCCCGCTCTTCCCTCTTGATCCGCGGCGGCGGCCATCCACCCAGGGATGGAAGGTATTTCCATGCGAGCACAGCGCACGAGGCGCCTTGTCGCCCTGTCCGCCACCGGCCTGCTGCTGGCAGGCGGTGCGGCGATGGGTGCGGCGGGCACCGCCTCGGCCTCCGACCACAGTGACCACGGCTCCTACAGCCACAGCCGGGACTGGGGAGGCAACGACCACTCCAACCACCACGACCGGTGGTGGAACGGCGATGACGACGACTACGGCTATGGCGGCGACTACGGCGGCTATGGCGGCGACCACGGCGGCTATGGCGGCGACCACGGCGGCTACGGCGGCGACCACGGCGGCTATGGCGGTGACTATGGCGGCTACGGCGGCGACCACGGTGGCGGTGACCACGGCGGCTACGGCGGTGGCGACCACGGCGGCGGTGGCGACCACGGCGGCGGTGGCTACGGGGGTCGCTGAACCGACCACCACCTGAGATGACGATGTGCGGCTCCGGCCACGGAGCCGCACATCCGCCGTGCCGGCCGGCGGGGGGCTAGTCGAGGCCCGCCCCCGCCAGCAGATACGCCGTCATGGGGTCGTAGTGGCGCGGGCTGACCACGTGGTCGTCGAGCGGCACCGTCACCTGCACGGTTCCCTCGGACTCGGCGAGGAAGAGCGCCGGGTCGTTGCAGTCGGCGTACCCGACGGAGTCGACGCCGTGCTGGCCGGCGTACCCGGCCCAGCCGTGGTCGGCGACCACCAGGTCAGGCAGCGGACGCCCTTCGCGCTCAAGTCCGGTCAGGATGGCCCGCATCGGCTCGCCGGAGTGCGTGTGCCACAGTGTCGCGCCGTGCTCCAGGACGGCCACGTCCGCGAACTGCATGACGTAACCCTCGTCCGTATGCAGCCCGTCCGGGATGACCACGATCTCGCAGCCGGCGGCGCGCAGCGCCGCGGCCGTGGCCCGGTGCACGTCGAGCAGACCGCCCGGGTGACCGGTGGCGAACAGCACCCGCTGGCGTCCCTCGGCCGCCTTGCGCAGCCGGGCGGCCAGCCGGTCCAGCGCGTCGACGGTCAGCTCGGGGTCGATGGTGTCCTGCCCGTACCGGTACTCGGGGTCGTCGTTGACGCCCACCCGCTCGGCCATCACCGCGAGCACGTCCTGCTCGTCCGCCCAGCGGTCGCCCAGTTCCAGCCCCAGCCAGAAGTTGCGCTCGCCGTTGGCCAGCCTGCGGTAGTGGGAGAGGTTGTTCTCGCGGGGCGTGGCGACGTCCCCCGCGATACGGGTCCTCACCAGATGGTCGACGAGCTGGGCGCGGCTGGGTGTCCCGGGTATCGGCATGCCTCCCATTGTGAGGGCAGCCGGCCGGACGCGTCCTCGCCGTCCCGCACGCTGGGACCTGGATCACTGGGTTCCTCCGCAACCCCCGGCCCCAGCGGCCTCGCTCAGCCCTGCCGCAGCGCGAACCACAGCTCCATGCGCACATCCGCGTCGTCCAGGTCGGCGCCCAACAGCGCGGCGCAGCGGGCGATCCGCTGCCGCACCGTGTTGCGGTGCACGTCGAGCGCCACCGCCGTGCGGTCCCAACTGCCGTGCAGCGAGAGCCAGGTGCGCAGCGTCTCGGCGAGCGCGGGCTGGGCGCCGAGCGGCCCGAGCAGCGCACGGGCGTGCGCCTGGGCGTCCGCCCGGGGCACCAGTTCCGCCAGGCCCGGCCTGGCCCCGTGCCGGACCAGCGGGACGCGGGTGGCGCGGGCGCGGGCGAGCGCGCGGGCCGCCTGGCTGTCGGCGGCTGGCCACTCGCCGGGGCCGGCGGCCGCGCTGACCCCGAGGGTCCAGCCCGGCTGGGGCACGGGCTCCCGCTCGGCGGGCGCCAGCACCCTCACCACGTCCCGGCCCACGTCCACCAGCGGCGAGCCGAGGGCGGCGCCCAGCGCGGAGGCGGCCACGGCGTCCGGCGACTGGGCCTCCGGCCGGGCGTGCACGACGATCCAGCGGCCGTCCCCGAGCAGCGGCGCGACCTCCTCGGGGGACGAACCGAGCAGCAGCCGCACGAGCGCGGCGGACCGGGCCGCGCCCGAGCCGCTCTGGTGCTCGCCGGTCAGCAGCGAGAGCAGCACGGCGGCGACGGAGGCGATGGTGTGGTCCCCGGGCCCGCGCTGCCCGGAGGCGACCCCGAGCACGAACCCCTCGCCGGCCCCGAGGGCGTAGGCGGCGAGGTGGGTGTCACCGAGGGTGTCGGTGGCCGAGGAGGGGGCCGGCCGGGGAACGGACACGGGCACGGGGGCGGCGGGCGCGGCGAGGCCGGGCTCACCCGGCGTGGGACCGCCCACGCCGGGCGCCTTCGGGCTTCCGCCGCTGACCGCTTGCGGGCCCCGGGTGCCGCCCGCTCCCGGGCCGCCGGCTCCGGAGCCGCCCGCCTCCGGGTTCCCGCGGCCCCTCCGGCTTCCGCCGCCTGCTTGTGGGCCGCTGACCGTGGCCGAGCCCGGGTCGCCGGGGCGGGGGCCACCCGTCCGCGGACCGCCGAAACCGTCCGCTCCACCGCCGCCGGATCCCCCGGCGCCACCCGCCCTGACGCCCCCGGCCCCCAGCCCCCCGGCGCCGGGCGCGCCCGCCGTGCCCCGGTCCGGTTCCGGGGAGCGTGGGCCGGTCGGGCGGACGACCTGCCTCAGCTGCGACAGGGCCTCGCGAACCTCGTCGGGCACCGTGCGGCCGGCCTGCGCGATGCCGGTGCCGTCCGGGCCGAAGAGGATCGCGTGGCCGCCCAGGCGCTGGGCGAGCTGGCGCAGCACCGAGGGCACCGGGTCCGGGCGGGAGGCCGCCGCGGCGAGGCTCTGCTGGGCGTCGGTCACGCGGCGCAGTTCGGCCAGCCGGGCCTGGGCCATGAGCTGCCAGACCGCGCGGGCCACCCCCGAGAAGGTCGTCCGCGGCGGCACCTCCAGCAGCGGGAGTCCCTGCGCGTCGCAGGCCGCGACCAGGGCGGGCGGCACGGTGTCGTGCACGGGGGCCACCCCGAAGCCGAGGGCCGCGCCGCCCGCCGCCACGACCCGGGAGACGTAGTCGTCGAACCTGCCCGCCTCCGCCCCCTGCGGGATGTGCACCCCGGCCGTCAGCAGCAGCTCGCCGCCCAGCAGGTACGGGTACGGGTCGGCCATCTCCGAGGTGTGCGCGCCGTGGATCACCAGGGACGGGCCGGCCGGGCCCGCGATCTGGCGCAGGGCGAGGTCCTCCCGGGCCAGCAGGGCCGAGAGCGCGACCGGCGGGGTCGGCGGGACCGCCGGGGCGACCGGTTCCGGCATGGTGTGCGTTCCCTCCATTCAGCCCCGTGCATATGGATGAAACGTACACTTCGCAGTCGCTTTCCGGCCACCTAGTGTCAAGTCAGTCCGGCAGCCGCGGGTACGGGCGGATGTCCCCGCGAACCGCTGCCGTCACGTCCCCGTTGCAACCGCACGACACGCCACCGGATGTGCGCGAAGGAGGGCCCCACATGGCCGTCGACTACACAGTGATCGTCGTCTACCTCGCCGGCATGCTGGCCATGGGCTGGTGGGGCATGCGCCGCGCCAAGTCCAAGAGCGAGTTCCTGGTGGCCGGCCGGCGCCTCGGGCCCGCCATGTACTCCGGCACCATGGCCGCGATCGTTCTCGGCGGCGCGTCCACCATCGGCGGCGTCGGGCTCGGCTACCAGTACGGCCTCTCCGGCGCGTGGATGGTCTTCACCATCGGCCTCGGCCTGCTGGCCCTGTCCGTCTTCTTCTCGGCGCGCATCGCCCGGCTGAAGGTCTACACGGTCTCCGAGATGCTGGACCTCAGATACGGCGGCCGGGCGGGCGTGATCTCCGGCCTGGTCATGTGGGCGTACACCCTCATGCTGGCGGTGACGTCGACCATCGCGTACGCCACCATCTTCGACGTCCTCTTCGACATGAACCGCACCGTCGCGATCATCCTCGGCGGCTCGATCGTCGTCGCGTACTCGACGCTGGGCGGCATGTGGTCGATCACCCTCACCGACATGGTGCAGTTCGTCGTCAAGACGATCGGAGTGCTCCTGCTGCTCCTGCCCATCGCGGTGGTCAAGGCGGGCGGCTTCTCCGAGATGAAGGCCAAGCTGCCCACCTCGTACTTCGACCCGCTGGGCATCGGCGGCGAGACGATCTTCACCTACGTGCTGATCTACACCTTCGGCATGCTGATCGGCCAGGACATCTGGCAGCGCGTGTTCACCGCCCGCGGTGACCGGACCGCCAAGTGGGGCGGCACGGTCGCCGGCACCTACTGCCTGGCCTACGCCCTCGCCGGCGCCGTGATCGGCACCGCCGCCAAGGTGCTGTACCCCAAGCTGGGCAGCCCGGACGACGCGTTCGCCACCATCGTCAAGGACGAACTGCCCGTCGGCGTGCGCGGCCTGGTGCTGGCCGCCGCCCTCGCCGCCGTGATGTCGACCTCCTCCGGCGCCCTGATCGCCTGCGCCACCGTCGCCAACAACGACATCTGGTCGCGGCTGCGGGGCGTGGGCAGGCGCCCCGGCGAGGAGCACGACGAGGTCCGGGGCAACCGGGTCTTCATCCTGGTCATGGGCCTCGCGGTGATCGGCACCGCGATCGCCCTGAACAACGTCGTCGAGGCACTGACGGTCGCCTACAACCTCCTCGTCGGCGGCCTGCTCGTGCCCATCCTCGGCGGCCTGCTGTGGAAGCGCGGCACCGCGCAGGGCGCGCTGGCCTCCGTGGCCGTCGGCGGCCTCGCCGTGATCGGCCTGATGGCCGGCTACGGCATCCTCGCCAACGAGCCGGTCTACTACGGCCTGCTCGCCTCCCTCGTCGCCTACGTCGCCGTCTCCCTGGCGACCCGGCCCACCGACGAGGCCGTCCTCGCCGCCTGGCGGGAACGCCTCGCGGGACGCACCCCCGAACTCGCGTCCGAACCGGTAGCGGCTCACCAGTAGAGTCGTAAGGAAAGCAGTACAAGCGTGATGAAGCGCTGGAAAGAAGGCAATTGACCATGAGCAGCAACGAGACGCCCCGCGGCCCTGTCGACTCCTCCCGCGTCCCGCGGTACGCCGGCCCCGCGACCTTCGCCCGGTTGCCCCGCCTTGACGAGGTCGGCGCCGCCGACATCGCCGTGGTGGGCGTGCCGTTCGACTCCGGCGTCTCGTACCGGCCGGGCGCCCGCTTCGGCGGCAACGCCATCCGCGAGGCGTCCCGGCTGCTGCGCCCGTACAACCCGGCGCAGGACGCCTCCCCCTTCGCCCTCGCGCAGGTCGCGGACGGCGGCGACATCGCCGTGAACCCGTTCAACATCAACGAGGCCGTGGAGACCATCGAGGCGGCCGCCGACGACCTGCTGGGCACCGGCGCCCGCCTGATGACCCTCGGCGGCGACCACACCATCGCGCTGCCGCTGCTGCGCTCGGTGGCGAAGAAGCACGGCCCGGTGGCCCTGCTCCACTTCGACGCCCACCTGGACACCTGGGACACCTACTTCGGCGCCGAGTACACCCACGGCACCCCGTTCCGCCGCGCGGTGGAGGAGGGCATCCTCGACACCGAGGCGCTCTCCCACGTCGGCACCCGCGGCCCGCTGTACGGCAAGCAGGACCTCACCGACGACGAGAAGATGGGCTTCGGCATCGTCACCTCGGCGGACGTCTACCGCCGGGGCGCCGACGAGGTGGCCGACCAGCTCCGCCAGCGCATCGGCGACCGCCCGCTGTACATCTCCATCGACATCGACTGCCTCGACCCGGCCCACGCGCCCGGCACCGGCACCCCGGAGGCGGGCGGCATGACCTCCCGCGAGCTGCTGGAGATCCTGCGCGGGCTCGCCTCCTGCAACCTGGTGTCGGCGGACCTCGTGGAGGTGGCCCCCGCGTACGACCACGCGGAGATCACCTCGGTGGCGGCCTCTCACACGGCCTACGAACTGACCACCATCATGAGCCGCCAGATCGCGGCGGCCCGGAAGGACGCGTAAGCGAAGTGACTCACGACCACGACCTGGTGCTCCGCCCGACCGAGGCAGAGATCTCGACCGCGCTGAACCCTCCCCCCGGGCGCACGGGCGGAGACCTGGTCGTGGAGACCCTGGCCGGGCTGGGCGCGACCACCGTCTTCGGCCTGCCCGGCCAGCACGCCCTCGGCATGTTCGACGCCCTGCGCCGCTCGTCGCTGCGCTACGTCGGCCTGCGGGTGGAGAACAACGCGGGCTTCGCGGCGGACGCGTACGGCCGGGTCACCGGTGAGGCGGCCCCGCTGCTGCTCTCCACCGGCCCGGGCGCGCTGACCTCGCTGGCCGCGCTCCAGGAGGCGGCCGCCGCCTCCGCCCCGGTGCTGGCGATCAGCAGCCAGGTCCCGACCGCCGGGCTGGGCGGCGGGCGCCACGGCTACCTGCACGAACTCCCCGACCAGTCGGCCTCGTTCCGGGGCGTGGTCAAGTCCGTCCACACCGTCCGCACCCAGTCGCAGATCCCGTCGGCGATCGCCGAGGCGTGGAAGTCGGCGCTGACCGCTCCGCACGGCCCGGTGTGGGTGGAGATCCCCCAGGACGTGCTGCTCTCCCGAACCCCGCTGCCGGTGGTGACGGCGATGGACGCCGCCCCCGACGACCTGGTCCCGCGCCCCGAACTCACGGCGGTCGCCGCCGACCTGCTGTCCCGCGCGGCCCGCCCGGCGATCATCGCGGGCGGCGGAGTCGTACGGGCCGATGCGGCCGGGAAGCTGAAGGCGCTGGCGGAGAAGCTGGACGCCCCGGTGGTGACGACCTTCGGCGGCAAGGGCGCCTTCCCCTGGGAGCACCCCCTCTCCCTGCAGTCCTGGCTGGAGGACCGCCACACCACCGACTTCCTGGAGGACGCCGACGTCCTCCTCGTGGTCGGCTCCGGCCTCGGCGAACTCTCCTCGAACTACCACACGTTCAGGCCCCGTGGCCGGGTGATCCAGATCGAGGCCGACCTCGGCAAACTGGAGTCCAACCACCCGGCCCTCGGCATCCACGCGGACGCCCGCCTCGCCCTCCAGGCCCTGCTGGAGACGGTGGAGGACCGTACGGACGAGTCGGCGCCGCAGCGGGTACGGGATCTGCTGGCCAAGGTCGCGGACCGCATCGCCGCCCAGGAACTCACCCTGGAGCAGAATGTGCTGGCCGCCGTCCGCCGCGCCCTGCCGACCGGCTCCCCGTCCTTCTGGGACATGACGATCCTGGCCTACTGGGCCTGGTCGGCGTTCGACCCCCGGGGCACGAACACCATGCACTCCGCCCAGGGCGCCGGCGGCCTCGGCTACGGCTTCCCGGCGGCACTCGGCGCGGCGGCGGCCGACCCCTCCCGTCCGGTCCTCGCGGTCTCCGGCGACGGCGGCGCCCTCTACTCGATCGCCGAACTGGCCACGGCCCGCCAGTACGACCTGCCGGTCACCTGGCTGATCGTCGACGACGGCGGCTACGGCATCCTGCGCGAGTACATGACCGACGCCTTCGGCCAGGCCACGGCGACGGAACTGACCCGCCCGGACTACGTGGCCCTGGCCGAGTCCTTCGGGGTGCCGGGCGTGCGCACGAGCCCCGAGACCCTGGAGGAGGACCTGGCGAAGGCGCTGGCGTCCCCCGGCCCGTCGGTGGTGGTCCTGCCGGCGGTGCTGCGGATGTTCGCGCCGACCCATCTGGGCTGACCGGCCGCGCCGGACGCCGGACGGCGGTGGACCTCCCCCGCGCGGGGGGAGGTCCACCGCCTTCGCGCGGGGGGAGGTCCACCGCCTTCGCGCGTCTACCAGATCGCGTCGACCCACTCCGGGTGGTCGATGAACGGGTTGCGGTTGTGCTGGTAGGTGTCGTAGATGACCTGGTTGCGCTTCTCCTCGAAGGCGCTCGGCGGGTCCTCGTCGTTCCACTGCTTGAGGACGGACAGCTTGCCGATGTACGGGTTGCTGCCGTTGTCGACCTTCTCGTTGGGCTCCAGGTCGGCGAAGCCGTCGCCCCCGTCGTAGCGGACCGCCATGTAGAGGATCATGCGGGCCACGTCGCCCTTGTCCGCGTCGCGTGGCTCGAAGGAGTCGGAGTCGGTGAGGCTGCCGCCCCCGCCGCTGACCGCACTGCCGCCGTTGTCGAAGTCCTTGTTGCCGCGGACGCTGTTGACCTGGACGTCCGCGGGGCGCAGGTGGTGCAGGTCGGTGCCGGGGCCGGTCACCTCGCCGAAGTCGCCGTGCGACTTGGCCCACACGTGCTCGCGGTTCCAGTCACCGGTGCTGCCGCCGTTGAGGGACTTGGCCCGTGAGACGCCGCTGTAGAGCAGGATCACGTTGTTGCTGTTGTTCGGGTCCTGGTCGGTGACCTTCAGCGCGTTCCAGACCGCCGAGTACGAGATCTTGCTCTGGCTGCTGATGATGGTGTGCAGCGAGGACTTGAGGCTCGCGCCCGTCTTGCCGACGGCGTTCTTGTAGTACGTGCTGTCGTACGAGGTCGTCGTCGCGCTCGCCGGGGCGGCGATCGCCGTGGGCAGGGTGAGCCCGACGAGCAGGGCCGAGACGGCCAGTGCCGGAGTCTTCCAACGGTGTATGTGCGTCACGGTCATGTGGGGGCCGATCTACGCGGGTTGATTGAGCGGACGACCGGAGCGTGACATGGGCATGCATAAATGGTGGTGAAGCGGAGGTGACCGTTGTGTGCCGGAACCCGTCAAGTCCGTTTGTCCCAACGGTCATTCGGCGCTGCGACGGCCTGCGGCACGCCGGCCGGGGTGAGCGGTCGGCCGGCGCGACGGGCCGAGCGGTCCTAGGTGAAGAGCTGGGGCCACTTCTCCTTGTACTCGGCCAGCTGGGCCTCGTAACCCGCCCGGTGCCGCGCGAGTTCGCCGTCGTTGATGTTGTCCGAGGGGACCGGCCCAGCTGTGAGGAAGCCCGGGATCGACTGGAATATCTCCGATGCGGCCTTCCAGTGCTCGCCGCCCCGCCCGCGGATCTTCGTGAGCGCCTCGTACAGGTCGACCCTGACGCGCCCGATGCGTATCTCCGGGCTGTCCTTCGGGTTCGGCGCGGCGTCCGGGGTGAGCAGCTCCCGCTCCGGCCGGGCGAGTTGGCGCAGCACGGCCAGTGCCGCGAACAGGCGCCCGGACTGCGTGAGTTGACCTTCCGTCTGCGGCATGAGGGGAGTATTGCCGCACCCGTGACCGACCACACGTACAACCGTCACCCGCCCCGGTGAGTCAACGCATGCATGACTCCCCGCACATCCATACGCGCCGGAGCGCTCGCGGCCGCCCTCGGCGCCGTGGTGCTCGTGCCGGCCGTCGCCGCCGGGCCGGCCGCCGCGGCGACGACGCCCACCGTCAGCTGCACGTCCGCCAAGGCGGGCCTGGCCGCCAAGCTGAAGCAGGACATCACCGCGGCCCTCGCGGGCCGCAAGGGCACCGTCGCGATCGGTCTGTACGACCGGTCCACCAAGACCACCTGCACCCTGCGCGCCACCACCGCCTACGACTCGGCCAGCACCGTCAAGGTCACCGTCCTCGCCACGCTGCTGTGGGACGCCAAGAAGCACAACCGGTACCTGACCGACCGTGAGGCCTCGCTCGCCAAGGCCATGATCACCAAGTCGGACAACAACGCGACCAGCACGCTCTGGAAGCAGCTCGGCATGACGAAGATCAAGGGCTTCCTGTCCGCCGCCGGGATGACGAGCACGGTCCCGGGCGCGAACGGTTACTGGGGCCTGACCCAGGAGAACGTCACCGACGAGCAGAAGCTGCTCAAGCTCGTCACGGCCAGGAACAGCGTGCTGAGCGACAACTCCCGCGCATACATCCTCAAGCTCATGAACCAGGTCGTCTCCTCGCAGCGCTGGGGCACGCCGGCCGGAGCGCCGTCCACGGTCACGGTGCACGTCAAGAACGGCTGGCTGCAGCGCTCCACGCACGGCTGGCGGGTGCACAGCCTCGGCACCTTCGACGGCGGCGGCCACGACTACATGATGTCCGTGCTGACGCACGGCAACAGCACCATGAGCTACGGCGTCACCACCATCCAGAACGTCGCCAAGGCGATCCACAAGGACCTGGTGCCGACGACGTCCGGCGTCGCCCGCTACACCCCGACCAGCACCCCGAGCGAGGCGCACGTCGCGGTGCCGCCGCAGGGCTGAGACGGCTCCGTCACCGGCGGTGACGGCCCGGCGCCCGGCCCCGTTTTGTTGCAGGGGGATGAAATCCGCACGCCCCGGCGTTGGTGCCTTCCGGTAGAGCAGGACGACAGGAAGGCACCGGCGTGGCAGCGCAGCGGGGATGGGCACGGCGGCTGGCGGGCTACGCCTGGCGGTATCCGAAGGACGTCGTCCTCGCCCTCGGCTCCTCCCTCGGCGGCATGGCCGTCATGGCCGTCGTCCCGCTGTTCACCAAGGTGATCATCGACGACGTGATCGGCGCCCACACCCGCTCCATGGCGGTGTGGGCCGGCGCCCTGCTCGGCGCGGCCGTCCTGGTCTACGTCTTCACCTTCGTCCGCCGCTACTACGGCGGACGGCTCGCCCTCGACGTCCAGCACGACCTGCGGACCGAGATGTACGGCACGATCACCCGCCTCGACGGCCGCCGCCAGGACGAGCTGTCCACCGGCCAGGTGGTCGGCCGGGCCACCAGCGACCTCCAACTCATCCAGGGCCTGCTCTTCATGCTCCCGATGACCATCGGGAACGTGCTGCTCTTCGTGATGTCCCTGGTGATCATGGCGTGGCTGTCGCTGCCGCTGACCCTGGTCGCCCTGGCCGTGGCCCCGGCCCTGTACGCGATCGCCAAGCGCAGCCGCAGCAAGCTCCACCCCGCCACCTGGTACGCCCAGGCGCAGGCCGCCGCCGTGGCCGGCGTGGTGGACGGTGCGGTGAGCGGCGTGCGGGTGGTCAAGGGGTTCGGGCAGGAGGAGCAGGAGACCGGGAAGCTGCGCGAGGTCGGCCGCAAGCTCTTCGCGGGGCGGCTGCGCACCGTCCGGCTGAACAGCAGGTTCACCCCGGCCCTGCAGGCGGTGCCCGCCCTCGGCCAGGTCGTCATGCTCGCCCTCGGCGGCTGGCTGGCCGTGCGCGGGCACATCACCCTCGGCACCTTCGTCGCCTTCTCCACCTACCTCGCCCAGCTCGTCGGCCCGGTCCGCATGCTCGCCGTGGTCCTCACCGTCGGGCAGCAGGCCCGGGCCGGCACCGAGCGCGTGCTGGAGCTGATCGACACCGAGCCGACCCTTCAGGAGGGCGCCAAGACCCTCCCGGCCGACGCGCCCGCGACCGTCGAGTTCGACGACGTGTCGTTCGGCTACGACCAGGGGCGTCCCGTCCTCGACGGCCTCAGCTTCGAGATCCGGCCCGGCGAGACCCTGGCCGTGGTCGGCTCCTCCGGCTCGGGCAAGTCCACCGTCTCGCTGCTGCTGCCGCGCTTCTACGACGTCACCCGGGGCGCCGTCCTGATCGGCGGGCACGACGTGCGCGAGCTGACCCTCGACTCGCTCAGGGCCGCGATCGGCCTGGTGCCCGAGGACTCGTTCCTGTTCTCCGACACCGTCGGCGCGAACATCGCCTACGGCCGCCCGGACGCGACCCAGGAGGAGATCGAGGCCGCCGCCCGCGCCGCCCAGGCCGACCGGTTCATCTCCGAACTGCCCGAGGGCTACGACACCAAGGTCGGCGAGCACGGACTGACCCTCTCCGGCGGCCAGCGCCAGCGCGTCGCACTCGCCCGCGCCCTGCTGACCGACCCGCGCCTGCTGGTCCTGGACGACGCCACCTCCGCCGTGGACGCCCGCGTCGAGCACGAGATCCACGAGGCGCTGAAGCACGTGATGGAGGGCCGTACGACCCTGCTCATCGCGCACCGCCGCTCCACCCTGAACCTCGCCGACCGCATCGCCGTCCTGGACGGCGGCCGGCTCGCCGACCTCGGCACCCACGAGGAACTGCAGGAGCGCTGCGCCCTGTACCGCCGGCTGCTCACCGACCCCGACGAGCTGGGCGGCGTCTCCCCGGGCCACACCGGCCCCGCCGAGCCGCAGGAGGACACCAGCCTGCGCGAGGAGCTGGACGCCGAGTTCGACGCCGAGCGCGGCATCACCCCCCGGCTGTGGACGGGTGAGCGCCGGCCCAGGGACGCGGCCATGGCGGGCACCCCCGCCACCCCCGAGCTCCTCGCCCAGGTCGAGGCGCTGCCCCCGGCCACCGACACCCCCGACGTCGACGAGGCCCGCGCGGTACGCGCCGAGGAGTCGTACGGCCTGCGCCGCCTGCTGCACGGCTTCGGCCTGCCGCTGCTGGTCAGCCTGCTGCTGGTCGCCGTGGACGCCGGCGCCGGCCTGCTGCTGCCGGTGCTGATCCGGCACGGCATCGACCAGGGCGTGAGCCGCATGGCCCTGGGCGCGGTGTGGGCGGCGTCGCTGCTGGGCCTGCTCACCGTGCTGGTGCAGTGGGCCGCGCAGGTCGGCGAGACCCGGATGACCGGCCGCACCGGCGAGCGCGTGCTGTACGCCCTGCGGCTGAAGATCTTCGCCCAGCTCCAGCGGCTCGGCCTCGACTACTACGAGCGCGAGCTGACCGGCCGGATCATGACCCGGATGACGACGGACGTCGACGCCCTCTCCACCTTCCTGCAGACCGGCCTGGTCACGGCGTTCGTCTCGGTCGTCACCTTCTTCGGCATCATGGCCGCCCTGCTGGTGATCGACGTGCAGCTCGCCCTGGTCGTCTTCGCCACCCTGCCCCCGCTCGTCGTCGCCACCTTCTTCTTCCGCCGGGCCAGCGTGAAGGCGTACGAACTCGCCCGTGAACGGGTCTCGCTGGTCAACGCGGACCTGCAGGAGTCGGTGGCCGGGCTCAGGATCGTTCAGGCGTTCCGCCGCGAGCCGGACGGCGCCCGCCGGTTCGCCGGGCGCAGCGAGAGCTACCGCGCCGCGCGCATCCGCGGCCAGTGGCTGATCTCGGTCTACTTCCCCTTCGTCCAGCTCCTGTCCTCGGTCGCCGCGGCCGCCGTGCTGGTCACCGGCGCCGGCCGGGTGGAGGCGGCCACCCTGACCACGGGCGCGCTGGTGGCGTACCTGCTCTACATCGACCTGTTCTTCGCCCCCGTCCAGCAGCTCTCCCAGGTCTTCGACGGCTACCAGCAGGCCACCGTCTCCCTCGGCCGCATCCAGGAACTGCTGCGCGAGCCGGCCTCCACCGGCGCCGCCGACGAGCCCCGCGAGGTCGGCTCCCTGCGCGGCGACATCGCCTTCGAGGACGTGCACTTCGCCTACGGTGCCGACGAGGAGGCGCTGACCGGCGTCGACCTGACGATCCCGGCCGGGCAGACGGTCGCCTTCGTCGGCGAGACGGGGGCCGGCAAGTCGACCCTGGTGAAGCTGGTGGCCCGGTTCTACGACCCCACCTCCGGCCGGGTCACGGCCGACGGCACGGACCTGCGCACCCTGGACCTGACCTCGTACCGGCACCGCCTCGGGGTGGTCCCGCAGGAGGCGTACCTCTTCCCGGGCACCGTCCGGGACGCCATCGCCTACGGCCGTCCCGAGGCCACCGACGCCGAGGTGGAGGCGGCGGCGCGGGCGGTCGGCGCGCACGAGATGATCGCCACGCTCGACGGCGGCTACCTGCACGAGGTCGCCGAGCGCGGCCGCAACCTCTCGGCCGGCCAACGCCAGCTCATCGCGCTCGCCCGGGCCGAACTGGTCGACCCGGACGTGCTGCTCCTCGACGAGGCCACGGCCGCTCTCGACCTGGCCACCGAGGCCCAGGTCAACCAGGCCACCGACCGGCTGGCGGGCCGCCGCACCACACTGGTGGTCGCACACCGGCTGACCACGGCGGCGCGCGCCGACCGGGTGGTGGTGATGGACCACGGCCGGGTGGTGGAGGACGGCACCCACGACGAGCTGCTGGCCCGCGACGGCCGGTACGCGGAGCTGTGGCGGACGTTCGTCGGCCGGTCCGAGCCGGAGGAGCCGGTCGGCGCCATCCGCTGAGCCCCGGCGCACGGCCGGCCCGGCGGCCGTGCAACCATCCGGCACGTGCGGCGCGTCCGTACATCAGTACGGTCGTCGGTCACGTATACCGGGGACGTACGACCGCGGTACGGGGAGGGACGACGATGGACTGTGGTGCGATACGCCGGCGTCTGGCGCTCGGTGCGGCCGCGCTGGCCGCCTCCGGCGCGCTGGCCCTCGCGGTGCCCGGCGCCGCCCAGGCGGCCCCGGCCGGTTCCTGCGCCGGACACGAGATACGCACTTTGCCCTTCGGCACCGGCGTCGTGCACGTCTACAAGCGCAACGGCTACGTCTGCGCCGTCACCGTCGCCCGGCACCCCGGCGCCCGGCGCGCGATGTCCGTCAGCGTCCAGGCCCGGGGCAACCGGCCGGTCGTGGACGCGGGCCGGTTCCGGCACCACGCCGGCCCGGTGACCGTGCACGCCGGGCAGCGCTGCGTGTGGGTGCGGGGCTCGGTGGGGCGCGACTCGGTCAGCTCCGGCTGGATCCTGTGCTGAACCGCCCCGGCCCGCGGCCCGCCCGACCCCGGGCCGCGCGAGTTTCCGGGTCGCACGGCCGCGTAAGCCGCGGATCCGCGTAAACCGCACAACCCCCTCTGGTGTCACGGCAGTTGCTCCGCTAGCTTCCGGCGCACATCTGTCTCACAGGGGAGAGTGCGCATGCGCAAGGCGCTCAGATGGCTGCTGGCGCTCACGGTGTTCATAGGCACGCTGAGCACAGCGGGCGCGGCCACCGCCGCCCAGTCCGAGCCCGACATCAAGGACCGGCTCCTGGCGATACCCGGCATGAGCCTGGTCCAGGAGAAGCCGTACCCCGGCTACCGGTACTTCGTCCTGAACTTCACGCAGCCGGTCGACCACCGGCACCCGTCCAAGGGCACCTTCCAGCAGCGGATCACCGTGCTGCACAAGGACACCAGCCGCCCGACGGTCTTCTACACCGGCGGCTACAACGTCTCCACGACCCCCTCCCGCCGGGAACCCACCCAGATCGTGGACGGCAACCAGGTCTCCCTGGAGTACCGCTTCTTCACACCCTCCCGGCCGGCCCCGGCCGACTGGTCCAAGCTGGACATCTGGCAGGCGGCCAGCGACCAGCACCGGGTCTACCAGGCCCTGAAGCCGATCTACTCCGCCAACTGGCTGGCCACCGGCGGCTCCAAGGGCGGCATGACGGCCACCTACTTCGAGCGCTTCTACCCGCGCGACATGGACGGCGTGATCGCGTACGTCGCCCCCAACGACGTCGTCGACAAGGAGGACTCGGCCTACGACCGGTTCTTCGCGGGCGTCGGCACCAAGGAGTGCCGGGACCGGCTGAACGCCGTCCAGCGGGAGGCGCTGGTGCGCCGCGAGCCGCTGGAGAAGCGGTACGCGCAGTACGCCGCCGACAACGGCTACACCTTCGACACCATCGGCGGCCTGGACAGGGCCTACGAGGCGGTGGTCCTCGACTACGTCTGGGGCTTCTGGCAGTACAGCCTGCTGAAGGACTGCGACACGGTCCCCGCCGACGCGGCGACCGCGACCGACGACGCCGTCTGGGACTCGGTCGACACCATCTCCGGCTTCTCCGCCTACACCGACCAGGGCCTGGAGACGTACACGCCGTACTACTACCAGGCGGGCACCCAGCTCGGCGCCCCCACCATCCACTTCCCGTACATCGACAAGAAGCTGATCCGCTACGGCTACCAGCCGCCCCGCAACTTCGTGCCCCGCTCCATCCCGATGCGCTTCCAGCCGGACGCGATGCGGGACGTGGACACCTGGGTCAGGCGGCAGGCCCGGCACATGCTCTTCGTCTACGGCGAGAACGACCCGTGGGGCTCGGAGCGCTTCCGGCTCGGCGCGGGCTCCCGTGACACGTACGTCTTCACCGCCCCCGGCATGAACCACGGGGCCAACGTGGCGGGCCTGGTGCCCGACCAGAAGGCGCTCGCCACGGCCCGCATCCTGGAGTGGGCGGGCGTCGCGTCGGCGGCGGTCGAGGCCGACCCGTCCGCGGCCCGGCCGCTGGCCCGCCACGACGCGCGGCTGGACGTGCGGGACGTGGAGCGCGAGCCCGCGCTGCGCCCCTGAACCGACGCCCCACGATCCGCACCCGCCGCCCCATCCCGCCGCCCCACGTGACGTCCCCGGGACGCCGCGTGGGGCGGAACCCGTCACGGCCCTGCGCCGTCCAACCCGAGGCCGCCGCCGGCGCCGCTGGTGCGGTGCCGGCCCGGACGCGAGGCCGGCGCACCCTCACCGCCGCACCGCGCCCGGCGGCCGCCGCCGTCGGCGCGCCCCCCTCCTCAGCGCCGGCGGCGGTCCCATCCCGGCTTCCTGTGCGTTCCCTTGACGGAAAGAAACTTCCCGGATATTGGTGGCTCCTTGGAAGTTTCCTTCAGCGGTTCTCCTCCGGAAGGAGCACGCGTGCACGACAGCAGCACGGGAAGCACGGGAAACACCCCGCGGCCGTCCAGACGGGCCGTTCTCGCCGCCACCGCGGGCATCACGGCCGCGCTGACCGTACCGGCCACCGCCCACGCCGCGGCCTCCGGCGACGCCAGGCTGCGCGCCCTCATCTCCCGCATGTCGCTGGAGGAGAAGGTCGGCCAGCTCTTCGTGATGCGGGTCTACGGCCACTCCGCCACCGCCCCCGACCAGGCCGACATCGACGCCAACCTCGCGGAGATCGGCGTCCGCACGGCCGCCGAGCTGATCGCGAAGTACCGGGTCGGCGGCATCATCTACTTCACCTGGGCGCACAACACCCGGGACCCGCACCAGATCGCCGATCTGTCCAACGGGATCCAGAGGGCCTCCCTCGAACAGCCCCGCGGCCTGCCGGTGCTGATCGCCACCGACCAGGAGCACGGCATCGTGTGCCGGGTGGGCGAGCCGGCCACGCTGTTCCCGGGCGCGATGGCGGTCGGCGCGGGCGGCCGCACCGCCGACGCCCACACCCTCGGCCGCGTCTCCGGCGCCGAACTGCGCGCGATGGGCATCAACCAGGACTACAGCCCCGACGCCGACGTGAACGTCAACCCGGCCAACCCGGTCATCGGCGTACGGTCCTTCGGCGCCGACCCGGAGGCGGTGGCCCGCCTGGTGGCCGCCGAGGTGAAGGGCTATCAGGCCTCCGGGGTCGCGGCCACCGCCAAGCACTTCCCCGGGCACGGCGACACCGCCGTCGACAGCCACACCGGCTTCCCGGTCATCACGCACAGCCGGGAGCTGTGGGAGCGGCTGGACGCGGTGCCCTTCCGGGCGGCGATCGCGGCGGGCATCGACTCGATCATGACCGCCCACCTGCAGTTCCCGGCCCTCGACGACTCCGGCGACCCGGCCACCCTCTCCTCCCCGATCCTCACCGGCATCCTGCGCGGCGAACTCGGCTACGACGGGGTCGTGGTCACCGACTCGCTCGGCATGGAGGG
Source organism: Streptomyces sp. NPDC056580 (assembly GCF_042793175.1). Taxonomy (NCBI): domain Bacteria; kingdom Bacillati; phylum Actinomycetota; class Actinomycetes; order Kitasatosporales; family Streptomycetaceae; genus Streptomyces; species Streptomyces sp. NPDC056580. The sequence goes on along the minus strand of NZ_JBHTVE010000011.1, from coordinate 71,381 downwards.
CGTGCGCACCAAGTACGGCGACGACCGGGTGCCGGTGCTCGCCCTGAAGGCCGGCGTCGACCAGTTGCTCAACCCGCCGTCGCTGGACGTGGCCTGGCACGCGGTCCTCAAGGCCGTCCAGGACGGCGAGCTGACCGAGACCCGCCTGGACGAATCGATCCTGCGCATCCTGCGGCTGAAGGCCGGGCTCGGCCTCCTCGACCGGACGCCCTACGTCACCGCGGCCGGCGTCGACCGGACGGTGGGCACGAAGGCCCATCTGGCCGCCGCCGACCGGATCGCGGAGCGCACCACGACCCTGCTCGTCAACGAGGACCACGTCCTGCCGCTCGACCGCCGCAGCGGCTCCAGGGTCCTCGTCGTCGGCGCCGACCCGGCCTCCCCGTCCGGCACCACCGGCCCGCCCACCACGGTGCTCGCGGCCGCCCTCACCGAGCTGGGCTTCACCGCCACCGCCCTGTCCACCGGCACCGCGCCCTCCGCCGCCACCGTCACCAAGGCGGTGACGGCCGCGCGGGACGCCGACGCGGTGGTCGTGGCCACGTACAACGTGACGGCGGGCAGCAGCCAGCGGACCCTGGTGGAGCAGCTGCTCGCCACCGGCAAACCGGTGGTGGCCGTCGCCGTCCGCAACCCCTACGACGTCGCCCAGCTCCCCGCCGTCAAGGGGTTCCTGGCGACCTACTCCTGGACCGACGTGGAACTGCGCGCCGCCGCACGGGTGATCGCCGGCCGGGTGAAGCCGCACGGCAGGCTCCCGGTGCCGGTGCAGCGGGCGGACGACCCGGCACAGGTGCTGTACCCGCTGGGACACGGACTGACGTACTAGGCCCACGGGGCGTACCGGCCGTACGCCCCGCGCCGGGGGCGGACGCCCGCGACGGACGGGCCCACGCCGCCCGCGCACCGGCCGTGGCCCGCCTCAGGCCCGGTCCTCGTCCGGTGCGGCCCCTGTTTGGGGGCCGCACCGGACGGCGGACGCCCGGAGGAGACCGGGTCCGGCCCCGGGACGGTGCCGTGCCGTGCCGCTCACGGCGCGTCCGGCACGGTGAGGTCCCGTGTGCCCGCCCGCAGTTCCGGCGTCGCCGCCGCGACCGCCGCCACCGCGAGGACGCACATCAGGCCGCCGCTGACCAGAGCGGCCGCCCCCGAGGTGATGCCCGCGAGCAGTCCGCCGCGCACGTTGCCGAGGCTGGGTCCCGCCTGGCCGACGATCTGCTCGGCCGCCGTGACCCGGCCGAGCAGCGCGTCCGGCGTGCGGGTCTGCACGATCGTGGAGCGGGAGACGACCGCGGTGGCGTCCGCCGCCCCCGCGAGCACGAGCAGGGCGAGCCCGGCCCAGGGGCTGGTCGACAGCCCGAACGCGACCAGGGCCGCGCCCCAGGTGCCGGAGGCGCACAGCATCACCGCGCCGGGCCGCCCGAGCCGGGTCAGCGAGCCGGACAGGGCCGTCGCCGAGACCCCGCCCACCGCCAGGGCCGACAGGAACAGGCCCAGGGTGCGCGGGTCGTCGCCGAACCGCTCGGCGTTGACCAGCGGGAACAGGCTGACCGGGAAGGACAGCACGGTGGCGGCCAGGTCCGTGATCAGCGCGCCCCGCACCACCCGGTGCCGGGCCAGGAAGCGCAGCCCGTCCAGCACCCCGTGCAGCCCCGCCCGCGACGGCTCGCCCTCCGGCGGCAGCGGGGGCAGCCCGAAGGCGCCGTAGAAGGCGAGCCCGAAGCTGAGGGCGTCCAGCAGGTAGCAGGTGCCGATGCCGAACCGGCCCAGCAGCACACCGGCCAGGGCGGGGCCGAGCAGCATCATCGACTGACCGGTGACGACGTTCAGGGCGAGCCCGGCGCCCACCTGCTCCGGGGGCAGCAGCCGGGGCACGAACACCCCGGCCGCCGGGGCGCCGAGCGCGCCGAAGGCCGACTGCACGGCGACCAGCGCGAGCAGCGCCACCACCGGGACGTGCCCGGTGAACCCCTGCACGGCCAGCAGCAGCGAGCAGGATGCCTGGCCCACGGTGGCCGCCAGATAGACCCGGCGCCGGTCCGCCCGGTCCACCCAGGCGCCCGCGAACAGCCCGAACACCACCAGCGGCAGCGCCTGCGCCAGCCCGACCGCACCGGTCCACGCCGTGCTGCGGGTCATGTCCCACACCTGGTACATGACCGTCACCCAGGTCATGAACCCGCCGAGCAGGGACACGGTCCGGCCGATCAGCAACCGCCGGAAGACGGGCGAGGTGCGCAGCGGCGTCACGTCGATGAGGGAACGGCTGAGACTCATGAGCGCGGGAGGGAGTGCGCGGCCTGCGAAATCACCGGGGGAGGCTAGCCGCCCGCGACCGCCCCGGCCACCGAATTAGCCCGGGGTGGTGGGCGCGGCCGAGTCAGGGCCCCGCCCCCGGACCCGGCGCGGGCGCCCGGGTCCGGGGCGAGTGGCGGGCGTCCCGCGCGGGCCCGGGTGCGGGGTGAGTGGCGGGGCGTCCCGTGCGGGCCCGGGTGCGGGGGTCGGTCAGGCCGCCTCGCCCAGGAGGCGTACGAGGTGGTCGCGGCCCGCGTCGAGGAGGTCGGGGAGCGGGGCGGCGGACTCGTGCCAGCGCTTCTCGTACTCCCAGCACAGCCAGCCGTCCCAGCCGTTGCGGCACAGGACGTCCACGCACTCGGTGAGCGGCAGCACGCCGGCGCCGAGCGGCAGCGGGGTGCTCTCCTCGGCCGAGGCGATGTCCTTGACCTGGACGTAGCCGAGGTGCGGGGCGAGCGCCGCGTAGCTGTCGGCGGGCTGCTCACCGCCCAGCCAGGTGTGCATCACGTCCCACAGCGCGCCCACCTGCCGGTGCCCGACCGGACCCAGCACACGGATCACGTCGGCGCCGGTGCGGTGCGAGTCGTGGGTCTCCAGCAGGATCCGGACGCCGAGCGCGGCGGCGTCCTCGGCGGCGGCGCCGAGCCGCCGGGCGGCGAGGGAGTCGGACTCCTCGCGGGGCCGGTCCGGGTCGGCGCCGGGGAAGACCCGCACGAACGGGGCGCCCAGATCGTGGGCGAGTTGCAGGAGCCGCCGGATCTCGTCGAGGACGGGAGCGTCGTCGCCGGGCGCGGCGACGCGCGTGTATCCGGCCAGGGCGAGCAGTTCGATCCCGGCCGCCTTGAACTGCGCGGCCGTCTCGGCCCGCTCGGCGGGGGACAGACCGGGGTGCACGGGCTCCTCGGGATGGGCGCGCAGTTCCACACCGTGGTAACCGTGCGCGTTCGCGAGTGCCAGGACGTCGGGCACGGGAAGCCCGGGGACACCGAGAGTGGAGAACGCCAACTTCATGCTCGGACCCTACTCGTCAGGTGCCCGCTCCGCGCAGATCCAACCGCCAGTCCTGGCCGACCAGATCCTGGCCGAAGGAACGGTGCGGCTTCTCGGCGACGAGCACGAAGCCGTGCCGCTGGTAGATGCGCCGGGCGCCGCTGAGCACGTCGTTCGTCCACAGCACCAGGTCCCGGTAGCCGGCCTCGCGGGCGAAGCCGACGACGGCGCGCACCAGCCGGTCACCGATCCCGTGCCCGCGCGCGGAGGGCTCGACGAGCAGCAGCCGCAGCCGTGCGGTGCCCGGGTCCTTGTCCCGCACGCACATCACGCACCCCACCGGCCGGCCGTCCAGCTCGGCGATCCACACCCGCTCCAGCCGCGGGTCGTGGTCCCCGGCGAAGTCGGCGACGATCCGCGCCACCAGTCCCTCGTACTCGACGTTCCACCCGTACTCGGCCGCGTACAGGGCGCCGTTGCGCTGCACGATCCAGCCCAGCTCCCCGGGCAGCGGCCCTCTCAGCACGCTCCCGGTCTCGTCAAAGACACCCGAACTCACAACCCCGAGCCTAACGATCCCCCGGACACCGCCGAGCACAGCAACGCCGCGGGGCGCCAGCTCCCTTCAGGCACCCCCACCCCCGACACCGCCGAGCAGCAGCAGGGGCGCGGGGAACTGCGCGCCCAGCCCCACGAACCCGCACCCGCCCGAGCCCCTCAGGGACCCCACACCCCTAACGCCGCCGAGCAGCAGCAGGGGCGCGGGGAACTGCGCGCCCAGCCCCACGAACCCGCACCCGCCCGAGCCCCCCGCCCTCCGAGCTACTGGGCGCCCCGCGGAACCCCGGAGGACCCCCGCACCATCAACTCCCCCCGCACCGACGCGACCCCCCCAGGCGGAGCCTCCTCGCGGCCCATCGCGATGCGCCCCGCCCGCGCGCCCGCCTCGGACAGCGGCAGCCGCACCGTCGTCAGCGACGGCACCGCGTCGATGCTGAACGGCAGGTCGTCGAAGCCGGCCACCGAGACGTCCTCGGGGACGCGCAGCCCGGACTCGCGCAGCGCGGCGCACGCGCCCAGCGCGACGGAGTCGTTCGCGGCGACGATCGCCGTCAGGGACGGGTCCCGGCGCAGCAGTTCCAGCGTGGCCTCATGACCGGACCGGCGGTCGTAGCGGCCGTGCACCGTCCAGCGCGGGTCCTCCTCGACGCCGGCCGCCGAGAGCGCCGCGCGGTGGCCCTCCAGCCGGTGCCGGGTGGTGGTGCGCTCCTCGGGGCCCGCGATGTAGCCGAGCCGGCGGTGGCCGAGGCCGATGAGGTGGTCGGTGAGGGCGCGGGCGCCACCGCGGTTGTCGAAGGTCAGCGCGACGGCCTCGGTGTCCGGTGCGGGCGGCCGCCCGCACAGCACCACCCGGGTCCCGGCCTCGGCCAGCTTGCGCAGCTTGGCCGAGACCGCCGCGGCGTGCGGCGCGTTCTCCACGGCCCCGCCGGTCAGCACCACCGCCGCGGCCCGCTGCCGCTGCAGCAGGGTGAGGTACGTCAGCTCCCGATCCGGCGAGCCGCCGGTGTTGCACACCACCGCCAGCCGCTCACCGCCTGCCCGGCCGCCCGGCCCCCCGATCTCGGCCTGTATCGCGCTGGCCATGATCCCGAAGAACGGGTCGGCGATGTCGTTGACGAGGATGCCCACGAGGTCGGAGGTGGCCGCGGCGAGCGCGCTGGCCGGGCCGTTGAGGACGTAGTCCAGCTCGTCGACCGCCCGCAGCACCCGCTCCCGGGTGGAGGCGGCCACCGGGTAGTTGCCGTTCAGCACGCGCGAAACCGTCGCGGGGGAGACCTGAGCGCGGGCCGCCACGTCCGCCAGGGTCACCGTCATCTCGTCGTCCTCCGGTCGCGCATGGGGTCGCGCATTGGTGCTCGTACGTCCTCGTGGGCAGGCGGCGTGCGGTCACGGTTCCGCGCGCGCCGAGCAGACCATACGGCCACCCGGGCCGTTTGTTCGCCCCCTCGAACAACTCGAAGAGGACACGGTCTTGTCCCGGCCTGGGTGCAGAGGCTAGCTTCTCATCGGCCAGAAAGCGCTTGCTGCACCCGTTGGCGATGCCGACGCCGGCACCGCCGGGCAAGGCCTCCCGGCGTTACGAAGGGGACTGACGTGACACGCAAGACGGTGCGGATCGCCATGAACGGCGTGACCGGACGCATGGGCTACCGCCAGCACCTCGTCCGGTCGATCCTCGCCCTGCGCGAGCAGGGCGGCCTCGACCTGGGCGACGGCACCGTGCTGTGGCCCGAGCCGATCCTGCTCGGCCGCCGCGAGCACGCCCTCAGGCGGATCGCCGACCGGCACGGCCTGGAGCACGTCTCCACCGACCTGGACGCGGTGCTCGCCGACCCGGACGTCGACGTCTACTTCGACTCCCAGGTCACCTCCGCCCGCGAGGACGCCATCAGGAAGGCGATCGCGGCGGGCAAGCACGTCTACACCGAGAAGCCCACGGCCACCGGACTCGACGGCGCCCTCGAACTGGCCCGGCTGGCCCGTGAGAAGGGCGTCAGGCACGGTGTCGTCCAGGACAAGATCTTCCTGCCGGGCCTGCTCAAGCTGAAGCGGCTCGTCGACGGCGGCTTCTTCGGCCGGATCCTGTCCGTCCGGGGCGAGTTCGGCTACTGGGTCTTCGAGGGCGACTGGCAGGAGGCCCAGCGCCCCTCCTGGAACTACCGCGCCGAGGACGGCGGCGGCATCGTCGTCGACATGTTCCCGCACTGGGAGTACGTCCTGCACGAGCTGTTCGGCCGGGTGACCTCCGTCCAGGCCCTGGCCACCACCCACGTCCCGCAGCGCTGGGACGAGAACGGCAAGCCCTACGACGCGACGGCGGACGACGCCGCGTACGGCGTCTTCGAGCTCGAGGGCGGCGCGGTCGCCCAGATCAACTCCTCCTGGGCGGTGCGCGTCAACCGCGACGAACTGGTCGAGTTCCAGGTGGACGGCACCGAGGGCTCCGCCGTCGCGGGCCTGCGCAGGTGCCGCGTCCAGCACCGCTCGGCCACCCCCAAGCCGGTCTGGAACCCGGACGTCCCCGCCACCGAGGCCTTCCGCGACCAGTGGCAGGAGGTCCCGGACAACCAGGAGTTCGACAACGGCTTCAAGGCCCAGTGGGAGCTGTTCCTCAAGCACGTGCACGCCGGCACCCCGTACCACTGGGACCTGCTGGCCGGCGCCCGTGGCGTCCAGCTCGCCGAGCTGGGGCTGAGGTCCTCGGCCGAGGGCCGCCGCATCGAGGTCCCGGAGATCGCGCTGTGACCCTCGCACTCCCCGACGCCGACGGGAGCCTGCGCACGTACGAGCCCAGGACCGAACCGCTCGCCGTCACCCCCGGCACCCCCCTCGCCTCCCGCACCGTCTTCTCGGCGGCGCACGTCGTGGCCGACCCGTTCGCCGACACCACCCCCGACTCGCCCGCCGCGGTCGACTGGGACGCCACCCTCGCCTTCCGCCGCCACCTGTGGTCCCACGGGCTCGGCGTCGCCGAGGCGATGGACACCGCCCAGCGCGGCATGGGCCTGGACTGGGCGGGCGCCGCCGAGCTGATCCGCCGCTCGGCGGCCGAGGCCCGGGCGGTGGGCGGCCGTATCGCCTGCGGCGTCGGCACCGACCAGATCACCGGCGGCGGCCTCGCCGGCATCCGCGCGGCCTACGAGGAGCAGCTCGAGGTCGTCGAGGAGGCGGGCGCGCAGGCCATCCTGATGGCGTCCAGGGCGCTCGCCGCCGCGGCGCGCGGCCCCGAGGACTACCTGGAGACCTACGGCCACCTGCTGCGCCAGGCCGCCGAGCCGGTCGTCCTGCACTGGCTCGGCCCGATGTTCGACCCGGCGCTGGAGGGCTACTGGGGCTCCTCCGGCCTCGACGCGGCCACCGAGACCTTCCTGGACGTCGTCGCCGCCCACCCCGACAAGGTCGACGGCGTCAAGGTCTCCCTGCTGGACGCCCGGCGCGAGGTCGACCTGCGCCGCCGGCTCCCGCGGGGCGTGCGCTGCTACACCGGCGACGACTTCGACTACCCCGAGCTGATCGCGGGCGACGACCAGGGCTTCAGCCACGCCCTGCTCGGCATCTTCGACCCGCTGGGCCCACTGGCCGCCGAGGCCGTCCGGGTCCTGGACACCGGCGACACGGCGGGGTTCCGCGCCCTGCTCGACCCGACCGTGCCCCTGTCCCGGCACCTCTTCCAGGCGCCGACCCGCTTCTACAAGACCGGGGTCGTCCTCCTGGCCTGGCTGGCCGGCCACCAGGACCACTTCACGATGGTCGGCGGCCTGCAGTCGGCCCGCTCCCTGCCGCACCTCGCCCGCGCCTACGAACTCGCCGACGGCCTGGGCCTGTTCCCCGACCCGAAGCGGGCCGAGGAGCGCATGAGGAACCTGCTCTCGCTGTACGGGGTGAACCAGTGACCACCGAACTCGCAGGCGCCGACCTCGCCCGCTTCTCCGTCAACCAGATGACCGTCAGACAGCTCGGCCTGCCCGAACTGGTCGATGCCTGCGTCCGGTTGGGCGTCCCCGGTGTGGGACTGTGGCGCGAGCCCGTCCAGTCGTACGGCGTGGCGGCGACCGCCAAGCTGGTCCGGGACGCGGGTCTGGCGGTCACGACCCTGTGCCGGGGCGGCTTCCTCACCGCGGCCGGCCCGGCGGAGCGGGCGGCGGCGCTGGCCGACAACCGCCGCGCGATCGACGAGGCCGCGACCCTCGGCACGGACACCCTGGTCCTCGTCTCCGGCGGCCTGCCGTCCGGCTCGAAGGACCTGCGGGCGGCCCGCGAACGCATCGCCGACGCCCTCGCGGAACTCGGGCCGTACGCCGAGGAGCACGGGGTGCGGCTCGCCATCGAACCGCTGCACCCCATGTTCGCGTCCGACCGCTGCGTGGTCTCCACCCTCGCCCAGGCCCTGGACCTCGCCGAGCGCTTCCCCGCCCACCAGGTGGGCGTGACCGTGGACACCTACCACCTGTGGTGGGACGACCTGGCGCCCGGGCAGATCGCCCGCGCGGGCGCGGCCGGCCGCATCCACACCTTCCAGCTCGCCGACTGGGTCACCCCGCTTCCCGAGGGCGTCCTGAACGGCCGCGGGCAGATCGGCGACGGCTCGGTCGACATGCGGGAGTGGAAGGGCTACGTGGAGGCGGCCGGGTACACCGGGCCCATCGAGGTCGAGCTGTTCAACGAGAGGCTGTGGGCCCGGGACGGCCGCGAGGTGCTGGCGGAGACGGCGGAGCGGTTCGTCTCCCACGTGATCCGGTGAAACTGGTTCCGCAGGCCGTACAACCCAGGCCGTACAACCCTCTGCCCGCCTCCCGTGTCGAACCCGTCGTCCGGAACTCCTGGGGAGGGGACCCTGGGGGGGATCAGGGGGTTCCGGCACGGAGGGGAAAGCCGAGGGGGTGCGCCCGGTCGACGGACCGGGCGCACCCCCTCGAAACGTCCGGACGCCGCCCGGAGGTCAGAAGAACACCCCGCACCGCAGCAGCACGTTCGCGTACGGCCGTGCCTCCCCGGTGCGCACCACCAGCCGCGCCCCCGCCGACAGCTCCTTCAGCCGCTCGTGCGGCACCAGCGCCAGCTCCGGGAAGTGACCGTCCAGCAGCGCGCTCGCCGCCGGATTTGCGTCGCGCACCTCCTCGGCGGCCGTGGCCCCCTCCACCACCAGCTCGGCCAGCAGCCCCTCCAGGACCTCGGCGAACGAGGGCACACCCGCGCGGAAGGCCAGGTCCACCACGCGCGGCCCGTCCGGTATCGGCATGCCCGCGTCGCACACCAGCACCCCGTCGCCGTGCCCCAGCGCGGCCAGCGCACCGGCCAGATGACGATTCAGAATGCCCGCCTTCTTCACCGGTCACCGCCCCGCTCGCCGAGCGCCTCGGCCTCCGCCGCCGTCGGGTACGACTCCTGCGCGCCGCGCCGCGTCACCGCGGCCGCGCCCACCAGAGCCGCGTGGGCCGCCGCCTCCGGCAGCGCGGCGCCCACGCCCAGCTTCCAGGCCAGGGCCGCCGTGAACGCGTCGCCCGCGCCGGTGGTGTCCACCGCGTCCACCCGCACCGACGGGACCCGGGTCACCCCGGAGGAGTCGCACACCAGCGCCCCGGCCGCGCCGAGCGTGACCACCACCGAGCGCGGGCCCCGGGCCAGCAGCAGCGGCGCCCAGTCCTCCGGTTCCCCGCCCGCGCCGTCGTCGCCGAGGAGCACCCGGGCCTCGTGCTCGTTGACGATCAGCGGGTCGCAGGCCGCCAGCACCCGCGCGGGCAGCGCGCGCGGCGGGGACGGGTTGAGCACGAACCGGCTGCCGTCCGGCAGGTTCCGCACCACCTCCTCGACCGTCTCCAGGGGAATCTCCAGCTGCGCCGACACCACCCGCGAGGCACGCAGCAGACCGGCGGCCCCCCGTACGTCCGCCGGGGTGAGCCGGGCATTGGCGCCGGGCGAGACCACGATGCTGTTGTCCCCGGAGGGGTCGACGGTGATCAGCGCGACGCCGGTCGGCGCCCCGCCCACCAGCACGCCCGCGGTGTCCACCCCGGCCGCCCGCTGCGCGTCCAGCAGCAGCCGGCCGTGGGCGTCGTCGCCGACCCGGGCCAGCAGCGCCGTACGCGCGCCGAGCCGGGCCGCCGCGACGGCCTGGTTGCCGCCCTTGCCGCCCGGGTGGACGGCCAGGTCGCCGCCCAGCACCGTCTCGCCGGCGGCCGGCCGCCGCTCGACCCCGATCACCAGGTCGGCGTTGGCCGAACCCACGACCAGGAGGTCGTAGTCGTACATGGAATTGACTCCCCTGAGAGATGACCGGGGCGGGCGGTCCCCGAGGACCGCCCGCCCGCTCGCCGATGTCAGCCGGTGAATCCGGCCACGTTGTCCCTCGTGACCACCTTCACCGGCACCTTGATCGCGGACCCGACCTTCTTGCCCTGGACCGCCTTGAGTGCGTTGTCGACCGCGATCCTGCCGAGCTGGCTGGGCTGCTGCGCCACGGACGCGTACAGCGTGCCGCCCTCGACCGCCTTCAGCCCGTCCGGGGTGCCGTCGAAGCCGACCACCTGGACCGACCGGCCGGCCTTGCCGCCCAGCGCCTTGATCGCGCCGAGGGCCATCTCGTCGTTGGCGGCGATGACGCCCTGGACGTCGGGGTGGGCCTGCAGCAGGTTCGACATCACGTCGAGCCCCTTGGTGCGGTCGAAGTCGGCCGGCTGCTGGGCCAGGACCTGGATGCCCGGGTAGGCCTTCAGGCCCTTGGCGAAGCCCGCCGCCCGCTCCCGGGCGGCGGAGGTGCCCGCCTGGCCCTGCAGGATGACGATCCTGCCCTTGCCGCCGAGCTTCTCGGCGACCGTCTTCGCGGCCAGTTCGCCGCCGGCCACGTTGTCGGAGGCCACCAGGGTGCTCGTCTTCGCGTTGTTCACCCCGCGGTCGACGGCGACGACCGGGATCCCGGCCTTGTCGGCGGCCTTCACCGAGTTGCTCGCCGCGTCCGAGTCCACCGGGTTGACGATGATCGCGCCGGCGTTCGAGCTGGTGAAGTTCTGGAGCTGGTTGGCCTGCTGGGAGGCGTCGTTCTGGGCGTCCGTGACCGTCAGGTCCACGCCCAGCTTCTTCGCCTCGGCCTGGGCGCCCGCCCGGATCTGCACGAAGAAGGGGTTGTTGAGGGTGGACAGGGACAGGCCCATCCGCGGGTTCGTCGACGAGGCGGAGCCGTTGTGCAGGAACGAGGTCGCACCGACGATCGCCACGGTCACGACCGCCGCGAGCGCGTACGTGCCCGCCTGCCTGCCCTTGCCGCCCGGCGAGGCGCCGGCCGCCGCCGGGGCCGCCCCGGCCTTGCGGCGCAGCGTGTCGAAGAGGACGGCCAGCGCGATGACCACGCCGATGACGACCTGCTGCCAGAAGGCGGACACGTTCAGCAGGTTCAGGCCGTTGCGCAGCACGGCCAGGATCAGCGCGCCGATCAGCGTGCCGGAGGCCTTGCCGGTGCCGCCGGCGAGCGAGGCGCCGCCGATCACGACCGCCGCGATCGCGTCCAGCTCGTAGCCGTCGGCGGCCTGGGGCTGCGCGGAGGACAGCCGGGCGGCGAGCACGACACCGGCGACGGCGGCGAACACGCCGGACAGCGCGTAGATGGCGAGCTTCTGCTTCTTCACCCGCAGGCCGGACAGACGCGCGGCCTCCTCGTTGCCGCCGATCGCGTACATCGAGCGGCCGATGTAGGTCCGGCCGAGCACCAGGGCCGCGATCAGGCCCATCACGATCATCACGAGGACCGGCACCGGCAGCCAGCCGCCGAGCGTGTCCCCGAGGTGCGAGACGGAGCCCGGGAAGGGGATCGGGGAGCCGCCGGAGATCACCAGCGACAGACCGCGGGCCACCGAGAGCATGGCGAGCGTCGCGATGAACGGCGGGAGCTTGCCGTAGGCGATGAGGAAGCCGTTGACGAGTCCGGCCGCGATGCCGGTCACGACGGCCAGCAGCACCGCCACCACCACCGGCACGCCGTGCGAGGTGGCGGTCCAGGCGAGCACGGTGGCCGACAGGGCCGCCACCGAGCCGACCGACAGGTCGATGCCCGCCGAGACGATGACGAAGGTGACGCCGAAGGCGAGGACGGCCGTCACGGCCGCCTGGACGCCGACGTTGAGCAGGTTGTCGGCGGTCAGGAAGTCGCCGGACAGCGCCGACATGGCGATGACGAGGACGATCAGCGCGGTCAGCGCGCCGTTCTCCAATAGCAGCCGGCGTACCGCCGTGGCGCCACCGGCGCCCGTCGTGCTCTTGAGCGTGTCAGTGGCCACGAGCGGCCTCCTTGTCGGTCGTTGGGTTGCTGACGGCGAGTGCCATCACCGAGTCCTGGGTGGCCTCGTCGGCGGAGAGTTCGCCCGCGATCCGGCCCTGGGCCATCACCAGCACCCGGTCGCTCATGCCGAGCACCTCGGGCAGATCGCTGGAGATCATGAGTACGGCGGCGCCGGCCGCGGTCAGCTCGTTGACGAGCTGGTAGATCTCGACCTTGGCGCCGACGTCGATGCCGCGGGTCGGCTCGTCGAGGATCAGCACCTTGGTGTCCGCGAGCAGCCACTTGCCGATGACGACCTTCTGCTGGTTGCCGCCGGACAGCGTGCGCACGTGCTGGCCGAGCCCGGCCATGCGCACCCCGAGCTGTCCGGCGATCCTCGCGGCCGCCTCGCGCTGGCCCCTGAGGTCGACGAGCCCGGCGTGCGTGGCGGCGCGCATGGTGACCAGGCCGAGGTTCTCCTCGACCGACTGGTCGAGCACCAGCCCCTGGCCCTTGCGGTCCTCCGGGACCAGACCGATGCCGGCCGCCATGGCCGCGTTGACGTCATGACGCCTCAGGGAGGCGCCGGCGACCTTCACGGACCCCTTGTCGTACGGGTCGGCGCCGAACACCGCCCGTACGACCTCGGTCCGGCCGGCGCCGACCAGCCCGGCGATGCCGACCACCTCGCCGGCGTGCACCTCGAAGCCGACGTCGTGGAAGACGCCGTCGCGGGTCAGGCCCTCGACGCTGAGCAGCGCGGCTCCCCGGCCGGCCCGCTCGCGCGGGTACTGCTGCTCGATGGAACGGCCCACCATGAGCCGGACCAGCTCCGCCTCCGGGGTGGCGGCCGGGACCTGCCCGACGCTCCTGCCGTCCCGGATGACGGTGACCCGGTCGCCCAGGGCGGCGATCTCCTCCAGGTGGTGGGTGATGAAGACGATCCCGACGCCGTCCTCGCGCAGCCGGCGCACGATCGCGAAGAGCTTGTCGACCTCCTCGGAGGTGAGCACCGCGGTCGGCTCGTCCATGATCAGGACGCGCGCGTCCAGGCTGAGCGCCTTGGCGATCTCGACCATCTGCAGGCGCGCGATGCCGAGTTCACGCACCTGTGCCCGGGGGGACACGTGCACGCCGACCCGCTTCAGCAGGACCTCGGCGTCAGCCTCCATCCGCTTCCGGTCGATCATCCCGAACCGGCGCGGCTGCCGGCCGAGGAAGATGTTCTCGGCGACCGTGAGGTCGGGTACGAGGTTGAACTCCTGGTAGATGGTGGCGATCCCGAGGCGTTCGGCGTCCTGCGCGCCGTTGATGCGCACCTCCTGGCCGCCGGCCAGGATCCGCCCGGCGTCGGGCGTGTGGGCGCCGGAGAGCATCTTGATCAGGGTGCTCTTGCCCGCGCCGTTCTCGCCGAGCAGCACGTGCACCTCGCCGCGGCGCAGGTCGAAGTCGACGCCGTCCAGCGCGACCACGCCTGGGAAGGTCTTCCTGACGCCCTCGATGCGCAGCAACTCGTCCTGGTCGCTCACGACTTGCTCCTGTTCGTTACGTGGTTCCCGTCGGGTGCCGCGCCGCACGAGCGGCGCACGACGAGACGGGCGGGGAGGGTGACGGACTCGCCGGGCCGCCCCTCGATGCGGTCCACCAGGGCCCGTACGGCGGCCCGGCCCAGCTCGCCCGTGGGCTGGGTGATCGCGGTGACCGGCGGATCGGTGTGCACGAACCAGCGGATGTCGTCGAACGCGGCGAGCGCGATGTCGTCCGGGACGCGCAGCCCGCGCGCGCGGATCGCGTCCAGGGCGCCGAGCGCCATCAGGTTGTCCGCGGCGAAGACCGCCTCGGGCGGCTCGGGCAGGTCGAGGAAGCCCTCGGTGACCCGGCGTCCGCTCTCGGCCTGGAAGTCGCCCTGTCCGGTGTACGCGTCGGGCAGGTCGAGCCCGTACTCGGCCAGGGCGGCCCGGAAGGCCTCGACGCGCTCGCTGCCGGTGGTGGTGGCCGCCGGTCCGGAGATGATCGCCAGCCGCCGGTGCCCGAGCCGGTGCAGGTGCGCGACGAGGTCCCGCACGGCGCGCCGCCCGTCGGCCCGCACCACGGGCACCTCGACGCCCGGGATCCACCGGTCGACGAAGACCATCGGCGTGCCCGCGCGCGCGGCGTCCAGCATCAGCGGGGAGCCGCCGTCGGTGGGGGAGACCAGCAGGCCGTCAATGCGGCGGTCCAGCAGGGTCCGCACGTGGTGGTCCTGGAGGTCGGGCCGCTCGTCGGCGTTGCCGATGATCACGCTGTAGCCGAGCGCGCGGGCCTCCTCCTCGACGGAACGGGCCAGCTCGGTGAAGTAGGGGTTCAGTACGTCGCTGATGACCAGGCCGAGGGTGCGGGTCTGGTCGGTGCGCAGGGAACGGGCGACGGCGTTGGGGCGGTAGCCCAGCGCCTCGACGGCGGCCAGCACGCGCGTGCGTGCGTCCGCGCTGACCGACGGGTGCTCGTTCAGGACGCGCGACACCGTGGCGACCGAGACGCCCGCCGCGGCGGCGACGTCCTTGATGCTCGCCATCGCCGGCTCCACCTCCTTGTGGAACTCATGGAATCGATTACATCGACGTGCATGAAGGATTGGAATCGATTACACGAGCGAGGGCAAGGGGGTGCCGGGCGGCTGAAACTGAATCGTGACCACCGGGTGTCCCGGGTGCGGCCGGGTCACCCGGTGGACGCGGTGCCCGGGGGTCCGGGGTCACGCGTTCTCTGCGGCGCGCCCCAGGCGGAGGGCGGACACCAGGAAGAAGATCCCGCCGAGGAGGGCGTAGCCGGCCAGGGACCCCAGGGAGGCGTCGGGCGCGCCCGCCTGCGCGTAGAACGACGCGCCGGCGAGGACGGAGAGGGCGCCGCTGGCGATCATCGCCCACTGTCCTCCCAGCCGGCGCCGGGTGGCGCCGACGAGGAGCTGGACCAGGCCCGCGGTGACGGCCCAGGCGCCCCAGACGCGCAGCACCGCCGGAATCCCCGACGTGGCGGCCGCGGCGAGGGCGGCGCCGGTGAGGGTGCTGAGCGCGATGTTCGCGTACAGGTGGCGCACCGGACCGTCGTTCGCCCTGGCGGACCGGACGTCGATCACGGCGCACGCGACGTCGAACAGGGGATAGGCCACCAGGAGCACCGCGCTCCACGGGGTCAGGGCGCCGGCGGTCGTGAACAGCAGGGCGGCCCACGCGGCGGCGAACGCGAAGCGCGAGAGGTACAGCTTCCGCAGGGTCGCGGGGACGCTGGTGCGGGCGGTGGTGGCGACGATGGTGTCCACGGGGTGCCTTCCCTGAAGCGGGGGAGAACGTTCGGTCTACCTGTCATCGAAGTGGATGCCGCGGTCGCTGTCAAGACCGAACGTTCTCCCTTCCCGTTGCGGTAGCCTCGGCCCCATGAGCCGGGGAACAACCAGGGGCAGCACGTCCGAGGCACGCAAACGCCTGCTCGGCACGGCGACGAGGGTCTTCTACGCCGAGGGGATCCACTCCGTCGGTGTCGACCGGATCATCGCGGAGGCGCAGGTGACCCGGGCGACGCTCTACCGGCACTTCTCGGGCAAGGAGGAGCTCGTCCTCGCCTATCTCGACCTGGCCGACCAGGGGATCCGGGAGCAGGTCGCCGCCGCGCAGGAGAGCGACGAGTCGGCGGCCGGTCAGGTCAGGGCCGTGGCCCGGTCCATCGCCGAGGGCATCCGGTCCCCAGGGTTCCGCGGCTGCGCCTTCCTCAACGCGGTGGCCGAGTACCCCGACCCGGCGCACCCCGTCCACCAGGCCGTGCTTGCGCACCGGCAGTGGTTCCTGGAAACCGTCACGGACCTGCTGGCGCGGGCCGGTCGCGAGCCCGCGGACGAGGCCGGCCGGCACCTCGTCATGCTGCGGGACGGCGCGATGGCGGCCGGCTGCCTCTTCGACCCGCAACTGGTCACCGGGACCTTCCTGCGGGGCGTCGAGGGGATCCTCCAGGCCTAGGGGCCCTCCTCCGCACCCTGCCCCGGACTCGCGGCGCCCGGGCGGGCCCGGCCGCCACGCCTCCGGCCCGCTCCGCCCCGCTTCGGCGTCGCCGGAGGGGGAGCACCCTGTCACACCCCACCGGTACCGTCGGATCATGCCCAACCAGCCATCCGCGGCCCCCGGGGAGCGCCGGCTCGCCACGCTCGAAGGCGTGCTGGAGCGGATCACCTACGCCAACGAGGAGAGCGGCTACACCGTCGCCCGCGTCGACACCGGCCGGGGCGGCGCCGACCTCCTCACGGTGGTCGGCGCGTTGCTCGGCGCCCAGGTCGGGGAGTCGCTGCGGATGGAGGGCCGCTGGGGCTCGCACCCGCAGTACGGCAAGCAGTTCGTCTGCGAGAACTTCACGACCGTGCTGCCCGCCACCGTCCAGGGCATCCGGCGCTACCTGGGCTCCGGGCTGGTGAAGGGCATCGGCCCGGTCTTCGCCGACCGCATCACCCAGCACTTCGGCGTGGACACCCTGCGGATCATCGAGGAGGAGCCGAAGCGGCTGGTCGAGGTCCCCGGCCTCGGCCCCAAACGGACCAGGAGGATCGCCGACGCCTGGGAGGAGCAGAAGGCGATCAAGGAGGTCATGCTCTTCCTCCAGACCGTCGAGGTGTCGACCTCCGTCGCCGTGCGGATCTACAAGAAGTACGGCGACGCGTCCATCTCGGTGGTGAAGGACCAGCCCTACCGGCTGGCCTCCGAGGTCTGGGGCATCGGCTTCCTCACCGCCGACCGGATCGCCCGGTCCGTCGGCATCCCGCACGACAGCCCCGAGCGCGTGAAGGCGGGCCTGCAGTACGCGCTGTCCCAGTCCGCCGACCAGGGCCACTGCTTCCTGCCGGAGGAGCGGCTGATCGCGGACGCGGTGAAGCTGCTCCAGGTCGACACCGGCCTGGTCATCGAGTGCCTCGCCGAACTGGCCGAGCCGCCCGAGGAGGGCGGGGAACCGGGGGTCGTACGGGAGAAGGTGCCCGGCCCCGACGGCGACGCGGAGCCCGTGACCGCCGTCTACCTGGTGCCTTTCCACCGGGCCGAACTCTCCCTCTCCGCGCAGCTGCTGCGGCTGCTGCGCACCCCGCAGGACCGGATGCCCGCCTTCCGTGACGTGGCGTGGGACAAGGCGCTCGGCTGGCTCAGGGCCCGTACCGGCGCCGACCTCGCCCCCGAGCAGGAGGCCGCCGTACGGCTCGCGCTGACCGAGAAGGTGGCCGTGCTCACCGGCGGCCCCGGCTGCGGCAAGTCCTTCACGGTGCGCTCGATCGTGGAACTGGCCCGCGCCAAGCACGCCAAGGTGCTGCTCGCCGCGCCCACCGGCCGGGCCGCCAAGCGGCTGGCCGAGCTGACCGGCGCGGAGGCCCGCACGGTCCACCGGCTGCTGGAGCTCAAGCCCGGCGGCGACGCCGCCTACGACCGGGACCGCCCGCTGGACGCCGACCTGGTGGTCGTGGACGAGGCCTCGATGCTGGACCTGCTGCTCGCCAACAAGCTGGTCAAGGCCGTGCCGCCGGGGGCGCACCTGCTCTTCGTCGGCGACGTGGACCAGTTGCCCAGCGTCGGCGCCGGGGAGGTGCTGCGCGACCTGCTCGCCGAGGGCGGCCCCGTTCCGGCGGTGCGGCTCACCCGGGTCTTCCGGCAGGCCCAGCAGTCCGGCGTCGTGACCAACGCGCACCGCATCAACGCCGGGCAGCACCCGCTCACCGACGGGCTGAAGGACTTCTTCCTCTTCGTCGAGGACGACACCGAGGAGGCCGGCCGGCTCACCGTGGACGTGGCCGCCCGCCGGATCCCGGCCCGGTTCGGCCTGGACCCGCGCCGGGACGTGCAGGTGCTCGCCCCCATGCACCGGGGCCCGGCCGGCGCCGGCGCCCTCAACGGGCTGCTCCAGCAGGCCATCACCCCGGGCCGCCCCGAGCTGCCGGAGAAGCGGCTCGGCGGCCGGGTCTTCCGTGTCGGCGACAAGGTCACCCAGATCCGCAACAATTACGAGAAGGGGGAGAACGGTGTCTTCAACGGCACCGTGGGCGTTGTCACCTCGCTCGACCCGGTCGACCAGCGTCTGACGGTGCTGACGGACGAGGACGAGGAGGTCCCGTATGACTTCGACGAACTGGACGAACTGGCCCACGCCTACGCGGTGACGATCCACCGCTCGCAGGGCAGCGAGTATCCCGCCGTGGTGATTCCCGTCACCACCGGCGCCTGGATGATGCTCCAGCGGAACCTGCTGTACACGGCGGTGACGCGGGCGAAACGGCTGGTCGTACTCGTCGGTTCACGCAAAGCGATCGGACAGGCGGTGCGCACGGTGTCGGCGGGCCGGCGCTGCACGGCCCTCGACTTCCGGCTCCGGGGGGCCGGAACGCTCTGACCAGCGGCTCGGACCGGCATCACAAAAAATGATCGATCAAATGAGTCGTGAAGGTCACAGAGCACTTCCGGTTGCCGGTCGAAGCGGGCAGGATGGCAGGTTGGCGGCACTGAGTGCCGCCGATGGGCCCAATGGTCGACCCCGAGTGCACTCTCCTGAGCCAAATGGGGGATGGTAGAGACAGTCAGGGCACCTCGAAGATGAGGCACTACGTCGGTGAGGGAAGACGTGAGCGACAACTCTGTAGTACTGCGGTACGGCGACGGCGAGTACACCTACCCGGTGGTCGACAGCACCGTCGGTGACAAGGGCTTCGACATCGGGAAGCTCCGCGCCCAGACCGGTCTGGTGACTCTGGACAGCGGCTACGGCAACACGGCCGCCTATAAATCCGCCATCACCTACCTCGACGGTGAGGCGGGCATCCTCCGCTACCGCGGCTACCCCATCGAGCAGCTGGCCGAACGCTCCACCTTCCTGGAGGTGGCCTACCTGCTGATCAACGGTGAGCTGCCGACCGTCGACGAGCTGACGACGTTCAAGGGCGACATCACGCGGCACACCCTGCTGCACGAGGACGTCAAGAACTTCTACAAGGGCTTCCCGCGCGACGCCCACCCGATGGCCATGCTGTCCTCGGTCGTCTCGGCGCTGTCCACGTTCTACCAGGACAGCCACAACCCCTTCGACGAGAAGCAGCGCAACCTCTCGACGATCCGCCTGCTCGCGAAGCTCCCGACGATCGCGGCGTACGCGTACAAGAAGTCGATCGGCCACCCGTTCGTCTACCCGCGCAACGACCTCGGCTACGTCGAGAACTTCCTGCGCATGACGTTCTCGGTCCCGGCGGACGAGTACGAGCTGGACCCGATCGTGGTCTCCGCCCTGGACAAGCTGCTGATCCTGCACGCGGACCACGAGCAGAACTGTTCCACCTCGACGGTCCGCCTGGTGGGCTCGTCGCAGGCCAACATGTTCGCGTCCATCTCGGCCGGCATCAACGCCCTGTGGGGTCCGCTGCACGGCGGCGCCAACCAGTCCGTGCTGGAGATGCTCGAGGGCATCCGCGACGCCGGCGGCGACGTCGACTCCTTCATCCGCAAGGTGAAGAACAAGGAGGACGGCGTCCGCCTGATGGGCTTCGGCCACCGGGTCTACAAGAACTTCGACCCGCGCGCCAAGATCATCAAGGCCGCCGCGCACGATGTGCTCTCCGCCCTCGGCAAGTCCGACGAGCTGCTGGACATCGCGCTGAAGCTGGAGGAGCACGCGCTCTCCGACGACTACTTCGTCTCGCGCAGCCTCTACCCGAACGTCGACTTCTACACCGGTCTGATCTACCGGGCCATGGGCTTCCCGACCGAGATGTTCACGGTCCTGTTCGCCCTCGGCCGGCTGCCGGGCTGGATCGCCCAGTGGCACGAGATGATCAAGGAGCCGGGCTCCCGCATCGGCCGTCCGCGCCAGATCTACACGGGCGTCGTCGAGCGCGACTTCGTCCCGGTCGAGGAGCGCTGAGCACCTGCCGGCCGGGGGCGCCGCTTCGGCGCCCCACCCGCCGCACAGGGCCTGCCGTCACGGGCGGGCCCTGAACCGGCGGTACTGAGCGAAAACGGAAGGCGCCCTGACGCCGGTCCCCCCACGGGCCGACGACCAGGGCGCCTTCCCATGTCCCGGTGCGGATTCCCCCCACGGGATCCGGCCGGGCGCTCGGAGAGGACAGCGCCTGAAATCGCTGTCTGAACACCACGGGCAACGCCCGCCGTGCTCCAGTGACACGGTGCGGTCTGCCGGGACAACGCACGCTGGGAGGGCCGCTCAAAGCTTCCCGGTGTACGTGCCCCGGCAACGCATCTCTGAGGAAGTCCCCCAAGACATCCTCAGATGCCAGTCAGCGCCCCCCAAGACGCTGGCCTGACATCGCCAACTTAGACCTTCGAACCCCTTCGATGGTTACGTTCGCGTCACTGTGATCTGCGTCTCTTGCATTTGTCCTTTAGGTGCGCAAGAGCCCCGATACGGTGATCGGGACTCAAGCGTAAGGATGATGCGCGAGCCTTGTGAAGAGCTTATGTGAGGCGCGCGTCCGACTCCAGGGGGACTCCCACTTCAACTGCGGCTAACCGCCGGTAACCTCGGGCGGTCTCAGTGGAACCCGCGCAGCCGCAGGCTGTTGGTCACCACGAAGACCGAGGAGAAGGCCATCGCGGCGCCCGCGATCATCGGGTTGAGCAGCCCCGCGGCGGCCAGGGGCAGTGCGGCCACGTTGTAGCCGAACGCCCAGACCAGATTGCCCTTGATGGTCGCCAGGGTGCGCCGGGAGAGCCGGATCGCGTCCGCCGCCACCCGGAGGTCGCCGCGCACCAGGGTCAGGTCGCCGGCCTCGATCGCCGCGTCCGTGCCGGTGCCCATCGCCAGCCCCAGGTCGGCGGTGGCGAGCGCGGCCGCGTCGTTGACGCCGTCTCCGACCATCGCCACGGTCCGGCCCTCGCCCTGCAGCCGCCGTACGACGTCCACCTTGTCCTCGGGGAGGACCTCGGCGATCACCTCGTCGATGCCGACCGCCCGCGCGACCGACTCGGCGACCGCCCGGTTGTCCCCGGTGAGCAGCACCGGCGTGAGCCCGAGCGCGCGCAGCTCGCGCACCGCCTCGGCACTGGTCTCCTTGACCGCGTCGGCGACGGCGAGCACTCCGCGGGCCCGGCCGTCCCAGCCGACGGTGACGGCCGTACGCCCGTCCCGCTCGGCCGCCTCCCGGGCGCGCGCCAGCTCCCCGGGCAGCTCGTCGTACAGCCGCCCCACCGCCACCTCACGGCCCGCCACGCGTCCGCGCACACCCCGGCCGGGGACGTTCTCGAAGGCCTCGACGGCGGGCAGGGCCCCGGCGCGTTCCTCGGCGCCCGCGGCGATCGCCCGGGCGACGGGGTGCTCGGAGGCGTGCTCCAGGGCGCCGGCGAGCCGCAGCAGCTCCTTCTCGTCCTCGCCTTCGGCGGCGTACACCTCCTGGAGGGTCATCCGGCCGGTGGTGACCGTGCCGGTCTTGTCCAGGACGACCGTGTCGACGCGGCGCGTGGACTCCAGCACCTCGGGGCCCTTGATCAGGATGCCGAGCTGGGCGCCCCGGCCGGTGCCGACCATCAGCGCGGTCGGGGTGGCCAGCCCCAGCGCGCAGGGGCAGGCGATGATCAGCACGGCGACGGCGGCGGTGAACGCGGCGACGGTGTCCCCGGTGACGCCCAGCCACACGCCGAAGGTGCCGAGCGCGATCAGGATGACCACGGGCACGAACACGGCGGAGATCCGGTCGGCGAGCCGCTGCACCTCGGCCTTGCCGTTCTGCGCGTCCTCCACCAGCCTCGCCATCCGGGCGAGTTGGGTGTCGGCGCCGACCCGGGTGGCCTCTACGACCAGCCGGCCGCCCGCGTTGACGGTGGCGCCGGTGACCCGGTCCCCGGCTCCGACGTCGACCGGCACCGACTCCCCGGTCAGCATGGAGGCGTCCACCGCGGAGACGCCCTCGACGACCGTGCCGTCGGTGGCGATCTTCTCGCCGGGCCGTACGACGAACCGGTCGCCGACGGCCAGTGAGGCCACCGGGACCCGCACCTCGCGACCCTCGCGCAGCACCGCCACGTCCTTGGCGCCCAGCTCGAGCAGCGCCTTCAGCGCGGCCCCGGCGCGCCGCTTGGAGCGGGCCTCCAGGTAGCGGCCGAGCAGGATCAGCGCCACGACTCCGGAGGCGACCTCGAGGTAGACGGTGGAGGCGCCGTCCATCCGCGAGACGGTGAACCGGAACTCGTCGTGCATGCCGGGCATGCCCGCGTCGCCGAAGAAGAGGGCCCACAGCGACCAGCCGAAGGCGGCCAGGGTGCCGACCGAGACGAGCGTGTCCATCGTCGCCGCGCCGTGCCGGAGGTTGGTCCAGGCGGCCCGGTGGAAGGGCGCTCCGCCCCACACCACGACCGGCGCCGCGAGGGTGAGCGAGAGCCACTGCCAGTTGTCGAACTGCAGGGCCGGGATCATGGCGAGCAGGACCACCGGGGCGGCGAGCAGCGCGGAGACGAGCAGCCGGTGCCGCAGCGCGGCGAGTTCCGGGTCCTGTCCGGAGGGCGCGGACGCCTCCTCGGGCCCGGGTTCGGGCTCCGGCGGCGGCGGTTCCTCGGCGGTGTAGCCGGTCTTCACCACGGTGGCGATCAGGTCGGCGACCTGGACGCCCTCGGGGTAGCTGACCTTCGCCTTCTCGGTCGCGAAGTTGACGGTGGCGCTCACGCCGTCCATGCGGTTGAGCTTCTTCTCCACCCGGGCGGCGCAGGACGCGCAGGTCATCCCGCCGATGAGCAGCTCGACCTCGGAGCTGTCGCCTATCGCGCTCGCCGGTTTGGCGGTGGTGCTGGTCATGTCCGGGCTCCAGACATCGGACCGGGCCGTACGGATCCAGTATCAGCTGGTCGGAACGGCCCGGTCGGGGAAGGGAGGGTCTTTCTCAGGCCTGGCCGGCGAGTTCGAAGCCCGCCTCGTCCACGGCGGCGCGGACGGCCTCGTCGTCGAGCGGGGCCGCGGAGACGACGGTCACCTCGCCGGTGGACGCGACGGCCTTCACCGAGCTGACGCCCGGGATCCGGGAGATCTCGCCGGAGACGGATCCCTCGCAGTGTCCGCAGCTCATGCCGGTCACCTTGTAGACGGTGGTGACGGAGCCCGAAGTGTCGGTCTGGGCGGTCATGTCGTTACTCCTCGTCGAAGCAGGTGGGGCCAGTGGGGCCCGCGGGGGGCTCCCACGCTTCCCACACTATACCCCTAGGGGGTATTCCTCCAAGCGTCTCCGGGCGTCAGTGACCGGACCCATGCGACACCCAGCACCGCCACGAGTACCAGCCCTCCCGTCGAGAGCAACGCGAAAAGGTGCTCCTGTCCGGCACCGGTGCGCGGCGGGTACGGCTGTCCGAACGGCCCCGGCACGGCCTCCGGGCCGTACACCCGTGCCACCAGACGTCCGGCCACGCCGCGCGTGGCGTCCCACGCAGCGTGCAGCACGCAGACGCCGAGCCAGGTGCCCACCACCGGCGCGGCGAGGCGGAAGCGCCCGTTCGGGCGGCGGTGGGAGAGCAGCGCGGCGCCCGCGATCGCCGTCCACAGGCCGTGCCCGGCCGGGGCGAGCAGTGCGCGCGGGAACTCCGTCTCCAGCACCACGCGCAGATCGGCGGCGTCGCAGAGGAGAACGGCGTCGAAGGCGTAGGCGCAGCTCTCCACCGCCGCGAGACCGAGGCCGACGGCCGCGCCGAGCACCAGCCCGGCCCGCGCCCCGCGGACGCCCGGCTGCCGGCGCAGCGCGAACACCAGCGCACCGAGCTTCGCCGCCTCCTCGGCCAGGGCGGCGCCGGTGGACCGCCCCAGGGAGGGGTGGAGCAGGTGCGACTCCGTCAGCAGGGCGCCGGGCACCCCGAGTGCGCCGCCGGCCAGGAAGCAGCCCAGGACCGCGCTGACGCCCAGGTCCCGGCCGTGCCGCTCGTAGGCCCACAGCACGAAGGCGACGGGCAACAGGAAGCCGCCGAGCAGGACGAGCGCGGGCAGCGGCACGGTGGTGCGCGTCGTGTACGCCGCCGCCGCGGTCAGCGCCCACAGGGCGAGGCCGCCGCTCAGGCAGCGCCGCCAAAGGCCCGCGCCGATGCGGGGGAACGGGGGTGGCGGCTGCCCGGGGCCGGGGATGCGGGCCCGGGGCCTGCCGGGCGGCGGGGAGTGGGTCACGTGGGTCCCCCTCGGACTGCTGCGGGGCGGTCTCTCCGCACCCTAAGCAGGTGCGGACGCTGTCGCAGTCCGGGTGACCCTGTGGGGTCAGGCGCGGCCGAGCCGATCGCCCACCAGAGGGGCGAGATAGCGGACGAGCACGTTCTTGATCTCCTGGACGTAGGCCGCGCGCTCGGCTCCCTCGTGGGCCAGGACCAGTTCCAGGCCGGCCTTGTAGATGCCGAGGCAGACGTGCGCCGTGCGCGTGAGGTCGGTCGGCGGGGCCGCCGGCAGCAGCGAGGCGAGCAGGCCCTCGACGCGGCCGATCAGGGTCGCGTGCAACTGGTCGTGCGCCTCCGTGATGCCGCCGGGCAGGTCGGGGCCGTGCATCAGCGCGAAGAACACCGGGTGCTCGGTGTTGAAGGCCATGAACCGGTCGACGGCCGAGCCGATGGCCTCCTCCAGCGGGGTGGCGGGATCGACGGGGGCCAGCGCCTCGCCGTAGGTCTCGCGCATCTCGTGCATCAGCCGGTCGCCCAGCTCGATCGCGATCGCTTCCTTGTTCGGGAAGAACTGGTAGAGCGTGCCCGGAGAGACGCCCGCCTCGCGGGCGATGGCGTTGGTGCTGGCGGCGGTGTAGCCGGTGGTGCAGAAGACCTGGGCGGCGGCCTGGAGGAGCTGGGCGATGCGGCGCTCGCCGCGCGCCTGGCGGCGGCGCGGCTGCTCGTTCTCCGCGGTTTCGGACACGCGTTATCCCCAGCCCTTCGGAGGCGATTGACAAACGCGAGCGGTCGCTCGCATTCTTGTGGAACGCGAGCGATCTCTCGTGTTTGCCAGTTTATGGCAATGACCGACCCATGCCGCCTGCCTGCACGGACATGGGTCACGGTGAAGGGGACACCGCACGATGACCGAAGTCAACAAGCCGCCGCGCACCGGTGACGAACCTTCCCGGGCCGGCGGCTGGACCGGTTTCGTCACCGCCCGCCCGCGCCTGTCGCTGCTGGTGGCCCTGGTGCTGACCGCGCTCGCCGTGCTGGCCGGCAGCGGGGTCGCGGACCATCTGGGCAGCGGCGGCTGGGAGGACCCGGCCGCCGAGTCGACGTACGCGACGAAGGCGCTGGAGCGCGAGTTCCCCGACTCCCAGCCCAACCTGCTGCTCCTGGTCGACGCCGGCCCTGCCTCCGTCGACGACCCGGCGGTCGCCGCGGCGGCCCGCGGCCTGGCCGAGCGGCTGGCAGGTGAGCGGGGCGTGACCGGCGTCGGCTCCTACTGGCAGGCCGGCCCCGCGGCGGCCCCCGGTCTGCGCGCCGAGGACGGGCACGAGGCGCTGATCGCCGCCCGCATCACCGGCGACGAGAACGCGATGGGCCGCACCCTCGACCGCATCGCGCCCCACTACCGGGGCCCGCACGGCCCGGTGCGGGTGAAGGTCGGCGGCATCGTCGCCGTCCGGCACGAGATGCAGACCATCATCAAGGAGGACCTGACCCGGGCCGAGATGATCGCCCTGCCGATCACGCTGGTCCTGCTGGTGATGGTCTTCGGCAGCGCCGTCGCGGCCCTGCTGCCGCTGGGCATCGGCATCGTGGCGATCCTCGGCACCAACGCGGTGCTGCGCGGCCTGACCGCCTTCACCGACGTGTCGGTCTTCGCGCTCAACCTCACCACGGCCCTCGGCCTCGGCCTCGCCATCGACTACGCCCTGTTCATCGTCCGCCGCTACCGGGAGGAGCTCTCCGGCGGCGCCGGTCCCCTGACCGCGGTCGGCACGACACTGCGCACCGCCGGCCGCACGGTGCTCTTCTCCGCCCTGACCGTCGCGGTGTCCCTGGCCGCCATGATGCTCTTCCCGCAGTACTTCCTGCGGTCCTTCGCCTACGCCGGCATCGCCGTGGTCCTGCTGGCCGCCGCTGCCGCCCTGATCCTGCTGCCGGCGGCCCTGGTCCTGCTCGGCCACCGGGTCAACTCCCTCGACCTGCGGCGCCTGTTCCGCCGCGGCCGGACAAGCGCGGGCTCCGGCGCCGAGGCCGCGGGCGACACCGGCTGGGCGCGCACCGCCACGCTGGTGATGCGCCGCGCCCCGCTCTTCGCGATCGGCACCAGCGCCCTCCTCGTCGTCCTCGGACTGCCCTTCCTGGGGGTGCGGTTCGGCACCGCCGACGACCGCCAACTGCCCTCGGGCGCCGAGTCGCACGTGGTGCAGCAGCACCTCCGCGACGGCTTCCCGGGCACTCCCGGCGGCGGCCTCGATGTCCTCGCCGAGGGCCGGGCCACCAAGGCCCAGTACGCCGCCTACAAGCAGCGGGTCGCCGCCCTGCCCGAAGTCGTCCGTATCGACGGCCCGCTGGTCAAGGGCGACACCGCCTACTTCACCGTGCAGCCGAGGGGAGAGGCCGTCGACACCGGGGCCCAGCACCTCGTCGGCGACCTGCGCTCGCTCAAGGCCCCCTTCGCCACCAAGGTGACCGGCACGGCCGCCGTTCTGGTCGACTCCAAGCACGCGATAGGCGAACGCCTGCCCTGGGCGGGCGCGTTCATCGCGGTCGTCACCCTGCTGCTGGTCTTCCTGCTCACCGGCAGCGTGCTGATACCCCTTCAGGCCGTGGTGCTCAACGCCCTCAGCCTGACGGCGATGTTCGGCGCTGTGGTCTGGGTCTTCCAGGACGGCCATCTGTCCGGCGCGCTCGGCTTCACCAGCCCCGGCTCCATCGAGACCACCCTGCCCGTCCTGATGTTCTGCGTGGCCTTCGGACTCTCCATGGACTACGGCGTGTTCCTGCTCTCCCGCATCAAGGAGGAGTACGACCGCACCGGCGACCACGACGAGGCGGTCCGTCACGGGCTGCAGCGCACCGGCGGGCTCATCACCGCGGCGGCGGTCATCCTCGCGGTGGTGATGGTCGCCATCGGCACCTCCCGGGTGACCAACACCAAGATGCTGGGCCTCGGCATCGCGCTCGCGGTCCTGATGGACGCGATGGTCGTCCGCAGCCTCCTGGTTCCGGCGATCATGCGGCTCACCGGCCGCGCCACCTGGTGGGCCCCCGCCCCGCTGCGCCGCTTCCACCGGCGGTTCGGGCTCAGCGAGGGCGAGGCGCCCGCGCCCGCGCCGGAGAAGGAGACGGCCGGAGTCTGAGCGGACGGCGGGGTGTGGGGAGGGGGCCTGGCGTGCGAAGGTGGGCCGCATGAGAGCGGTGGTGTTCGAGAAGTTCGGGGAGCCGGCCGAGGTGCGGGAGGTGCCGGACCCGGAGCCGGCCGGGCACGGGGCCGTGGTACGGGTCGAGGCGACGGGCCTGTGCCGCAGCGACTGGCACGGCTGGATGGGCCACGACCCGGACATCACCCTGCCGCACGTCCCCGGGCACGAACTCGCCGGAGTCGTCGAGGCGGTGGGCCCCCGGGTGACGGGCTGGCGCCCCGGCGACCGGGTCACCGTGCCCTTCGTCTGCGCCTGCGGGAGCTGCCCGTCCTGCGCGGCCGGCGACCAGCAGGTGTGCGAGCGCCAGACCCAGCCCGGCTTCCACCACTGGGGCTCCTTCGCCCAGTACGTGGCCCTCGACCACGCCGATGTGAATCTGGTCGCCGTCCCCGACTCGATGGCCTACGGCACCGCCGCCGCCCTCGGCTGCCGCTTCGCCACCGCCTTCCGCGCGGTGGTGCGGCAGGGCCGGGTGGCGGCGGGGGAGTGGGTGGCGGTGCACGGCTGCGGCGGGGTCGGGCTGTCGGCGGTGATGATCGCGGCCGCGGCAGGGGCCCGGGTGATCGCGGTGGACGTCTCGCCCGGGGCGCTGGAGCTGGCCCGGACGTTCGGCGCGGCCGGGACGGTGGACGCCGCCGCCGTGCCGGACACGGCGGCGGCCGTGCGGGAGCTGACCGGGGGCGGTGCCCATCTCTCCCTGGACGCCCTCGGCTCGCCCGTCACCTGCGCCGCCTCCGTCGGCTCCCTGCGCCGTCGCGGCCGGCACGTCCAGGTGGGCCTGCTGCCCTCGGCCGACGGCACCACTCCCGTCCCGCTG
Source organism: Streptomyces sp. NPDC056580 (assembly GCF_042793175.1). Taxonomy (NCBI): domain Bacteria; kingdom Bacillati; phylum Actinomycetota; class Actinomycetes; order Kitasatosporales; family Streptomycetaceae; genus Streptomyces; species Streptomyces sp. NPDC056580. The sequence continues at coordinate 43,154 of NZ_JBHTVE010000011.1, read as the reverse complement.
GCCCGCGCCATCGCCCTGGAACTCGAGATCCTGGGCAGCCACGGCATGGCCGCCCACGCCTATCCCGGCATGCTGGAGCTGGTCGGCTCCGGGGCGCTGCGCCCCGACCTGCTGGTGACGCGGACGATCCCGCTGGACGAGGCTCCGGCCGCCCTCGCCGCCATGGGGACGGCGCCGGGGGCGGGCGTGACCGTCATCGAGCCGTGGCGTTGAGCGCGGCCCACTCACGGTCCAGGACCGCCATGATCACCTCGTCGGCCCACTCGCCCTCGCGCCGCTGCACCTCCCGCCGTACCCCCTCGACCACGAAGCCCGCCTTCTCGTAGACGCGCAGGGCCCGGTGGTTGTGGGCCCAGGCCGCCAGCTCGATGCGGTGCAGGCCGAGTGCCTCGAAGCCGTGGGCGACGATCAGCCGGGTCGCCTCGGTGCCGATCCCGCGGCCGCGGCCCCTGGGGCCGATGAGCGTGCGGAAGACGCAGCTCCGGGCGGCCGCGTCGTACTCGAACAGCACGACCTCGCCCAGGACCTCCCCGGACTTCGGATCGGTGACGGCCAGGTCGAGCCGGTCGGGGGCGGTGGCCCGGGAGCCGTACCAGGTGCGCAGCCGTTCCGGGGTCAGCTCGGTGGACGGATCGAAGGTGAAGCGGACGACCTCGGGGTCGGCGACGATCTCCCCCATGACACCGGCGTCGGCCTCGGTGAACGGCCGCAGAACGGTCCTGCGGCCGGTCAGAACGGGTTTGACGGAGAAACTCATGGGGCGACTGTGCCCCAGCCGGCTGGCGGGGCACAGTTGATTTTCCGTGCTCAGTCCGTTCTACGGCCCCGGTTGCCCGGCCGGGCGGCCACCCAGGCGCGGACGGTGTCGGCGTACCAGTAGGGCTTGCCGCTCTCCACCTGGTCCGGCGGCGGCAGCAGGCCGTGCTTGCGGTAGGACCGTACGGTGTCCGGCTGCACCCTGATGTGCGCCGCGATCTCCTTGTAGGACCAGAGCCTTCGGTCGGTCATGCGTCGTACCTCCCCGCGCGCGCCGCGGCGCGGCCGGGGGACGGCCTTCGGGGGAGCCGGGCGCTGCGCTGGTGATCAACAAGCCTGTGCCCGGTGAACGACGCCGGGGTGCGACGGGCAAGCGGCTGTCGGCCGGGTGTGACCGAGAACCCGCGTAGGCGCGACATCTGTGACAGGAAGGGGGAGTTTGTGACACGGCCGCAGCAAAGAGGCCCGCGAGACCGCCGGGGTTCAGGCGCCGCAGGACCTCAGGAACGCCCGGGTGCGCCGGGCGATCGGCAGCGGCTTGTCCGGGTCGCACGGGTACATGTCCTGCTCGACGATCGCGAACAGGTCCGTGCCGAGCCGTCCGGCGGCCTCCAACACCGGCCCCAGCGCGGGCACCCCGGACGGCGGTTCGCACATCACCCCCCGGGCGACCGCGGGCCCGAACGGCGTGCCCTCGGCCCGCACGCCGGCGAGGATCTCCGGGTCCACCTGCTTCAGGTGGAGGTAGCCGATCCGCTCGCCGTAGGTCTCGATCAGCTTGACGCTGTCGCCGCCGCAGTATGCGTAGTGCCCGGTGTCCAGGCACAGCGACACCAGGGCGGGGTCGGTGCCGTCGAGGAACCGGGTGACGTTCTCCTCGGTGTCGATGTGCGTGTCGGCGTGCGGGTGGACGACGGCCGTGAGGCCGTACCGCTCCCGCACCTCGCGCCCCAGCCGTTCGGTCAGCGAGGTCAGGTCGCGCCACTGCCCGGCGGTCAGCGTGTCCGGCTCCAGCACCTCGCCCGTCCGGTCGTCCCGCCAGAAGGACGGGATGACGACCAGGTGGCGGGCGCCCATGTCCCGGGTCAGGGCGGCGATGCCGGAGACGTGTTCCCAGGTCTTCTCCCAGACGGCGGGGCCGTGGTGCAGGCCGGTGAAGACGGTGCCGGCCGACACCCGCAGCCCACGGCGGGCGGTCTCCTCGGCGAGCACGGCGGGGTCGGTCGGCAGATAGCCGTAGGGGCCCAGCTCGATCCACTCGTAGCCGGAGGCGGCGACCTCGTCGAGGAACCGCCGCCAGGGCACCTGCCGCGGGTCGTCCGGGAACCAGACACCCCAGGAGTCGGGCGCCGAACCGATCCGGATGCGGGAAGGTGAGGAAGGTGAGGAAGCGGAGGAGGGTGACAAGGACGTCATGGCCGCCAGCCTGCGGGCGCCCGGAAAGCGGTGTCAAGCTGTCGTCCGAATGTCCGGACAAAATATTGACAGGGTTCGCCGGACAGGACTAGAAAGCCGGAAGGGCCACGCAGGGTGAACCGGCCGGCACGGAAGGGAAGCCGATGGCGTACGACCTGATCACCATGGGGCGGATCGGAGTGGACCTCTACCCGCTGCAGACCGGCGTCCCGCTCGCCCAGGTGGCGTCCTTCGGCAAGTTCCTCGGCGGCTCGGCGGCCAACGTCGCGGTCGCAGCGGCCCGGCTCGGCCGCCGCACCGCGGTGATCACCCGCACCGGCGACGACCCGTTCGGCACCTATCTGCACGAGGCCCTGCGCGGCTTCGGCGTCGACGACCGCTGGGTCACCCCGGTCCCCGGCCTGCCCACCCCGGTCACCTTCTGCGAGGTCTTCCCGCCGGACGACTTCCCCCTCTACTTCTACCGCCGGCCCAAGGCGCCCGACCTGGAGATCGACGCCGCCGGCCTCGACCTGGACGCCATCGCCGGCGCCCGGGTCTTCTGGGTCACCGGCACCGGCCTGAGCGCCGAGCCGAGCCGTACGGCGACCCTCACGGCCCTCGCCCACCGGGCCCGCTGCGGCACGACGGTCTTCGACCTCGACTGGCGCCCCGCCCTCTGGAACAGCACGGCCTGGGCCGGCCCCGACGAGGCCCGGCCCTTCTACGCCGAGGCGCTGCGGCACACCACGGTCGCCGTCGGCAACCTGGACGAGGTGGAGATCGCCACCGGAGTCCGCGACCCCCGCGCGGCGGCCGACGCGCTGCTGGCCGCCGGGGCCGAGACCGCCGTGGTCAAACAGGGGCCCAAGGGCGTCCTCGCCGTCGACCGCAGCGGCGGGTACGCCGAGGTCCCGCCGCTGCCGGTCACCGTCCTCAACGGACTCGGCGCCGGGGACGCCTTCGGCGGCTCCCTCTGCCACGGCCTGCTGGCGGGCTGGGACCTGGAGACGGTCCTGCGGCACGCCAACGCGGCCGGCGCCATCGTCGCCTCCCGCCTGGAGTGCTCCTCCGCCATGCCGACCCCCGCCGAGGTGGCCGCCGCGCTCGAGGCCGGAGCGGTGCTGTGAGGGCGGGCCGCGTGGCCGGCACGCACACCGGGGGAGGGGCGGCAACCCGGCTGCCGCCCGTCGACGTCGCCGAACTGGTCCGCGTCCGCACCCACCACCCCGAGGCCGTCGCCGAGGCCGCCGACCGGCGGATCCGCCGCCCGCTGCTGGGCACGAGCGGCCGCCTGCTGATCGTCGCCGCCGACCACCCGGCCCGCGGCGCGCTCGGCGCCGGCGACCGCGCCCTCGCCATGGCCAACCGCGCCGACCTGCTGCGGCGCCTGTGCCTCGCGCTGTCCCGGCCCGGTGTCGACGGCGTCCTCGCGACCGCCGACGTACTGGACGACCTGCTGCTGCTCGGCGCCCTCGACCGCAAGGTCGTCCTCGGCTCCATGAACCGCGGCGGGCTGCAGGGCGCCAGCTTCGAACTCGACGACCGCTTCACCGGCCACCGCCCCGAGGACATCCAGCGGCTCGGCTTCGACGCCGGGAAGATGCTGCTGCGCATCGACTACACCGACCCGGGCTCCCTGACCACCCTGGAGTCCGCCGCGCGCGTCATCGACGACATGGCCGCCCGCCGGCTGCCGGTCTTCGTGGAGCCGTTCATCAGCCGCCGCACCGCAGAGGGACGGCTGGTCAACGACCTGTCGGCCGACGCCGTCACCCGGTCCGTCGCCATCGCCTCCGGCCTCGGCGGCACCTCGGCCTACACCTGGCTGAAGGTCCCGGTCACCGAGAACCCCGACGACATGGCCCGGGTCATGGAGACCTCGACGCTGCCGGCCGTACTCCTCGGCGGCGACGTGGGGGACTCCCCCGGGGACCAGGACGCCGCCTACGAGAAGTGGCGCGGGGCGCTCCGGCTGCCCACCGTGCGCGGCCTGGTGGTGGGCCGTTCGCTGCTGTATCCGGCGGACGGCGACGTGGCCGCCGCCGTGGACACCGCCACCGGACTGCTGTGAGGGGCCGCATGACCAGCACCGACCTGCACCTGCCCCGGGGGGCCGCGTCGAATGGCGGGTACGCCGTCGACATCGGCCCCGAGCGCGCCGGGTGGGAGTACAGCGGCCTGCGTGTCGTGGAGCTGACACCCGGCGGCAGCCATACGTTCACCACCGGGGGCAGTGAGTGGATCGTGCTTCCGTTGCAAGGCGGATGTACCGTGCGAATCGAGGAAAACGAATTCCAACTCCTGGGACGGGACAGCGTGTTCAGCGGGGTCTCCGACTTCGTGTACGCGCCCCGCGACGCCCGGGTCCAGATCGCCTCCGGCGCGGGAGGCCGCTTCGCCCTGGCAGGAGCGAAGTGCGAGCGACGACTCCCCGCCCGCTACGGCCCCGCGCCGGAGGTCCCCGTCGAACACCGCGGCAGCGGCGCCTGCGCCCGCCAGGTGCGCAACTTCGCCGCGGCTGACGCCTTCGACTGCGACCGGCTGATCGCCGTGGAGGTCGTCACCCCCGGCGGCAACTGGTCCTCCTACCCCTCGCACAAGCACGACGAGCACCGGCCGGGGGAGGAGTCCCTGCTGGAGGAGATCTACTACTTCGAGATCGACGGCCCGGGCGGATTCGGCTACCAGCGCGTGTTCCCCTCGCGCGAGGGCGGCTGCGACCTCCTCGCCGAGGTCCGCTCCGGTGACGCCGTCCTCGTGCCCGACGGGTGGCACGGCCCGTCGATCGCCCAGCCCGGCCACGACATGTACTACCTCAACGTCATGGCCGGCCCCGGCGAGACCCGGGAGTGGCGGATCCGCTTCCACCCCGACCACGCGAAGAGCACAGGGGGCTACCGATGACCGTCCGGCTGACCGTCGCCCAGGCACTGGTCCGCTTCCTCGCCGCCCAGCACACCGAACGGGACGGCGAGCGGAGGCGGCTGATCGGCGCCACCTGGGGCATCTTCGGGCACGGCAACGTCGCCGGGCTCGGCCAGGCCCTGGTCGAGCACGCCGGCGCCATGCCGTTCCACCAGGGCCGCAACGAGCAGGCCATGGTGCACGCGGCGGTCGGCTACGCCCGGCAGTGCAACCGCCTGTCCACCCACGCGGTCACCACCTCCATCGGCCCCGGCGCGACCAACCTGGTCACCGGCGCCGCCCTCGCCACCGTCAACCACCTCCCGGTCCTGCTGCTCCCCGGCGACGTCTTCGCCGCCCGCCCCGCCGACCCGGTCCTGCAGCAGCTGGAGGTGCCGTACGCCGGTGACGTCTCGGTCAACGACACCCTGCGCCCGGTGTCGCGGTACTTCGACCGGATCACCCGGCCCGAGCAGCTGATCCCCGGCGCGCTGCAGGCCATGCGGGTCCTCACCGATCCGGTGGAGACCGGCGCGGTCACCCTCGCCCTGCCGCAGGACGTCCAGGCCGAGGCGTACGACTGGCCCGAGGCGTTCTTCGCCGAGCGCGTGTGGGCGGTGCGGCGCCCCGGCACGGACCCGGCCGAGCTGGCCGAGGCGGTGCGGGCCGTCCGCCGGGCGCGCAGGCCGCTCGTCATCGCGGGCGGCGGCGTCCACCACAGCCGCGCCGAGGAGGCCCTCGCGGAGTTCGCGGCGGCCACCGGGATACCGGTCGCCTCCACCCAGGCGGGCAAGGGCTCCCTGCGCCACGACCACCCGCAGGACGTCGGCGGCGTCGGCCACACCGGCACCGCCGCCGCCGACGAACTGGCCCGCACCGCGGACCTCGTCATCGGCGTCGGCACCCGGTACACCGACTTCACCACCGCCTCCGGCACCCTCTTCGAGAACCCGGACGTCCGCTTCCTGAACCTCAACATCGCGTCCTTCGACAGCCACAAGCTCGCCGGGCTCCCGCTGGTCGCGGACGCCCGCAGCGGGCTCGGCGAGCTGACCGAGGCGCTGGGGACGCACGGCCACCGGGCCGCCGCCTCCTACGTCGCGGAGTACACCGAGGACAAGGAGCGCTGGGAGCAGCGCGTGGACGCCTGCCTCGAGGCCGACGAGCCCGACGTACGCCCGACCCAGCCGCAGGTCATCGGCGCCCTCGACGCCCTGGCCGACGAGTCCGACATCATCGTGGCCGCGGCCGGCTCGCTCCCCGGCGACCTGCACAAGCTGTGGCGGACCCGGTCCCGGGACCAGTACCACCTGGAGTACGGCTACTCCTGCATGGGCTACGAGATCCCGGCCGCGATCGGCGTCAAGCTCGCCGCGCCCGGGCGGAACGTGTGGGCACTGGTCGGCGACGGCACATACCTGATGATGCCGACGGAGATCGTCACCGCGGTCCAGGAGGGCGTCGCGATCAAGGTGCTGCTGGTGCAGAACCACGGGTACGCCTCGATCGGCGGTCTGTCGGAGTCGGTGGGCGCCGAGCGGTTCGGCACCGCCTACCGCCACCGCGCGGCCGACGGCGCCTTCACCGGCGCCCCGCTGCCCGTGGACCTCGCCGCCAACGCGGCCAGTCTCGGCATGCGGGTGCTGCGCGCGCGGACGGTCCGGGACCTGCGGTCGGCGCTCGCCGAGGCCCGCGCGGCGGACACTCCCACATGTGTCTACGTGGAGACCGAAACGTCCGACACTGTGTCGGGCGCGCCCGAGGCGCAGGCCTGGTGGGATGTTCCTGTGGCCGAGACCGCGACCCGATCGAGCGCGGTCAAGGCACGTGAGCTGTACGAACGGCACGTCTCGACCCGACGCCGCCACCTGTAGAAGGAGTCTTAGGGCATGACGAAGATCGTCAACCACTGGATCGGCGGCAAGACCGCCGAAGGCGCGTCGGGCGCGTACGGGCCGGTCACGGACCCGGCGACCGGCGCGGTCACCACGAAGGTCGCGTTCGCGTCGGTCGAGGAGGTGGACGCGGCGGTCGCCGCCGCCAAGGACGCCTACACGACCTGGGGCCAGTCCTCGCTGGCCCAGCGGACCGGCATCCTCTTCAAGTTCCGCGCGCTGCTCGACGCGCACCGGGACGAGATCGCCGAGCTGATCACCGCCGAGCACGGCAAGGTGCACTCGGACGCCCTCGGCGAGGTGGCACGCGGCCTGGAGATCGTCGACCTGGCCTGCGGCATCAGCGTCCAGCTCAAGGGCGAACTGTCCACGCAGGTGGCGAGCCGGGTGGACGTGTCCTCGATCCGGCAGCCGCTGGGCGTGGTCGCGGGGATCACTCCGTTCAACTTCCCGGCGATGGTGCCGATGTGGATGTTCCCGATCGCCATCGCCTGTGGCAACACGTTCGTGCTGAAGCCGAGCGAGAAGGACCCGTCGGCCGCGGTCCGGCTCGCCGAGCTGCTCGCCGAGGCCGGACTGCCGGACGGCGTCTTCAACGTCGTGCACGGTGACAAGGTGGCCGTGGACCGGCTGCTGGAGCACCCGGACGTCAAGGCCGTCTCCTTCGTCGGCTCGACCCCGATCGCCCGCTACATCCACACCACCGCCTCCGCCAACGGCAAGCGGGTACAGGCCCTCGGCGGCGCGAAGAACCACATGCTGGTGCTGCCGGACGCCGACCTGGACGCGGCCGCCGACGCGGCGGTCTCGGCGGCCTACGGCTCGGCCGGCGAGCGCTGCATGGCGATCTCCGCGGTGGTGGCGGTCGGCGCGATCGGCGACGAGCTGGTGGAGAAGATCCGCGAGCGGGCCGAGAAGATCAAGATCGGTCCCGGCGACGACCCGGCGTCCGAGATGGGCCCGCTGATCACCGCCGCCCACCGCGACAAGGTCGCCTCCTACGTGAAGGGCGCCGCCGACGAGGGCTGCGAGGTGGTCCTGGACGGCACCGGCCACACCGTGGCGGGCTACGAGGACGGCCACTGGATCGGCATCTCGCTGCTCGACAGGGTCCCGACCACGGCCAGTGCCTACCAGGACGAGATCTTCGGCCCGGTCCTGTGCGTGCTGCGCGCCGAGACATACGAGGAGGGCGTGGCCCTCATCAACGCCTCGCCGTTCGGCAACGGCACCGCCATCTTCACCCGGGACGGCGGCGCGGCCCGCCGCTTCCAGCTCGAGGTCGAGGCCGGCATGGTCGGCGTGAACGTACCGATCCCGGTCCCCGTCGGCTACCACTCGTTCGGCGGCTGGAAGGACTCGCTCTTCGGCGACCACCACATCTACGGCAACGACGGCACGCACTTCTACACCCGCGGCAAGGTCGTCACCACCCGCTGGCCGGACCCGGCGGACGCCCCGGCCGGCGTCGACCTGGGCTTCCCGCGCAACCACTGAGAACCCACCGACAACGCCCCGTCGGGCCGTCCGGATACCGGACGGCCCGACATTTTTTTTGTCACGTCACCTGCGGTTCCCGTTTTCGGGGATGAAACGGGCAAGCAACGAAAGTCGTTCACCTCACCTTCGAAAGCAAGGTCATCCGTCGACTCGGCTTGCTGAATGAACTGGCACGTGATCATTGCCTACGAAAGTGATGTGAACTGCGTCGCTTTCCAGGTGCGGAATCCGAAGGTAGACCCCCATTGACGTGGCGGTTTTCGTCGGGGTTCTCTAAGCAGCGCCGGGAGCGGACGAGACGAACGTACGACGAGCCGCCGGAGGCGATAGCGCTCCCGACCCCCACCCTCAGTCGCACGAGTCGATCGGAACCCCGCCGCATGACCGACACGCTCCGCCCTGTCGACACCGCCGTCACAGACGCTTCGGGCGTCCCTGACGGCCCCCAGAAGCTCAAGCGTTCCATCGGCGTCGTCGGCGGCACCCTGCTGACGCTCTCGTGCGTCACGCCCGCGTCCACGCTCTTCGTGGTCGTCCCGGACCTGTTCGGCTCCCTCGGCACCGCGACCGCCCTGACGATCGCCATCGGCTCCCTCCTCTGTATCGCCGTGGCGTTCTGCTACTCCGAGCTGGGCACCCTCATCCCCAGCGCGGGCGGCGAGTACGCCATGGTGTCGACGATGGCCGGGCGGCTCGCGGGCTGGCTGGTCTTCGTGCTGTCCCTGCTGGTGGTGGTGATCGTCCCGCCGGTGATCGCGATGGGCACGGCCGACTACCTGACCCCGATCGTGCACCTCGACCCGGCCATGACCGGCGCCGGCGTGATGCTGCTGGCCACCCTCGCCGGCCTGCTCGACCTGCGGGCCAACGCCTGGATCACCGGCATCTTCCTGGTCCTGGAGGTCATCGCGGCCGGTGTGGTCGCCCTGCTGGGCTTCTCGCACAGCCAGCGCGGCGTCGGCAGCCTGGTCTCCATGGAGGTGGCCGGCCCGAGCGGCCACACCGACCCGGTGACGGCCATGCTCGTCATCTCCGGGCTCGCCATCGCCCTGTTCGCCACCCAGGGCTTCTCGACCGCCGTCTACCTCTCCGAGGAACTCGAGCACCCGCGCCGCAACGTCGCCCGCACGGTGCTGGCTACCCTCGCCATCTCCTCGGTGGTCATCATCGTCCCGGTCGCCGCCATCACCATGGGCGCCTCCGACGTCAAGGAGCTCACCAGCGGCGACCTGAGCGCGATGGTCACCGCCTGGTCCAACTCCGCGGTCGGCGCCTTCGTGAGCCTCTGCGTGGCCCTCGCGATCATCAACGCGGGCATCGTCATGGTCATCCAGAACTCCCGCGTCCTGTTCGCCTCCGCCCGCGACAAGGCCTGGCCCGAGCCGGTCAACAACGTCTTCTCCCGGCTCGGCCGCTTCGGCTCCCCCTGGGTCGCCACGCTCGCGGTCGGCGTCCCCGGCGCGGTCCTCTGCTTCGTCAACCTGGACACCCTGTACGGCGTCACCGGCGTCTCCGTGACCGGCATGTACATCCTCGTCGCGGTCGCCGCCCTGCTGAGCCGCCGCGGCTCGCACAAGCACACGCCCGCCTGGCGGATGCCGCTGTGGCCCGCGATGCCCATCCTGCTCATCGTGGTCCTCGCCTACATCCTCACCCAGCAGGAGGCGAGCTACCTGCTGTGGACCGGCGGCATCACCGCGGTCGCCACCCTCTACTGGGTCTTCTACCTCCGCCCGCGCCGCGACACCCGCTGGCTGGTGTCGATCCCGGAGGACGAGCAGGTCTGAGGGCTCAGCCGAAGTCCCACGTCACCACCGAGCACGACCCGTCGTCCTCGCCGCCCGCACTGCGATAGGCGGCGAGGGCGACGTCGTTCCCGCGGTCCACGCCGACCCACATCCCGTGGCAGCCCCGCTCCCGCGCCAGCGCGGCCAGCCGCAGCACCAGCGCCCGCCCGATCCCCCGGCGGCGGTACGGCTCGGCGACAGCCAGCTCGTACAGGAACATCTCGGTTCCCTTGTCTGGGTGCACGGTCTCCACGCCGCTGACGAACCCGACCGGGCCGCCCCCTTCCTCCGCGTGCGCGAGGAACAGATGGTGTCCGGCGGTGGTCAGGAACCGTTCGGCCCACTCGGCGCGGACCGGCTGGTCGAACAGGTGCCCGGCCGCCACGAGCTGGGCGACGCTCGTGGCGCGGCGGATGTCGGGAGGGCGCATGCGCCTTGCTACCACGCCTGGAGTACTGGAGGAACCGTTCCGTACGCCGTGAGGAGGGCGAGAGTTCAGCCCCTGGGCCGCATGCGCCGTCGGTGGCGGCCCGTACCGTTGATGCATGGATCTTCGAGTGCCCGTGCGGCGGGGACTGCTGAAGGGGCCGCGCCGGCTGCTCGCCGCCGCGGCCGCCGTCGTGGTGCTCGCCGGCGCCGGGACGTGGTCGGCCGTGGCGTCCGACGGCCCGTCCGGGGTGCGCCGGACCGACCGGGTGATGACCATGGCCGACGGCACCCGCCTGGACACCTCGTACTTCACCGGCGCCTCCTCCGGCCGCCGCCCCGCCGTCCTGCTCGCCCACGGCTTCGGCGGCAGCAAGGACGACGTGCGCCAGGAGGCCGAGGACCTCACCCGCGCCGGCTACGCGGTGCTGACCTGGTCGGCCCGCGGCTTCGGCCGCTCCACCGGCAAGATCGGCCTGAACGACCCGGAGCACGAGGTCGCCGACGTCTCCAGGCTCATCGACTGGCTGGCCGAGCAGCCCCAGGTCCGCCTCGACGCCAAGGGCGACCCCCGCGTGGGCGTGACCGGCGGCTCCTACGGCGGCGCCGTCTCCCTGCTCGCCGCCGGACACGACCGCCGCGTCGACGCCATCGCCCCGGCCGTCACCTACTGGAACCTCGCCGACGCCCTGTTCCCGAACGGCGTCTTCAAGAAGCTGTGGGCCGGCGTCTTCTTCAACACCGGCGGCGGCTGCGCCAGGTTCGAGCCCGCCCTGTGCCGGATGTACGACCGGGTCGCCGAGTCCGGCACCCCGGACGCCGCCGCCCGCGAACTACTCGAGAAGCGCTCCCCGGTCGCGGTCGCCGGCCGCATCAAGGTGCCCACCCTGCTGGTGCAGGGCCAGACCGACTCGCTGTTCACCCTGGCCCAGTCCGACGCCGCCGCGAACGCACTCCGCGCCGGCGGCGCCCCGGTGGCCGTCGACTGGATCGCGGGCGGGCACGACGGCGGCGACATGGAGGACAGCCGGGTCCAGGGGCGGGTCACCGCCTGGTTCGACCACTACCTCAAGGGCGACGGTTCCGCGGCCACCGGCCCCGCCTTCCGCGTCACCCGCACCGGTGGCGTCGACTCCACCGACGGCGCCGCCCAGCTGCGCGGCGCGAGCGCCGACGCCTACCCGGGCCTGCGCGACCACCCGCGGGCCGTCCCCCTGAGCGGCCGTAAGCAGCACGTGGCCAACCCGGCCGGCGCCAGCCCGCCCGGCGTCTCCGCGCTGCCCGGCCTCGGCGGCTCCGGTGGCCTCTCCCAGCTCTCCGCGCTCGGCGTCGGGGTCGCCCTGGACTTCCCCGGCCAGTACGCCCGGTTCGACTCGGCCCCGCTCACCCGCGACCTGCGGATCACCGGCTCGCCGACCGCCACCGTGCACGTCACCTCCACCACCGGCGACGCCGTCCTGTTCGGCAAGGTGTACGACGTCGGCCCCGACGGCGCCCGGCAGGTGCTGCCCTCCCAGCTCGTCACGCCGCTGCGGGTCACCGGCGCCAAGGCGGGCAAGGACGTCACGGTCACCCTCCCGGCCATCGACCACGAGGTGCGCAAGGGCCACCGGCTCCGTCTGGTCCTCGCCTCCACCGACCTCGGCTACGCCTCACCGGCCGCCCCGGCCACGTACACCGTCTCGCTCGAGTCGGACCTGAGCGTGCCGACCGCGCCCGCCGTCACCACCGCGGCGGCCCCGCTGCCCTCCTGGGTGTGGTGGCTGCCGCTGGCCGGCGCCCTGGGCGCGCTCGCCCTGCTGGTCACCGGCCGCCGTCCCACCGCCGCCCCCGCCCCCGACCCGGCCCTCGCCGACGTCCCGCTGCAGATAACGGACCTGAGCAAGCGGTACGCCGGGTCCGCCGACCGGTACGCGGTGCGTGAGCTGTCCTTCCGGGTGGAGAAGGGCCAGGTCCTCGGTCTGCTCGGGCCCAACGGCGCGGGCAAGACCACCACCCTGCGCATGCTGATGGGCCTCATCGGGCCGGACGGCGGGGAGATCCGCGTCTTCGGCCACGCCGTCCGCCCGGGCGCGCCGGTGCTGTCCAGAGTCGGCGCCTTCGTCGAGGGCGCGGGCTTCCTGCCCCATCTGTCCGGCCGGGAGAACCTGGAGCTCTACTGGCGGGCCACCGGCCGGCCGCCCGGGGACGCCCACCTCGACGAGGCCCTGGAGATCGCCGGCCTCGGCGACGCGCTCGCCCGCGCCGTGCGCACCTACTCCCAGGGCATGCGCCAGCGCCTGGCCATCGCCCAGGCCATGCTCGGCCTGCCCGACCTGCTCATCCTGGACGAGCCCACCAACGGCCTCGACCCGCCGCAGATCCGCGAGATGCGCGAGGTGATGATCCGCTACGCGGCCGCCGGCCGCACCGTGATCGTCTCCAGCCACCTCCTCGCCGAGGTCGAGCAGTCCTGCACCCACCTGGTGGTGATGGACCGCGGCCGGCTGGTGCAGGCGGGTCCGGTGCGGGAGATAGTCGGCTCCGGCGACACGCTGCTGGTCGGCACCGGCACGCCCGTGGAGGAACCGGTCGTGGAGAAGGTCGCGGCCCTGCCCGGCGTCGCCTCCGCCGTCCGCACCGAGGACGGGCTGCTCATCCGCCTCGAGCCCGGCGGCGCCGCCGGGGAACTGGTCGTGGAACTGGTGCGCCTGGAGGTGCCCGTCGCCTCGGTCGGCCCCCACCGACGCCTGGAAGACGCCTTCCTCACCCTGATCGGAGGTGCCCCGTGAGCACGCTCAGCGAGCCCGTCGAGCCCGTAGAGGCCGCCCCCGGCTACCGCGCGGTCCGTACGCTGCCGCTGCGCGTGGAGCTGGTCCGCCAGCTCAAGCGGCGCCGCACGCTCGTCATGGGCGGCGTCCTCGCGGTCCTGCCGTTCGTGCTGCTCGTCGCCTTCGCGATCGGGGGCGAGCCCTCGGGCCGCGACGGCCGGGTCACGCTGATGGACACGGCCACCGCGTCCGGCGCCAACTTCGCCGCCGTCAACCTGTTCGTCTCGGCGGGCTTCCTGCTGGTGATCCCGGTCGCCCTGTTCTGCGGGGACACGGTCGCCTCCGAGGCGAGCTGGTCCTCCCTGCGCTACCTGCTCGCCGCGCCCGTGCCGAGAACCCGGCTGCTGCTGTCCAAGCTCGCCGTGGGGCTCGGGCTGAGCCTCGCCGCGATGGTGCTGCTGCCGGTCGTCGCCCTCGCGGTCGGCACCGCCGCCTACGGCTGGGGTCCGCTGCAGATACCCACCGGCGGCGCGCTGGACCCGGGCACGGCCGCGCAGCGGCTGGTGGTGGTCGTGGCGTACGTCTTCGTGTCCCAGCTGGTCACGGCGGGACTCGCGTTCTGGCTCTCCACCAGGACGGACGCCCCGCTCGGCGCGGTCGGGGGCGCGGTCGGCCTGACGATCGTCGGCAACGTCCTGGACGCGGTGACCGCCCTCGGCCACTGGCGCGACTTCCTGCCCGCGCACTGGCAGTTCGCCTGGGCCGACGTCGTGCAGCAGGACCCCGAGTGGTCCGGCATGGTCCAGGGCGCCGCGATCTCCGTGACGTACGCCGTGGTGCTGTTCGCCCTGGCCTTCCGGGGGTTCGCCCGCAAGGACATCGTCTCCTGAACCCAGCCGTGACCGGCGGCGGCGCCTGCCATTGACGTTTCCTTACTTACGAGTAAGTTGACCTGGCGGCGTACTGGAACGACCCGGCCGCCACGGACGCCGTCCTGGCCGACGAGTGGTTCGCCACCGGCGACCTCGGCAGCCTCGTCGAGGACGGCTGCCTCACCATCACCGGCCGCAAGAACGACATCATGGTCACCTCTGGCGGCAAGAAGGTCTCCCCGGCCGTTCTGGAGGACCGGCTGCGCAGCCGCTGACAACGGGCTGCTCACCCCGTCGCTGAGGGTGAAGCGGCACGCGGTGACCGCCGCCTACGCGGCCCGGATCGAGGAGCTGTACGGCGCCTGAGCACACTAAGCGGCGGGCCCCCGTCCCGCACGTCCTGGGCGGCACCGAAAATGCTCCGGCGTCGGCCAAGGTGTCAATTCCATGGGGGCGTTCGAGTGAATTGCCGGGTGGTATGCGTTCCGTAGTTTCTTCCGCTGTCTATTCCTCGTTTTACAGCTGCCGGTCATGGTGCGAGCCATTCAAGCCGTGCTCGCTCGGCCGAAGCCGCTCGCTCGGCTAGGCCGTCAGAAGGGCATGACCGCAGAGAAGGGAAACTTCCATGAAGAAGAGCGCTGCTGTCCTCGTCGGCGCCATCCTGGCTGTGGGCGGGGCGGCCCCGGCCTTCGCGGACTCCGGCGCGGAGGGCGTCGCCGCCAACTCTCCCGGCGTCATCGCGGGCAACGCCATCGAGGTTCCGGTGCACGTGCCGGTCAACGCCTGCGGTGACTCCGTGGACGTCATCGGGGCGCTGAACCCGGCGCTCGGCGCCCGGTGCGAAAACGACTGAGAGCAGTAACCCGACGCATCAGCCGACCGGCTGTGTCGTGGCCGGCCCCGGACCTTCTTTCTCGTTCCGGGGCCGGCCTTCCCATTTCTACGAGCAGGAAGACACGACATTGCGACAGACCCTCAGCAAGGGCATTCTCGTGGCCGCCGCCGCGACAGGCATGCTGTCCTTGTACGGCGGCCTGGCTCTCGCCGACTCGGGCGCGCACGGCGCCGCCCGGCACTCGTCCGGGGTGGTGTCCGGCAACACCGTCCAGGCCCCGGTCGACGCCCCGGCCGACGTCTGCGGCGACTCCGCGAACGGAACGGCCGCGCTGAACCCGGCTTCCGGCGGCAGCTGCGCCGGCGGCCACGAGTCCGGCACGGACGGCAAGGACGCGGGCGCGTCCGGCACCGACCCGCGGGACGACTCCCACAGCGACGACGCGTCCCAGGCGCCGTCGCACATCAAGGGAAACGATTCCCCTCAGTCCGCGCAAGGCGAGGAGGACAAGGCCCCGAGCTCCCCGAAGGAGGAGGAGCACGCGTCCGAGTCCGCTCACGGGAAGGAGGAGCCCACCGCGGCGCCCTCGTACGGGGACGACGAGCCCACCCAGAAGCCGTCGTACGGCGAGGACGAGCCTGGCAAGAAGCCGTCGTACGGCGAGGACGAGCCGGGCAAGAAGCCCTCCTACGGCGACGACGAGTCCGGCAAGAAGCCGTCGTACGGCGACGACGAGTCCGGCAAGAAGCCGTCGTACGGGGACGAGGAGCCCGGCAAGAAGCCGTCGTACGGGGACGAGGAGCCCGGCAAGAAGCCGTCGTACGGCGACGACGAGCCCTCTCCGAAGCCCTCGTACGGGGACGACGAGCCGGGCAAGAAGCCTTCCTACGGTGACGACGAGTCCGGCAAGAAGCCTTCCTACGGTGACGACGAGCCCTCTCCGAAGCCCTCGTACGGGGAGGACGAGCCGAGCAAGGAGCCCTCGTACGGGCACGAGGAGCCCGGCAAGGAGCCTTCGTACGGGGAGGACGAGCCGAGCAAGGAGCCCTCGTACGGGCACGAGGAGCCCAGCAAGGAGCCCTCGTACGGGGACGACGAGCCCTCTCCGAAGCCCTCGTACGGGGACGACGAGCCCACTCCGAAGCCCTCGTACGGGGACGACGAGCCCACTCCGAAGCCGTCCTACGGCGACGACGAGCCCAGCAAGGAGCCCTCCTACGGAGACGACGACCACTCGACACCGCCCCCCTACGGCGATGACGACGACACGCCCCCGTCCTACGGAGACGAGGAGCACCACCACCACCATCACGGGGGCAGACCCCACCTCCCGCACACCGGCGGCAACGCCGAAGCCATGATGGCGGCCTCGGCGGCGAGCGCCGTGCTGATCGTGGCCGGGACCACCCTGTACCGACGGGGCCGTCGCGCCTCCCGTCACTGACGTGCCCGGTGCGGGGTGCCGGCGCCCAGTGCCCGGCACCCCGCCGGTTCGGCCGTACGAGGGGCGGGGTCACCTGGAAGCCCTAACCGCGTTGGCGGAACCCTGGTTCGTATGACTGGGTGTCAGTAACAGGAACCGCCGGGCGAGCAGGCGGTCGTGCGGGAGAGGGAGGATCCCGGCATGGCTCCACAGGGGCGAAGGGCCCGGTACCGGCTGACCCTGATCGCGGCCGGGACCACCATCGCGGCGGTCCTCGCGGCAGGGCCGGTTCCCATCCCGGCGACACCCGCACCCACACCCCCCGTGCCCACGGCGACCCCGTCCACGGTCTCCGTGCCCACGGCCTCCACGCCTTCGTCCGCCGCGGCCGCGAAGCCCGGGGTCTCCGCCTCGCCCGGCGCCACGAAGGGACCCGCCGGGATCACTCCCTTCGGCGCCTTCCTCGACTCGGGGCCGCTCGGCGTGGCCCGGATCACGGGGCTGCGCAGCTGGCTGGGCGGCACCGAACCGAAGGTCGCGCACACGTATCTGCCCGGCGGTGAATGGGCGGACATCGAAGGCCCGCCAGGCTTCCTGGACGCGTGGGCGCGGTGGCGGCGCGAGCAGGCGGACCGCACCCTCGTGCTCAACGTGCCGATGCAGGCGCACAACGAGGAGAACGTCCCCGACGGCCAGGTCCGCGAGCTGCTGAGGCAGGCGGCGGCCGGGGCGTTCGACCGCCACTTCCGCACGCTGGCCGAGCGGCTGGTGGCGCAGAAGGTGCCCGACACCGTGCTGGTGCTCGGCTGGGAGATGAACGGCGTCACGTACACCCACCGCTGCGGACCGGACCCGGCGGCCTGGAAGGCGTACTGGAAGAGGATCGTCACGACCATGCGGTCGGTGCCGGGCCAGAGGTTCCGGTTCGACTTCACCCCGAGCCGCGGCCGGGACGCCGTCCCCTGGACCGAGTGCTACCCCGGGGACGACACCGTGGACATCATCGGCATGGACGCCTACGACCAGCCCGCCCGGCTGTCGTTCGAGGAGCAGGTGAAGGAGCCCTACGGGCTGCGGCAGCACGCCGAGTTCGCCAAGGCCCACCGCAAGCCCATCTCCTTCCCGGAGTGGGGGCTCTTCCTCAACGGCGACAACCCCGCCTACATGCGGGGCATGCTCGCCTGGATCGAGGAGCACAAGCCGGCGTACAACACCCTCACCGACTACTGCCCGCACGGCGTGTGGCAGTGCGCGTCCAATCCCCGCTCCTCCCAGGTCTACCGGTCCTTCCTCTACGGCCACGGCGACCAGCCGGCCGCCCCGGCACCGACCACGCCGGTGCCGGAGCCCACGGGGTCCAGCGTGCCCCCACCGAAGCCGGTCGACGACTGCCCGGCCCCGGGCCCCGCGGACTGGCTGCACTACTGGCTCGGCCGGAAGTTCTGCTTCGGGCCCGACCAGTGACGCCCCGACCGGTGACGCCCCGGCCGACGATGACACCACGGCCGGTGGGCCCGCGGCCGGCAAGCCCCCGGCGTCAGCCCGACGGCTGCCGGCGCCACCGGCGCAGCACCCGGCCGCCCCACTGCCGGGCGGCCGCGCCGGACAGCGTGGCGGACAGCAGCGGCGCGGTCCGCCGCCGGGCCATCAGCAGCCGCCGGTTGGGGACCGGTTCGGGCCGCCAGTGCTGCTTGTACGGCTCGTCGCCGCGCAGCAGGCTCAGCGTGCCGCTTCCGTCGCCGCCGGCACGCGCGGCCTGCTCGCTGCACGCGTCCAGCAGCATCACGGCCACGTCCGCCTTGCTCTCCCGCAGCCGGGGATGCGCGCCGTACAGGTAGCCGCCGGTCAGGCTCCGGGACACCAGCGTCAGGTCGACGGCGACGACGTCCTCGCCGATCCGGAACTCGGTGACGAGCGCGTTCCCGGAGCGGACCATCTCGGTCACCGCGCGCACCAGATGCTCACGGAACCGGGGTTGCATGTGCTCGGCCGTCACCTTCCGCTCCTGCCACTGGAGCCGGTGCAGCTCCAGCAGCCGGCGCAGGGCCTCGGGCGCCTCGTCGGGACGGGCCACGTGCCGCACCACGCCCAGCGACGCGTGCCTGCGTAGTTGCGCGCGGACCCGCTGGGCCCGCTTGGTGGGCAGCCGGGCGGCCAGCTCGGCCAGCGGGACGGCGGGCAGTTCGAGGCACAGCGAGTCGCGGACCGTGCGGCGCGGCCCGCGCCAGCGGTCGTGGATCCGCTCCACGGCGGCACCGGGCCGCACCTCGCGGAAGTCGATCAGCGCCGTGCGCGCCGCGTCCCACAGGGCGTCGGCGAGGGCCTCGGCCGCGCGCCCGTCGTCGGCGTCGTCCAGCAGCACGTCCCCGTAGTCGGAGATCGCCCCGCCGAGCGGGACGAGCGCGGGCACCGGGCGGCGCACCAGCATCAGCGGCGCCGCGGCGACCAGTTCGTCGCCGGAGCGCACCAGCAGCACCCGGAGCCGGCCGGGACCGCCGTACGACCGCCACCACGAGTGCAGCCAGGCGTGGTGCTGGAACGGGGTCGCGGTGGCGCACCGCTCGTACAGCCGTCCCCAGGCCGGGGCCAGCGCGGCGAAGGCGTCCTCGTCGGTGACGAGGTCGGTCGTGCAGGCCCGGACCGCCGGGCAGGTGGCCGTCACAGCTGGCCGTGCGCGTCGGAGGCGACGGCCGGGCCGGGCACCGCCGCCGGACGGCGCCCGGCATCGGACCCGGCCTCCTCCTCGGGCCGGCGCCGTGGCCGCACCAGCAGCACCAGGGCGCCGAGCAGTCCGCCCGCGCTCGCCCCCACCAGGCCGGTGACCACCGGGGAGGCCGAGGTGGGCGCGGTCGGCCGCGGGGCCCGGGAGAACTGCACCAGCTCGACATGGGTGTCGGCCTTGGTGGCGTTGGCGTGCTGGGCGAGGGAGCGGGCGACCGCGTTGGCCATGTCGGCGGCCCTGGCCGGGCGCCCGGAGGTGGCGGAGACGGCGACCATCGGGGCGTCCGGCGAGGTGGCCGTGCGCACGCTGCCGCGCAGGGTGTTCACCGGCACCCCGGCCCACACCTGCGCGTCGCCGAGCACCGCGAGATCGGTGGCGACCCGGCCGTAGGCCTGGGCGAAGCCGACCGCGGCGGCGGAGTCGGAGCTCTGGGTGGGCACGGCGATCACGTAGCTGGTAGCCGTGTACGTGGGCGGCTTCAGCACGCCGTAGGCGCCGCCGAGCAGCCCGCCGGCGAGGACGCCGGCCGCCGCCAGCGACCAGGGCGGAAGCGCGCGCAGGCGCTTGAAGCGGGCCGGACGGGAGTGCCGGGTGGGATTCTCGGTCATGGCGAGCTGACTCTCTCGGGCGATGGGGACCTGGTGGGCGTGCCGGCGAGCGCCGCCGTGTAGACGTCCATAAGCCGGGCGGCGCTGCGGGTGATGCAGTAGTGGCGGGGCGCCTCGGGGGCGGCGCGGGGCCCGGGCCCGGCGGCCCGCACCCCGGCGAGCGCGCGGGCGTAGGCGTCGGCGCCGCCCGTGACGCGCAGCGCGTCCGGGGCGGCTTCGGGCGGCAGGTCCTCGAGGGCCGGGCAGGAGGCGTAGCGCACCGGCAGCCCGGCCGCCAGCGCCTCGACGACGGCCAGCCCGAAGGCCTCCTCCGGGGACGGCGCGGCCAGCACGTCCATCGCCGAGGTCAGCGCGGGCAGATCGGGTCCGGGCGAGCCGTCCGGGACGTAGGGCCGTTCGCCGGTGAACAGCACCCGGCCGGCCACGCCGGACTCCTCGGCGGCCCGGCGCAGGGCGGCCTCCTGCGGGCCGCCGCCGACCAGCAGCAGCCGGCAGTCGCCGGGGAGCCGGGCGAGGGCCCCGATCAGGACGTCGAAGCGCTTGCCGGGGGTGAGCCGGCCGATGCCGCCGATGACGAACGCGTCGTCCGGCAGCCCGAGCCGGGCGCGCGTGAGCCGCCGCCGCTCCGGGTCGAAGCGGAAGCCGTCCAGGTCGATGCCGTTGGGCACCACCGCGATGCGCGGCCGGGGCACCCCCCAGCGGGTGAGCCGTTCGGCGACCGTGGGGGAGACCGCGACGGTGGTCCGGCCCAGCCGCTCGCCGGCCAGGTACAGCGCGCGCACACCCGCGGTGAGGGGGCGCCCCTCCATCTGCGAGTCGCCGAGGGAGTGTTCGGTGGCGACGACCGCGCGCACCCCGGCCAGCCGGGCGGCGATCCGGCCGTACAGACAGGCCCGGTAGAGATGGGTGTGCACGAGGTCGTAGCGGCCGTGCCGGATGACGTGGGCCAGGCGGGGCAGCGCCGCCACGTCCCGGTTGCCGTTCATGCCGAGGTGGGTCACCCGCACCCCGTCGGCGGCCAGCCCGTCGGCCACCGCCCCCGGGTTGGTCAGCGTCACCACGTCGCACCGCGCGGGCAGGTGCCGCAGCAGCAGCCGCAGTTGCTGCTCCGCGCCGCCCACCCCGAGTCCGGTGATGATGTGCAGCGCCCTCACCGCGGCTCCTCCACCGGCCGGCGGCGCAGCCGGTGCAGCCGGTACTTCAGCAGCAGGCGCACACCGGTGTCGTGCTGCCCGACGTACACCCGGGGCAGGGCGTACGGGCCGGTCAGCGCGCCGGGGTCGATGGCGCAGGCGTAGCCGTACCCGGCCTCCCGGACCGCGTCGGCGGCACGGGCGTCGACCGCGCCGTACGGATAGCAGAAGCCGGTGACCGGGGCGCCGGTCAGCCCCTCCAGCAGGGCCCGGCTCTCGACGGTCTCCGCCTTGAGCGTGACGTCGTCGGCCCCGGTCAGGTCGACGTGGGTCAGACCGTGCGAGCCGATCTCCACCCCCGACCGGGCCGCGCGCCGGATCCCCTCGGCGGTCAGCAGCGGCTTGCGCGGGCCCAGCGGGTCCCACGCGTTGTCGCCGCCGAGCCGGCCGGGCAGCGCGAACAGGGTGGCCGTGCACTCCCAGCGGGCCAGCACCTCGGCCGCGCCGGTGAGGAAGTCGGCGTAGCCGTCGTCGAAGGTCAGCCCGACCAGGCCCTGCCCCTCGCCGCGGGCGCGGGCGGCGAGCAGTTCGCGCACCGACACCCCCCGCAGTCCGCGGTCGCGCAGCCAGCGCAGTTGCCGCTCCAGCCGGTCGGGCGTGACGGTGATCCGGTACGGGTCGTCGGAGCGGTCGCCGACCGAGTGGTACATGGCGATCCACGGGACGCGGACGGGGCCGGCGGCGCCGGCGCGCCGGGGTGACTCAACGGAGGACGGCATGGGCGAGCCTTCCGGCGAGGGTGCGGACGAATCGGACGGCGGTGGTGCATCCCTGGGCGCCCAGGGCGTGGCCGAGCAGGACGAACACGACGGTCACGGTGGTCCCGCCGGCCAGCAGGCCGGCGAGCGGCACGGCGGGCAGGCCCGCGGCGAACGCCCCCGCCAGGGCGGCCACCGCGGCGGCCGCCAGTGGCCGGCTCAGCTCGCGCAGCACGCCCCCGACCCGCACGGGCACGCTGTGCGAGGCCATGCCGGCCAGCAGCAGCACGGAGGTGACGGTGATGCCGGCGGCGTTGGCGGCGGCGATGCCGGTGACGCCCCAGCGGCCGATGGTGCCGGCGCCGGTCCCGGAGGTCACGACGATGCCGGCGGCCATGGCGGCGAGCGGGTACCAGGTCGGGCGGCCCGCGGAGAAGTAGGAGCGGACCAGCACGCCCGTCAGGGTCTGGCCGAGCAGGCCGAGCGCGTACACCCGCATGACGTCCGCCGTCGCCGCGGTGTCGGCCGCGGTGAACGCGCCGCGCTGGAAGAGGAGATGGACGGTCTGGGGGGCGCAGGCGACGACCGCCGCGGCGCCGAGCAGCACCAGGCAGGCGGCCACCGCCAGATCGCGCTCCACCCTGGTCCTGGCCCGCTCGGTGTCGCCGTCCGCGATGGCCCTGGCCACCACCGGGAAGGTGACCGTGCACAGCATCATCGACAGCATCATCGGGATCTGCGCGACCTTCTGCGCGTAGTTCAGGTGCGAGATGGCCCCGGCGGGCAGCTGCGAGGCGAAGAACCGCTCGATGAGCACCTGCGACTGCCGGCACAGACCGAACAGCAGCACGGTGGCCATGAGCGCGACGTCCACCGGCCGGCCGCCGGCGCCGTCCCCGGACACGGCCCGGGGCGCCCGGCGATCGCGCAGCCGGCGCACCAGGTCGGGGAGCTGGACCAGCACCATCAGGCATCCGCCGGCCGCGACCCCGAACGCCGCCGAGCGCACTCCCCAGTGGCCGCCGAGCGCGAACATCGCCGCGATGATGCCGATGTTGTACACGACGTAGATCGCCGCCGGGGCCAGGTAGCGGCCGTGGGCCCGCAGCGCCGCGCTGCAGTACCCGGCGAGCCCGAAGCTGAGCACACAGGTCGCGGTGAGCCGGGTGCAGTCGACGGCG
Source organism: Streptomyces sp. NPDC056580 (assembly GCF_042793175.1). NCBI lineage: Bacteria > Bacillati > Actinomycetota > Actinomycetes > Kitasatosporales > Streptomycetaceae > Streptomyces > Streptomyces sp. NPDC056580. The sequence continues at coordinate 20,206 of NZ_JBHTVE010000011.1, read as the reverse complement.
AGGGCGGGATCGGGCAGCCCGGGGGCGAGCACGCCGACCAGTTGCGGAGCGGCGGCGGCGCAGAGCGCGCCCACCGCCGCGAACGCCAGCGACAGCCGGGGCAGGCTGCCGGCCACCAGGGCGCGCACGGGGTCGCCGGGGGCGCCCTGGGCCCGCCGGGCCAGGGCCGCGCTGAACGCCGGGATCAGCGCGAACGCCAGCCCTTCCTCGATGAGCAGCGTGGCCGCGAACTCCGGCACGGTCCAGGCGACCAGGAAGGCGTCGGTGTCCCGCCCGGCCCCGAACAGCTGGGCCAGCGTCTGATCCCGCACCAGCCCGAGAAGCGCCCCGGCGACCGAGAGCGACGCGGTGACGAGCGCGGCGCGGGCCAGGAAGCGGGGGGTGGTGAGGGTGGCGGCGCTGGTGCCGGGGGTGACGGTGGCGGTGCCAGGGGTGGCGCCGGTCGTCGGGAAGGTGCTGGGCACTGGGGCGGCGCCAGCGCCCCGGGCGGTCCCGGATCCCGGTGCGGTGCCGGTTGCCGGGTCACTGCCGGACTCCGGGGCGGTCTTGGGATGCCGGGCGATGCTGAATCGAGGGGTGGCGCTGGACTCCGGGCCGCCGCCACGCTCCGGAACGGCGTCGGAGTCCACGGCGCTGCCGGAGGTCAGCGGGGCGTCGCAACTTGGAGGGGCGTCCCAAGTCGGAGGGGCGTCGGAAGTCAGAGGGGTGTCGGTCGCGGCTCCTGGCGAGACGTCCCCGCTGGGCGCGACGCCCGGCGCGGCCGTCCGTGCGGCGGGCACGGATCCTCCGCCCGACTGCCCCGCCTCGGCGGAGCCCGTCACCGGCCCGGCCGGCCCGCCGGCTTCCGGGCTCGTCACCGGCACAGCCGGCCCGCCGGCTTCCGGGTCCGCCGTCGGCCCGGCCGGTGGCCGGGGGTCCCGTGGTCCGCGGGAGGGCGTCGCCGTCATCGCGCGGCCGCCTCTCCCGGCGCCGGGGCGCGGTCGGCCGTCGCGGCACCGGACAGCGCCCACCAGGCCGCCAGCCCGAGGCACACCGCCGTCAGTACCGTCGAGGGGCCGCCGATGTCGGCGTAGGCGAAGTCGACCAACTGCCAGACCAGCAGCCCGCAGGCGATCAGGGCGCACTCCCGGCCCCCGCGCGAACGCCGCGTCCGCCACAGGTTCCGCAGCGCGCACACCAGCAGGGCCAGCCAGCCGCCCGCCAGGCCCAGCAGGCCGAGCAGACCCTGCTCGCCGAGCACAAGCAGGTACATGTTGTGCGGGGACAGCAGCGCCTGCCGGTGGAAGGCGGCGCCCGCGCCCGCCGTGTCGCTGCCCGAGGACAGCGCCAGCGAGGCGTGGCCGTCCCGGTACTCGGGGAAGCCCTTGAGACCGACGCCGGTCAGCGGATGCTCCCGCCACATGTCGGTGGCCGCCGCCCACATGGTGTACCGGTCGGTGACGGACTGGTCGGGCGCGTCGGCGACCTGGGTGATGCTGTCGAACCGCTCCTGCAGCATCGCCGTGCCCAGCCCGAACCCGCCCACCAGGACCACGCCCGCGGCCACCGCCGCCGCCCCCACCCGCAGCGCCCGGCGCGGTCCGGCCAGTGCCAGCTGGACGGCGACGGTCACCACGGTGGCGATCCAGGCGCCCCGGCTGAAGGACAGGGCGAGCGGTGGCAGCAGGGCCACGGCGCAGGCCGCCGCGGCCCACCGCTCGCGCACCGGGGCGCGGCCCAGCGCCAGGCCGACCGCGCAGACCAGCCCGAAGGACACCACCGTCGCCATGCCCATCACGTCCGACGCCCCGAAGGTCCCCACGGCGCGGACGTCCTCGCCCTCGTACGACGCCCCCGTGCCGGTGACGTACTGGTGCACCCCGAGGAGCCCCTGCCACAGCGCGAGCGCCACGAGCGACCAGGCCAGCAGCCGGAAGTCGCGGCGGTCGCGGACCAGCAGGAGGACGGCGGCGGGCACGAGGACGAAGATCTGCAGGTAGCGGCCGAGACCGGCGACCCCGGCGCCCGGTGACACCGCGCCCATCGCGGCGACCGCGAGACCGGCGACCGGCAGCCCGAGCACGACGGCCGCGGTACGGGACAGCGGACGCCGGCGCTCCCGCAGGAGCCGTACGGCGCAGTGGGCGACGACCACGGCGGACATGGCGTCGGCCGGGCCGGCGCCGCCCGCGCCGCCGCTCCGGCCCGGCAGCGCGAGCAGCGCGACCACGGCCACCACGGAGAGCGCCGGGGAGGGCCGGAACGGGCGGCGCATCGGCAAGGCGAGGCTCATCGGTCAGCTCCCCGCCGACCGCACGAGCGCGACCGCGGTGCGCAGCATGATGCAGACGTCCTGCCACAGCGACCAGTTGTCGATGTAGGCGTTGTCGAAACGGGCCCGGTCCTCGATGGAGGTGTCGCCGCGCAGACCGTTGATCTGGGCGAGGCCGGTGATGCCGGTCCGCATGCGGTGACGGTCCGCGTAGCCGGGGTGGGCCTGGCTGAACAGGGAGACGAAGTAGGGCCGTTCGGGGCGCGGCCCGACCAGGCTCATGTCGCCCCGGAAGACGTTCCAGAGCTGCGGCAGCTCGTCCAGCGAACTCACCCGGAGGAAGCGGCAGAACGGGCTCATGTCGCGTTCGCCCGCCACGCTCCACCGGGTGGCCGCCTCGTGCTGGTCGACCGGGCGGTGGGTGCGGAACTTCAGCAGCGTGAAGGGGCGCCCGTCCTTGCCGATGCGCTCCTGCCGGAACAGCACGCCGGGGCCGTCGGTGAGCCGGAGCACCACCGCGCACAGCAGCAGCACCGGCGAGACCGGCAGCAGCAGCGCCCCCGACACCAGCACGTCCAGCAGCCGCTTGCCGAGGCTGCCGCGCCGCCCCGGACCGAGGTCCAGCCGGCGCACGGCGAACCCGGCGAGCTGGTCGCTCGACCCGTGCGCCGGGCGTTCCGCGTCCAGTTCCCACACCGTGCAGCCCGCCTCGAGGAGTGTCCGCGTCAGCGGCTCCTGTCCGCTGCGCACGGCCGGGGCGACGCTGAGGACGTCCCGTACGCCGTTCTGGATGAGCGCGCGCCCCACCTCCTCCTCCGTGGTGAGCACGGGCAGTCCGCCCGGGTCCTCGGAGTGTTCGGCGACCACGCCCACCGGCCGCACCCCGCAGCGCGGATGCCGCAGCAGCGCTGCGGCCACCCGCTGAGAGGTCGCGGCGGGACCGACGACCAGCGCCGGGCGCGGACGGCCGGCCAGGACGGCGCGGCGCCGCCAGTGCACCGCGCCGCGCCCCGCGCAGGCCGCCGCCGCGTGCAGCGTCCAGCCGAGCAGCAGAGTGCGGGCGGACAGCGCCTGGCCCGGCTCGTACGCGGCGCGCAGTGCGGCCAGCGCGAGCCAGGTCACCGCGATCCGGCCGCAGACGGAGGGCAGTTCGTCGAGCACGCCGAGCACCGGCCGCACCGCGCGCGGCCGCAGCAGTATGGCTCCGGCCACCAGTACGGCGACCAGTAACGGGCGGTGGACGGCGCCTTCCAGGGCGAGAGCGCCCACCAGTGCGGCGAGCAGGTCGGCGGTGAGCAGCGGCAGCGGCGAGGCGGGCCGCGCCGGCGACCGGCGCACCGGGAACCGGGACCCGCCGGTGGCGCGCGCGGGCAGGACCGAGAGGGGCGAGAGTCCTTGGTCCCAGGGCTGGCCGCCGGGGGATGGGACGGTACTTTCCGCGGTCACGAGTGGATGGACTCCCTGCGCTCGAAGGACACGGGTGGCCGGGGTCCGAGCAGTTCGCGGTAGAGGTCCGCGACCCGCTCGGCGGTGTGCCGCACGTCGTGAGTGGACAGGACGTGACGGCGCCCCTGGTCCGCTAGCGCGGCGCGCAGGGGGGCGTCGATGAGCAGCGCGGTGACGGCTCCGGCCAGCGCCGCGGGGTCCGCCGCCGGTACCAGACAGCGGTCCGCGAGGGCCGGCGGCAGGCTCTCCCGGGCGCCGTCGACGTCGGTGAGTACTACGGGCCGCCCGCAGGCCAGGGCCTCCAGCGGGGCGAGGGCCATGCCCTCCCAGCGCGAGGGCAGGACCACCAGGTCGGCGGCCCGGTACCAGGGCACCGTGTCGGCGACCGCGCCCACGAGACGGACCGAGGGGTGCGCACGCGCGCGCAGCGCGTCCCGGTCGGGTCCGTCGCCGACCAGCGCCAGCCGGGCGTCCGGCACCGCGCACCGGATCCGCTCCCAGGCGCGCAGCAGCACGTCCTGCCCCTTCTGCCGGCACAGCCGCCCGACGCAGACGACGAGCGGTGCGGACGGACCGAGGCCCGGCAGGAGCGCGGCCCGGGCGGTGGCGGTGGCGGCGGGACCCGCTGCGGCAGGCGTGGGTGCGGGGGAGAAGCGGCCGGTGTCGATACCGTTGGGGATGACGGCGTACGAGGCGTGCACCCCGGCGCGTTCCCCGGTGGCCCGCTCCGCCTCGCTGACGCACACGATCCGGTCGGCCCACCGGGCGCCCCAGCGTTCCCAGCGCAGTGCGAGGCCCGCGGTCACCCCGCCGACGGCCTCGAACGACCATGCGTGCGGCTGGAACACGGTCGGGATGCGGCCGCGTACCGCCAGCCGGGCGGCGAGCCCGGCCTTGGCGCTGTGCGCGTGCACCAGTTCGGGCCGCACCTCTTCGATCAGGCGTGCCAACCGCTTCACCTCACCGGCCAGTCCGGGACCCGGGGACCGCGCGGCCCGCCACGGCCGGAAGCCGGCGCCCATCCCGCGCAGCTCCGCGCCCAGTTCACCGCCGGGACAGCCGGCCGTGACCCGCGTGCCCGCGGCGAGCTGGGCCCGCGCGAGATCGAGCACGACACGGGCGACCCCGCCGTCGACGGGTTGCGCGACATGCAGGACCCGCGGCCGAGGATCGGGTGCTGGCTGGTGCATGCGCGGGTTCCTCGCTCAGGGACGCTCGGGGCTGCGGGTGGGTACGCGTGTCGTGCCGGCGCGTCCGCGGCCACGAGGAGTGCGCCGGTCCACGTCACATACAGAGCAACGAGCCGGTGGCCCGGCTGGTCACCGCCGACCGGGCCGGGCCTGGCCGTCGTCGAACACATCTGCCGGCGGCGAATGGGGTACGCCGTCCGCTCTCTCCCTCGTGGTGGAGAGGGCAGCAACTCTATGAGGCGTGGGGATTAATCCGAAGAAACCGGGCAAGTGTGTCTGATTCGTGAAGGGCCACTCAGGTGCACATCACCCCTTTGGCGGCGGAACCCCGGCCGCTGCCACGCGTTGACACAGCGCTGGGCATTCCGCCCGGATGTGTGTCGATCCCCAAGGAGCACTTCTCCATGTCGCGTATCGCGAAGGGTCTGGTTCTGACCTCCGCCGCCGTCGCGGCCGTCGCCGGCGGCGTCGGCGTGGCCGCCGCCGACTCGGGTGCGGACGGCCTCGCCGCCAACTCCCCGGGCGTGCTGTCGGGCAACGTCATCGAGGCCCCGATCCACGTGCCGGTCAACGTCTGCGGCGACACCGTCGACGTCATCGGCCTGCTGAACCCCGCGTTCGGCAGCGGCTGCGAAAGCGACTGACGCCGGGACCCGCCCCTTCGCCGGCCGTCCGCCCGTGTCTCGCGCACGGACGGGCGGCCGGTTCGCGTACCGCCTCCCCCGGATGCTCCACTCGGGCCGGTGAGCGGTTGCGGTGCGCCACCGGCGGTCCAACGGTGGGCTGAGACCCCAGTCCCGCCGAAAGGAACCCGCATGCGTGCGCTGCCCCCGAGCCGTCTCACGTCCGCCGCCCTCTGCGCCGCCCTCCTGGTCGGCATCGCCGGCTCGGCCGCCGTCGCCACCGACCTGGCCGGGGAGCGCACCCGGACGGCCCGGCACCCGGCCGTGCCCGGCGCCGACGCGCTGCTCGCCCGCATCAGAGCGCTCAGCGACACCGGCTCCGTCCCCGCGCCGGTAGCGGAACTGCTCGAACGATCGCTCAGGGAAGGCCGGCTGACGCCGGGTGAGGCCCACCGGCTCGGCGTGGCGGCCAAGCGCGCCGTCACCGGGGCGGCCACCGGGGCTCCGGCGGCCGCCGCCGCGCCGACCGCCGCCGCCGCGCCCGCCAAGCCGCTCACGGCGATGACGCCCACGGCGCCGGCGGCCACACCCACCAATGCCGTGACGCCCTCCGCCGACGCGTCGCTGTCCACCGCCGCGTCGCCCTCCATGGCCGCCAGGCCCCCGGCGGCGACGCCTTCCGCGCCGGCGAGGCCTTCCGCGCCGGTGAGGCCTTCCGCTGCCATGTCTTCCGCGCCGGCGAGGCCTTCCGCCGCCACGCCTTCCGCGCCGCTGAGGCCCCCCGCTGCCACGCCTTCCACGGCGGCCGGTGCCGCGGTTCCCGCCGCGCCTGCCGGGTCCGCCGCCGGCGCCATGAGCCAGACCCTCGGCCTGCCCGCCCCCGCACCGACCCCGCCGGCCGCCGACGGCTCCGCACGCCTGGCGGGGCCCGTCGCCCGGGACGCCGCGAGCGACGCGCTCGCCAAGCTGACCGGCGCGATCGACGCCCTGGTCAAGGCCGTCGTCTCCAGCCTCGACGACGTACTGCCCGCCGCCACCGGTGTGGTGAACGGCCTGTTGGGCCTGCTCAAGCCGGTCCTCCCGGGCGCCGGGACACTTACCCCCACCCCCGCCCCGAGCCCGGCCCTGCCCAGCCTCCCGGCGGCCCCGGCGCTCCCGGCCGGGTGACGGCTCCCACGCCTGAGTCCCGGCCGTCGTGCCCGCCGGCGCACGGCGGCCGGGGCTTCGCGCTGCCCGGCGGCATCTCATATGCCTTTTCGGTACGGGGTTTCCGGCGTGGAGGCCACTCGTTGGACACGGTGTCAGATCGCCCCGGGTGACGTGAGTTGCCGAAGGAAGGAACACGATGAAGTCCCTGAAGGCCGCCGCTGTCATTGCCGGTTCCATGGCCATCGTCGGCGCCGCCGCGCCCGCGTTCGCCCAGAACTCGGCCGACCTCAGGCCCACCAGCCTCAACGGCGCGGTGGACACGCTCACCCACCACCCCCTCACCGTGCACGACGTGATGCCGCTCCAGCACCAGTCGGACGCGCTCAGCACCGAGAACAAGGACTCCGTCCTGCACACGGTCAAGGACGCCACCACCGCCGTGAACCAGCAGAACCCGCTGCTCGGCGGCATGCCCCTGCGAGGCTGACACCGGCGGCGCGCCGGAACCGGGACGGTACCCGCACCCCGCGGGACCGGCCTTGTGTTCGAGGCCACTTCCCCCGATCGTGTGAAGCGGTCTCCGGCGCTGGGCCGATGGGGTGAGAGACCGCAGGGCCGCGCCGCACCCCGTCGGCAGGGTCGCGCGGTGACCTCGACGTCGAGCGCGAGCCCCGTCCACCTCGCCGACCTCGGCACGCTCGTCGTCCTGGCCCGGAGCGGCGAGGCCCCGGACGGCACCGACATGCCTATCTGCTGGGCTACTCGCTCGGGGACCCCGAGGGCGGCCCGGAGGTGACGGCCGCCGCGGTCGAGCGTCTGCTGACGGGCAACGGCCTTCCGGTCGGCGGCGGCCTGGTGGACGGCGCCGACCGGCCCAGCCTGCCCGTCACCCTGCGGGTCGAGGCGGGTCAGGCCGTCGTCAGCATGCCGCACCGGTCGCGCAGGCCGACGCCCCGCCGGAGTGGCTCGCCGCCGTCGCCGCACGCGGCCACGCCTACCTGGTCCTCACCGCCCGTGCCTGGCCCGCGGGCGAACCCGGCAAGGTGGTGGGACCGGCCGCGCCGGCCGCGTTCGCCGGCGCCGAGGAGACCACGGCCGCAGCCCACGTCAGCCTGCCGGCCCGCCGCCTGCGCGGCTGACACCGGCCGGCCCGCCCGGCCCACCGCCGCGCCGACGAACCGACCGGTCACCGACCGGCGCGCCGGGGCAGCCGGCCGCGTCCCGCCCCCCGCGTACCGCCGGATGGCCCTCACCGGTGACTCGGCACCGGTCCCGCCGGTTACCGATACGGACATCGGATCCCGATCGAGGAGTGAGAGATGGTCGTCGGTGCCGGAGGCGTCGCGGTGGGGGCGAATCAGCAGGTGGCGGCGGGCGGCCGCAGAACGTCCCGCAGAGAGGCGGCCCGGGCGCTGCTGGCCACCGGCGCGGCCCTGGCGCTCGCCCCGGTCGTCGCCGCGTCGCGCCCCCTGCCGGCCGGGCAAGGCGGCGGGCGCGGCTCCTTCGACGAGACCTACCGGGGCCGCCGCATCCAGGGCGCCCTGGTGCCGATCGCCGGACGGCGCGCGACCGACGGCGACTGGGAGGTCACCATCGACGGCCACCCGCTGCACCTGATGCGCCGGGCCGACGGCACCTGGCTCAGCATGGTCGACCACTACGGCTCGTACCCGACCGCGCTGGAGGCGACCCGCGCGGCGGTCGACGAGATCGGTCCCGGACAGCACCTGCGCGACCTAGCCCCGGGTCCGGTCGGCGGCGGGATGGCCGGACACCACATGGGAGGGCCGCATGGCGTACGTGCGTAAGGACGTCAGCACGCTCACCCGCACCGAGCGCCGCCGGTTCGTCAACGCCCTGCTGGAGCTGAAACGGCGCGGCGAGTACGACGAGTTCGTGCGCATGCACATCGACCACTACGCCGCCGACGGCGAGACCGGGCTGCGCACCGCCCACATGGCCCCGTCCTTCCTGCCCTGGCACCGCAGGTTCCTGCTGGACCTGGAGCGGGCGCTGCACCGGGTGGACTCCTCGGTGACGGTGCCGTACTGGGACTGGACCCGCAACCGCACGAAGACCTCCGTGCCCTGGACGGCGGACCTGCTCGGCGGCGACGGACGGCGCTCCGACCGGCAGGTGATGACCGGCCCGTTCGCGTACTCGGCGGGACACTGGACCATCAGGGTGGGGGTCACGGACGGCAAGTTCCTCACCCGGGACCTGGGCCGTGCCGCCAACCCCATCGCCCTGCCCACCAGGAGCCAGTTGCAGGTGGCCCTCGACGACCCCGTCTACGACGCCAGGCCATGGGACTCGACGGCCACCACCGGGTTCCGCAACAAGCTGGAGGGCTGGGGGGCCGGCAGCGGCAGCGCCTCCTGGCGCAACCACAACCGGGTGCACCGCTGGGTCGGCGGCGTGATGCTCGGCGGCGCCTCCGTCAACGACCCGGTGTTCTGGCTGCACCACGCCTTCCTCGACCTGCAGTGGCACCGGTGGCAGCTCGCTCACCGCAACCACCGCTACCTGCCCGCGAGTCCGCCGCCCTCGGGGGACCGGCAGCACGGGCGGATCGTCGCCCGGTTCCAGAAGCTGCCGCCCTGGGACGTGACGCCGGACCAGCTCGAGGACGTGAGCGGGGTCTACCGGTACGCGTGAGGCGTGAGAGCGGCGCGGACACGGCGAAGGGCCCCGGCGCTCGAGGTGCCGGGGCCCTTCGCCGTACGTGCGGCCTGATCAGTTGCCGTAGCCGCCGGAGCCGGATTCGCCCGGGTGCCCCTTGTGGCCGCCGACGTCGCCGCAGACGTCGCCGAACGCGGGGTTCAGCAGGCCGACGACGTCGGCCGTGTTCCCGCACACGTTCACCGGGACGTGCACCGGAACCTGGACCGCGTTTCCGGACAGCACTCCGGCCGAGCCGAGGGCTCCGCCCTCGGCGCCCGCGTCGGCCAGGGCGAGGCCGGCGCCGCCGATCACCACGGCGCCCGTGCCGAGAGCGACGGCGGCCGCCTTCGCGATGCGAGACATCAGGTTCTCCTTATTGCTCGGGGGGACGGCGGCAGGACCAGCCGCCGCACTTCCCGTTCAACGGCCCGGCCGGTGGCGGGTCACGCCGGTCCACGGGGGATCACCCGATCAACGGGGCGCGCGGACGGAGGCGCCCGGCGAGGCGCCGGGGCGGCAGCCGGGAGGCGCCCCACCGGGCTGTCCGCCTGGCCGTCGGGGCCGTGCTCGGGAGGTGCCGAGCCGGGCTGTCCGCCTGGCCGTCGGGGCCGTGCTCGGGAGGTGCCGAGCCGGGCTGTCCGCCTGGCCGTCGGGGCCGCAATCGGGAGGCGCCACGCCGGGCCGCCCGCCTAACCTCCGGGCCATGACCACCGACTCAGGCACCGACACCGACACAGCCGCCGACTCAGTCACCGAAGCCGACCCGGGAAACGAGACCGGCACAGCAGCCGACCCGGGCGAGGGAGCCGGCGCGGCAGCCGCCCCGGGGAACGGTGACTGCGAGGGCCCGGGCGAGCGGGCCCGGCAGATCGTCGGGCTGCTGGCGGAGGAGCGCCGGCTGCGCGCCCTCGCTGCCGTGGCCCTGGGCGCGGAGACACCCGAACGGGTCGCCGAGGCGGCCGGACTGTCCGCGAAGGACACGGCGCTCGCGCTGCTCCGGCTGCGCGAGCGGGGGGCGGTGACGGACGGTCCGGCGGGAGCACTCGCCGTCTCCTACGGCCTCTTCCGCGAACTGGCCCGGCGGGAGCGCCCCGCGCCACGGGCCGGGAACGGACCGGACGCCGTCCTAGGCACCTTCGTACGGAACGGGCGGCTGGTACGGCTGCCCGCCCAGTGGGCCCGGAAGAAGCTGGTGCTGCGGCACATCGCCGAGCAGACCTTCGAACCGGGCGTCGCCTACCCGGAACGGGTCGTGAACGAGCGCCTGCGGGCCTGGTGCGAGAACTCCGACGCCACCGACCATGTGACGCTCCGGCGCTACCTGGTGGACCTCCACCACCTCCACCGGAGCGAAGGGATCTACCGCCGCCCGGAAGCCGGCTGAGGCGGCCGGGCGCCCGCCGCCGTACCCGGAGGCCTCAGAACAGGCGCCTTGTCCGGAGGTCTCAGGACAGCGTCCTCGTCCGGAGGTCTCAGGGCAGCCGGCGTACCGGCGAGCCCGCCAGGTACGCCTGTATGTCCTCCACCGCCTGGCCGTAGTACGTCGCGTAGTTGGCCCGCGACACGTAGCCGAGGTGGGGCGTGGCGAGGAGGCGGGGCGCGGTGCGCACCGGGTGGGACGGGGGCAGCGGCTCGACGTCGAAGACGTCCACCCCGGCACCGGCGATCCGGCCCTCGTGCAGCGCGGCCAGCAGGGCGTCCTGGTCGACGATCGCCGCGCGGGACGTGTTGACGAGGTAGGCGGTCGGCTTCATGAGGGCGAGTTCGGCGGCGCCGAGCAGACCCCGGGTGCGCTCGCCGAGCGCCAGGTGGACGGAGACGAAGTCACTGGCCGCCAGGAGCTCCTCCTTGCCGGCGGCCAGTTCCACGCCGGCCTCCTCGGCGCGCTCCGCCGTCAGGTTCTGGCTCCAGGCGCTCACCCGCATGCCGAAGGCGAGCCCGACCGCCGCCACCCGGCTGCCGATCTTCCCCAGTCCGAGCAGCCCGAGCCGGCGGCCGTGCAGGTCGGCGCCGACGGTGGACTGCCAGGGCCCGCCCGAGCGCAGCGCGCCGCTCTCCTCGACGATCCCGCGCGCCAGGCCCAGCAGCAGCGCCCAGGTCAGCTCCACGGGAGGCGTCGGTGAACTCGCCGTACCGCACACGGTGACCCCGTGCGCCTCGGCGGCGGCGTAGTCGATGACGCTGTTGCGCATCCCGGAGGCGACGAGCAGCTTCAGCCGGGGCAGCCGGGCGATCAGCGATCCCGGGAAGGGGACGCGCTCGCGCAGGGTGACGACGATGTCGTAGCCGGCGAGGGCCGCGGCGACGGCGTCCTCGCCCTCGATGTGCTCGCGCAGCGCGACGACCTCCACCCGGTCCCCGAGCACCGACCAGTCGGCGCAGGCGGTGGCCGCCCCCTGGTAGTCGTCCAGCACCGCGCAGCGAAGTCGCACGTGTCCTCTCCCTTCCCCGCGGCGACTGTACCCGCCGGTCGCTGGACCTGACGCGGACGCAAATAAGTGCCTATACCCAGGGAAACGGAATCTGAACTCCTTCTTTCCGTCAGGTGTACAACTTCTCACCTTCCTCTTGTGTCGAACAGGCGAACAACGGCGTTTGCCCCGACGTGCACGCCTGTCCGGAAGAGGGAACCTTGCCCATGACGATCCGTCGGTTGTGCGGTGCCCTGCGCGTGCGCGGGGTGACCGAGCTGTTTCTCGTGCTCCTGCTCGGCGCCGCCTTCGCCGCGCTGCCCGTCTTCGCACTGCTGCCCGACTGGCGGGGCTTCGCCGTGGCGTCGGCGGTGACGTACGTCGTGGACGAGGTGCTGCACTCCAGGGCCCCGGGCTTCGTGCGCAGGCTCGCGACGCTGCAGCTCACCAGACCGCTGCGGTTCGCCGTGCGCACGGTGATGCTGCTCGCGCTGGCCAGCCGGATGGACGCGCCGGAGGCGGTGCTGGTGACCGCGCTCGCCGTCTTCAGCGTCCACTTCGCGATGATGATGCTGTACACGGCGGTGCATCACGCCATCCGCCGGCGCCGCGTGCTGCCGCTGGTCGTGCGCAACCTGGACATGAGCGGGCTGCCCATACCCGAGCAGCCGCCCGCCCTCCTCAACCGGCGCTTCCTGCGCAAGCTCCTCCACCTCGACCTGCCGGCCCACGCCGGTCTCGTCGCCGCGCTGGCGGCAGGTTCCCGGCAGCCGGCGTACGTGGGCTTCGCCGTCACCGTCGCGGTGACCGCGGCGGGTGTCGTCGCGCTGCTGGACCAGTACCGCAGGGTCCGCCGCATGCCCGCCACGGAGGAGGTTTTCGCCGAGGTCAACCGTCAACTGGACGGGTACCGACCCGAGGTGGCGCTCTACTTCAGCTTCGCCTCCGTCTCCCGTGACTTCATGTATCAGGTCAACATGTGGATCGAGACGCTCGAGCAGCTCGACCTGCGCCCGGTGATCATCCTCCGGGAGCGCGCCTCGTTCCGTTACCTCAGCCGCACCTGGATCCCGGTGGTCTGCGTGCCCAAGGCCGACGACCTGGCAGAACTCGAGCTGTCCGGCGTGCGCGTCGTGCTCTACCCGGGCAACGCGGGCAAGAACGTGCACATGCTGCGCGTCGCAGAGGCCAAACACGTCTTCATCGGCCACGGCGACAGCGACAAGCTCGCCAGCAGCAACCGGGTCAGCAAGGTGTACGACGAGATCTGGGTGGCCGGCCGGGCCGGCCGCGACCGCTACCAGCGGGTGCGGCACGCCATCAGCGACAGCGCCATCGTGGAGGTGGGCCGCCCCCAGCTCTCCCCGATCCGGCTGCACGCCGAGCACACCCCCGGCCCGCTGCCCGTCGTCCTCTACGCGCCCACTTGGGAGGGCTGGAGCGACGACGACTGCCACACCTCGCTCATCCCGATGGGCGTGCGCATGATCGAGAAGCTGCTCGCCGAGAACGTCCGGGTCATCTACAAGCCGCACCCGCTCACCGGCAAGCGCTCGGCCGAGGCGGCCGAGGCCGACAAGGCGATCCGCGAACTGCTGCGCGCCGACAACGAGCGGCGCGGCGCCGCCGAGGCGGAGGCCGCGGCCGCCGCCGCCAGGCCCCGGCTGAAGGAGATCCAGGCCCGCCTCGACGAGCTGGCCGGCCGGCTCGGCGGCGACGACGCCGAGCAGGTGCGCGAGTCCCGGGTGCCGGACCGCGAGGGCGGGGCCGAGTGGCAGGAGCTGCGCGCCGAGTGGCACCGGATCTACTGGGAGGCCCGGGGCCCGGTCCGCCACAACGTGATCCTCAAGCAGCTCCCCACCCTCTACGAGTGCTTCAACCAGGCGGACATCCTCATCAGCGACGTCTCCTCGGTGGTCGCCGACTTCGTGGCCAGCCTCAAGCCGTACGTCCTGACGAACGCCCACGACCTGCCCGACCACGAGTTCCGGGCCGCCTACACCACGGCCGGCGGCGCCTACCTCCTCGACAGCGAGTGCGCCCGCCTGACGGAGATCCTGGACTCGGTCCGCGCCCCGCACACCGACCCCATGGTGCTGGACCGCCGCACCCTCAAGGAGTACGTCCTGGGCCCGGACCACCCGACCTCCACGGAGCGCTTCAACGCGGCCGTGAACGCCCTGGCCGCGAAGGCGGCGGCGGAGCGCGCGGAGGAGCCGGCCCCGGAACTGGCGGCCTGACCCGAGCGCGGCGGTCGGGGCGCTGACGTACTCGGGGGGAGCTGAGTACATGCGCCCTGTTCGCCGGTCGGGCCGGCCGGAACGCTTGGCCCATGAGCAGAGAACCGCGCAAGCCCGCCCTCCAGTTGCTGTCGATACTCGTGCTGGCCGGCGTGTCGATGGCGTTGTGGGCCGCCTGGCTGGGCTGGGACCAGCACCGGGACGTCCACCCCGACGGCTCCGAGACCGGCCCGTACCAGGCGTGGCAGGTCATCGGGCTCGTGCTGACCCTCCTGGTGCCGGTCTGCTGGGCGGCGTACCGGCACTACGTCGCGGCCGCGGTGCTCGGCACCTCGGCCGGCCTGACCATCGCCGCGTACTACGACTGGTCGGACGACTCCAGCGGCCTCTTCGTCGTCGGCGTGGGCCTGGTGATGATGGGCAGCCTCCTCGGGACCACCGTCGTCTCCGCCGTGATCACCGCAGCCATCCGGGACGACCGACGGGCCGGAGTCTGAGCAGGGGGGCCGGGGCTGGGGCCTGGGTACGGGGCTGGGGCCTGGGTACGGGGGCCTGAGTACGGGGGCCTGAGTCCGAACGCGGTGGCCCGGAGCCGGAGCACCCTGGCCCGGGGTCGTAGCACCGCGGGCGTTGGTCCGAAGGCGGCGTGCCGGAGCCAGAGCACCGCGGGCGCTGGTCCGAAGGCGGCTGGCCGGACCGTCGGCGGTCGGGGCCGTGCGCCCGGTCGCTCAGAGGGCGGCGAGCAGACCGTCGAGCGGCGCGGGCACCCGCTGCTCCTCAAGTGCTTCCACGAGCACCCGCCCGTAGTGGATCTTCCGCCCCTTCTTGGTGCCGAAGAAGCGCCGCAACTGCTGCTGAGCGGTACGGTCCCGCTGCGCGGGCTGACGGAGGAAGGTCTCCAGCGCCCGTTCGTCGCCCTCGGCACGGACGACTTCCGCGACCCGCGCCACGCCGAGCGCGCGGATCAGCTCGTCCTCCAGATCCGCCGAGCAGACGAAGAACCCCTGCCACGCCGCACCGGCACGCTCGAGCCCGCGGACGTAGAAACCACGCTCCGCCTCGTCGCACAGCCCCGTGAGGCGCAGCCCCAGCCCCGGCGGCCCGAGGACCCGGGCGAAGTGCCCGACGCTCATGGCGCCGCCCATCGACACCACGCAGACCCCTTCGGCCGCCAGATCCCGCTCCCGGCGCCCGGCGAGAGCACTGACCGCCGCGACGTCGCTGGGCCCCTCTAGCAGCACGGCCACCCGCACGGACAACCGCTCGGCCAGTTCCCGAGCGGGCTCCCCGTCCCCTCCGGCCGCCCACACACCGACCGCGTCCCGGAACGCCCCCATGTCAGCCACGCCCCGAGTCTCCGTCGTCGCACTACCGGCCCGCCACGCGATTGACAGGACTGACGGCCCGTATCCAGGCCGTGAACGGCGAACGGATACGGGCCGCGGGCAACGCACTAGAACTTGCTGCTGCACTCCAGCGGGTACAGGTCGCTGTCGAAGCGGACGCACACGCGGTACTTGTACTCCGGTCCGCCGAGCATGTTCGACCAGTCGGTCTTGCCGTAGCCCGGCGTCCGCACGGACAGGGACTTCAGCAGCTTGCCGTCGAGGCTCCACTTCTCGATGGTCGCGGTGGAGTCGTAGACCGACGGGTCCGCGTTGTTCTTGATCCGCACCCAGCCGGCCAGGCAGTCGGCCGACCAGCGCAGTTCCGCCACCCGGCCGTTGCTGTCCACCTTGCGCTTGGTGGAACTGCTGTCGTCGCACTTGTAGGTGGCCGGGCCCTTGTTGTCGCACCCGGCACCGGAACACCCGGCGGCGTACGACGTACCGGCGAGCGGAACCATCGACAGCGTCGCCGCCGCCACACCGACGAGCGCCAGCCTTGCTGTGGTCTTGCGCATGCCTGAACTTCCCCCTCAGGAACAAGCGGTGTCCGGACTTCCCGTACGGCCCTGTGCCGCGACGCCGGACCCGCGGCGAAGCGCGCCCGGCTGGTCAGTGCCGTGCGCGCCGTCGGCTGACGATCCTCACACCGACCGGGCGAGTTTGATCAACATCGCCGTTCAAGTCAACGGGATTCCCCCAGCACCGGTGAATTCGGGCCGAGCTGGCCGAAAAGCGACCACGCGCAGCACCGGACGGCACTGCGACCGGACACTCGGCGACCCGGCCCGTGCGCCTGTCCGGGTGTCTTCGGGCAGTGCCGTGAGCGAAGAAGACGCGTCGAGGGGTATGTCGTTCCGGGCAGGGCAGCCCACGGATCCAGGAGGAGATCGGCTATGTACGCAGTGGTCCGGCGGTACGAAGGGGTGACGGATCCCGCCGAAGCAGGACGCCGGGTGGCCGAGGGATTCGTTCCGATCCTCCGCCAGGTTCCCGGCTTCGTTGCCTACTACTGGGTCGACGCCGGGAACGGAGTGATGCTCTCCACCAGCGTCTACGAGGACCGGGCCGGGGCCGAGGAGTCGGTCGAGCGAGCGGCGGACTTCGTACGGGACCACCTGGCGTCGCTGCTTCCCAACTCACCCCAGGTGACCTCCGGCCAGGTCGTGGCCGCCGGCTAGCGAGCGGCAAGCTCGTCGGCAGAACCAGAACGGGGCGCCGACGGGGCGCCGTCGGGCCTTCGTCAGGGTTTCGACGCACAGCGCCCGGTCGGATCTGTACGGTGCGAACGACACACGCCAGGGACCGACTGTTGGGGGCGGGCATGACGCAGTATCTGTCTGAGGTTGACGCGCGGTGGGACCAGCACTCCGGTGAGGAGGGCCACTACGGGGCCCCGGAATGGGGTCCGGAGGACCTGGAGCGGGCCGCGGTGTTCTTGGCCGCACTGGCGCCGCAGGCCCGGCGGGTGTTCCAGTACATGCTGCGCAACCCCGGCCGGCGGATCCACTGCACGGAACTGGTGGACGAGGCCCTGGGCGGCCCGAACGAGAGTGATCCGGCGCAACGCGTGGCAGGTGTGCTGTCCGGGATGAGCAAGGGACACGGCGACAGCGAGCGGCGGCTCCCGTTCTACTGGTGGCAGGCCCCCAGGGGCAGCGCGGGTGCCACGTACGCCGTCCGCCCCTCGGTGGCAGCGGTCTTCTCGGCCGTTCAGCTCAGCGAGTGACGTCACCGCTTCCGGCGCTCGACAACGCTTCATCAGCGCACTGATCCGCGCCGGGTCCGCCTGGCCGTTGAGCTCGGCCATGACAGTATGCAGCCGCGTCGCCGCACCCGCTGCCCGGATCCGACGCCACTCCGAAGCAGAGGCCTCGGATACGGGAGGCTCCTGCCGGCCGTGCGACCGTAGGCGCATGAGGCTGTGGATGTCGTGGACGCTGGACGACGTGGGAAGCGCCGGCCAGATGGTGGATGATGTCGCGGCGGCCGTGAGGGCCCTGCACCACTCCGTGGAACAGGCACGGCGGGCCTTCGGCGCCGATCACGTGGCGTGGGGGAAGCTGAGGGACGAGGCGAACCGCGTGGCGGCCCAAGCGCTCGACGAGGGGCGCGCGGTCCTGGAGCGGGGCCAGACATGGTCTCTGACCCTGGGCGGTGTGTACGTCCAGCTGATCCCGCGAGAGCGCACGACCACATAGGTCGGCGGAGGCCCAGGACCCAGTCGGTCACTGCCGGAGGCGGACGTGCCGGGCGCCGGCTGATCTTCCCCGGTCGAGAACCTCGACGCGTGTGCGACACGGCCACCCGGGAAAGCCCGGCGACAGCCGGACAGCCTCGCAGTCCGCGCTTGATCACCGAGGCGGCGTCCGGGCTTCGCCCCATCGACTGGCACCTGCCCGGAACTGCGAAAAGCCCTCCCAGCGGGAGGGCTGAGGCTGAGCGCCCCCCGGCAGGACTCGAACCTGCGACACCCGCTTCAAGAGTTCGTTCCCCGTCATTCCCCGCTCGGTCCCAGGCGCTTGTGGTGCGGGGCCATCCGGCTACACCCAACGGTCTAAAGCGTCGATTGGTTCGAGGGGCTCTCGAAGGATGACCAACGCAAGTCGCCGGTAGGGCCACTCGTCCCTTCGGGTGGCGTGCGTGGGCCGCGCCGGTCACCGAGCGCGGCCATTGGACGGATACCGTGGCCTGTCCCGTACGTGTGTCGCCCGGCTGGGCGCAGCCTCCTTCTGTGGGCTGCGCCTCGGTGCACCCCTGACGGAAGCGGAGCGGGCACGGAATTCAACGGAATTCGTCGAGCCCCGCATGACACAGGAGAACGGGATGCACATGGGAGTGGTCAAGGGGACGCGCCCTCGGTGGGGGAGAGCCGCGGCGGTTGTAGCGGCAGCGGGGGCGATCTGCCTGGCCGAGGCAGGAGCGGCCGCGGCCGCCGATCACGACACCGTGGTTGACTGTAACCGCGATCCCAACGCCTTGGTGCTCGCCCTCAGCACTGCCCAGCCGGGATCGACGCTGCGGATCAAAGGCGTCTGCTTCGGCAACTTCGTCATCAACACCGATCTGAAGCTGGTCGGCGTGGACGACGCGGTTCTGGACGGCCATGAGACGGGCACCAGCGTGACGGTCAACTCGGCCCGGGTGGAGCTGAAAAACCTGACAATCATCCACGGCCACGCCGACAACGGTGGCGGTGTCCTGAACAACGGCGGCCGGGTGACGCTCGACGACTCAATCGTGCGCAACAACACCGTGAGCCAGGGCGGTGGCGGCATCGACAACCAAAACGGCACCCTGACATTGACCCGGTCGACAGTGCGCAACAACATCGCCAACGGCTCTTTCAGCTTCGGGGGCGGCATCAACAGTGACAAGGGCACCGTCACACTGGATCACTCAACGGTGAGCGACAACTTCGCGGGCGGCACTGTGGGAAGCCTCGGGGGAGGCATCGAGAACGGCCAGACGAACCTGAAACTGATCAGCTCCACGGTGAGCAACAACAGTGCCGTCGAGGCCGGCGGTATCGACACGTTCAACAAGAGCACCTTGACGCTCATCGACTCCACGGTGAGCAAGAACTCCGCGAGCACGTTGGACTCCGGCGGCATTCTCATCGAAACCACCAACACTTCGGCGACGCTGTCCCGTTCCAAAGTCCTCGACAACACCTCGGGCAGCAACGACGGCGGCGGCATCTACAACCAAAGCAAGACAACGCTGGAGGAGACGACGGTGAGTGGGAACATCGCCGGGCGCTTCGGCGGGGGCATCTACAACTCTCCCACCGGCAACCTCACACTCCGCCGCTCCACCGTCGAGCACAACACCGCCTACCAGGACGGCGGCGGCATCTACAACCTGGGCGTCGTGACGCTGCGCGACTCCGAGGTGCGCAAGAACCATCCCGACAATTGCGCCCCCACTCCGATCCCTGGCTGCAAGGGGTAAAGGCTGTCCCGTAACTGATCTTGTTGCCCGGCGAACGGCGGGGCGCCGGGCTGATTAGGGCGGGTTTACGCGGCGTGGAGCAGGTTGTGGAGACGGGCGATGCCGAGCATGGCGGTATGGACGCCGTCGCCCTTGAGGCGGCAGTCGCGAAGGATCTTCCAGGTCTTCATCCGCGCGAAGACGTGCTCGACGCGGGCGCGGACCTGCCTGTGCGAGTGGTTGTGCTCCTTCTTCCAGTCGCACAGCTCGCCGCCGGCCGGGCGCCGGTGCGGGATGACAAGTCCGGTGCCCCGATAGCCGCCGTCGGCGATGGTCGTCGTCTTGCCCACCGCGGCAGCGGCACCCGACTCGGTCCAGGCCTTGCAGTCATTGCGGTTGCCCGGCAGCGGGCGGCCCACGGCGACGACCAGGCGGGTGCCAGCGTCGACGACGACCTGGTGGTTGGTCGAGTAGCGATAGTTCTTCGACTGTGCGGCGGTGGAGCGGTCCCGGGTGGGCACCAGCGTGCCGTCCACTATCAGCACGGTGCCCCGGCGGAACCGGCTGCGGGACTTGAGCGCGAGCAGCGGGCCAATGTGCTGCAGCATGCGGTCAGCTGCCGACTTGGACACACCGAAGGGCGGCGCAAGCTGTCGCAACGTCAGGTTCGTCCGCCAGTAGGCAGCCACCAGTAGAACCCGGTCCTCAAGCGACAGTCCCCAGGGGCGTCCCGGACGTACTCCATCGGCGCCCTCTCGTCGCAGCGTCACGAGCAACGTGCGGAATTCCCGCGGAGTCAGCCCCGTGAACGGGAGTATTCACGAGGCTTCCGATGCGGTGATCACACGAGGCATCCCGTGATCTTCGCATCGGCCAGCAGAGTCCGGAGACAGGCAGCGGGGTCCCGGACGCTC
>NZ_JBHTVE010000010.1:200267-356044 GCF_042793175.1 Streptomyces sp. NPDC056580 | reverse complement strand
GGTTACATTCCGAACCCGGAAGCTAAGCCTCACAGCGCCGATGGTACTGCAGGGGGGACCCTGTGGGAGAGTAGGACGCCGCCGAACAAATATTGGGAAAACCCCCGCATCGAAAGATGCGGGGGTTTTCTGCGTTCACGGTCCATTAGGGTCTGGGTATGCGCTACGACCTCGTCATCTTCGACAACGACGGCGTCCTCGTGGACAGCGAGCCGATCTCGAACCGGCTCCTGGCCGCCCATCTGACGGAGCTGGGGCACCCGACGACGTACGAGGACTCCATCCGGGACTACATGGGGTCGGCGATGCACAGGATCCACGACCTGGTCCTGGAGCGGACGGGGGAGCGACTCCCGGACGACTTCGACGACGTCTTCCACGCACGCGTGTTCGCCGCGTTCGAGCGGGAGTTGCGGCCCGTCGCCGGCGCCGGCGGGGTGCTGGAGAAGCTCGCCGCGGACGGGGTGCCGTACTGCGTGGCGTCGTCCGGGAGCCATGAGCGGATCCGGGTTGGCCACCGGACGACGGGACTCGACCGCTGGTTCACGGAGGACCGGATCTTCAGCTCCCAGGACGTCGGACGGGGCAAGCCGGCCCCCGACCTCTTCCTGTACGCGGCCGAACGGATGCGCGCCGCCCCCGAGCGCTGCCTGGTGGTGGAGGACTCCCCGCTGGGGGTCCAGGCGGCCGCGGCGGCCGGGATGGACGTGTACGGGTTCACCGCGATGACCCCGGCGGAACGGCTCAGCGGCGCCGACCAACTCTTCTCCACCATGGGCGAGTTGGCTGACCTGCTGGTATGACGGGCGCCATCGGCCGGTGCCTGACATCTGTCATGCGGACCTCCGGACGATCGTTCCTACCGCGGGGCCCCGCCCGGCGGCGAGGCTGGGGGCATGACGAAGACCACGGGGAACCAGGACCGGACCGACGAACCGCGCCACGCGCAGGGCCCGGGCCCGCTGCGGAACCTCAAGCCGCTGCTGGTGGACGTGGCGCTGCCGATCGGCTCCTACTACCTCCTCAAAGGGGCCCTCGGGATGGGCACCTTCGGGGCACTCGCCTGGAGCAGCGTGGTGCCGGCGGTGCGGACCGTGTGGGGCGTGGTCAGAGAGCGGACGGCCAACGCGTTCGCCCTCCTCACCCTGGTGGTGAACGTCGTGAGCCTGGTGGCCGGATTCGTGTCCGGCGACCCGCGGCTGATGCTCGCCAAGGACGGCGCCGTCAGCAGCGCCCTGGCGATCGGCATCCTCGTCTCGGTGGCGCTCGGCAAGCCGGCCATGACCGCCGGGATGAAGCCCTTCCTCGTCAAGGGCGACGCGGCCCGTGAGGCTGCCTGGGAACGCCTGGCCGGCGGCACGGCGGCCGGCTCGGAGGCCTTCCGGCGCAAGGAGCGGACCTTCTCGCTGGTGTGGGGCACCGCGCTGCTGCTCGAGTGCGTCGCACGGGTCGTCGGCGCCTACACCGTCCCGGTCGACACCATGGTCTGGCTCGGCACGGTCATCATCGCGGTGGTGCTGACGGCGGCGTTCATCGTCGGCGGCGGCCTCGCGGCCGAGCCGATGGCGCGGCTGCTGACCGCCGAGGCCAAGGCGGGCGGCGCCGAAGCAAGCGCGGGCGGGGCGGAGGCCGACGGGGCCGGTCCGCGGCACGGGCTGGCCGTCGCCGCCTGAACCGCACCGGACCGGGAAGCTGAACGAGATTCACCTTTGACTTGATCTACCCACGGGTAGCCCGGGGCCCTACGCTCGCCGCCATGACTGATGTGCTGCGGCGCGGCAGGGCCTCGCTGGCGTTCGGCTTCTTCGCCCAGGGCGCCGCGTTCGCCCTGCTGGTGACGCGCATCCCGGCCATCCAGGACCGCTACGGAATCTCCGACGCGCTGCTGCCGGTCTTCCTGGCCGCCGTTCCGATCCTCGCCGGAGCCGGCAGCGTGACGACCGAGCACCTGGTGAAGCGGATCCGGCCCAGCCGGCTGCTGCGCTGGTCGCAGCCGGTGGTGCTGCTGGCGCTGGTCGGCGTCGGGGCCGGTGACCGGATGGCCGGGGTGGCCGTGGCCCTCGCCGTGTTCGGGCTGGCCGTGGGCGCGCTGGACGCCTCGATGAACATGCTCGGGGTGAGTCTGCAGCGGGCGTACGGGCGCAGCATCATGCTGAGCTTCCACGCGGCCTACAGCCTGGGCGGGATCGTCGGCGCCTCGCTCGCCTGGGCCGGGGCGCACTGGCACCTCGCGCTGTGGGTGTCGTACCTGCCGGTGGCGGCCGTGCTGCTGCCGGCGACGCTGGTGGGCAGCCGGTGGTACGTCGACGGGGTCGCGGAGCCCGCGGCGGAGCAGCCGGCCGGGCAGGGCGGGGGCGTCGTCTTCAAGCTGCTGCTGCCGCTGTGCCTGGTCATGACGTTCGCCTACATCGGGGACTCGACCGTCTCCAACTGGAGCGCGAAGTACCTGAAGGACGTGCTGGGCAGCTCGGAGCAGCTCGCGACCGTGCCGTACAACGTGTACATGGTGACTACGCTGGCCGGGCGGGCGATCGGCGACTTCGGGGTACGGCGGTTCGGCGCGGCCGCGGTGGTCCGGCTCGGGGCGCTGGTGGCGGCCGGCGGGTTCGCGGTGGTGGCCGCGGCACCGGACGCGTGGCTGGGGATGCTCGGGTTCACCCTGCTGGGGCTGGGCCTGTGCGTGCTGGTGCCGCAGACGTTCGCGGCGGCCGGCCGGCTGTTCCCGGGGGCCTCGGACGCGGCGATCGCACGGCTCAACATCTTCAACTACGTTGGTTTCCTCGTCGGTTCGCCTCTGGTGGGCGCGCTCGGGGACGCCTGGAGCTACCGCGGGGCCATGCTCGTGCCGATGGCGCTGGTGCTGGTGACCCTCGTGTACGCCAGGTCGTTCGCGGCTCAACCGGACCGATACGGTGGCGGGCATGAGCGGCCGCGCACAGCTGATGTGGGACGAGGCAGTAACGGGCTATGACTTCGGCCCGGGCCATCCGATGGATCCGGTCCGGCTGGAGCTGACCCGGAAACTGGTGGGCGCCTTCGGGCTCGACCGGGAGCTGCGGGTCGTCGCGGCGAAGCCGGCCGGGGAGTCGACGCTGCGGCTGGTCCACCGCCCGGACTACATCGAGGCCGTGAAGGCGGCGTCCGCCGATCCGCGCTCGGCCCGCGGGGAGTACGGGCTCGGCACGGAGGACGACCCGGCGTTCGCCGGGATGCACGAGGTGTCGGCGCTCATCGCGGGCCAGTCGGTGGGGGCCGCGGAGGCGGTGTGGCGCGGGGACGCGCTGCACGCGGTCAACTTCACGGGCGGGCTGCACCACGCGATGCCGGGCGGCGCGTCGGGGTTCTGCATCTACAACGACGCGGCGCTGGCCATCGCGCGGCTGCTGGAGCTGGGCGTCGAGCGGGTCGCCTACGTGGACGTCGACGTGCACCACGGGGACGGGGTGCAGGCGGCGTTCTGGGAGGACCCGCGGGTGCTGACGATCTCGATGCACGAGCATCCCCGTACGTTGTTCCCGCAGACCGGGTGGCCGCAGGAGACCGGGGCGGGGGCGGGGGAGGGCACGGCCGTGAACGTGGCCCTGCCGGCCGGCACCGGGGACGCCGGATGGGTGCGGGCGTTCCACGCGGTGGTGCCGGAACTGCTCGCCGGGTTCCGGCCGCAGGTGCTGGTCTCGCAGCACGGGGCCGACACGCACTTCGAGGATCCGCTGGCGCACCTCGCGGTGTCGCTCGACGCGCAGCGGGCGGTGCAGGTCGCGTGCCACGAGCTGGCGCACGATCACGCGGACGGGAAGTGGGTGGCGCTGGGCGGCGGCGGTTACGCGGTGGTCGAGGTGGTGCCGCGGTCGTGGACGCACCTGGTGGGCATCGCGGCGGGGCGGGAGGTCGATCCGGCGGCGGTGATCCCCGAGGAGTGGCGGCAGGAGGTGTTCGCACGGACCCGGCAGCCGGCCCCGCGGCGGATGACCGACGGGCGGTGGCCGGTGTCGCACGCGCCGTGGGAGTCGGGCTACGACCCCGCCGACCGCTTGGACCAGGCGGTGCTGGCCACCCGCCGCTCGGCCTTCCCGCTGCGCGGGCTGCTGCCCTGAGCGCCCGGGGCGCCCACTGGGCCGACCGTGCGGTGTTCCCCCGTTCCGCCTCCGCGTCGCCGCCGAGTGCGTCACCATCGCATCCGTGCTGACCCCCGACGGCCTTCGTGCGCATCTGCTGGCTGCCCGGCTGGCCGGGGAGATCGGGACCTCCCGCGAGGTGAGTCTGCGCCGGTACCGGCTGTTCGCGGCCCGGGATCCGCGGGTGCTCATCGGAATCGACCCCGAGGCGCCCTGGGGGCAGCGGGATCTGCTGGCCCTGATGGCGCGGAGGTGCGGTGTCTCGGCCGACCCCCGGTGCACCGCCGGCCCGGACGTGATCGATCCGGAACGGACGATGGCCGCGCTGGAGGCGTTCGCGGAGCGGATCCGGAGCGTGGCCCGGCGGGGCGCGCCGGTGCTGCTGGGCACCGGGCATCCGCACCGGCTGCTCGGGTTCTACGCCCGCTTGGCGGACGCGTTGTCGGCGGCGGGATGTGAGGTGCTCACCCCGGCGCAGGGTCGCTGTGTCGACATATTGACCCGGTTCGGTCTACGCACGCACCGCGTCGACTACGTCCGCGGGGTTGGCCTGGTGCGGGAACCGGGGAGCGGGCGCCCCGGTCGTGAGCCGGGTGCGCACTGCCACTCACCACTGCCGGTTCGGGTCGCCCTGGACGCCGCCGCGGAGGCCGGCGGACCGCTGCCCGAGCTGGTGATCGGTGACCACGGCTGGGTCTGCGGTGCTGGTCAGCTCGGGTTCGAGGCGATCGGCCTGGCCGACACCGACGATCCGGCGCTTTTCGTGGGGGAGGCGCAGGGGGCCGTGTCCGTGGCCGTTCCGGTTGACGACGGGATGCCGTCTGGTCACTACCTGCCGCTGGCCCGCTACGTACTCAATCGAGCCTGTCTGTCACAGTAGCCGCTGATGGGTGCACCTCTTCCCCACTCGCATCACCCGCCCCTACATTGGGGAGTGAGCACGCAACGACGAAGAGTCACCGGAAGGGGAAGCCGGTGGCCGTCGAGTGCGGAAGGTTCAGGTGTGTCATGGCTGCAGCTGGCGAAAGGCCTCTGAACGAGGTTCAGTTCCTTACCGTGGCGGAAGTCGCCTCGGTGATGCGAGTGTCGAAGATGACCGTGTACCGGCTGGTGCACAGCGGTCATCTGCCCGCGATCCGGGTCGGGCGGTCCTTCCGCGTCCCGGAGCAAGCGGTACACGAATACCTCCGCGAGAGTTATGTGGGGGTGGAGACGGCCTGACGGCGCTCGGGGAGACCCCGAGCAACCCCTCGATTACAAGCTCGGCGCTCGACCGGGTAGGCTGACCCCTCGTAGGTCGTGTGGGCCCATGGCGCCCAAACAACCGAGTGATGAGAAGTGAGCGAGGGTAGTCGTGGGCTCTGTTATCAAGAAGCGGCGCAAGCGGATGGCCAAGAAGAAGCACCGCAAGCTGCTCAAGCGCACGCGCGTTCAGCGCCGCAACAAGAAGTAAGCGGCAGCGCGAGAGCGTGTTCTGTGGCCCCCCGCCTGAAAAAGGCGGGGGGCCACAGTCGTGTCCGGAGCCGGCGCCGCCCGGGGCTCAGGAGACCGCGGCATATTCCGACTGGGGAAAACTGGTCACGTCGCGCATCGGGGGGCCATCACAGCGCAACATCCAACCGCTAAGTTTGCCGACACGGGGAACGCGGCAGGGACCGGTTTCCGCACGAGGTCGGGAAGGAAGGCGCTGATCTTGGGCAAGGTCGTGCTCGTCACCGGAGTGGCCCGGCAACTGGGCGGCCGGTTCGTCCGGCGGATCCAGCGTGACACGGACGTGGACCGGGTGATCGCCGTGGACGCGGTGCCGCCGGCGCACCACCTGGGCGGAGCCGACTTCATCCAGGCCGACATCCGGCAGCCCGGCATCGCCCGGGTGCTCGCCGAGACGGGCGCCGACACGGTCGTCCACCTGGACGTGACCGGAACCGCGCTGGGCGGCGGCAGCCGGGCCACGGTCAAGGAGACCAACGTCATCGGCACCATGCAGCTCCTCGGCGCCTGCCAGAAGTCGCCGACCGTGCGGCGGCTGGTGGTCAAGTCCAGCACCAACGTGTACGGGTCGGCGCCGCGCGACCCGGCCGTGTTCACCGAGACGACCCCGGCCAAGTCGCTGCCCAGCGGCGGGTTCGCCAAGGACACGGTGGAGGTCGAGGGGTACGTGCGCGGGTTCGCGCGGCGGCGGCCGGACGTCGCCGTGTGCGTGCTGCGCTTCGCCAACATCCTCGGGCCGGCCGCCGACACCCCGCTCGCGGCGTACTTCGCGCTGCCGGTGCTGCCGACCGTGTTCGGCTACGACCCGCGGCTGCAGTTCGTGCACGAGGACGACGTCATCGACGTACTGCGGCTGGCCTCCCACGAGCCGCGCCGGGGCACCCTGAACAGCGGCACCTTCAACATCGCCGGGGACGGCGTCCTGCTGCTCTCGCAGTGCTCGCGGCGGCTCGGGCGGCCCACGGTCCCGTTGCCGCTGCCCGCCGTCACCTGGGCCGGCTCATTGGTGCGTACGCTGGGAATGACGGACTTCTCACCGGAACAGATCCGGCTGCTCACCCACGGCCGGGTGGTGGCCACCGACCAGATGCGCGAGACGCTGGGCTTCCAGCCGAAGTACACGACGGCGGAAGCGTTCGCGGACTTCGCGAGCGGCCAGGGCCCCGGCCTGTTGCCGCCGGAGGCCCTCGCGGGGGCCGTGGACCGGGTCGCGGCGCTCGCCGCCAAGGGCGGCGGGCACATCCCGACGCAGAGCGCCAACTGAGGAGCGCAGCAACGATGGCGGACGCCAAGGTCATTCCGTTCGACGACGACCGGTCCCGCGGGAGCGCCGCCCAGCGGCCCGCGCGGCGCCGCGGCACGGGCAACCGGCGCGGGGCGGCCGGGGAGACGGGTCCGGTCCGCGAGGTCCAGCCCCTGCCCACCAGGGCGGCCGCGCAGGACGACGTCCCGGGGACCGGGGAGGGCCGGCCGCCCGGCCGGCCGGACGACGACGGGAGCCTGGAGCGGCGCGTCGCGAGCGGCCTCGCGTTCCTGCGCCGCCGGCTCACCGGGGACTACGAGGTCGACGACTTCGGCTACGACGAGGAACTGACCGACCAGGTCCTGATGTCGCTGCTGCGGCCGGTGTACGAGAAGTACTTCCGGGTCGAGGTGAAGGGCGTCGAGAACATCCCGGCCGAGGGCGGGGCGCTGATCGTCGCCAACCACTCCGGGACGCTGCCGCTGGACGGCCTGATGATGCAGGTCGCCGTGCACGACAACCACCCGGCCGGCCGGCACCTGCGGCTGCTGGCCGCCGACCTGGTCTTCGTGCTGCCGCTGGTCAACGAACTCGCCCGCAAGCTGGGCCACACCCTCGCCTGCGCGGAGGACGCCGAACGGCTCCTGGCGCAGGGCGAACTGGTCGGCGTGATGCCGGAGGGCTTCAAGGGCATCGGCAAGCCGTTCAGCGAGCGGTACAAGCTCCAGCGCTTCGGCCGCGGCGGTTTCGTCTCCACGGCCCTGCGGCAGGGGGTGCCGATCATCCCGTGCTCGGTCGTGGGCGCCGAGGAGATCTACCCGATGCTCGGCAACGCCAAGACCCTGGCCCGGCTGCTGGGCTTCCCGTATTTCCCGCTGACGCCGACCTTCCCGTGGCTCGGGCCGCTCGGGGTGATCCCGCTGCCCACCAAGTGGACCATCCAGTTCGGCGAGCCGATCCCCACGGACGCCTATCCGCCGGAGGCGGCCGACGACCCGATGCTGATGTTCAACCTGACCGACCAGGTCCGCGAGCAGATCCAGCACACGCTGTACAAGCTCCTGGTGCAGCGGCGGTCGGTGTTCTTCTGAGGGGTGTTCACCTGGTACGGCGACGGGGGCGGCCCCTGCTCGGAAAGGGGCGCCCCCGTCGCTGTCGTACCGCGCTGGTCCGCGCTAGTCCGCGTTCTGGCTGTCGATGCCCAGACCGGGCAGCAGGCCCGGGAGGAGCGGTGGAAGCGTGACGTCCGGCGCGCTCGTCGAGGGCTTGCCGGTGGTCGGGGAACCACCGTCGCCGCCGAGCTTCGGCGGGTCGAGCAGGCCGCCCGTGTCGCCCCCGATCAGGCCGCCGCCGCTGTCGTGGGTGGCCGGGCCGGTGGGGGTGCCGGAGCTGGTGTGCTCCCCCGCGGACGGCGTGCCGCCGCTGCTGGGCGCCGTCGGGTGCTGGCTGTCGGTGGAGCCGGTGGGCGCCTTGCCGGAGCCCTGCCGCTTGCCGTCGCTCGTCGACGCGGGCGGTTGCGGCAGCAGGGACTGCAGCGGCGCGACCTCTTCGTCTATGGCGTCGAAGACCGACGACACCTCCTGTTTCACGTCGCCGAGCTGCAGGGGCAGCCTGTCGCTCAGCGCACTCCAGGCGTCCCGGTGGGACTGGGAGAAGCTGGACAGCGCCTGGATCGGGCCGAGCGAGTCGGGGTCCCGTTCGTAGGCCGCGTGCAGCAGGCGGTGTCCCTCGGTGACGTCGTTCCGCATCCCGGAGAGGGTGCGGCGGATCTCGCCGATGGACTCGTGGTCGAGCTGGCCGCCGCGGCCGCGCTCCATCAGCCGACGGGCCTCGTTCAGCCGGGTGGAGGCCTGGTCGAGGTACGTCTGACCGCGCTGGTCGTCGCCGTCGCTCAGGTAGTTGAGCCGGAAGTCCTCGATGCCCCGCTTGAGGCCGTAGAGCGAGTCACCCGGCAGCGCGTCGGAACTCGCGGCGGCGACTCCGCCGAAGGCCCCGGCGGCCACGCCCACGCTCAGTCCGCCGGCCGCGAGCCCCTTGGTCAGTTTCGAACGCGGCCGGAGCTTGCCCAGCGGGCTCGCCCGGTGCGCACCGCGCCCGCGCGAGCGCTGCTCCGGTACGGCTGTATCCGCCGCCCCGCCCTCCTGGAGCATGGCCTCCATCGCGGCCACGAGCTGGGCGCGCTGGACGACCTTGACCTCGGGGTCCAGCTCCGGCCTTGGCAGCGCGCCGAGGTCCGCTGCCAGGGCCAGGAGCTCGCCCCGCTCGGACTGTTCCTCGGCGGTCGGCGGCGATCCCGCCGCTGCGGACTGCTCGGCCGCCGTGTCCCGGTCGGACTGCTCCTCCAGCGCCTGGGCGAAGGCGTTCGCCCGCCGGTGCGCCGATACGTTCGCGATCACTGGCGGCACCTCCTCTCGTCATGACGGTCGACTCCCCAGGGGGTCCTGAGGGTTGCACGCCCGCGACCTCTTCCACACGATCGAGCGAGGGGTCGGCCAGGGCGTGACCACAGGGAGCCTGTATCCCGCACAACGAGCGGTCCGGCACTTGGGTTACGGACGGCGGAGGATCGGGTCGGAAAGTCAACGGCCGTCAACTCGGAGTGAGTTGACGGTGGCTGAGCGTGTTCGGCGTCAGCGGGCGTCGTCCGGCAGGAGCCGGGCGAGCGTCCGCACGGCGCGGTACTGGAGGGTCTTGATGGCGCCCTCGTTCTTGCCCATCACCCGGGCGGTCTCGGCGACCGAGAGGCCCTGCAGGAAGCGCAGCGTCACGCACTCCTGCTGCTGCGGGTTGAGCCGGCGCACGGCGTCCAGCAGTGCGGCGTTGGAGAGCGACTCGAGGACGGAGTCCTCCGGGGAGCGCTCGACCTCGTTGGCGTCGAGCATCTCGCCGGTGGTGACCTCGAGCCGGAACCGGCTGGACTTGAAGTGGTCCGCCACCAGGTTCCGGGCGATCGTCACCAGCCAGGCGCCGAAGTCGCGGCCCTGCCAGGTGAAGGTGCCGATCCTGCGGAGCGCCCGCAGAAAGGTCTCACTCGTCAGGTCCTCGGCGGTGGCCTTGCCGCCCACCCGGTAGTAGATGTACCGGTAAACCGTGTCGCTGTACTGGTCGTAGAGGCGGCCGAAGGCCTCGGCCTCGCCGGCCTGGGCGCGCTCCACGAGGTCCATCATCCGGGCGCTGTCGCTGTCCGCGGCTGGACGGCGGGTGGTGGCCGCACCGTTCGCGCGGCCGCGTCTGCCGACCGCGGCACTGCCCTCGGCCAGTGCGTAGCACGGGCCGAGGGGGGCGGCGGTGGCGAAGGCGGGGACGGCGTACGCGGTGGGGACGACGCCGCGCAGCGTCTCTTTGACCGCCGCGACCGTCGCGCGCAGCGTAGCCAGGCCCGAGGCGTCAACCCCGACGTGTGGGTACACGGGACTCCCAGAGGCAGAGCTTGCATCACGTGCAGTGCGGAACCGTTCACCCGTCGTAGCGACGGAGGGGTACCGGATTGCGTCTGAGGAGAATAACGCTTCGTGCAGGCACTGCTACACCGAGTTGCTCAAACTGTCGTTTGCGTCGCTTGTGTTACCGATTGATGGTCTCTCAGGCGTCACAACGTGATCGGTTGTCGATCGGAAAAGGGCATGTTTCGACGAAGTACGGGGTGTCCCGGGGGTCGGGCGGCATAATCCGGGGTTCGCCGCACCACTCAGGCGTGTCGCCGTCGTCCACGGGCCGGTGGCGCGGCGGCCGGCGGCCCGCGGCCGTTACCGGCGGCGCCGGCTCAGGGCGATGGCCGCGGCGGTGCCGCCGGCGACCGCGCCGACGCCCGCCGCCGCCGGGATGCCGACCTTCGCGGCCTTGCGGCCGGTGCGGTAGTCCCGCAGGCGCCAGTCCTGCTCGCGGGCGTGCTTGCGCAGCTTGGCGTCCGGGTTGATCGCGTACGGGTGGCCCACGAGCGACAGCATCGGGATGTCGTTGTGGCTGTCGCTGTAGGCGGCGCAGCGGGACAGGTCCAGGCCCTCCGCCGAGGCCAGCGCGCGTACCGCCTCCGCCTTGGCCGGCCCGTGCAGGGGCTCGCCCACCAGCTTGCCGGTGTAGACGCCGCCGACCGACTCCGCGACCGTGCCCAGCGCGCCGGTCAGGCCGAGGCGGCGGGCGATGACCTGGGCGATCTCCACGGGGGCCGCGGTGACCAGCCACACCTTCTGGCCCGCGTCCAGGTGCGCCTGGGCCAGGGCCCGGGTGCCCGGCCAGATGCGGTCGGCCATGTACTCGTCGTAGATCTCCTCGCCGATGGTCTCCAGCTCGGCGACCCGGTGGCCCTTGACGATGGAGAGCGCCGAGTCGCGGGCCTCCTGCATGTGCTCGGGGTCCTCGACGCCGGCCAGCCGGAACCAGGCCTGCTGCCAGGCGAACCTGGCGAGGTCGCGGGTCTCGAAGAACTTCCGCTTGTACAGCCCGCGCCCGAAGTGGAAGAGCGCGGCGCCCTGCATGACGGTGTTGTCGAGGTCGAAGAAGGCGGCGGCCTTGTCGTCGCCGAGGACCGGGAACTCCGGTTCCGGCGCGGCGGCCGGCGGGGCTTCCCGCGAGGACTTGCGGGCGGCCTCCGCCGAGGCCTCGCCTGCCAACACGCTCCGCGCCGTGGCGGAGCGCCTATGGGGAGTGAGCCATCCGAGAGCGGCCATGGCGTGAGCATAGCCAGTTCGTTCGGAGGTTCCGGAGCCGCCGGGTTCGAAGGGTGTGAACTCTGCGCGACCGGGTCATTGACCAGGGGCGAGAATGGCCCGTATGAGCCCCCTCTTCCGGCGCAACGCCGTCCCCCGGGAACGACTGGTCACGCTCATCCGCAAGCCCGGCTGCCACCTGTGCGACGACGCGCAGGCGGTGGTCGAGAAGGTCTGCGGGGAACTCGGCGTGCCGTGGGAGCAGAAAGACATCACCCAGGACCCGCGGTTGCACGACCAGTACTGGGAGCAGATCCCGGTGGTCCTCGTCGACGGCAGCCAGCACACGTTCTGGCGGGTGGACGAGGCCCGGCTGCGCAGGGAGCTGACCGGCGGCCGAGCCGGAAACTGACCGATCAGTACAACAGTCGTGCGGAGGTCGCTTAGGATCGTTGGAGTTTTTGTCTCGGGGGCGGGATTCACGAGGAGTGTCGAGGTTTTGCCCCCACGAATGACATGCGTGACCCCGGTCACGTTGGCCGGGCAAATCGGACACCATCTTTGTGCACGCGTTCACAAAGGCATAGCCTGCAGGGGACGGGGCGGTCTGGGGACGTACGACCGCCTGCAGCCCCGCTCTACCCGCAGGAGCACCGTGGCAACTGGCCGAACTCACCGACCGGCGACCCGCAGCCGAGGGATTCCCGAGGCCACCGTCGCCCGGCTTCCGCTGTACCTCCGCGCGCTGACCGCACTGTCGGAGCGCTCGGTGCCCACGGTCTCCTCCGAGGAGCTGGCCGCGGCGGCGGGGGTCAACTCCGCGAAGCTGCGCAAGGACTTCTCGTACCTGGGCTCGTACGGAACCCGCGGTGTCGGCTACGACGTGGAGTATCTCGTCTACCAGATCTCCCGGGAACTGGGCCTGACCCAGGACTGGCCGGTCGTCATCGTCGGGATCGGCAACCTCGGCGCCGCCCTCGCCAACTACGGCGGGTTCGCCTCCCGCGGCTTCCGGGTGGCCGCGCTGATAGACGCCGACCCCGCGATGGCCGGGAAGCCGGTCGCCGGCATCCCGGTGCAGCACACCGACGAACTCGAGAGGATCATCAAGGACAACGGCGTCTCGATCGGCGTGATCGCGACCCCCGCCGGCGCCGCCCAGCAGGTCTGCGACCGGCTCGTGGCCGCCGGCGTCACCTCGATCCTGAACTTCGCGCCGACCGTGCTGTCCGTCCCCGACGGCGTCGACGTGCGCAAGGTCGACCTCTCCATCGAGCTGCAGATCCTCGCCTTCCACGAGCAGCGCAAGGCCGGCGAGGAGACCGCCGCGGGCGACGGCGCCGGGCCCGCCGTCACCGCCCGTGACACGTCCACCGACCAGGGACCCGACGGGGACGTCCCCGCCGTGATGCCGGCATGAGCCTCCTCGTCGTCGGGCTGAGCCACCGCAGCGCGCCGGTCAGCGTGCTGGAGCGGGCCTCGCTGAACGCGGACGCCCAGGTCAAGCTGGTCCAGGACACGGTCGCCGCGGAACCGGCCACCGAGGCCGCGGTGCTCGCCACCTGCAACCGCATCGAGCTGTACGCCGACGTGGACAAGTTCCACGCCGGTGTCGCCGAGCTGTCCACGCTGCTCGCCCAGCACAGCGGGGTCGGCCTCGAGGAACTGACCCCGTACCTCTACGTGCACTACGAGGACCGGGCCGTCCACCACCTGTTCTCGGTGGCCTGCGGCCTGGACTCGATGGTCGTCGGCGAGGGGCAGATCCTCGGCCAGATAAAGGACTCCCTGGCCCGCGCCCAGGAGCTGCACACCGCGGGCAGGCTGCTGAACGACCTGTTCCAGCAGGCCCTGCGGGTCGGCAAGCGCGCCCACTCCGAGACCGGCATCGACCGCGCCGGCCAGTCGCTCGTGACCTTCGGCCTGGAGCAGCTCGCCGTCGGCGGCGCCGTCGAGGAATGGGCCGCGGGGCGCAAGGCGCTGGTCATCGGCGCCGGGTCGATGTCCTCGCTGGCCGCCGCGACGCTCGCCCGCGCCGGGGTCGCCGAGGTCGTCGTCGCCAACCGCACCTTCGAGCGCGCCGAGCGCCTCGCCCGGATACTCACCGAGGGCGACGACACCGCGGTGTCCGCGCGCGCGGTGCCGATGGCCGCCGTGCC
This sequence comes from Streptomyces sp. NPDC056580, assembly GCF_042793175.1. Classification (NCBI taxonomy): domain Bacteria; kingdom Bacillati; phylum Actinomycetota; class Actinomycetes; order Kitasatosporales; family Streptomycetaceae; genus Streptomyces; species Streptomyces sp. NPDC056580. Next base: position 342,390 of record NZ_JBHTVE010000010.1, on the reverse strand, counting down.
GGACGAGCTGACACGTGCCGACGTCGTCGTCTCCTGCACCGGTGCGACGGGCCTGGTGCTGACCGCCGAGTCGGTCGCGCAGGCGGTCGAGGGCCGGACCCGGGGCGACGCCGCCGAGGCCGCCGACGACGGCGCCCGTGCCTCCGCGGGGACCGCGCCGGCGCCCGTCACCGGCACGGCCGGTGCCGCCGCCGAGGAGAACTGCCCGCTCGACCTGGCCGCCGTGCAGGGCTCGACCGGCTTCTCCGTGCACGGCGAGGCCGCCGTGGCCGGCCTGGACGCGGCCACCCTGGAGCAGCACGGGGCCTGGGTCGCGGGTGGCGCCATGGACCGCCGGGAGACCGCCCGGCGCAGCCCCGAGGGCGACGCCGAGCTGATCACCGCGCTCGCCGCGACCGCCGCCACCGTCGGCCGCATCCCCGAGCTCCGCAGGCCCGAACCGGTCGCCGTGATCCCGCGCCCCGCCCCGGCCCTGTTCCTCCTCGACCTCGCCATGCCGCGCGACATCGACGCGGCCGTGCACCGGCTGGCCGGGGTGCGTCTGGTGGACATCGAGTCCCTCGCCGGCGCCTCCGCCGACGCGCCGATGGCTGCCGACGTGGACCAGGTGCGGCGTATCGTCTCCGACGAGGTCGCGGCCTTCGGCGCGGCGCAGCGGGCGGCGCACATCACGCCGACCGTGGTCGCGCTGCGCACCATGGCCGCCGACGTCGTCGCCAGTGAGATCGCGCGGCTCGACGGCCGCCTGCCCGGCCTGGACGAACGCCAGCGCGGCGAGATCCGGCAGGCCGTGCACCGGGTCGTGGACAAGCTGCTGCACGCGCCGACCGTACGGGTCAAGCAGCTCGCGGCCGAGCCCGGCGGCGCCGGGTACGCGGACGCGCTGCGCACCCTGTTCGACCTCGACCCCGAGACGGTGGCCGCCGTCTCCCGGGCCGTGGAGAGCACAGACAAGAAGGACCGACCGGCATGACACAGAAGGCTTTGAGGCTGGGGACCAGGCGCAGCAAGCTCGCCATGGCCCAGTCCGGGCAGGTGGCGGACGCCGTCCGCCGGGTGACCGGGCGCGCCGTCGAGCTGGTCGAGATCACCACGCACGGCGACGTCTCCCGCGAGCACCTCACCCAGATCGGCGGCACGGGCGTGTTCGTCGCGGCGCTGCGTGACGCGCTGCTCGGCGGCGAGGTGGACTTCGCGGTTCATTCGCTCAAGGACCTGCCGACCACGCAGCCCGACGAGCTGGTCCTGGCCGCCATACCGGTGCGCGAGGACCCGCGCGACGTGCTCGTCGCCAGGGACGCGCTGAAGTTCACCGACCTGCCCCGCGGCGCCCGCGTCGGCACCGGGGCCCCGCGCCGCATGGCGCAGCTCAACGCGTACGCCCGCGCCCACGGACTGGACATAGAGACGGTCCCGATACGCGGCAACGTCGACACCCGGATCGGTTTCGTGCGGGACGGTGAGCTGGACGCGGTCGTCCTGGCCGCCGCCGGGCTGAACCGCATAGGCCGGATCGACGAGGTCACCGACTTCCTGTCGGTCGACACGGTTCTGCCCGCCCCCGGCCAGGGGGCCCTGGCGATCGAGTGCACCGCGGCCGCCGCGGACCTCCTCGCCGCGCTGGGCGAGCTCGACGACCCGTTCACCCGGGCCGCCGTGACCGCCGAACGGTCACTGCTCGCCGCCCTGGAGGCCGGCTGCAGCGCCCCTGTGGGCGCGCTGGCCGACCTGCCCCCGCTCTCGGCTCCGCTGGAGCGGGAGGCCCCCCGGGCCGACGGGCAGATTGTCAAGGAAATGCGCCTGCGCGGCGTCGTCGGCACGACCGACGGCACCCGCATGGTGCAGCTGTCCACCACCGGTCCCGTGCCCCAGACGCACGACCAGGCGATGTCACTCGGGCGCGAACTCGCCACCGAGATGCTCGACCAGGGCGCGGCCGGTCTTATGGGGGAGCGAGCACATTGAGCCCCACCACCCTTCCCACCGGCCTCGAACACGGGCACGTCACCTTCCTGGGTGCCGGACCCGGGGATCCGGGACTGCTGACTCTGCGCGCCGTGGAGGCGCTGTCGAACGCGGACGTCCTGATCGCCGAGCACGACGTGCTCGACGTGATCCGGACGCACGCCCGGCAGGGCGTGTCCGTCGTGCCGATGGACGCGGACTCCTCCTCGGTGTCACCACCGGGCACGGGCGCGCCGCAGCTCACGGTCGTTGACGGCGCGTCAACAACCGCTGCGGTCCCGACTCCTGCCCGGGATGCCGCTCATCTTGTCATGGAGGCCACGCGGGGCGGCAGGCGGGTCGTCCGTGCGGTGTCCGGGGACCCGGGACTTGATACGTACGCGGCCGAGGAAATGCTCGCCTGCGCGGCCGCCGGTGTGCCCTTCGAGGTCGTGCCGGGCGTGGCGGCCGCCGTCGGGGTGCCCGCGTACGCCGGTGTGCCGCTGCGCGACCCGCACGGCGCGGACGTCCGGTTCGTGGACGCCCGGACCGCCTCCGACCGCTGCTGGACGGAGGTGGGCGCCTCCGACGGCACGGTGGTGGTCTCCACGTCGCTGGACTCGGTGGCCGCAGCGGCCGCCGAACTGGTGTCCGCGGGCCGCAAGCCGGACACCCCGCTGACCGTCACCGTCGCCGGCACGACGACCCGGCAGCGCACCTGGACGGCGACGCTCGGCACCATCGCCCAGACGCTGAAGCAGGCGAAGGTGCTGCCGTCCCCGGACGGCGGCCGGCCCGTGATAGCCGTGGTCGGCGAGCGCAGTGCCGCCGCCCAGCGCGACCAGCTGTCGTGGTTCGAGTCCAAGCCGCTGTTCGGCTGGAAGGTGCTCGTGCCGCGCACGAAGGAGCAGGCGGCGTCGCTCTCCGACCAGCTTCGGTCCTACGGCGCCGTGCCGCACGAGGTCCCGACGATCGCCGTGGAGCCGCCGCGCACCCCGCAGCAGATGGAGCGCGCGGTCAAGGGCCTGGTCACCGGCCGGTACGAGTGGATCGCCTTCACGTCCGTGAACGCGGTCAAGGCGGTGCGCGAGAAGTTCGAGGAGTACGGCCTCGACGCCCGTGCCTTCGCGGGCATCAAGGTGGCGGCGGTCGGCGAGCAGACCGCGAAGGCGCTGATCGCCTTCGGCGTGAAGCCGGACCTGGTGCCGAGCGGCGAGCAGTCGGCGGCCGGCCTGCTGGAGGACTGGCCTCCGTACGACCCGGTCTTCGACCCGATCGACCGTGTCTTCCTGCCCCGGGCCGACATCGCCACCGAGACCCTGGTGGCCGGTCTGATCGAGCTGGGCTGGGAGGTCGACGACGTCACGGCCTACCGGACCGTGCGGGCCTCGCCGCCTCCGGCGGAGACCCGCGAGGCCATCAAAGGCGGCGGCTTCGACGCGGTGCTGTTCACCTCGTCCTCGACCGTGCGGAACCTGGTGGGCATCGCCGGCAAGCCGCACAACGTCACGGTGATCGCCTGCATCGGCCCCGCGACGGCCAAGACGGCCGAGGAGCACGGCCTGCGCGTCGACGTGATGGCCCCCGAGCCCTCCGTCCACAAGCTCGCCGAGGCCTTGGCCGACTTCGGTGTGAAGCGCCGGACGGCCGCCCTGGAGTCCGGGGACCCGGTGACCCGGCCGAGCGAGCGGCGCCCGGGTGCGCGCAGGCGTCGCTCGACGACCTGAGCGGCTGAGGCGGTGAGGTGACGGGGCGTGCCGCGGGGCGCGCCCCGTCGCCGTGCACCGCCGTGCACCGCACCCTGCCCGGCGTGTTGCGTGCATGCCATCATCGAGCGCATGGGTGAGGGCAGCGGGTACGCGGGGATCGTCTACTGGCGGCGGAGTCCGTGGAACGGCGCGCGGTGCGTGCCCGTGCTGCTGAGCCTGCTGCCGGGGGCACTGCGCGCCCAGAACCGGGAGGGGCGGGTGGTCTTCCAGGAGGACCCCCGAGGGGTCGAGGGCCGGCTCTCCCGGCTGGGGACCCTGCTGGTCGACGTCGGCGGGAAGCGTTACGCCCTGGTCGGTCGGGGAGCTCTCGTGTCGCCCGGGCCGAGCGCCGGGCAGCAGGCCGCGGTGAGTGCCCTCCGGCCGCCGTCGGCCGCGGGCGGCGGCGCGGTCGACCTGCTGCTGAACGGCGGGGCCGCGGCGCGGATGCGTGCCTGGCACACCCTGCTCGGGGAGGCCGGCGCCCGCCTGCGCTGACCGACGCGGTACCGGCGTCGACCGCTGCCGCGACGGCGCATCCGGCGGCCGCTCTCGCCCGGAATCCACTGACGGGTTCCCCGTCCTGCGGCCTTCCCCGAGGCGGGGCGGGGAACCCGCCCGGCCGCCGTGCTCACACGGGCCCGGCTCCGACGTCCCGTCGGCAAAGGTGCTCGTGCGGCGGGCGTAGCGTAGTGGGTATGACGAAGTACGGATCTTTTCCCGGTACGCGTCCCCGCCGGCTGCGGACCTCGCCCGTCATGCGGCGGATGGTGGCCGAGACGCGACTGCACCCCGCCGACTTCATCCTGCCGGCCTTCATCCGTGAGGGCGTCGGCGAGCCGGTGCCGATCTCGGCCATGCCCGGGGTCGTCCAGCACACCCGCGACAGCCTGAAGAAGGCGGCGCTGGAGGCGGTGGAGGCCGGGATCTCCGGGATCATGCTGTTCGGCGTGCCGGAGGACGACAAGAAGGACGCCCTGGGCACGACGGGCACCGACCCGGACGGGATTCTCCAGGTCGCGCTGCGCGACGTGCGGGCCGAGGTGGGCGACGACCTGCTCGTCATGTCCGACCTGTGCCTGGACGAGTTCACCGACCACGGCCACTGCGGGGTGCTCGACGACGAGGGCCGGGTCGACAACGACGCCACGCTCGAGCGGTACGCCGAGATGGCCCAGGTGCAGGCCGACGCGGGCGCCCACGTCGTCGGGCCCAGCGGGATGATGGACGGCCAGATCGGCGTCGTGCGGGACGCGCTCGACCAGATCGGCCGGGAGGACGTCGCCATCCTCGCCTACACCGCGAAGTACTCCTCCGCCTTCTACGGCCCCTTCCGCGAGGCCGTGGGCTCCTCGCTGCAGGGCGACCGCAAGACGTACCAGCAGGACCCCGCCAACTGGCGCGAGTCGCTGCGGGAGCTGGAGCTGGACCTCGCCGAGGGCGCCGACATGGTGATGGTGAAGCCGGCCGGTCCGTACCTCGACATCCTCGCCCGGGTCGCCGACGCCGTGGACGTGCCCGTCGCCGCCTACCAGATCTCCGGTGAGTACTCGATGATCGAGGCCGCCGCGGAGAAGGGCTGGATCGACCGGGACCGCGCCATCCTCGAGACCCTGACCGGCATCAAGCGGGCCGGGGCGCGGAGCATCCTCACCTACTGGGCGACCGAAGTGGCGCGAAAGCTGCGCTGACGGACACGGTTGGAGATCGTTCCGGTACCGAAACGGCGGCGGCCCGGCTGCGGTGTGCTGTCGTTTCGGCAACGGAACGAGCGCGGTTCCTGGAACATCCGGTGATGATTCGGCGGACACTCCGGGATCATGGGTGTTTCTGTCCTGAAAACGATGTTTGAAGCCCTCGGGCCGCACATCCTCGGCGCTTATGACGCGCTCCTGCCAACCCTCTAATCTCTGCGCTGGCCCGATCCGTTCCCGGAGGGGCTGAACGTCGATCCCTGGGGGGATGTCATGAGCTGGTTCCTCGCCGCACTCAAGAAGTACGCCGTGTTCAGCGGGCGCGCGCGCCGCAAGGAGTTCTGGCTGTTCGCGCTCTTCGCGTACCTCATCTACATCGTGCTGGGCGTCCTCGGCGCCGCGACGAAGACGCCGGCCCTGATGGCCGTGGCCGGCATCATCGCCCTCGGCTTCCTGCTGCCCACCTGGGGTGTGACGGTGCGCCGCCTGCACGACACGGGCCGCTCCGGCTGGTGGATCCTGTTCGGCATCGTCCCGCTCGTCGGCCCCATCACCCTGCTGGTCTTCTACTGCCTGGACAGCGAGGCCGGCGCCAACAAGTACGGCCCGAACCCGAAGGAGACCCCGGCGCTCGTCTGACGCCGGGCGCGCGGCACGCGTGCCGCGCCCTCGCACTCGCCGTCCCGAGGCCGCCCGGCCGACGATGTCCGGGCGGCCTCGGGCATGCCCGGGCCGGCCACCGGCACGGCGGTGGTCCGCGGCGGTCCGGATCGCGGAATAACGGGTGTAGTCGCCACGTAACTCCCTAGGTTGCGGCCGGAGAACGTTTCCGCAGCTGAAGGAGCCGCGTCATGACCGTTGCCGAGCCCGCCCCGCCCCGCGCCGCCCTGCCTCCGCTCGCGGCCCGCGTTCGCGACGTGGGCGGCTCGGCCGTGCGGGACATCCTCGCCGTCACCGCCCGCCCCGAGGTCATCAACTTCGCCGGCGGTCTGCCCGCGCCCGAGCTGTTCGACCGGGCGGGCATCGCGGCCGCCTTCCACGCGGTGCTGGCGGAGACCCCGGCGCAGGCGCTGCAGTACTCCACCACCGAGGGCGAGCCGGCGCTGCGGTCCGGACTGGCGGCCCGGATCACATCGCAGGGCCTGCCGACCACCTCCGACGACCTTCTCGTCACCACCGGCTCCCAGCAGGCGCTGTCCCTCCTCGCGACCGCGCTGCTCGAACCGGGGGACACGGTCCTCGTCGAGAGCCCCTGCTACCTGGCGGCACTCCAGGTCTTCGGTCTCGCGGGCGCCCGGGTGGTGCCCGTGCCGGGGGACGAGGACGGAGTGGACCCGGACGCCCTGGAGGACCTGGTCGCGCGGGAGCGCCCGAAGCTCCTCTACCTGGTCCCCACCTTCCAGAACCCCACCGGCCGCACGATGCCCGCGCCCCGCCGCGAGGCCCTCGCCGCCGTGGCCGCCCGCCGGGGCCTGTGGATCGTCGAGGACGACCCCTACGGCGAACTCCGCTACGACGGCGAGCGCGTCCCCTGGATCGCCTCCTGCCCCGGAGCGGAGGACCGCGTCGTGCTGCTCGGCTCCTTCTCCAAGGTCATGGCGCCCGGCCTGCGCCTCGGCTGGCTGCGCGCCCCGGCCGGGCTGCGGCGGGCCTGCGCGGTCGCCAAGCAGGCGGTGGACCTGCACACGCCGAGCCTCAACCAGCTCGCCGCCGCCCGTTGCCTGGACAGCCTGGACGCCCATGTCGGCAGGGTCAGGGCGGTGTACGGCCAACGCCGGGACGCCATGCTGGCCGGGCTGCCCGGGGCGCTCCCGGAGGGGTCGGTGTGGACGCGGCCCGACGGCGGCATGTTCCTGTGGGTCAGGCTGCCGGAGCCGTACGACACCACGGCCCTGCTGCCACGGGTGGTGGAGCAGGACGTGGCGTACGTCCCCGGCGCCCCCTTCTACGCCGCCGCCCCGGACCGCTCCACCCTCCGGCTCTGCTTCGTGACGCAGACGCCGGACGAGATCACCGAAGGGCTGCGGAGGCTGGGCAGGGGGCTCGCCCGGTGACCCGGTGAGGGGCGCCGCCGGTCAGTCCCACCAGAAGGTCCAGCTGGGCTCCCCGACGAGGGCCTTGGCGTAGGCGCGCAGGCCGCCCGCGTCGCCCTGGGCGATGTTGTCCGGGCAGAAGGCGAAGTGCTCCGCCGCCAGGGCCTCCGCGTCGGCCAGGGTGCTCGGCGGGGCGGCCACCGACACCACCAGGAGGTCGAAGCCGAGGGCGACGACGCGTATGCCGAAGCGGTCCTCCCAGGAGCGCAGGACCGCGCACAGACGTGCCACGTCGCTCTCGTGGTTGACCGGGCCGGTCCAGCCGATGGCGGCCGGGATGTCGGCGGAGCGCCGGGAGGGCACGAGGGCCAGGCGCGCGTCCCTGAGCCAGGTCCCCGCGGCCACCGAGTCGGCCACCTGGGCGGCCCTCGTGCCCGGGTCGGCGGTCAGCGCGCCGGCCGGGGCGAGACCCGGCCAGTTGGGACCGAACGGCTCCAGCAGCTCGGCCAGTTCCTCGTCGAACACCGCCCGCGGCTCGTGCTCGGGGTCGTCCTCCGCTCCTTCGCCGCTCCAGTACTCCGCGAGGACGTCCTCCGCGTCGTGGTCCCCGGGATAGGTCATGTCGCCGGGCATCAGCTCCCAGCCGTCAGGTCCGCCCTGGGCGCCGCCCAGCTCCACGAGGACCGGCAGCAGACCCGCCCGCGAGGCGGGCGCGCCCAGCGCGGCCCAGGTGCCGGGCGCGGCCTGCTTCTCCGCGTGCCACAGCAGAGGCTCGTGCCAGGGGCCGTCGTCCGTGGTGTCGACCAGCCTGCCGGGCGGCAGCCGCAGGCCGAGGGAACGTCCGCTGGGGTCGGTCGCCAGAGAGGGCAGCGGGTTGGGAAGAGTCGCCATGACGGTGACTGTAAGGGCGCCCACTGACAACGCCGTTGACCAGCGGCGTCACCTCAGGGACGCGGTGAAGGCGGCCCAGGTCGCGGGGGAGAGGCGCAGAGTGTGTTCGCCGGCGGCGGGCTGCTGCTTGGAGTCACGGACGTGGATCGCCTGGGGGGTGGCGGCCACTTCGAGGCAGGCCCCGCCTTCGCTACCGCTGTAGGTCGACTTGAACCACTGAAGAGCCTCGGTGTTCATGTATCTCCTAGCAGGCGGTCAAGCAGGCCCATTGAGTCCTGGGTGTTCAAGGCCTGCGTTCGCAGCATCGCATACTTGCGCGCGAGCGTGGACACCTCATCGGGGCTGGAGACCCACTGGCTGCCGCGCTGGCCCTCGACGTAGGCCAGGTGCTGGTGATCCGGAGATTCCAACAGGATGAACGGGCCGTCGAGACCGGCATGGTGTGGGCTGCTCAATGGCAGGAACTGCACCGTCGCTACCGCGAGTTCGGCCATCTCCTTCAGGTGCTGGAGCTGTTCTCGCCGGACTTCTCGGCCTCCGATCTGCAAGTGCAGCACGGGCTCCCAGATGACGAAGCTCAGCGTTGGTGGGATCTCGCGGCGCAGGATCTCCTGTCGGTCCATTCGTGCCGCGAGTTTGGTCTCCCCCTCTGCTTCTCCGTAGGCGGGGATCCGTTCCCGAAGGACAGCTCGGGCGTACGACTCCGTTTGCAGCAGGCCAGGCAGCACCGCGTTGTCGTACCAGGACAACGCGATGGCCACCCGCTCCTGGTCCATGTACTCCTCGGCCCACAGCGGGAACTGGTCGACCTCGGGCAGGTTGGCCACCCCCGCGGCCAGCGTCCCCTTGGTGCCCAGGAAGTCGTCGAGGATCTCGGCGATGTCCGGCTTCAGGGTGCGCCGGCCCTGCTCGATCGACGCGATCGTCTCCTCGTTGATGTTCAGCGCGGTGCTCAGGCTCGACTGGCTCAGTCCCGCCGCCCGGCGTGCGGTGGCGAGTTGACGGCCCAGCATCCGCATGGCCGAGTGGTTCCTCCGTGCAGACGTCATACCGCTGAACTCCCCAGCCCGGGTCGTACACGACCCCGTACCAACCCGTACAAACACGCTGTACGGGATCACCCACTGAATGACACTAGTCACTCTGCGCGATCTTCGTCCCGTGAACGCACAGACCGAACTCGCCCGTCAGCGTGACCAGTTCTACGGCCGGGACCGCCGCTCCGTGCCCGCCGCCAGACGGTTCACCGAGTGGTCGCTGGCCTACTGGGGGCTCGCCGGATGGCGGCGGGCGGAAGACGTGACGCTCTGCGTGAGCGAGCTGGCCACGAACGCGCTGGTGCACGGGGTGCCGCCGGGGCGGGGCTTCCTGTTGCGGCTGCGGTACGACGGCACGGTCGTACGGGCCGAGGTGCACGACAGCGGGACCGGCGCGCCGCGGATCGCGGAGGATGCCGGGGGAGACGAGGCGGAAGGGGGACGCGGACTGCTGCTGGTCTCGTCCGTTGCCGACAAGTGGGGCGTCGGGCTACGGGCGCCGGGCAAGCTGGTGTGGTGCGAGTTCGTCACGCCCCGGACGGCGCCCCGGGCCGACGGACAGCGCGGCGGCCCGCCCTCGACGTGAGGACGGGCCGCCGCGACGCCGGACCGGCCGTCAGAGCTTCTCGGGCGTCCTGACGCCCAGCAGGGCCATGCCCCGGTGCAGGGTGCGGGCCGTCACGTCGCACAGGAACAGGCGGTTCTCCACCAGCTCCGGCGTCTCGGCCTTCAGCACCGGGCACTTGTCGTAGAACGTCGTGTACAGGGAGGCGAGCTGGTACAGGTACGCGGCCAGCTTGTGCGGCGCGTACTCCGCGGCCGCCTCCCGCACCGTCTCCGCGAACGCGTCCGCGTGCAGGCCCAGCGCGCGCTCGGCCGGCGCCAGTTCCAGCTCCGGGTGCGCGGCCGGGCGGACCTCGCCGGCCTTGCGCAGGATGGACTGGATACGGGCGTAGGCGTACTGCAGGTACACGCTGGTGTCGCCGTTGAGCGAGACCATCTGGTCCAGGTCGAACTTGTAGTCCCGGATCGCCGACGTCGACAGGTCCGCGTACTTCACCGCGCCGACGCCCACCTGCGCGCCGCGCTCGGCGATCTCCTCCTCGGACAGGTCCTGGGACTTCTCCCGGACCACGGCCGAAGCGCGGTCGATCGCCTCGTCCAGCAGGTCGACCAGCCGGATCGTCTCGCCCGCACGCGTCTTGAACGGCTTGCCGTCCTTGCCGAGGACGGTGCCGAACGCGAGCTGCTGCGCCTCGACGTCCTCGTTCAGCCAGCCGGCCCGGCGGGCGGTCTCGAAGACCATCCGGAAGTGCAGGGCCTGACGGGCGTCGACGACGTACAGCAGCGTGTTCGCCTTCAGGTTGAAGACGCGGTCGCGGATCGCGGAGAGGTCGGTCGCCGCGTAGCCGTAGCCGCCGTCCGACTTCTGCACGATCAGCGGCACCGGGTTGCCGTCCGGGCCCTTGACGTCGTCGAAGAAGACGCACAGCGCGCCCTCGGAGCGGACCGCGACGCCGGACTCCTCCAGGAGGCGGCAGGTCTCGGCGAGCATGTCGTTGTAGCCGGACTCGCCGACGATGTCGGCGTCGCGGATCTCCATGTCCAGCTTCTCGAACACGGAGAAGAAGTAGATCTTCGACTCGTCCACGAACCGCTGCCACATGGCGAGGGTCTTCGGGTCGCCCGCCTGCAGGTCGACCACCCGGCGCCGGGCACGCGTCTTGAACTCCTCGTCGGAGTCGAACAGCTTGCGCGCGGCCTTGTAGAGGCGGTCGAGGTTCGACATCGCCTCCTCGCCGCTCACCTGGGAGTCCTTGTGGTCCAGCTCGTGCGGGTGCTCGTCCAGGTACTGGATGAGCATGCCGAACTGGGTGCCCCAGTCGCCGATGTGGTGGCGCCGGACCACGCTCTCCCCGGCGAACTCCAGGAGCTGGACGACCGAGTCGCCGATCACCGCGGAGCGCAGGTGGCCGACGTGCATCTCCTTCGCCACGTTCGGCTGGGCGTAGTCGATCACCGTCGTGCCCGGGTTCGCGGCCCGCGGCACGCCGAGGCGGCCGGTGTCGTCCGCGTACCGCGCGGCCAGGTTCGCGGTGATCGCCCGGTCGGAGACCGTGATGTTCAGGAAGCCGGGTCCGGAGACCTCGATGTCCTTGATCACTTCGCCCGACTCGACCCCGGCGACGACCTGGGCCGCCAGCTCCCGCGGGTTGGCCTTGGCCTTCTTGGCGAGCGCCAGGATGCCGTTGGCCTGGAAGTCCGCCCGGTCGCTTCGTCGCAGCAGCGGGTCCGCGCCGGCGGCCTCAGGCAGGGTGGCCGAGAGGGCGGACGCGAGGCGCTGCTGGACGGAATCGCTGAGGGACGTGACCGAGGCCATAGGAAGGGGTGCCGTTCTCCTCGTGGGGATGGATAGACCCGGCCAGTATCCCACGGGGGGCAAAGGGGTTTTCCCGGTCGCCTGCGGGTCTGTGACAATGGAGTGTCACCCGTTCAGAAAGAAGGACGTGCCGATCGTGGCTCAGAGCACCGAGACCACCGACTGGGTCTCCCGTTTCGCGGATGAGGTCATCGAAGCGTCGGAGCGCCGTGCCCCGGGCAAACCGGTCGTCGTCGCGTCCGGGCTCTCCCCCTCGGGCCCGATCCACCTGGGCAACCTGCGCGAGGTCATGACCCCGCACCTGGTCGCCGACGAGATCCGCCGCCGCGGCCACCAGGTCCGGCACCTGATCTCCTGGGACGACTACGACCGGTACCGCAAGGTCCCGGCGGGGATCGCGGGCGTGGACGAGTCGTGGTCCGAGCACATCGGCAAGCCGCTGACCTCGGTGCCGGCGCCGAAGGGTTCGCCGTACCCGAACTGGGCGGAGCACTTCAAGGCCGCGATGGTCGCCTCGCTGGCCGAGCTGGGCGTGGAGTTCGACGGGATCAGCCAGACGGAGCAGTACACCTCCGGCGTCTACCGCGAGCAGATCCTGCACGCCATGAAGCACCGCGGCGACATCGACGCGATCCTCGCCCAGTACCGCACCAAGAAGGCCCCGGCCAAGAAGCAGCAGCAGAAGCCGGTGGACGCGGCGGAGCTGGAGGCCGAGGAGGGCTCGGGCGCCGCCGCCGAGGACGACGGCAGCTCCGGCGCGGCCGGCTACTTCCCGTACAAGCCGTACTGCGGCAACTGCGGGAAGGACCTGACGACCGTAACCTCCTACGACGACGACAGCACCGAGCTGGCTTACACCTGCACCGCCTGCGGCTTCGCCGAGACGGTCCGGCTGAGCGAGTTCAACCGCGGCAAGCTGGTCTGGAAGGTCGACTGGCCGATGCGCTGGGCCTACGAGGGCGTGGTCTTCGAGCCGAGCGGCGTCGACCACTCGTCCCCCGGCTCCAGCTTCCAGGTGGGCGGGCAGATCGTCGGGATCTTCGGCGGCGAGCAGCCCATCGGCCCGATGTACGCGTTCGTGGGCATCTCCGGCATGGCCAAGATGTCGTCTTCGCGCGGCGGCGTGCCCACCCCGGCCGACGCGCTGCAGATCATGGAGCCGCAGCTGCTGCGCTGGCTGTACGCCCGGCGCCGGCCGAACCAGTCCTTCAAGATCGCCTTCGACCAGGAGATCCAGCGGCTCTACGACGAGTGGGACAAGCTGGCCGCGAAGGTGGCCGACGGCTCCGCGCTGCCGGGCGACGTCGCCGCGTACACGCGGGCCGTAGGCACCGCCGCCGGTGAGCTGCCGCGCACCGCGCGCCCGCTGCCGTACCGCACGCTCGCGTCCGTCGCCGACATCACCGCCGGGCACGAGGACCAGGCGCTGCGCATCCTCAGCGAGCTGGACCCCGAGCAGCCGCTGGCCTCGCTCGACGAGGCACGGCCCCGGTACGACAAGGCCGAGGCGTGGATCAACACCCACGTCCCCGCCGACCAGCGCACCATCGTCCGCGACGAGCCCGACGCCGAGCTGCTGAAGTCCCTCGACGAGGCCGCCCAGCAGTCGGTGCGGCTGCTGCTCGACGGGCTCGCCGAGCACTGGTCGCTGGACGGGCTGACCCACCTCGTCTACGGCGTGCCGAAGGTGCAGGCCGGGTTCGCGGCCGACGCCACGCCCAAGGAGCTGCCGCCGGAGATCAAGACGGCCCAGCGCACGTTCTTCGCCCTGCTGTACCACCTGCTGGTCGGCCGGGACACCGGGCCGCGACTGCCCACGCTGCTGCTGGCCGTGGGGCAGGAGCGGGTGCGGGCCCTGCTCGGGGAGTAACGCGGAAGCGGCCGGACACGTCCGACCCGAAAGAGGGGCCCTCGTCACGAGGGCCCCTCTTCTGCGTTCCTCCCGTGCGGCGTCCTCCGTCGTCCGGGGGCGCCGCCGTGCCGTTAGGCGATGTGGTCCTCCTCCAGCTCCGCCGAGTGGCGCTGCTGGAAGCGTTCCGCGAGCTCCTTCAGGGCGCCCGGGCTCAGCGTGTTGCCGTAGGTCGCCTCGATGTTGTCGCCGAGCACGCGGGGCGTGGGGTAGCTGCCGTCGATCGACCGCCGGAAGATCTGGTAGTACGCCTCCTCGTCCGGCTCCGGGGCGCCGCCGCCCTCGCCGAGTTCGCGGGTGCGGGTGGCGTTCACCGGGATCGGGAAGCTGCCCGTGTCCTCCGGGGAAGGCTGCTGGAACTGCTCCGCCGGCTGCTCCTCGTACCAGTCCTCGTACTCCTCCTCGGGGACGTACTGGGGGTCCGGTACGGGGTTGTAGGCGGGGTCGTAGCCGCCGTGGTAGTCCACCTCGCGGGGAGCCTGGAACCAGGGGCTCTCCTCGTCCACCGGGGGCTCGGGCTGCCGCTGCCCGGGAGGCGCCGCCTGCTTCGGGACGTGCGCCGCAGCGGCGGCCGGGCCGCCCGCGGGCACGGCGTCCCGGGCCGCGGTGAGCTGGGGCTGGGGGACCGGCGGCAGGAGCATCGGTTCGATGCCCGCCGCCGCGAGGCCGGCCGGGGCCGTCTCCGCGAGGGGGACGCCGTAGCGGGCCAGGCGCAGGGGCATCAGCGACTCGACCGGGGCCTTGCGGCGCCAGGCGCGGCCGAAGCGGGAGCGCAGACGGGCCTGGTAGACCAGGCGCTCCTGCTCCAGCTTGATCACCTGGTCGTAGGAGCGCAGCTCCCACAGCTTCATCCGGCGCCAGAGCAGGAACGTGGGCACCGGGGAGAGCAGCCAGCGGGTGAGGCGGACGCCCTCCATGTGCTTGTCCGCCGTGATGTCCGCGATCCGGCCGATGGCGTGCCGGGCCGCCTCGACGGCGACCACGAACAGGATCGGGATCACCGCGTGCATACCCACGCCCAGCGGGTCCGGCCAGGCGGCGGCGCCGTTGAAGGCGATCGTCGCCGCCGTCAGCAGCCACGCCGTCTGGCGCAGCAGCGGGAAGGGGATCCGGATCCAGGTCAGCAGCAGGTCCAGGGCGAGCAGGACGCAGATGCCCGCGTCGATGCCGACCGGGAACACGTACGAGAAGTTCCCGAAGCCCTTCTTGATGGCCAGCTCACGGACGGCCGCGTACGAGCCGGCGAAGCCGATGCCGGCGATGACCAGCGCGCCGGACACGACCACGCCGATGAGTATGCGGTGCATCCGAGTCAGCTGCATTGGCGCGGCCACTCGTACTCCCCTCCCCTTGCGTGTTGTTGCGCGCAACAGGGTGGCACACGTGTGCGGCGCGCGTGACGCGGGTCAGTCCTTCTTCGCGGCCGACTTGGACGGAGAAGCGCTGGACGAGGGCGACTTGGACGTCTGCTTCGACGGGGACTTCGAGGCGCTCGCGGACGGGGAGGCGGACCCGCCCGAGGACGAACCGGCGCCGGAACCCTTGCCGTTGGCGGCCGAGACGGAGGCGACCGCCTCCTTGGCGGCCCTCTGCGCGTCCTTCGACAGGTCGTCCGCGCTCGGGGTCTTCTCACCCGCGAGGCCGGCGCCGTTGTAGTCGAGCGTGACGACGACGTTCTCGACCCGGGCGACCACCGTCTGCTGCTTGAAGGTGCCCTCCTTCTTCTTCAGGTCGTAACGCACCAGCGTCGCCTCGGCGCCCGTCCCGGCGACCGGCTCCGACTTGGTGTTCTTCGCGCCCGAGACACTCTTGGCGTCCTCGACCTGCCGAGTGAGGTAGGCGTGCGCCTGCTCGTCGCCGGAGCCCCGGGCGGTGTCCGAGTCGAAGCGCAGCAGGGAGACGTTCAGCCAGCGGAACTGCGAGCCCTTGACGCCGTTGTTGTCCAGGCTGCTCCAGGAGCAGGAGGCACGGGTGGCGGTGTCGTCGCTGCTGCCCTCCTTGCCCGACTTGGCGCCCTTGGGCACCAGCTCGGTGAGCGTCTTCTTGGGCAGCACCGCGCACGAATCGGGCAGCTTGCGGTAGGCGGCGGCCTGCACGGTCGGGGACGCGCTCGCCGACGGCGTCGCCGAGGAGCTCCCGGCGGTCCGAGTCGCGCCGCTGGCGCCGCCCTTGTCCGAGGAGTCGCCGGAGTCCGAGGAGCAGGCGGCGGTGATCAGCACCGCGGGAACGGCCGCTGCGCAGACAAGGGCGCGGCGCAGGCGCTTGGCTCGCTGGTCATGGGCACGGACGTTTCGCTGGGCTGCTCGCTGCATGGTTCCTTCACTCGTGACACTCGGTGTTCGTGCGGGTTCCTGCGGGGCCCCACGGTACGCGGTGAAGGAGCTGTGCGGTCTCCCTTCACACAGTTCGCGGGCGGCGGCGCGGGGGCCCGCCGGGGGCGTCATCCGCCCAGCGCGTCAGCCAGCCGGGAGGCCAGAGTCCGGGCCCTGTCCTGCAGTTCCTTGCTGTCCGGTACGGTCCCCGTCGCCATCGGCTGCTCCTCGTACTCGATGGTGACGACGACGTTGGACGTGCGGAACACCACAGTCACCGTTCGCTGTTCGGCCGTCGAGCCGGAGGTGCTGAGCCGGTCGTCCAGATACGCCTCGTCACCGAGGTCGGGCAGCACGCGCGGCTGCAGCTCGGCCGGCGGGGCGCCGGCGGCGCCGGAGGAGGACTCCGGGGCGGACGCGTCAGGGGACCCGGAGCCCGACGGGGAGGCGTCGTCGCCCGCGCTCGCCGTGGGGGTGGGGGTGGCC
The DNA here is from genome assembly GCF_042793175.1 of Streptomyces sp. NPDC056580. Classification (NCBI taxonomy): domain Bacteria; kingdom Bacillati; phylum Actinomycetota; class Actinomycetes; order Kitasatosporales; family Streptomycetaceae; genus Streptomyces; species Streptomyces sp. NPDC056580. The sequence continues at coordinate 325,959 of NZ_JBHTVE010000010.1, read as the reverse complement.
GAGACGGGGGTGCTCGGCTCGGGCAGGTCGGCTGCCGTCTCCTGCTCCTGGAACAGCTTCTGCGCCTGGTCGTCGTCGCTGACCGCGTTGTCGTACGACACCACGCGCTCGAAGTCGACCGCGAGCCGGTCGGTGGCGGCGCCGGACGAAGCCTTCCAGCGGCAGCCCACCTTGCGGTCGGTGCTGTAGGTGAGCGTCGCCTCGCCCTCGTAGGCCTTCTCCCGCTGGTCCGGATCGGCGATCTGCGCGATGCCCGGCAGCAGGGTGTCGAGGGCGTCGTGGCCGAGGACCCCGCACGGCTCGGGCAGGCTGCGGTACTTGCCGGGCTGGGCGGCGGGCGTGGCCGTACCGGCGTTGCCCGGGTTGGCGTCGTCGGTGGGCCCGTCGTCCCGCGAACCGCTCGTGCAGCCGGCCAGCAGTGCCACGAGGAGGGCGGCGGTGCCGGTCACATACGCCTTCCGCTGCACGGTCGGGCTCCTCTCGACGGTCTCTGCTCGCTGGTGCGCTCCAGCGTCCCCCGCTGGTTATTCGCTTGCCGCCGCGGGGCGCTGCCTGGAGACAATGTGTACCGCACGCACTGCCGTGAACGACGGCCCCCTGTCCCTTTTCATGGACCTTGTCGCCGCTTTTGCGTTCTGTTGCTCCTTAAGTCTTTTGTTGTTGTTACCGGGGGAATGAGGAACCCATGTCGTACGTGGAGATGCCGGGCGCGAAGGTGCCGATCCGGATGTGGACGGACCCCGCGACGGTGGAGGACGTGGCCCTGCGCCAGCTCCAGAACGTCGCCACCCTGCCGTGGATCAAGGGCCTGGCAGTGATGCCGGACGTCCACTACGGCAAGGGCGCGACCGTCGGTTCCGTCATCGCGATGCAGGGCGCGGTGTGCCCGGCCGCGGTGGGGGTGGACATCGGGTGCGGCATGTCGGCGGTGCGGACCTCGCTGACCGCGAGCGACCTGCCGGGGGACCTGTCCCGGCTGCGGTCGAAGATCGAGCAGGCGATTCCGGTGGGGCGGGGGATGCACGACGACCTCACGGAGCCCGGGCAGTTCCACGGCCTTGCCACGTCGGGGTGGGACGACTTCTGGAAGCGATTCGGCACGGTCGCCGAGGCGGTGCGCTTCCGCGAGGAGCGGGCCATGAAGCAGATGGGCACGCTGGGCTCGGGCAATCACTTCGTTGAAGTTTGTACCGACACCAGCGGCGCCGTCTGGCTGATGCTGCACTCCGGTTCCCGCAACATCGGCAAGGAACTCGCCGAGCACCACATCGGCGTGGCCCAGCGGCTCCCGCACAACCAGGGTCTGGTCGACCGCGACCTCGCCGTCTTCGTCTCCGACACCCCGCAGATGGCGGCCTACCGCAACGACCTGTTCTGGGCGCAGGAGTACGCGAGGTACAACCGCACGCTGATGATGGCGCTCCTGAAGGACGTGGTCCGCAAGGAGTTCAAGAAGGCGAAGCCGGTCTTCGAGCCGGAGATCTCCTGCCACCACAACTACGTGGCGGAGGAGCGGTACGCGGGCATGGACCTGCTGGTCACCCGCAAGGGCGCGATCCGGGCCGGCTCCGGCGAGTACGGGATCATCCCGGGCTCGATGGGCACCGGTTCCTACATCGTGAGGGGCCTCGGCAACGAGCGGTCCTTCAACTCCGCCTCGCACGGCGCCGGCCGGCGCATGAGCCGCAACGCGGCCAAGCGGCGCTTCTCCACCAGGGACCTGGAGGAGCAGACCCGGGGCGTGGAGTGCCGCAAGGACTCCGGAGTGGTGGACGAGATCCCGGCGGCCTACAAGTCGATCGACCAGGTCATCGACCAGCAGCGGGACCTCGTCGAGGTCGTCGCGAAGCTGAAGCAGGTCGTCTGCGTGAAGGGCTGACGACCGCTCAGCGGAGATCGCGGGTCAGGGGCTGCTCGCAGGCTCACGCCGGGACCAGGACCTCGTGCGGCGTGGGCTACTTCGCGTGGCGCACGGCGTAGATCATGACGAACGCCATGGATGCCGAAGAGGAAGTAGGCGAGGAAGTACCAGACCTGGCGCTCGTTCCTCGTCTCCTCGGCCAGACGGCGCTTTTCGAGCGCGTCCCCGTCGGGCATCACGACTCCCTGTGCACCTTGGTGTTGGACGCCTGGGCGCGCGGGCGCAGCACGAGGAGGTCGACGTTGACGTGGCTGGGGCGGGTGACCGCCCAGGTGATCGTCTCCGCCACGTCGTCGGCGGTGAGGGGTTCGGCCACGCCCTCGTAGACCTTCGCCGCCCGGTCGGTGTCGCCGCCGAAGCGGGTCAGGGCGAACTCCTCGGTCTTCACCATGCCGGGCGCGATCTCCACGACGCGCACGGGCCTGCCGACGATCTCCAGGCGCAGGGTCTCGGCGAGGACGTGGGCGCCGTGCTTGGCGGCGACGTAGCCCGCGCCGCCCTCGTACGTGCCGTGACCGGCGGTGGAGGACACCACGACCACCACTCCGTCGCCGCTCGCCTCCAGCTTGGGCAGCAGCGCCTGGGTGACGTTGAGGGTGCCGATGACGTTGGTCTCGTACATCGTGCGCCAGTCGGCCGGGTCGCCGCTGGCGACCGGGTCGGCGCCGAGGGCGCCGCCCGCGTTGTTGACCAGGACGCCGATCGTCGCGAAGGCGGTGGCGAACTCGTCGACCGCCGCGCGGTCGGTGACGTCGAGCTGGTAGGCGGCCGCCGAGTGACCGGCCGCGGTGAGTTCCTCGGCCAGCGCCTCGATGCGGTCCTTGCGGCGGGCGGTGAGGACGACGCGGTAGCCGGCCCGGGCGAGCTGCCGGGCCGTGGCGGCGCCGATGCCGCTGCTCGCACCGGTGACGACGGCGATGCGGGAGGCGGCGGACGGGGCTGCGGTGGCCATGGGCTGCTCCTGGGACTGCGTCGGGTCGGTTCAGTCCAGCCTAAGTGAGCCCTCAGCCGCCGTTGCGGGGCGCCCACATGATGACCGCCATCCCGGCCAGGCAGACCAGCGCGCCGGTGATGTCCCAGCGGTCCGGGCGGTAGCCGTCGGCGACCGCGCCCCACAGGATCGACCCGGCCACGAAGATCCCGCCGTAGGCGGCGAGGATGCGGCCGAAGTGGGCGTCCGGCTGGAAGGTGGCGACGAACCCGTAGGCGCCGAGCGCGAGGACGCCGCCGGTGATCCAGAGCCAGCCGCGGTGTTCGCGCACCCCTTGCCAGACCAGCCACGCGCCGCCGATCTCGAAGAGGGCGGCGACGACGAAGAGGACGGCGGAGCGCAGGACGAGCATGACGGCAGCTTCGCACGGGGGCGCCGCGTCACCTGTTGGAGGGCGCCTGCCGGCCGGTTTCCGTGGCATAGATCGGTACGGCGGGCACGGGCGCCGGGCGCGAGGAGGCAAGGCATGCGGGTGAGGTCGTGGGTACTGGGTGGTGCGTGCGGCGCCCTGGTGGTGGCCGGCGCCGGGCCGGCCGGGGCGGTGCCGGCGCCCGAGGCGGATCTGACGCTGCACGGGAGCGCCGTGCTGACGGGGGACCGGGTGGAGGTCTCCGTCACCCCGCGCAACGCCGGCCCGGCCGCGGCGCCGGACGCGAGCGTGCTGCTGCGCTGGTCGGTGCCGCTGGCCGGGGACCAGCGGCTGCCCGGGGGGTGCGCGCGCACGGACGAGCGCTCGGTGGTCTGCGGGATCGGCGCGCTGGCGGCGGACGAGGTGGGGGAGCGGCTCACGGTGGCGGTGCGGCTGGCGCGGCGGCCGTCGGAGGTGACGCTGGCGGTGGACACCGCCTGGCTCGGCGGCGCCGTGGACCGGGACCGGACGAACGACCGGCTGACGGTACTGGTGCTGGGCACCGGGGACGCGTACGCCTTCTGAGCGCCCGGCCGCGTGGCCGTACGATCACTGGACCACGCGGACGACAAGGGGAGTGCGGCATGGCCGGGAAGGGAACCGGGCGGTCCGGGCTGCTGGCGGAGCTCTCCGTGGTCTCCCGGCGGTACATGGCCTCGTACGCCCTGTTCAACCAGGCCGTGGCCGACCGGATCGGGCTGCACCCCACCGATCTGCAGTGCCTGAACCTGCTCACGCTGGAGGAGGCGCCCGTCACCACGGGCCGGATCGCGGAGCTGACGGGGCTGACCACGGGGTCGGCGACCCGGCTGGTGGACCGCCTGGAGCGGGCCGGGTACGTCGTACGGCGGCGGGACGAGGTGGACCGGCGGCGGGTGCTGGTGATGACCGTGCCGGAGCGGATCGCCGAGTTCGGGCGGCTGTGGGACTCGCTGGCCGGTGACTGGTTCTCCCTCTTCGACGAGCTGGACGACAGCGAGCTCGCGGTGATCGTGCGGCACATGGAGCGCACGGTGGAGTTCGGCTGGGAGCAGATCGCGCGGTTGCGCGAGCGGCGCGGCTGAGCCGGCCGGGGGGTCGGGGGCGGGGAATAGCGGCAGGCCGGGACCCGTTCCAGGGCTATAGTTGAACGGTCAACAACCTGGGAGGCTGGCCATGCAGTTCGGGATCTTCACCGTCGGCGACGTCACGCCGGACCCCACCACGGGGCGGACGCCGACCGAGCGCGAGCGGATCAAGGCCATGGTCGCCATCGCGCTCAAGGCCGAGGAGGTCGGGCTCGACGTCTTCGCGACCGGCGAGCACCACAACCCGCCGTTCGTGCCCTCGTCCCCGACGACCATGCTCGGCTACATAGCCGCGCGGACCGAGCGGCTCGTCCTGTCCACCTCCACCACCCTCATCACCACCAACGACCCGGTGAAGATCGCGGAGGACTTCGCGATGCTGCAGCACCTGGCCGACGGGCGCGTGGACCTGATGATGGGGCGCGGCAACACCGGCCCGGTCTATCCCTGGTTCGGCAAGGACATCCGGCAGGGCATCGACCTCGCCGTCGAGAACTACGCCCTGCTGCACCGGCTGTGGCGCGAGGACGTCGTCGACTGGGAGGGCAAGTTCCGCACCCCGCTGCAGGGCTTCACCTCCACGCCGCGGCCCCTGGACGGCGTGCCGCCGTTCGCTGGCACGGCTCGATCCGCTCGCCGGAGATCGCCGAGCAGGCCGCGTACTACGGCGACGGCTTCTTCCACAACAACATCTTCTGGCCGTCGGACCACACCAAGCGGATGGTCGAGCTGTACCGCAAGCGCTACGCCCACTACGGGCACGGCACGCCCGAACAGGCGATCGTCGGACTCGGCGGCCAGGTGTTCATGCGCCGCAACTCGCAGGACGCGGTGCGGGAGTTCCGCCCGTACTTCGACAACGCGCCGGTGTACGGACACGGCCCGTCGCTGGAGGACTTCACCGAGCAGACCCCGCTGACGGTGGGCTCGCCGCAGCAGGTGATCGAGAAGACGCTGTCCTTCCGCGAGTACGCCGGCGACTACCAGCGCCAGCTCTTCCTGATGGACCACGCCGGACTGCCGCTGAAGACGGTGCTGGAACAGCTCGACATGCTGGGCGAGGAGGTCGTGCCCGTGCTGCGCGAGGAGTTCGCCAAGGGGCGTCCGGCGAACGTGCCGGAGGCGCCGACCCACCAGTCGCTGCTCACCACGAAGGAGGCGGCCGCCGTATGAAGGACACCCTGAAGCTCGTCGTCGTCTCGGCGGGACTGACCGTCCCCTCCTCCACCCGGCTGCTGGCCGACCGGCTGGCCGCCGCTGTGGACCGGCGCGCACCGGTGGACGTGCAGGTCGTCGAGGTGCGGGACCTCGCGGTGGAGATCGCGCACAACTTCACCAACGGGTTCGCCGGGAAGGCCCTGGCCGCCGCGCAGGAGGCGGTGGCGGGGGCCGACGGGCTGATCGTCGTCACGCCCGTGTTCAGCGCCTCGTACAGCGGGCTGTTCAAGTCCTTCTTCGACGTGCTGGACCGGGACGCGCTGACCGGCAAGCCGGTGCTGATCGCCGCGACCGGGGGCACCGGACGGCACTCGCTGGTGCTGGAACACGCACTGCGGCCGCTGTTCGCCTACCTGCGGGCCGTGGTGGTGCCCACCGGCGTCTACGCCGCCTCGGAGGACTGGGGGGCCGAGGGGCTGGCGGAGCGCGTCGAGCGGGCGGCCGGGGAGCTGGCCGGGCTGTCCGCGGCCGGCGCGGACGTCGCGGCCGGCGCGGACGCACCGCAGGTCGTGCCCTTCGCCGAGCAGCTCGCACGGCTCGGGGCCGCCGGCGCCTGAGGAGGCGCCGCTGTGACGGTGAGAGCGCGGTAAAAAGCGTGATCGTCGGCCTGCGGGCCCGGCGGAACCGTCCGGGGCCTTGGCAGACTGGGAAGGTGCCCCAGACTGTGCTGCTCGCCGAAGACGACCGTGCCATCCGTCATGCCCTCGAGCGTGCCCTGACGCTCGAGGGCTACGAGGTGACGGCCGTCGCCGACGGGGTCGAGGCGCTGGCCCAGGCGCACCGGACCCCGCCGGACGTCCTGGTGCTGGACGTGATGATGCCGGGCATCGACGGGCTCCAGGTCTGCCGGGTGCTGCGGGCCGAGGGCGACAGCACGCCGATCCTCATGCTCACCGCCCTGGTGGAGACCGCCGACCGCATCGCCGGTCTGGACGCCGGCGCCGACGACTACGTGGTCAAGCCGTTCGACGTCGAGGAGGTCTTCGCCCGGCTGCGGGCGCTGCTGCGCCGCACCAGCCCGGTACCGGCGGGCGGCGCGGGCGGGACGCCCGCCGTCGACGGCGGGCGGGACGTGCAGGCCGCCGACCGGCAGGTGGGCGCCGCGGACATCCGGATGGACGTGCAGGCCCGCCGCGCCTGGCGGGGCGGCCGCGAGCTGGAGCTGACCCGCACCGAGTTCGAGCTGCTGGAACTGCTGGTCCGCAACGCCGGGATCGTGCTCGACCACTCCACGATCTACGACCGGATCTGGGGCTACGACTTCGGACCCGGCTCCAAGAACCTCGCCGTCTACGTCGGCTACCTGCGCCGCAAGCTGGACGAGCCCGGAGCCCCGCAGCTGATCCACACCGTGCGGGGCGTGGGCTACGTGCTGCGGGAGGACTAGTGGCGCGCGGCCGGCGGCCCGGGGCCGGGCCCCGGCCCAGACTGATCTCCCTGCGCACCACCTTCGCGGTGTCCTTCGCGGCCGTCACCGCCGCCGTGACCATCCTCGTCGGCATCCTGTCCTACAGCTCCGCCGCGCGCCTGGTCCGGGTCGACCAGCAGTCGGTGTTCACACAGGTCGTGTCCGACGTACGGGACGAGGTGCGGCAGCACGAGATGGTCCCGGAGGACTTCTCCTCCTCCCGGCCCGGCCACGACCTGGTCCGGCCGGCCCGTACCGACGTGCAGGTGCTGGGCGCGCGGGGCGAGATCGTCGACCACGGCAGCCCGGTGCTGCCGGTCACCGCCCGGGACCGGGCCGTCTCCGGGGCGCGCACGGCCGGCCGGCTGGTCGAGCACAAGGACGTCCGGGTCGGCGAGGACCTGTTCCGCGTCGCCACCGTCTCGCTCGGCGACGGCAAGGGCGCGGTCCAGGTCGCCCAGGAGTTCAGCGACACCGAGGACCTGCTGCGGGCGCTGCAGCAGCGGACGCTGATCCTGATGTCGGCGGTCGTGGTCGCCGCGGGCCTGTTCGGCTGGTGGCTGGCGCGCCGGATCACCCGGCGCCTGGTCGTCCTCACCTCGGCCGCCGAGGACGTGGCCCGCACCCGCCGGCTGGGCATCGAGGTGCCCGTCACCGGGCTGGACGAGGTGGGCCGGCTCGGCCGCGCCTTCGACCGCATGCTGGGCCGCCTCGCCCAGTCGGAGGAGGACCAGCGGCGGCTGGTGCAGGACGCGGGGCACGAGCTGCGGACGCCGCTCACCTCGCTGCGCACCAACATCTCGCTGCTGCGCCGGATCGACGAACTGCCGCCGGACAGCCGGGAGGAACTCGTCGCCGACCTCTCCCAGGAGGCCCGGGAGCTGACCGACCTCGTCAACGAGCTGGTCGACCTCGCGGCCGGGCAGTCCGACAGCGAGCCGCCGCAGCAGGTGGACCTGGCCGACATCGCCGAGGACGTGATGGGGCTGGCCAAGCGCCGTACCGGCCGGGAGATCGTGCTGCGCGCGAGCGGCGACACGCGTACCGAGGGACGGCCCGGGATGCTCCAGCGGGCGCTGTCCAACCTGGTCGAGAACGCGGCCAAGTTCGACCGGGGCGGCAAGGAGCCGATCGAGATCGCCCTCACCGGCCCGCCGCGCCCGGGAACGGTCCGGGTCGAGGTGCTCGACCGTGGGCCGGGCATCGCCGAGGGCGATCTGATCCGCATCTTCGACCGCTTCTACCGGGCCGCCGACGCGCGGTCCCTTCCCGGCTCGGGCCTGGGCCTGTCCATCGTCCGCGAGGTCGCCATGGCCCACGGCGGGGCGCCGTTCGCCTACCGCAGGGAGGGCGGCGGAGCGGTCATCGGATTCTCCGTGGGCGGCGGGACGACGGGGGACGGGAGCGGGTGAGCGCCCCCCACCGTAGGGCGTGCGTGCGGTAGGTTGCCGGCCATGCCCGAACTCGGTTCCGCAGATTGGCCGCCCGCCCCGATCAGGACCGAACGGCTCGTGCTCCGCGAGCCCGAGGCCCGGGACCGCGGACCGTTCGTCGAGCTGTTCACCTCGCCGGAGGTGCACACCTACCTCGGCGGTCCTCGATCGCGCGAGGAGTGCGAGCGCGCGATTCCCGAGACGCCCGAGAGGCGCCCCGGCCTCTTCGTGATCGAGGCCGGCGGAACGATGATCGGCATGGTCGAGCTGAAGCCCCACGGCACCAACGGCTCGGGGAACGCCCGCCGTGATGTCGCGGAGGCGGAGATCGGCTACCTGTTCCTGCCGCGGGCATGGGGCCGCGGCTACGCCGCCGAGGCGTGCGCGGCGGCGCTCGGCTGGTTCGCGGGCGCGCTTCCCGGCGAGCCGGTGGTGCTCTGCACCCAGACCGCCAACGACCGCTCGATGCGCCTGGCGGCGAAGCTGGGCTTCACCGAGGTGCAGCGGTTCGAGGCCTGGGGTGCCGAGCAGTGGATGGGCGTGTGGTCCCCGTCCCCGCAGGCCGGCTGAGCAGGAACGTTTCCCAGACCGCCCGGGCCGCGTCCCCCGGGCGCCAGGACGCGCCCCACCGGGCACGCCCCGGCAGGACGCCGGGCAGCGGCCGGCCCGACGGCGCTACCGCTACGAGCGGCTCCCCAGCCCCGGCAGGGTGAGGAAGCCCTCGGCGCGGGCGCTGGCCAGGCCGATGCGGGGGATGTCGCCGCTCTTCGCGAACAGCAGGAAGCGGGGCTCCCACAGCGGGCGGTACTTGGCGTTGGCGCGGTAGAGGGACTCGATCTGCCACCAGCGGGAGAAGAAGGTGAGGACCGAGCGCCACAGGCGCAGCACCGGACCCGCGCCGAGGCGGGAGCCGCGTTCGAAGACCGAGCGGAACATGGCGAAGTTCAGGGACACCCGCTTGACGCCCATCTCCTCGGCGCGCAGCAGGAGTTCGACCACCATGAACTCCATCAGGCCGTTCTCGCAGGCGCGGTCCCGGCGCATCAGGTCCAGCGACAGGCCCTGTCCGCCCCAGGGGACGAAGCTGAGCAGGGCCCGGGGGGCGCCTTCCGCGTCGCGGCACTCCAGCATCACGCAGCGGCCGTCGCCGGGGTCGCCGAGGCGGCCCAGGGCCATGGAGAAGCCGCGCTCCGTGGCGCCGTCGCGCCAGTGGTCGGCGCGGTCGACGAGCAGGGCCATCTCGTCATCGGGGATGTCCTCGTGGCGGCGGATGCGGACGGTGTACCCGGCCCGGCCGACCCGCTTGTGGGCCTGGCGGACCGCCCGCATGGCGCGGCCCTCCAGGGTGAAGTCGGCCAGCTCGACGATCGCCTCGTCGCCGAGTTCGAGGGCGTCGAGGCCGTGCCGGGAGTAGACGGTGCCGGCCTCCTCGCTCGCGCCCATGACGGCCGGGGTCCAGGCGTGCCGGCGGGCCTCGGCGAGCCAGGCGTCGATGGCGCCGGGCCAGGCCTCGGGGTCGCCGATGGGATCGCCGGAGGCGAGGCTCACCCCGCCGACGACACGGTAGGTGACGGCCGCCTTGCCGCTCGGCGAGAAGACGGCGGCCTTGTCCCGGCGCAGCGCGAAGTAGCCGAGGGAGTCGCGTTCGCCGTGCTTGGCGAGCAGGTCGCGCAGGCGCCGCTCGTCCTCCGGGCCGAGCAGACAGGCGCCGCGCGGGGCGCGGAAGCAGGCGTAGAGGACGAGGAGGAACGTCGCGGCCATCAGGACGTTGACGGTCATGTCCGCCCAGCGGGGGGCGTGCACGGTGTCGACGCGGTCGGCGAGCGGGCCGACGCTGACCCCGCGCAGCAGCGTGTAGGAGATCTCCTCCTTGAGCGCGGCGCCGGGGATCCGGTTCGTCTCGTGCACCAGCAGCGTGCCCAGCGTGGCGCTGACCAGGGCGCCGCCCGCGCCCACGGCGAGTGCGAGGCGCGGGTTGGAGCGGTCGCCGATGGCGTCGAACTCGCGCCGGCCGACGAGCAGGGCCGCCACGAACAGGGCGGTGAGGGCGACGGAGAGCCAGTTGAAGACGTGCTCGCGGTAGGGGGCGCGGGTGAGCGCGAGGGCGTACAGGCAGAGCAGCGGGCCGGCGAGGAGGAGGTTGAAGACCCAGGCGGCTCGTTTGCGGCGGTGCATCACCACCGCGAGGAACAGGGCGAGGAACGCGGAGACCAGGCCGGCGGTGGCGAGGTAGGGCGTGAAGAACGAGCCGACGTTGTGCTCGTGCACCTCCTCGCGGAAGGGCAGGGAGAGCACCGCGAGGATGTTGAGCGCGGCCATCAGGCGCAGGTACCAGACGGTGGCCGCCGCCGCCCGCTCCCTCAGCCGGTGGTCACCGGCGGGCGGGGCGGGGACGCCGGGGCGGGGGGCGCTGCGCTGGGCGGGAGCCTGCGGGGAGGCCGGGCTCGGCTGTCGTGCGGGCATGGTGACGGGCACCTTGGGAGAGGGGACGGGCCGAGGCCGACCCTACAACCCGTAGGGTAACGCGAGTGCAAAGGTGTGCACATCGGGTGCACAGGTTCTCATCCGGACGTGTCCGCGCCGCGCCGGGCCACCGCCAGCGTCCAGGCGAGGTTGCCCGCCGCGGCGCCGGCCGCCACCGCGGCGACGATCACCCCGCCGGTGGCGAGGCCGTCGCTGAACAGGTGCGGACGCCGGTCCAGGCTGTGCAGACCGAAACCGCACAGCTCGTAGACGCCCACGGCGGCGACGACGAGACTGACGACGAGCACGGTCAGCGTCGGGGCCAGCCCGCGTACGGCGAGCCGCGCGGCCGGGGCCGGCTCGGTGTGTGTGTCCCGCATGGTGTCCCCCGAAGAACGGACGTGTGTGGCTGGCGTGCCGGGACCCACGATATGGCCGCGCACGCGCCCGCCGTCGCACGAGGCCCGCCGGCCGCGCCCGGCGACCCGGTTGCGCCCGCCGCGGACGCGGGCTGCGGGCGTGCCCGGGGCTGGGGTGGGAGGGCGGGTGGCGTCCGCCGCGCCGGGGCGCCCGCTGTGGGGTGGGCGGCGGTCGTGGGGGTGGCCGGGCGCAGGTGGTGAGCGGGGGTGCCGGGGCCGGGGCGAGCCGGGTCGGTCATCCGGGTCAGGCGTCAGTACCGCAGCGCCGTGTTGACCACCGCGTGGACGTCGCCGGTCAGCTTGCGGTGGCTCCGGGCGGTGGCGACGCCGGTGGAGCCGGCCGCCACGTCCTTGAGGGTCACCACGGTGACGTCCAGCAGGTTGCCGTTCTTGTCGGTGAAGTTGACCTGGACGGCGAAGGACTTGGCCGAGGACGCCGTGTTCCTCGCGCTCACCTTGACCGTGGCCCGGCCGTCGGCGCCGGCGGCCGGGGTGCCGAGTGTGACGTCGTCCTTGGCCTTGACGCCGTTCTTCACGCCGTTGAGCTTCTGCCGGGCCTCCGCGGAGGCGGCGGCCAGGGCGTCGGCGCCCTTCGAGGCGAGCGAGGAAGCGGCGGAGGAGGCCGCCGAGGCCGCCTTGCTGGCGGCGCCGGACGTGTTCCCCGAGTCGCCGTCGGAGCACCCCGCCGCCGCGACCGCGACCACCCCGGCGAGGACCGCGCCCGCCGCTCCCCGTGTCCACCTACTTTTCATGGTCCGCCTCCAGCGACTCGCGCAACGGGCTGTCCTCCCAGTGAAGGGGCCGCCGCCGCGGCCCGCACGTCGGGCGGCACGCCCGCGGGCGTGCCGCCCGACGGGAGTGCGGGGCCCCCGGGCGAGTGCTGCAAGGGCCGGAGGGGTCCCGGCGCCCCGAGGGGCCTCGGCGCCCGCGGTGGCCCCCGTGGCGGCACCCGCCGGTGCCCGCCCCCGTGGCCGCCTTCGTGGCGGCCGGGCCACCGCCGCCGACCGGGCGAAGATGCTCGGCCGCGCAGCGCAACGCGGTCCGCGCCGTCGTGCCGGCCCGGTGCCCCGGTGCTTGGCTGACGGCGCAGCCTCCGGACCTCACCGGCCCGGCGGGTCCGGGCGCGCAGGCGAGGAGCAGGGCATGGTGAGTTCCACCGAGGGCGCACCGCGGGGCGTGATCCCCGCCCAACTGCTGAAGGGCCAGAAGGCGCTGGTCACCGGCGCGAACTCGGGGATCGGCAGGGCGACGGCCGTCGCCCTGGGCCGGGCCGGGGCCGACGTCGCGGTGAACTACGTGGCCGGCCGCGAGGAGGCGGACCAGGTGGTCGAGGAGATCGCCGCCTTCGGGGTCAAGGCCGCCGCGTACGAGGCGGACGTCTCCAAGGAGGACCAGGTCGTCGCCATGACCGACCGGATGGTCGAGGAGTTCGGCACGATCGACATCCTGGTCGCCAACGCGGGACTGCAACGGGACGCCCGCCTCACCGACATGACCCTGGCCCAGTGGCAGAAGGTCATCGACGTCAACCTCACCGGGCAGTTCCTCTGCGCCCGGGAGGCGACCAGGGAGTTCCTGCGCCGCGGAGTGGTCCCGGAGGTGTCCCGGGCGGCCGGGAAGATCGTCTGCATGAGTTCGGTGCACCAGCTCATCCCGTGGACCGGGCACGTCAACTACGCCTCCTCCAAGGGCGGCGTGCAGATGATGATGGCGACCCTCGCGCAGGAACTCGCCCCGCACAAGATCCGCGTGAACGCGGTCGCCCCCGGAGCCATCAAGACCCCCATCAACCGCGACGCCTGGGAGACCCCGGACGCTGAGCGTGACCTTCTGCGGCTGATCCCCTACGGCCGGGTCGGCGAGCCCGAGGACATCGCCAACGCGGTCGTCGGCCTGGCCTCCGACCTCATGGACTACGTCGTCGGCACCACGCTGTACGTCGACGGCGGCATGACCCTGTTCCCCGGCTTCGCCACCGGCGGCTGACCCGTCCCCCTTTCCGTGCCGGCCCCGGAAGACGCGACGGCTCCCGTGCACACGGTCCTGACGCCGGCGGACGTGCCCCCGCAGACCCTCCCGGCCCGGTCGACGACGGCTTTCGCCCTGGCGGCCTCGTCCGGGGCCTGGTCCAGGCTCACGGCGGTCGGCGCGGTCGCCTGTACCGTCCTCGCCCTCCAGGAACGGCATGCCGAGCCGCTGTGCGAGCCGCGCTCCGACGGTGGACTTCCCGGACGCGGACACGCCCATCACGACCACCACCCGCGCACCCCCGTCCGGTCCGGGCAAGGTGCCTCCTGGAGGGCGCGGTGGTGAACTGCCGGTACCCACCACTGTCGCCCGGCGGTCCGCGCCGCGTCGTGCGCGCGTCGCCCGGACCGCCGGTGGCGGCAGGCGGCCGCGCCCCCGCCAGGCGGGGCCGCCCGCTCTGGCGGATAGTGGTGGAGGGGCAGGAACACCTTCCAACCGGGTCTCCGTACACACGGGAGGACCGATGCGCGTTTCACGTCCGCTGGCCGCGCTCGCCTGCGTCGCGTTGTCCGGAGCGGGACTGGCCGCCTGCCAGGACCAGACGATCGGCACGATCACCGGGCTCGACGGGGGCAGACCGGTGCAGTCCTTCACGAACCCGTCGAACGAGGGGTGCCACCGCTTCAAGGCGGACGTCACCCGCGTCGACAACTTCACGCAGAACAGCATCCTGCTGTACGAGACGCCCGACTGCACCACGCCGAAGGGCCGGCCGAGCACCTACCTCAACATGCAGGGCTCGGACGAGGCGGTCCGGGCCACCGGTCCCTGGCGCAGCTTCTCCATCGCCCCCGCGTGACGCCCTGAGACCGGTCCGGCCACCGGGACGCCGCGCTCACTGCTCCTGCGTGCCCTCGTCGTCCCGCAGCCTGCGCCAGAGGTGGGTGCGGTGCAGCACGTACAGGGGGGCGCCCAGGACCGCCGGCTCGACTGTGTCCCGTGCCGGGCGCCGGCTCCCCGCCGCGCGCCGGTGGCTGACGCCCCGCGGTCCGTGCGGTGTGGCCGGGGGGCGGGTCAGCCGGGGGCGGGTCAGCCGGCGTGCGGCCGGGCCAGGCCGTGGTCGTAGGCGAAGATCACCGCCTGTACCCGGTCCCGCGCGCCGATCTTGGACAGGACGCGGCCGACGTGCGTCTTCACCGTGGACTCCGACAGGACGAAACGCGCGGCGATCTCGCTGTTGGTCCAGCCCTTGCCGACGGCGACGAGGATCTCGCGTTCGCGCTCGGTGAGGGCGCTCAGCCGGGCGTCCTCGCCCGTGCCGTCGGCGCCGGGCGGCACGAGACGGGCGAACTCGTGCAGCAGGCGGCGGGTGAGGGTCGGCGCGATCACCGCGTCGCCCGCGGCCACGGCCCGGATGCCCGCGAGCAGTTCGTCGGGCCGGGCGTCCTTGAGCAGGAAGCCGCTGGCCCCGGCGCGCAGGGCCGCGTGCACGTACTCGTCGAGGTCGAAGGTGGTCAGGACGAGGACCCGCGAACGGCCGCCCGTGGCGACGATGCGGCGCGTCGCCTCGATGCCGTCCATGCCCGGCATCCGTACGTCCATGAGGACCACGTCGGGGCGCAGGCCGGCGGCCTTGCGCACCGCCTCGGCGCCGTGCGCGGCCTCGCCTACCACCTCCGTCCCCGGCACGGAGTCCAGCAGCATGCGGAAGCCGTAGCGCTGCAGCGGCTGGTCGTCCACGACGAGCACGGTGGTCATCCGGCGCCTCCCCGAGGCGTGAGGTCGAGGACGGCGCGCACCGTCCAGCCCGGGCCCGCGGGGCCCGCGCTGACGTGCCCGCCGTAGAGAGCCGCGCGTTCCCGCATGCCCACCAGGCCGTGTCCTTCCTCGTTCGCCGGACCGGCCCGGCCGGCCGGAGCGGGCGGCCCCGAGTCCTGGACGGCGATCGTCACCCGGGCGTCCGCCACCACGACCGACAGGTTGGCGCGGGACCCGGCGCCGGCGTGCTTCAGGGTGTTCGTCAGGGCCTCCTGCACGATGCGGTAGACCGTGAGCTGCACCCCGCTGTCGAGCGAGTCGACGTCACCGGCCGTACGGTAGACGACCTCCAGGCCGGCCGCCCGCACCCCCTCGCACAGCGCGTCGATGTCCTTGAGGCCCGGCTGCGGGCTCAGCTCGGGCTCGGCCCGCGGGCCGTCCGCCTCGCGCAGCACGCCGAGCACCCGGCGCAGCTCGCTCAGGGCCTGCCGCCCGGTGCCGCCGATGAGACGCAGGGCCTCCTGCCCCCGCTCCGGGGCGGCGGCGGTGGCGTAGGCGCCCGCGTCGGCGAGGGTGATGATGACGGACAGGTTGTGGCCGACGATGTCGTGCATCTCGCGGGCCACCCGCGTCCGCTCCGCCGCGACGGCCAGCCTGCCGCGCTGGTCGCGTTCGATCTCCAGCCTCGCCGCGCGCTCGCGCAGCCCGGCCAGCTGGGCCCGCCGGATGCGGATCATCAGGCCCAGCGCGAGGGCCGCGGTGGCCGTGCTGAGCAGGAAGAAGAGCGCGTCCCAGGCCGGCACCGCCACCGACACCCGCGCCGCGACCAGGCCCAGCGCGCCCGCCAGGACCGCACAGGCCCAGGGGAGCTGCCGCAGCCGCCCGTGCAGGGCAAGGCTGTACAGGGCGACGAAGAGGGCGACGTCCGCGCGGAGCGCGACGCCGATCGACCACTGGAGGACGAAAACGGCGGTGACGGCGCCGAACGCCACCGCGGGCGCCCGGCGCCGCCACAGCAGCGGCAGCACCAGCCCGGCCTGCATGGCCGCCGTACCGGCCACGGGCAGCCGGGTGAACGCCGCGGGGAAGCGGTGCGGACCGTCCCCGCCGACCGCGTGCAGCAGGTCCGGCAGGCAGAACAGCAGCAGGACGAGGACCACCACCGCCGTGTCCAGCACCCATGGACGGGCCCGGTCGGCGTGCCGGAGCCGCTGGCCGGCCCGGCCGAGCCGGGCGACCAGCGGCCCCATCCCGCTGAGATCGTCGGAGGTCACCGAGGTCGCCGCCCACGACGCGGCCGGCGGCCGCTCACACGTCGCCGCGCAGCAGCCGGCAGGCCGCTCCGGCCAGCACCAGGGCCGTCCAGCCGAGGAGGACCGCGAGGCCGGCGCCCGGCGACAGGGTGGCCGAGTCGTGGGTCAGGGCGAAGAGCGACTCGCCCGCGTGGCTCGGCAGGTAGGGGTTGATGCGGGCCTGCCACGAGCTGGGCAGCAGGGTGATCAGGCCGGGCACGAGCAGGAGGCCGGCCACGAGCACCGAGATGCCACTGGCCACCGACCGCAGCAGCGCGCCCAGAGCGACGCCGATCACGCCGACCAGGCCGAGGTAGAGCCCGGCGCCCAGCAGACCGCGCACGACACCGGCGTGGCCGAGGGTGAGGGCGGCGGGCGTGCCGGAGACGATGCGGCTGCCGACGAGGAAGGCGGTGAACGCGCCCGCGGTCGCCACCACCAGTGCGACCAGCCCGAACACGGCCGCCTTGGACCACAGCACGGGCAGCCGGCGCGGCACCGCCGCCAGGGTCGAGCGGATCATCCCGGTGGACCACTCGCCCGCCGTCACCAGCACGCCGAGCACACCGAGGGCCAACTGCGCGAAGTTGGTGCCGAACAGCGACAGGCTCAGCGCCGTCGCGGTGGCGAAGTCGCGGTCGCCGGGCCCGCCCGAGCCGGGGCCCGCCTTGTAGCGGCTCGCGGCGATCACGCCGAAGGCCACGAGGAACAGCAGGCCCAGGCCGAGGGTGATCCAGGTGGAGCGCAGGGACCAGAGCTTCGCCCACTCGGAGGACAGCACACGCCGGCCGGTCACCCGGTAGGCGGGCCGGGTCCGGGCGGCCGGGGCCGCACCGGAGGTCTCGGGGGTCCCAGGGGTCCCGGAGGTCGCCGTGACGGTGCTCATGCCGCGCCCCCGGAGGTCCCGGCGCCGGTGGTGGAGCCGTGGTACTCCACGGCGTCCCTGGTCAGCTCCATGAACGCCTCCTCCAGCGACACCGCCTTCCCGGTCAGCTCGAACAGCGCGATCCCGTGCTCGGCGGCGGTCAGCCCGATCTGGCGTGCGGACAACCCGGTCACCTGCAGTTCCTCGGAGCCGATGCGGCCGGTGATCTCCACGCCCGGCCCGGCCAGCGCGTCCCGCAGCCGCGCGGGGTCGGACGTCGCGACCTTCACGCAGTCGCCGCCCGCCTCGCGGACCAGGTCCCGCACGGTCGTGTCGGCCAGCAGCCGGCCGCGCCCGACGACGATCAGGTGGTCCGCCACCAGCGCCACCTCGCTCATCAGGTGCGAGGAGACGAAGACCGTGCGCCCTTCCGCCGCGAGGGAGGTGAGCAGGTTGCGGATCCAGAGCACGCCCTCGGGGTCCAGGCCGTTGACGGGCTCGTCCAGCATCACCGTCCGCGGGTCGCCCAGCAGCGCGGCGGCGATGCCCAGGCGCTGTCCCATGCCGAGGGAGAAGGAGCCGGCCCGCTTGTCCGCGACGCTGCCGAGACCGGCCAGTTCCACGACCTCGTCGACCCGGCGGCGCGGGATGCCGTGGGTGAGCGCGAGCGCCCTGAGGTGGTTGCGGGCCGAGCGGCCCGGGTGGACCGACTTGGCCTCCAGCAGCGCGCCGACCTCCTGCAGCGGCGCCCGGTGACGGGCGTAGCGCTGTCCGTTCACCGTGACGGAGCCGCTCGTCGGCGCGTCCAGCCCGACGATCATCCGCATCGTCGTGGACTTGCCCGCGCCGTTGGGCCCCAGGAAGCCGGTCACCCTGCCCGGCCGCACGGTGAACTCCAGACCGTCGACGGCCGTCTTCTCCCCGTACCTCTTGGTGAGCCGCTGTGCATCGATCATTCGCGTTCCCTCTTTCGGGGTGCGGCGTACGGAACGCCCGACGCCTCCCTGGCAACGCTAGGTCCGGGATGTCCGTTTTCCGTGGTACCGGGGGCCCAAGCCCGCGGGGCGGGTGGTACCGGGGTACTACGCCCGCCGCCCGGCGTCCGGAGCGCCGGCCCGCGGGCTGAGGGCGGATGCGGGCAGCAGGTGGACGGCCGCGCACCCGCACGCTCCCAGCCAGCCGGCGGCGAACAGCCAGCCGCCCAGGACGTCGCTGAGCCAGTGCACGCCGAGGTAGCAGCGGGTCAGCCCGACCAGCAGGCCCCAGCAGGCGACGGCGATCCGCAGCGCCGTGCCGCCGCGCGGAGCGCGCAGGGTCAGCGCGACGATCAGCGTCCCCGCGGTCAGGGCGGCGGTGGTGGTGTGCCCGGACGGGAACGCCCAGCCGCTCGCGTGCGTCGCCCAGTCCATGTGCGGTGGGCGCGGCCGGTGGGCCAGCTCCATCACGCCGTACCGCAGCGCCTGTCCCAGTCCGAGACAGGCGAGGCAGAGGGCGGCCGCGACCAGCCGCTGCCGCGCGGTGCGTCCGGCCACGACGCCGGCCACGGCCACCAGGACGTAGGGGACGACGCCCGTGCCGGTGGCGGTCACGCCCCGTGCCAGGCTCACGGCCACCTCGGGGCGGTGGGCGGTCGCCCAGGCGAGGAAGCCGTCGTCCAGCCACAGCGGTGAACCGCCCCGGCCGACGACGACCATGGCCAGTACGGCGAACGCCACCCACGCGCCGAGGCCGGCGCTGCCGGCCAGTTCGGCGGTGTCCTCGCGGTTCACGAGACCGACAGCAGGGGACGGAGCGGAGCCGCCGAGGTCATCCGGCGGGCCAGCTCCGCGGAACGGCGCCGGAGCAGGAGCATCGCGGCGAGCGCGACGAGCCCGCCGACCACCAGTCCGGTCACCACGTCGTGCGGGTAGTGCACGCCGATCCAGACCCGGGAGGCGGCCATGGCGGCCGCCGCCACGCAGGCGACGGCGCCCAGCCGCCGGGAGACGAACAGCAGCGCCACCGCGGCGGCCGCCGCGATCGCCGCGTGGTTGCTGGGGAACGACCAGTCACCGGGCGCCGGACACGCCTCGAGGGTTCTCACCGGCAGGATCTGGCACGGGCGGTCCTCGTGCACGGCCAGCTTCAGCGCGGCGTTGACGCCGTACGCCAGCACCACGACCACCGGAACAGCCAGCGCGGTCACCGCCGGGGCCGCCCCGGTCCGCCGGGCCCGCCACCAGCCGAGGAGCATGAGCAGGGCGAACACCGCGAGCCCGTAGTCCGACCACACCGTCACCGCGGTGTCCAGCCAGCCCGGCGAGTGCTGGGCGAGATCCGTCACGTCCCGATAGGCGGAGCCGTCTATCGACGCCCCGTCGAATGCCAGGATCATCCGCGGACCTCCTTCTCGCGCGCCCGCCTGCGGCCGCGGTACAACTCCGAGGCGAGCGGAACCAGCGACACCACGACGATCAGCGCGACCAGCGGGAGCAGGTAGCGGTCGACGTTCGGGATCGAGGACCCCAGCGCATAGCCGGCCAGGGTCAGACCGAGGCTCCACACCAGGCCGCCGGCCACCTGCCACACCGCGAACGTCCGGGCGGGCACGTCGAGGGCCCCCGCCAGCGGATTGAGCACGGTCCGCACCACCGGCACGAACCTGGCCAGGAAGATCGCCTTGGCGTGCCCGTAGCGCCCGAGCAGTTCCTCGGCCCGCTCCGCGCCTTCGCGCAGCCGCGCCGAGCGGCTGCGCGCCAGCAGCGCACCGCCCGCCCGGCGCCCGATCAGGTAGCCGCACTGGGCGCCGGCCAGCGCGCCGAACGCCGCGGCGGCCAGCAGCGGTCCCAGCGACAGGTGCACGCCGTGCCGCCCCGAGCCTGTGCACAGCAGGCCGGCCGTGAAGAGCAGGGAGTCGCCCGGCAGGAAGAACCCGATCAGCAGGCCCGTCTCGGCGAACATCACGACGCCGACGCCCAGCACGCCGAAGGCGGCCAGCAGCGACTGCGCGTCCAGCGGGTTCACCGCCAGCTGCGACGACAGGGCCACGGATGTGGTCATCGGCATGAAGTCCTCTCCGGGCGCGCTGAAGCGCCAGTCGTCTACAATTCCGTAGACTGTCTACGGTACTGTAGACGATCGTTATGGGCGGACGGTTCCCGTACGGCAGGACGTCACCGGGCCGGGCCCGGCCGCCCGGCGGAGGGACTGGGCTGCCACGTCCCGGCGGAACGGCTGAGCTGCCGCGCCGCGGGCGTTCAGGATGCGTTCAGGCTTTTCGTGCCACGGTCGGGATCACGGCCGCCGCCGGCGGCCGGCTGGATCTCACAGGCGCTCGTCCCACTTCCCGGGGGCGAGCGCCCTGTCGTTCGACCGGACAGGAGAGCCGCATTGGAGAACTCGGAGGTCCTCACCGACCTCGACGTGGCGAGCGCGTCGAATACGACCAAGTCGGTGATGAAGAAGCTGCCCGAGGTCACGCTGGCGTTCTGGATCATGAAGATCGCCGCGACGACCCTGGGCGAGACGGCGGGCGACCTCTTCGCGCAGACCCTGAAGCTGGGCTATTTCCTCACGACGATCGCGCTGTTCCTGGTCTTCGTGGTGACGCTGGTGGTCCAGTTGCGTTCCAGCCGCTACAACCCGTTCTTCTACTGGACCGTGATCCTGTCGACCAGCATGGCCGGCACCACGATGTCCGACTTCATGAACCGCGACGCCAGTGCCAAGTACCTCTCGGCGGGCGCGACCAGACTGGGCTGGGGCCCGCAGGGGCTCGGCCTGGGCTATCCCACCGGGGCCGCCATCCTCGTCTCGATCCTGCTGGTGATCTTCACCGTCTGGAAGCTGAGCGGGATGACGTTCCAGATCCGGGACATCGTCTCCTTCCGGGGCGAGGCCCTGTTCTGGTCGGCGATCCTCGTGTCGAACACCCTCGGCACCTCCATGGGCGACTTCCTCTCCGACAGCTCCGGCCTGGGCTACGCCGGTGGCGCACTGCTGGTGACCGGGCTGCTCGGCGTGCTCCTCGCGCTGATGAAGGTGCCCGCGGTGCCGAACGTCCTGCTGTTCTGGTTCGCCTTCGTCCTCACCCGCCCGCTGGGCGCCACCGCGGGCGACTTCCTCACCAAGCCCGTCGCCAAGGGCGGCCTGGACCTGGGCACCGCGGGCTCGTCCGCCGTGCTCCTCGCCGTCCTGTTCGCGCTGATGGGGTACGCCCAGGTGCGGGAGCGCCGGTCCGCCGCCCGGCCGGCGGGGCAGGAGCCCGGCCCGGTCACCCGGCGGGCAGGCTGACGGTGAACCTGGCCCCGGGCCCGTGCCCGGGGTCGTGGGACACCTCACCGCCGACGGCGCGGGCCAGGCGCCGCGCGAGCGGCAGGCCCAGGCCCGCGCCGTCGTGACCGTCGCCCGGTTCGGCGCGCCGGCCGGGCTGGAACAGCTCGCCCGTGAACGACTCCGGCACACCGGGGCCGTCGTCGACGACGTCGATGCGCACACCGCCGGAGAGCCGCCGCGCGGACACGGTCACGTGCGAGCCGGCGTAGCGGGCCGCGTTGGCGAGCAGCGGGCTGAGGATGCGTTCGAGGAGAGCGGGGGCGACCCCCGCCTCCAGCACGGCCGCGTCCGTCTCCACCGCCGTCCGCACCCGGTCCGGCGTGTCGAGGCGCTGGAGCAGGCGGTCCAGGACGGGCACGACGTCGGTCGTTCCGGGGGCCGCCGCGGGGGGCAGCGCGTTCTCGCGGGCGTCGTTCAGGAGGGTGTCGCAGATGGTGCGCATGGACTGGGCGGCCTCGGCGATCACCTGCTGGGCGGCGCCGGTCTCGGCAGCCGTGCGGGGCCGGGCCCGCCACCAGTCGAGCTCCATGATGATCCGGGTGAGCGGCGTGCGCAGTTCGTGGGACAGCTCCCCGGTCAGCTGCCGCTCGTGGCGCAGCACCGTGCGTATGCGGTCCAGGAGCGCGTCCAGGGAGGCGCCCAGACGGGCGAGCTCGGCCGGGTGGTCGTCGGTGCCGAAGCGCTCGTCGGAGCCCACGGCGCTCCACTGCGTGGCCTGGTCGGTCATCGTCCGCACCGGGCGCAGCGCACGGCCCACCGACAGCCGGGTGAGCACGTAGGTGAAGCCGAGCATCACGACGTCCAGGACCACCGACCCCAGCAGCAGGGTGCCGGCCGAACTGCGGTACGGAGTCAGGTCCAGGGCGGTGACGACGGTGGCGGTGGCGCGGCGGCCGTGGACGGGCTGGGCGCACAGCCGGACGGGCCCGCGGCCGTGCGCCCGCACGGTCGTGCAGGCCTGACTCCGCCGCGCGGCCAGCCGGTCGGCGGCCAGCGCCGGCGGGGTGCCGGCCGCGGCGGACGGCGGCCTCTCCAGCAGACGCGTCCCCGCGTAGATCCACACGTTCGAGTCGAGCAGGCGGTCGTTGACGGTCTCCAGGACCCGCACCCGGGTTCCGGAGGTGTCGACGGTCGTGGCCACCGCCGCCGCCCGGTTGCGCAGTTCGTCGTCCGCCTGGTGCTGCAGGTGCCGGTCCATCACGGCGTTGAACACCACGGTCAGGATCGTCATCAGCAGGGCCGCGGTGGTCAGCGCCACCAGGGAGAGGCGGCCGCGCAGGGTGCGCGGTGCGAGGCGCCGCAGGGCGCGCGGGACCCGGTTCATGACAGGCGGTGGCCGATCCCGCGCGCCGTGTCGAGGGCCAGGCCGCTGCCGGCCTCACGCAGTTTGCGGCGCAGCCGGCTCAGGTACTGGTCCAGGGTGTTGTCGCTGACCTGCGCACCCTCGGGCCAGCCCGCCCGCACCAGGTCGCGGCGGCGTACGAGGGTGCCGTCCGCGGCGACGAGCGTGGCCAGCAGCCGGAACTCGGTGGGGGACAGCGTGACGCGGGCGCCGTGCACGGTCATGCTGTGGTCCACCGCGTCCAGGACCAGGTCGCCGACCCCGGCCACCGGCGGGCCGGCCGTCCGTCTGAGCACGGCCCTGAGCCTGGCGGCGAGCTCGGCGAGGTGGAAGGGCTTGGGCAGGTAGTCGTCGCCGCCGGCGGAGAACCCGGACAGGCGGTCGGTGAGCTGGTGCCGGGCGGTGAGGAAGACGATCGGGGCGAGGAAGCCGTTGGCGCGCATGGCCTGGCACACGTCCCGCCCGTCCGAGTCGGGCAGCCCGACGTCCAGCACGGCCGCCGAGATGTCGGCCGTGGCCAGCCGCAGCGCGGTGGCGCCGTCGGCCGCCGGGACCGGTTCGAAGTCCTCGTCCCGCAGCCCCCGGCGCAGCACGTCCCGCAGGGCGTGGTCGTCCTCGACCACCAGGATCTTGGGGCGCATCAATCCGCCGCCTCTCAGGGATGCACGAGGTCGGCAGCGAAGCGCCCCGGGCGCCCGGTGGCGAGCCGCCGGACCGGGGTTCCGACTGCCGCCGTGCTGCGGGCAAGGGCCGGGACCGAGTGACTACAGGAAAGTAGACCGTCCATCGGACTGTAGACGAACCACGGCCGACGAGCGTTCCCGGCCCACGGACGGCACGCGGAGGTCACCCGCGGTCGCGGTCACCGGCGGCCGCGCGGCGGGCCGGCCCCGCGGTCGCGGTCACGTGCTGTCGCTCGGCCGGCCGGGCGACCGATGCCGATGCCGGCGCCGAAGCCGCGTTCCGCGGGGGCGCCGGGTCCCCCGGCACATGACGAGGGCGGGACCCGGAGATCCCGCCCGCACCGACTCCCGTGAAACCCCAGGTCAGGGCCAGACCAGGCAATAAGGCTGATGCCCCGCCTCGTGCAGCCGGTGGCTGAAGTCCTGCCACTCGTGCAGCAGTTGGTACACGTTGAACGCGTCCCGGGGGCCGCCCCGGTCCGGGACCGTCGACCAGATGAACGCCGCCGCGCCCACCGCCTCCTCGCCGATGCCGCGCAGGGGGTCGACGACCGTCATGGGCAGCTTGACGACGGCGTAGTCGGGGTGCAGGACGACCAGTTCCAGAGGCGGCACCTTGTGCAGGGGGACACCCTCGATGCCGGTCAGCACCATGGCGGCCATCGTCTCCGGCTTGATCTTGGTGAACATGCCGTTCATGCCCAGCTCGTCGCCGCCGAGTTCCTCGGGGCGCATCGAGATGGGGACGCGGGCCGCCGTCGCGCCGTCCGGCGCGCCGAAGTATTTGTACGTCACCCCCACCCGACCACCATTCCTGCCTACCGCCCGTGACCGGTCGATCCGCCGGTCGTACCGCTCGGGCTCGCCCGGTACACCCTGTGTCTGATGTGCGTCGGCCTGACGTGCCTCGGTCGTTTCCTCCACCTCGCGCCGGTGCCTTCCCCGCCGGGCGCGTCGAGGACCCAGGTCGTCAGTCCCCTCGCCCAGTCCGCCACCGCGATGCATATCTCCACCCGACTGCTTTTCTAGGACGCGTGGCCCCCGCCGCGCAACCCGATCATCGTGTCAGTGACCTCCCCCACGGCCGCCCGCCGAAACGTGCGGCGAAACACCAGTCCGCGGGATCCTCCCGGTCACTGATCACTACGTGCCGTATGAGCTGTGTGTATCAGCTCTCAGTCTCGCAGATGGCGCGGCCGTGACCCGGAGGTCGGCCGCTCGACCCCCGGACGGCGGCCTACCCTGAGATGGTCACCACAGCAACCGGAGTCCGAGAAGCCGGAGAAGCCGCACGTCATGAGCGCCAAGAGCGAACTGCCCTATCCCTACGAAGCGCCCGTGTCGCAGGCGCTCTTCGACCGTGCGTCGGCCGTCACGCCGGGCGGCGTGAACTCACCGGTGCGCGCCTTCCGCGCCGTGGGCGGCACGCCCCGGTTCATGGTCTCCGGCAAGGGGCCCTATCTGACCGACGCCGACGGACGGGAGTACGTCGACCTCGTGTGCTCCTGGGGGCCGATGATCCTCGGCCACTCGCACCCCGAGGTGATCGCCGCGGTGCAGGAGGCCGTCGC
The DNA here is from genome assembly GCF_042793175.1 of Streptomyces sp. NPDC056580. NCBI lineage: Bacteria > Bacillati > Actinomycetota > Actinomycetes > Kitasatosporales > Streptomycetaceae > Streptomyces > Streptomyces sp. NPDC056580. The sequence goes on along the minus strand of NZ_JBHTVE010000010.1, from coordinate 300,837 downwards.
CCGCGGAACGTCCTTCGGCACCCCGGGCGAGGGCGAGGTCGCCCTGGCCGAGGAGATCGTCGCGCGGGTCGAGCCCGTGGAGAAGGTGCGGCTGGTCAGCAGCGGCACCGAGGCGACGATGTCGGCGATCCGGCTCGCCCGCGGCTTCACCCAGCGCTCCAAGGTCGTCAAGTTCGCCGGCTGCTACCACGGCCACGTGGACTCGCTGCTGGCCGCCGCCGGGTCCGGCGTCGCCACCTTCGCGCTGCCCGACACGCCGGGTGTCACCGGCGCCCAGGCCGGCGACACGATCGTGCTCCCGTACAACGACCTGGAGGCCGTGCAGGAGGCCTTCCACCGGCACCCGGGGGAGATCGCCTGCGTGATCACCGAGGCCTCCCCGGGCAACATGGGCGTCGTGCCGCCGGCGCCCGGTTTCAACCAGGGCCTCAAGGACGCGTGCCGCAGGCACGGCGCCCTCTACATCTCCGACGAGGTGATGACCGGGTTCCGGACCAGCCGCGCCGGGTGGTACGGCGTGGACGGGGTCAGGCCCGACCTGATGACCTTCGGCAAGGTCATGGGCGGCGGCTTCCCCGCCGCCGCGTTCGGCGGCCGGGCCGACGTCATGGCCCACCTCGCGCCCGCCGGCCCCGTCTACCAGGCCGGCACCCTCTCCGGCAATCCCGTCGCCACCGCCGCCGGGCTCGCCCAGCTCCGGCTGCTCGACGACGCGGCGTACGAGACGGTCGACGCCGTCTCCGCGCAGATCCAGAGCCTCGTCACCGAGGCGCTGAGCAAGGAGGGCGTCGCGCACCGGCTGCAGGCCGCCTCCAACATGTTCTCCGTGTTCTTCACCGACCGGCAGGTGCGGGACTACGAGGACGCCAAGCGGCAGGCGTCGTTCCGCTTCACCGCCTTCTTCCACTCGCTGCTGTCGAACGGCGTCTACCTGCCGCCGTCGTCCTTCGAGTCCTGGTTCGTGTCCACGGCCCACGACGAGCGGGCCATCCAGAAGATCGCCGACGCCCTCCCGGCGGCGGCCCGAGCGGCCGCGGAGGCCACGGCAGCATGAGCAGCAGCGCGAGCACCAACGGCAGCGAGCGGGACATCACCGTCGTCCACCTCATGCGGCACGGCGAGGTCGAGAACCCGGGCGGCGTCCTCTACGGGCGGCTGCCCGGCTACCACCTGTCCGAGCTGGGCCGGAAGATGGCCGACCGGGTCGCCGAGCACCTCTCCACCCGGGACGTCACGCACGTCTGCGCCTCCCCGCTGGAGCGCGCGCAGGAGACCGCCACTCCGATCGCCAAGGCGCACGGTCTGGAACTGGCCACCGACGCCCGGCTCATCGAGGCCGACAACGTCTTCCAGGGCAAGACGTTCGGGGTCGGGGACGGCGCGCTGCGCAACCCCGACAACTGGAAGCACCTCGTCAACCCGTTCCGGCCGTCCTGGGGCGAGCCGTACATCGACCAGGTCGTGCGCATGATGGGCGCGCTGCACACCGCCAAGGACCGGGCCCGCGGGCACGAGGCGGTGCTGGTCAGCCATCAGCTCCCGATCTGGACGGTGCGGTCGTACGTCGAGAAGCGGCGGCTGTGGCACGACCCGCGCAAGCGGCAGTGCACCCTGGCGTCGCTGACGACCTTCACCTTCCAGGGCGACCGGATCGTCTCCGTCGGCTACTCCGAGCCCGCCATCGACCTGGTCCCCGCGCACCTGCGGGCCGGCGCCAAGCCCCAGAAGGGCAAGGGGACGGCGCAGGGCAAGGCCTTCGGAGCCTGAACCGCGGGCCGGGCCCTTTTGCCGGGCCTGTTACGAAAAGCACAAAGAAGTACCGGAACCTCCCCGAGCGTCACGCCCTCTGACTGGGTGACCACCAGCAGGCGTGACGAATCGGGGATCTCCATGCGCACCTTCTCCCGGACCGACCGGATGCTCTCCCGCAGGGGAGCGCTGGGCCTCGGCGCGGGCGCGGCCGCCGCCGCCTCGCTGGCCGGCTGCGGGAGCCTCAAGTCCTCGGACGAGAGCGGGCCCCGGTCCGGTTCCGGCCACGAGGGCGGCGGCGGGGGCGGCGCGGGCAAGGGCGGGAGCACGGCGCGTCCGGCCCGGCCCATCGGCGACGGCTCCACCTCGTTCACCGGCCGGCAGCCGCACCAGCCCGCGAAGCCCGAGCCGCTGGAGCCGGGTCAGACGCCTCCGCAGTTCGTGATCTTCTCCTGGGACGGCGCCGGCGAGGTCGGCAACGGTCTCTTCCCGCGCTTCCTGGACCTCGCCCGGGAGCACGGCGCGAGCATGACGTTCTTCCTCTCCGGGCTGTATCTGCTGCCGGAGTCGAAGAAGCGGCTCTACGACCCCCCGAACAACCCGCGCGGCGCCTCCGACATCGGCTACCTCAGCGACCCCCACATCAGGTCGACCCTGGCCAACGTGCGCCGGGCCTGGCTGGAGGGGCACGAGATCGGCACCCACTTCAACGGGCACTTCTGCGCCGGCTCCGGCTCGGTCGGCAACTGGACCCCGCAGCAGTGGCGGAGCGAGATACGGCAGGCCACCTCGTTCGTGAAGGAGTGGCGGACCAACACCGGCTGGACCGACCTGCCGCCGCTGCCGTTCGACTACGACAGGGAGCTGGTCGGCGGCCGCACCCCCTGTCTGCTCGGCCAGGACAACCTGCTGCCCGCCGCCCGCGAGCTGGGCTGGCGCTACGACGCCTCCTCGCCGGGCGGACGCCAGGTGTGGCCGCTGAAGCGGATGGGGATCTGGGACCTGCCGCTCCAGCAGATACCTTTCCCCGGACGCTCCTTCGAGGTCCTGTCCATGGACTACAACATGCTCGCCAACCAGTCCGTCAACTCGACCAACGCGCCCGCCTACAACCACCCGCGCTGGCGCGCCCAGTCCGCGCAGGCCTACATCCAGGGCTTCGAGCGGGCATACGGGACGAATCGGGCACCTCTCTTCATCGGCAACCACTTCGAGCAGTGGAACGGCGGCATCTACATGGACGCCGTGGAGCAGGCCTTCAAGCACATCGCGCGCGAGAAGGACAAGGGCGGGGACGTCCGGCTGGTCTCCTTCCGGCAGTTCGTGGACTGGATGGACGCGCAGAAGCCCGAGGTGCTCGCCCGGCTGCGCACCCTGGAGGTGGGGCAGCGGCCCGCCGGGGGCTGGAAGGAGTTCCTGCGGGACGCCAAGCCGGCCGCGGGCGCCACCGCGTGAGGAATCGCCCGGAATGTCCCGTGTAAATAGCTCCTGAAATGCGGTTTTCCACCCGACAGGGGGGTGCGCGAGATCGCCGGAACAGGCATGCGAAACTTTTCACATGAGTACCCGTAGCCGTACCGTCCTGCTCAGCGCCACGGCCGCCGTCGCGGCCCTGACCCTGTCCGCGTGCGGCAACGGCGGCACCTCCGGCGGAGGCGGCAACACCAACTTCGTCACCGGCAACAACGGCATCGACACCGCAGCCAAGGGCAAGCGCTCCGCCGCGCCCGACCTGTCGGGCAGGACCCTCGACGGCAAGAACCTCGACATCGCCGACTACAAGGGCAAGGTCGTCGTCGTCAACGTCTGGGGTTCCTGGTGCGGGCCGTGCCGGGAGGAGGCCCAGTACTTCTCCAAGGTCTCCAAGGCGTACGAGGGCAAGGGCGTGCAGTTCGTGGGGATCAACACCCGCGACACCAGCACCACCCCCGCGCTCGCCTTCGAGCGGGAGCACGGGATCGGCTACCCGAGCCTGTACGACCCGACCGGCAAGCTGATGCTCCGCTTCAAGAAGGGCACGCTCAACCCGCAGCTCATCCCCTCCACGCTCGTCATCGACAAGGACGGGAAGGTCGCCGCGCGGGCGCTGGAGGCGCTCGACGACACGGCGCTGCTCAAGATGCTCAAGCCGGTCGTCGCGGAGAAGTGACGTGAGCGCGACTTACCTGCTGGCCGCCGCCGGGACGGGCCCGAACGACACCGTGCTGAACGGTGCCCTGCTGGTCGCCCTGCCGATCGCCCTGCTCGGCGGACTGGTCTCCTTCTTCTCGCCCTGCGTGCTGCCGCTCGTCCCCGGCTACCTCTCCTACGTCACCGGCATCGCCGGCACCGACCTCGCCGAGGCCAGACGGGGGCGCATGGTCGCCGGCGCCTCGCTGTTCGTCCTCGGCTTCAGCGCCGTGTTCATCTCCAGCGGGGCGCTGTTCGGCTACTTCGGCTGGACCCTCCAGGACAACAAGGCCACCCTGTCGCGGGTGCTCGGCGTGCTCATGATCCTGCTGGGCGTCTTCTTCATGGGGCTGATGCCCTGGTTCACCCAGCGCGAGTTCCGCTTCCACCGGCGGCCGACCGCGGGCCTGGTGGGCGCGCCCCTGCTGGGCGCCCTGTTCGGCGTCGGCTGGACGCCCTGCATCGGACCGACCCTCGCCGCGGTGAACTTCCTCTCCTGGCACGAGTCGAGCGCCGGGCGCGGGGCGGTGCTGATGATCGCCTACTGCCTGGGCCTCGGTGTGCCCTTCGTCCTCACCGCGGTCGCCTTCCGCAAGGCGCTCGGCGCCTTCGGCTGGGTCAAGCGCCACTATGTCTGGGTGATGCGCGCCGGCGGCACGATGATGATCGTGACCGGCGTGCTGCTGCTGACCGGGGCCTGGGACCACCTGGTGAACGAGATGCAGAGCTGGTCCGACGGCTTCACTGTGGGGATCTGATCGATGAGCACAACCGAAACCGACAAGGGCCGCGAGCAGGAGGACCTGGGGGCGGCCGGCTCCCGGCTGTCCACCGCTCCGCAGGAGGAGGCGGTGAGCCTGCCGGGCCTCGGGGTCGTCGGCTGGGTCCGCTGGTTCTGGCGGCAGCTCACCTCCATGCGGGTGGCGCTGCTGCTGCTCCTGCTGCTCTCGCTCGGCGCGATCCCCGGCTCGCTGATCCCGCAGACCGGCGCCGACGCCACCAAGGTCGACGGCTTCCGCGCGGCCCACAAGACGCTCGCGCCGGTCTACGACAAGCTCGGCCTCTTCCACGTCTACAGCTCGGTGTGGTTCTCCGCGATCTACATCCTGCTGTTCGTCTCCCTCATCGGCTGCATCGTCCCGCGCACCTGGCAGTTCGTCGGCCAGCTCCGCGGCCGTCCGCCGGGCGCGCCAAGGCGCCTGGACCGGCTGCCCGCCTACACCACCTGGCGCACCGCGGCCGATCCCGAGCAGGTCCGCGAGGCCGCGCTCGCGCTGGTGCGCAGGCGCCGCTTCCGGGCCCACGTCGCCGGTGACGCCGTCGCCGCCGAGAAGGGTTACGTGCGCGAGCTGGGCAACCTGGTCTTCCACATCGCGCTGATCGTGCTGCTGGTCGCCTTCGCCTCGGGCCAGATGTACAAGTCGGACGGCACCAAGCTGATGGTCGAGGGCGACGGCTTCTCCAACGCCCTGCCGATGTACGACGACTTCAAGTCCGGCAGCCTGTTCACCACCGACGACCTGTCACCGTTCAGCTTCAGCCTGAAGGACTTCAAGGGCACCTACGAGCTGACCGGACCCAACCGCGGCACCCCGCGCACCTTCCAGGCGAAGGTCGCCTACAGCGAGGGCGCCGACGGCAAGGAGCGCTCCACGACCGTCAAGGTCAACGAGCCGCTGAAGATCGGCGAGGCCAAGGTCTACCTCGTCAGCCACGGCTACGCGCCCGTCATCACCGTCCGCGACGGCAAGGGCGAGGTCGTCTACCAGGACGCCGTGCCGCTGCTGCCGCTCGACGGCAACGTCACCTCGCAGGGCGTGATCAAGGTGATGGACGGCTACCGCGACGCCCAGGGCAAGAAGGACCAGCTCGGCGTCCGGGCCTTCTTCCTGCCGACCTACGGCGGCGGCGCCTCGGTGCTCTCGCAGTTCCCGGCGCTGCTGAACCCCGTGCTGAACCTCGAGCCGTACCACGGCGACCTCGGCGTCAACTCGGGCATCCCGCAGAGCGTGTACCAGCTCGACAAGACACACATGAAGGGCTTCAAGGACGCCAGGGGCCAGCAGCTCCGGGGCAACCTCAAGCCGGGGCAGACCCTGAAGCTCCCGGACGGCGCCGGCTCGATCACGCTCGAGAAGGACGTCAAGGAGTGGGCCGGCTTCGAGATCGTCCAGGAGCCGGGCGGCGGCTGGGCGCTCGCCGGCGCGCTCGGCGCGATCTTCGGCCTGGCCGCCTCCCTGTTCATCCAGCGCCGTCGCGTGTGGGTGCGCGCGGTGCGCGGAGCCGACGGCGTCACCGTGGTCGAGATGGCCGGGCTCGGCCGCAGCGAGTCCGCCAAGGTGCCCGAGGAACTGGGCGACCTCGCCGCGAACCTCTACGACCAGGCGCCGGGGGCACCGGACCCCGACGACGACTCCACCCCATCCCCCGCTGGACCTGCCGAAGGGGCTGAGAAGTGACTCTCGCCGCCGCAACCAACGAACACCTGGCGAGCATCAGCAACACGCTGATCTACTCGTCCATGGCCGTCTACACGCTCGCCTTCTTCGCGTACATCGCCGAGTGGCTGTTCGGCAGCCGCAGCAAGGTCGGCCGCACGGCCGCCGCGCTGACCGCTGCCGCCGCCGGCGGCGAGCGCCGGGCGGGCGCGCCCGCCGTCACCGTCAAGAGCGCCGGCGGGACCGCCGTGCTGGAGCGGCCGAAGGTCGTCGTGCGCTCCGTCTCCGGTGCCCGGGACGTGCCGGACGGGCCGGGCGCGCACGGCGGCGACGAGCAGGGCGACCTCTACGGCCGGATCGCCATCTCGCTCACCGTGCTCGCCTTCCTCGTGGAGCTGAGCGGCGTCGTCGCCCGCGCGGCCTCCGTGGAGCGCGCGCCGTGGGGCAACATGTACGAGTTCAACATCACCTTCTCCACGGTGGCCGTCGGTGTGTACCTCACGCTGCTGGCGCTGAAGAAGAACGTGCGCTGGCTCGGCCTGTTCCTGATCACCACGGTCCTGCTCGACCTCGGTCTGGCCGTGACCGTGCTGTACACCGCGAGCGACCAGCTCGTCCCGGCGCTGCACTCGTACTGGCTGTACATCCACGTCTCCACCGCGATCTTCTGCGGCGCGGTGTTCTACGTCGGCGCGGTCGCCACGATCCTCTACCTCTTCAAGGACTCCTACGAGAACAAGCTGGAGTCCGGCGGCACGCCCGGCCGCTTCGCGCGCTCGGTGCTGGAGCGGCTGCCCGCCTCGGCCTCGCTGGACAAGTTCGCCTACCGCGTCAACGCGGCCGTCTTCCCGCTGTGGACGTTCACGATCATCGCGGGCGCGATCTGGGCGGGCGACGCCTGGGGCCGCTACTGGAACTGGGACCCCAAGGAGACCTGGTCCTTCATCACCTGGATCGCCTACGCCTGCTACCTGCACGCGCGGGCCACGGCAGGCTGGAAGGGCCGCAAGGCCGCCTACCTGGCGCTCATCGCCTTCGGCTGCTGGCTGTTCAACTATTACGGCGTCAACATCTTCGTCACCGGCAAGCACTCGTACGCGGGCGTGTGACGCCCCGGTCGGTGACACTGGTGCCATGAGCGGTTCCATCGAACAGGGCACCAGCCAGACGCACGGGAACACGCACATACTCCACTTCCTGGTGCGGCTCCCGAGGGCCATGGAAGAGGTCTGGACGGCGGTGGCCACGCCCGCGGGACTCGCGGGCTGGTTCACCGCCGTCGACGTTCTCGAGCCAAGACTCGACGGGGAGGTCGCCTTCCGGGAGCTGGGCGCCGGGCGGGTCACCGCGTGGGACGTGGACCGGGTCGCCGAGTACACCGTGGCGGGCGGCCGGCTGCGGTTCCACCTGGAGCGTGAGCGGCCGTCGGGCTGCGTGCTGCGCTTCACCCACGAGTTCCAGGGCGAGGGCGAGTCGCAGGCCGCCTGGCGCACCAGGTTCGAACGGCTGATCGGGAACCTGGGGTCCTCGCCCCCGCCGCCCGGTCCGGAGCCGGCGGAGCCGCTTCCGGGGCAGTACACCTGACCCCGCCGCGGGCCCGGGCCCGGAACCGCCGGGGCCGTCGCGCCCGTCCGCACCGCGGTTCCGCCGCGACCGCGCGCCGGCGGCGCCTGCCTGGACCTCGCCTTCGGCGGGGGCGCGGCCAGCAGGCCCTGCCAGTCCGGAACCGCCTCGCAGAGCTGGGCCCACACCTGACGGCCCGCCGGATCCGCCCCCGGCCTTGGGCCATCGGAGGCGCCGATGGCCCCATCGGCAGGACGCCCCGGCGGCTCGTGGACCCGCCCGGGCGGCCGTCCGTAGCGTCGGCGCCATGACCTCAGAGCACACGGGCACGGCCCAGCTGACCACCGCGATGATGCTGTCCGGCACCCTCGGCGTCTTCGTCGTCGAGTCCGGTGCCCCGCCCTTCGACGTCGTCCTCTTCCGCGTCCTGTTCGGCGCGCTGGCCCTCGGCGGCTACGTGCTGGCCCGCGGCTGGCTGCGCGACCACGGCTTCACTCCGCGCACCCTCGGCCTCGCCGTCCTCGGCGGGGTGTTCATCGTCTTCAACTGGGTGCTGCTGTTCCAGTCGTACGAGAACACGTCCATCTCGGTGGCCACCGTGGTCTACCACACGCAGCCCTTCTACGTGGTGCTGCTCGGCGCCCTGCTGTTCCGCGAGCGGCTCACCGCCGCCCGGGTCGGCTGGATCGGCGTCGCCTTCGCCGGTCTGGTCCTCGTCTCCGGGGTGACACCCGCCGACTTCACCGGCGGCGGCGCGTACCTCACCGGCATCGGCCAGGCCCTGCTCGCCGCCCTGCTGTACGGGCTGTCCACCCTGGTCACCAAGCGGATCACCGGTGTGCGCCCGCACCTGATCGCCCTCGTCCAGGTCCTGGTCGGCATTCCGCTGCTGCTGCCCTTCGCCGACTTCGGCGCCATGCGGGGCACCGGCTGGGACTGGGGCTGGCTGGCCGGCCTCGTGCTGCTGCACACCGGAGTGATGTACGTCCTCATGTACGCCGCCTACGCCAAGCTGCCCACCGCCAAGATCGCCGTGCTCGCCTTCGTCTACCCGGCCGTCGCGATGCTCATGGACTGGGCGGTGTACGGCCACCACATCGGCCTCGTGCAGGCCCTCGGCGTCCCGCTCATCGTGACCGCGAGCCTCAAGGTCACCCTTGCTCGGACACCAGCCGCCGCGCCTGCTCCACGAACAGCCGGGCGTGCGCCGGGAGCCGCTTCCCGGACCGCCAGGCCAGCTGCGTGCGAAGCGTGAACGGCGGCTCCCAGTCCAGCCGCACGAGCGTGCCCGCCGCGAGTTCGGCGGCGACCGTCACCTCGGGCAGCAGCGCCGCCCCGAGACCGGCCGCCGCCGCGCGCTTGGTGGCCTCGATCGTGCCGAACTCCATGAACTCCACCGGCCCCAGCGCCGTCAGCTCCCGCTCGAACAGGTCCCGGTAGGCGCACCCCGGCTCGGTGGCCAGCAGGGACAGGCCGACGAGACCGGCGGAGGCGACGGGTTCCCCGGCCAGGGGGTGCTCCGGGGCCGCGACCAGCGCCAGCGGCTCCACCGCCAGCACCGTGCTCTCCAGCCCCGGGTGCTCGGTCTCCGCCTCCATCAGGAAACCGACGTCGTACGTGCCCTGGCGCAGCGCCTGCCGGGTCTCGTCGCCGATGGTGGTGCGCAGCGCGAGCCGCACCGCGGGGTGGCGGTGGTGGAAGTACTCCAGCAGCGGCGGCAGCCGGTAGGAGGTCAGGGACTCCATGGTGCCGACGGTGAGGGTCCCGGCCGGCTCGCCGGCGCCGGTGACGGCCGCCCGCGCCTCCTCGGCCAGCTCGATCATCCGCCGGGCGTAGGGCAGCAGCCGCTCACCCGCCTCGGTGAGCCGGATCCGGCCGCCGAGCCGGTCGAACAGCTCGGCCCCCAGTGAGGTCTCCAGGGCCCGGATCTGGCTGGTCACACTGGACTGCGCGTACGACAGCTCGGCCGCGGCCCGGGTGAAGCTCAGGACGGTGGCGACCTTCTCGAAGGTGACGAGCAGCCTCAGTTCCACCGGCTCAGTCGTTCCCGGGGTCGTCCCGCTCGAGGGACTTGAGGAACTCGGGGTTGTCGTCGGGGGCGACCCAGCCCGGGCCGCCCGGGGACGCGGCGGCCGGCTGCCGGACCCTGCCGGTGATCAGCCAGGCGACCGGGCCCACCAGCACCCAGCCGAAGACCAGGACGACGAGCAGCCACGCGCCCTTCGGCAGGTGGCGCACCTCTTCCTCGGGGGTGTTCAGGCAGTCGACGAAGGCGTAGATCCACAGCGCCAGCACCAGCAGGGCGGGCAGATACCTGAGCATGACGTGCGATCTCCCGAAGGTGTGGGACGGCCCCGGTGACGGCCCCAGGCTATCGGGTGACGGCCGCGCCGGTACCGGGACCGGCTCCCCGGACCCCCGGCCGGACAGGGGCGGGCGCGGGACGCAGCGGTACGTCGGCGATACTTGGGCGCATGGCTTACGACGATCTTCGCTCCCTGCTCAGGGCGCTGGAGCGCGAGGGAGACCTCAAGCGCATCAAGGCCGAGGTCGACCCGTACCTGGAGGTCGGGGAGATCGTCGACCGGGTCCAGAAGTCGGGCGGCCCGGCGCTGCTGTTCGAGAACGTGAAGGGCTCGGCGATGCCCCTCGCGATGAACGTCTTCGGCACCGACCGGCGGCTGCTGAAGGCGCTCGGCCTGAAGTCGTACGGCGAGATCTCGGAGAAGATCGGCGGCCTGCTGCGGCCCGAGCTGCCGCACGGGTTCGTGGGCGTGCGCGAGGCGTTCGGCAAGCTCGGCGCGATGGCGCACGTGCCGCCGAAGAAGGTCAAGCCGGACAACGCGCCCGTGCAGGAGGTCGTGCTGCACGGCGACGAGGTGGACCTCGACCGGCTCCCGGCGCTGTTCACCTGGCCCGAGGACGGCGGCTCCTTCTTCAACCTGGGCCTGACCCACACCAGGGACCCCGAGACCGGCGTCCGCAACCTCGGCCTGTACCGGCTGCAGCGGCACGACAAGCGCACCATCGGCATGCACTGGCAGATCCACAAGGACAGCCGGAACCACTACCAGGTGGCGGCCCGGCGCGGCGAACGGCTGCCCGTCGCCATCGCCTTCGGCTGCCCGCCCGCCGTGACCTACGCCTCCACCGCCCCGCTCCCCGGTGACATCGACGAGTACCTCTTCGCGGGGTTCGTCGCGGGCAAGCGGATCGAGATGGTCGACTGCAAGACGGTCCCGCTCCAGGTCCCGGCGAACGCCGAGGTCGTGCTGGAGGGCTGGCTGGAACCCGGCGAGATGCTGCCCGAGGGCCCCTTCGGCGACCACACCGGCTTCTACACCCCGCAGGAACCCTTCCCCGCGCTGACCATCGACTGCGTGACGATGCGCAGGCGGCCGCTGCTGCAGTCGATCGTGGTCGGCAGGCCGCCCACCGAGGACGGCCCCCTCGGCCGCGCCACGGAACGCTTCTTCCTGCCGCTGCTGAAGATCATCGTCCCGGACATCGTGGACTACCACCTGCCCGAGGCCGGCGGCTTCCACAACTGCGCGATCGTCTCGATCGACAAGAAGTACCCCAAGCACGCGCAGAAGGTGATGCACGCGGTCTGGGGGGCGCACATGATGTCCCTGACCAAGCTGATCGTGGTCGTGGACGCCGACTGCGACGTGCACGACCTGCACGAGGTCGCCTGGCGCGCCCTCGGCAACACGGACTACGCCCGCGACCTCACGGTCGTCGAGGGCCCCGTCGACCACCTGGACCACGCCTCCTACCAGCAGTTCTGGGGCGGCAAGGCGGGCATCGACGCCACGCGCAAGTGGCCCGAGGAGGGCTACACCCGTGACGGCGGCTGGCCGGAGATGGTCCTGTCGGACCCGGATACGGCGGCCCTGGTGGACCGCCGCTGGAAGGAGTACGGCCTGTGAGCAGCGCCTCCGCGGCACTTCCGCGGCCGGGACGCACCAAGGCGTTCCTGCGCCTGGTGATGATCGAGCACTCGGTCTTCGCGCTCCCCTTCGCCTACATCGCCGCCCTCACCGCGATGTTCCAGCTCGACCGGAACATCCACTGGGTCCGGCTGCTGCTCGTCACCATCTGCATGGTGGGCCTGCGCACGTTCGCGATGGCGGTCAACCGGATCATCGACCGCGAGATCGACGCCCGCAATCCGCGCACGGCCCACCGCGAACTGGTCACCGGTGCGATGTCGGTGCGGCACGCCTGGACCGGCGCGCTGGTCGCGCTCGTGGTCTTCCTGGGCGCGGCGGCGCTGCTGAACCCGCTGTGCCTGGCCCTGGCGCCCATCGCCGTGATCCCGATGGTGGTCTACCCGTACGGCAAGCGGTTCACGAACTTCCCGCAGGCCATCCTGGGCCTGGCCCAGGCGATGGGCCCGGTCGGCGGCTGGCTGGCGATCACCGGCGAGTGGTCCTGGAACGCGGTGATCCTCGGTCTCGCCGTCGGCGTCTGGATCGGCGGCTTCGACCTGATCTACGCCTGCCAGGACGTCGAGACCGACCGCGCGATCGGCGTCAGGTCGGTGCCGGCCCGCTTCGGCGTCCCGGCCGCCATCTGGGGCGCCCGCGCCTGTCACACCGTCACCACGGCGCTGTTCGTCTGGTACGCCCTCGCCACCGGCGCAGGCGCCTTCTTCTGGCTGGGCCTGATCGTCGTGGCCGGCGCCTTCGGTTACGAGCACACCATCGTCCGCCCGCACGACCTGTCCCGCCTGAACAGGGCGTTCTTCAGCGTCAACGGTTTCATCGGCATCGCCCTGTTCGTGTGCGCGCTGCTGGACCTGCTGGTGCGGGGCCTGACGGTCTGAGCACCGGCCGGCGCCGCGGTCGGGCCGACCCGCCCTGAAGGCGGTTCGGTCCGCCGGTACGCTCAAGGTGTGAACGCAGGAGAATCGCAGCGCGCGCCTTGGATCGTGGGGGTGTCCGGAGCTTCCGGGACGCCGTATGCGGCAGCCGTGCTGCGGGGGCTGCTGGACGCCGGCGAGGCGGTCGACCTGGTGGTCAGCCGCGCCTCGCGGCTGACGCTGCTGGACGAGACGGGGATCTCGTTCCGGGACGCGCACTGGCGGGAGGACCTGGGGGAGTGGCTGGCCCGCGGGGCCGACGGCAAGCCCGGGACGTTCGAGGCGGACGTCAGCGGGGTGCGGTACTGGGGCGCGGGGGACCTCGCGGCGGGACCCTCCTCCGGCTCGTACCCGGCCCGCGGCATGCTGATCGTCCCGGCGTCCACCGCCTGTGTCGCCGGGGTCGCCCTCGGCCTCTCCAAGGACCTGCTGCAGCGCGCCGCGAGCGTCACACTGAAGGAGCGCCGGCCGCTCGTCGTGGCCGTGCGGGAGACCCCCCTGAACGGCCAGACCCTGCGGCACCTCGTGGCGCTGGACGACGCGGGCGCGAGCGTGGTGCCGGCCTCGCCCGCCTTCTACGCGGGCGCCACCCACATCCAGGACCTGGTGGACTTCGTCGCCGGCCGGGTGCTGGACGCGGCGGGCGTCGGGCACGGCCTGTACCGGCGCTGGAAGGGCGAGCTGGGCGGCGGCACGGCGGGCCGGTAGCGGAGCAAGTCGCAGTACCTCTCAACACTTCGGGAACTCTTCAGCGGAAGGCTTCGATCGCATGGACGCGGTGGACAGGCAGCTCATCCAGGCCCTGAGGGAGAACGGCCGGGCCTCCTACGCGGAGCTGGGGCGCCTCGTCGGCCTGTCGGGACCCAGCGTCACCGACCGCATCAACCGGCTGGAGGCGGCCGGTGTCATCACCGGGTACCGCGCCACCGTGGACTCGGCCTCCCTCGGCCTCGGCGTGATCGCGCTGATCGGCATCTCGCTGTCCGACGCCGCCGACCACGAGGACGTGGCGCAGCGGCTGCGGGACCTGCCCGAGATCGAGGACTGCTGGTTCATCGCCGGCGACGACTCGTTCATGCTCAAGGTGCGCTCCACGGACGTGGACGGGCTGGAGAGGACGATCCGGCGGCTGAGCGGCACCAAGGGCGTCTCCCGGACCCGGACCACGGTCGTGCTGTCCACGAAGTGGGAGAACCGGGTCGGGGAGCTGCCCGAAGAGGTCTAGGGATACCGTTGGTCGGGCTGTCGGAGAAAGGTGTTGGCATGGACGTCGGGCTCAAGCGCGAGCTGGAGGAGAAGGTCCGCTCCGGTGAGCGGCTGACCCGTGAGGACGGCATCGCGCTGTACGAGTCGGACGATCTGGCCTGGCTCGGCGGTCTCGCCCACGAGGTACGCACCCGCAAGAACGGTGACGTGGTCCACTTCAACGTCAACCGGCACCTCAACATGACCAACGTGTGCACGGCCTCCTGCGCCTACTGCTCCTTCCAGCGCAAGCCGGGGGAGAAGGACGCGTACACGATGCGCATCGAGGAGGCGGTCAAGCTCGCCAAGGCGATGGAGTCGGAGAACCTCACCGAGCTGCACATCGTCAACGGCCTGCACCCCAACCTGCCGTGGCGGTACTACCCGCGGTCGCTGCGGGAGCTGAAGGCCGCGCTGCCGGACGTGTCGCTGAAGGCGTTCACGGCCACGGAGATCCACCACTTCGAGACCATCTCCGGGCTCAGCGCCTCCGAGATCCTCGACGAGCTGATCGACGCCGGCCTGGAGTCCCTGACCGGCGGCGGCGCCGAGATCTTCGACTGGGAGGTCCGGCAGCACATCGTGGACCACCGCACCCACTGGGAGGACTGGTCCCGCATCCACCGGCTGGCGCACGAGAAGGGCCTGAAGACCCCGTGCACCATGCTCTACGGACACATCGAGGAGCCCCGGCACCGCGTCGACCACGTGCTGCGGCTGCGTGAACTGCAGGACGAGACCGGCGGGTTCCAGGTCTTCATCCCGCTGCGCTACCAGCACGACTTCGTGGACATGAAGGACGGCAAGGTCCGCAACCGGCTCCAGGCGCGCACCCAGATGGCGACCGGCGCGGAGGCGCTGAAGACGTTCGCCGTCTCCCGGCTGCTGTTCGACAACGTCCCGCACGTGAAGGTGTTCTGGGTGATGCACGGCGTGCAGACCGCCCAGCTCGCCCTCCAGCACGGCGCCGACGACATGGACGGCTCGGTGGTGGAGTACAAGATCACCCATGACGCCGACAACTACGGCACCCCGAACAAGCTGACCCGCGAGGACCTGCTCGACCTGATCCGGGACGCCGGCTTCCGCCCGGTGGAGCGCAACACCCGCTACGAGATCATCCGCGAGTACGACGGCCCGGACCCGCTGCGCCGTGAGTCCCCGCAGCCGATGCGGGTCTGAGCCACCTCCGGCCCCCGGGGTACCCGGGGGCCATGAGCGGGAGCGGCACCGGCCCCGAGGACCGGTACACCGCCGCCCCCTTCGTCACGGAGCCGGGCTCGACGCGCTGCGCCGGGCCGCCGCCGGCTGCCACGGCCGCCCCCCCCCGCACCGGGACGCCACCCGGACCGTCTTCGGCTCGTCGTTCCGGGTGGGCGAGGCGCGCGGGACCGTGCTGGAGCGGGAGAGCCACGGGCGGCCGGAACGGCTGCTCCCGACGGTGCATCCGTCGTCGGTCTGCGGGCGCGGGGCCAGGACCGCGAGACGGCGGTGTACGCGGGTCTGGTGGCCGACCTGGAAATCGCCGCCCGAGTCCCCTGAAGTAATAGATACGCTGGCCCTATGCCCCTTACCTTCACGCTCGATCCCGCGATCACCCCCGCTCTCCACGAGGGTCTGCTCACCCTGTGGGCGGATGTGACGAACGCGGGCGGAGCCGTCGGGTTCGTGGCCCCGGTGACGCGGGACGACATACGCCCGGCGCTGGTGAAGCAGCTCGCGGCGCTGAGCGGCGGTGGCATGCGGCTGCTCGTCGGGCACGACGAGGCGGGCGAGGTCGCGGCCACCGCCTTCGTCTCCTTCAACACGCACCGGCTGCAGACCCACTGGGTCTGGCTGTACACCGTGATGGTCCATCCCCGGCACCAGGGCAAGGGGTACGGCCGCGACCTGATGGCGGCCGCCGAGGCAGCGGTCCGCGGCTTCGCGGGCATCGACGCGATCCGGCTCGGCTGCCGGAGCGGCCACGGCCTGGAGCACTTCTACGCCGCCTGCGGCTACAAGGAGGTCGGCCGGGTGCCCGGCGCCATCCGCGTCGCCCCCGACGACCACCGCGACGATGTCACCATGCTGCTGCCGCTCACCTGACGCCGAGACCCGCCGGGAGAGCCGGCCGCCGGACGTGCTTCACTGGACGGTGTTCCTCATGGGATTTCGGACCGTACGACACGGAAGAGTGGATTGAGATGCTCCGCTACTCGCTGATGCGCCTCGGCGTCTTCGCCGGCTGCCTCGTGGTCGTCTGGGGAGCCGTCTACTCCGGCATCTTCCCGCGCGGCTTCGGCGACTCCAACTTCCTGTGGGTGCTGCTGCTCGCGCTGGTGCTGTCGGCGCCGATCAGCTGGGTGGTGCTGCGCCGGGAGCGGGACCGGGCCTCGGTGCAGATCGTCAACAAGGTGGACCGGATGAAGGCCAACCTGGAGTCCAACCGCAGCCAGGAGGACCCGGCGGACGACAGCACCCGGACGCACAGCCAGGCCTCCTGAAGTCCCGACCGCCGCTTCCGGGCCGGACCGCTTCGGATGCCCAACTAGGCTTCTCCCCATGGGTGCCGTGAAGACCAAGCGGATGCCGCGTGCGGTGCGGGAGCAGCAGATGCTCGACGCCGCCGTACGGATCTTCGGCCGGCGCGGGTACATGGCCGCGTCGATGGACGAGATCGCCGAACTGGCGGGCGTGTCCAAGCCGTTGGTGTATCTCTATCTGAACTCCAAGGAAGACCTCTTCACCGCGTGCATCCGCCGCGAGGCCGCGGCGCTGTCCGACGCCGTCCGCACCGGGGTGCGCGGTGACCTGCCCGCCGACCGCCGGTTGTGGGACGGGCTCCAGGCGTTCTTCGCGCACACCGCCGAGCATCCGGACGGCTGGGCCGTGCTGCACCTCCAGGCCCGCACCCACGGGGAGATGTTCGCCGCCGAGGTCGCCGCGATGCGTGAGGAGATCGTCGCGTTCGTGACCCGGCTGATCGCCGTCGCGGCCCGCGAGGCCCACCGTGACCCGGACCTCGCCGAGCGCGAGGTCGCCGGGCTGGCCGAGGCCCTGGTCGGCGCCGCCGAGTCCCTGGCCGCCTGGGCGAACGCCACCCCGGGCACCACGGCACGCCAGGCGGCGGCCACCCTGATGAACTTCGCCTGGGCGGGCCTGGGCAACCTGATGCAGGGGCGGCCCTGGTGCCCGCCGCGGTTGGAGGAGGACTGAGGACCCGGCCCCGCCGAGGCCCTACGGCGCCAGTGGCCCTACCTCGCCGGTCAGGTGCAGCCGGTCCCCGGCCCCGCGCAGCTCGAACCGGCCGGCGCCGTCCGTGCCGTAGGACACGGTGCCGGGCAGCAGCACCGGCGCGCGGAACCGGGCCTCGACCCGGGCCGCCTCGGGCGTGCCGTGGGCGGCCAGACAGCGGGCCACCGTCCACATGCCGTGCGCGATGGCGCGCGGGAAGCCGAAGAGGCCGGCGGTCAGCGGGTGCAGGTGGATGGGGTTGCGGTCACCGGATGCGGCGCCGTACCGGCGGCCGAGGTCGTCGGCCAGCCGCCACCGGCCCGCCACCGCGAGCGGCGGCCGCGGTTCCTCGCGCTCCGCGCCCGGCCCGCGCTCCTCGGGCGCGCCGCCGGTCCGGTGCCGGGCGAGGTAGGTGCTGCGCGACTCCCACACGGCGTCCCCGCCGGCCCGCAGCTCGGTGACCACCGTGGCCTCGGTGCCGCGCCGGTGCGGGGTCAGCCCCGCGATGCGCACGGCGAGTTCGTACTCCCCGGTGGCCGGCAGGCCGGTGCGCCGGACGATTCCGATCGAGGTGTGCACCAGGCCGAGCAGCGGCAGCGGGAAGTCCCGCCCGCTCATCAGCCGCATGGCCAGCGGGAAGCCGAGGACGTGCGGGTAGGTGACGGGCAGGGCGTCCGCCTCGCCGGCGGCGCCGGGGGCGAAGCCGCACACCCGCTCGTAGGCGGCCAGCCGGGCGAGGTCGACGCGCAGGCCGGGCAGGACCAGGCGGGCGCGCGGGAAGTCCGCCTCCGGGGACGGGCGCTTGAAGGGCGAGCGCAGGGCGCCGCGGGCCAGCAGCGGGACCAGCGCGGGGGCGGCGGACAGGGTGACGGTGGTCATCTCAGGCTCCCAGCAGGCTCTGGCCGCACACGCGGACGACCTGGCCGTTGACCGCGCCGGAGGCCGGGTGGGCGAGCCAGGCGGTGGTCTCGGCGACGTCGGCCGGCAGGCCTCCTTGCGCGAGGGAGTTCATCCGGCGGCCGGCCTCCCGGATCAACAGCGGGATGGCGGCCGTCATCCGGGTCTCGATGAACCCGGGCGCGACGGCGTTCACGGTCACCCCGTGCTCGGCGAGCGCGCGCGGCGCGAGGGACCGTACGAGCCCCACGACGCCCGCCTTGCTCGCGCCGTAGTTGGTCTGGCCCGCGTTGCCCGCGAGCCCGGCGATGGAGGCGGTGGCCACGATCCGGCCGCCGGAGCGCAGCGCGCCCTTGGCGAGCAGGGCGTCCGTGGTGCGCAGCACGCTGCCCAGGTTCACCTCCAGCACGGTGCTCCAGCGGTCCGCGGGCATGTTGACCAGGCGCCGGTCCCGGGTGATGCCCGCGTTGTGGATCAGGGCGTCCAGCCCGTCGGGGAGGGCGCCGGCGATGCGCTCGCCCGCGTCGTCGGCGGTGATGTCGAGGGCGAGTGCGGTGCCGCCGAGCCGCTCGGCGACCCGGCGGGCGTCCGCCTCGGCGGCGGGCACGTCGAGCACGACGACATGGGCGCCGTCCCGGGCCAGCGTCCCGGCGACGGCCTCGCCGATCCCGCGCGCGGCGCCGGTGACCAGCGCGGTGCGCCCGGCGAGCGGCTTCGTCCAGTCGGCCGGTGCGGTGGCCGGTCCGGCGCCGACCTCGACCACCTGGCCGCTGACGTAGGCCGACCTGGGCGAGAGCAGGAAGCGCAGGGTGGACTCGGCGGCGGCCGCGTCGGTCAGCCGGACCAGGTTGACCGTCCTGCCCCGGCCGATCTCCTTGCCCAGCGAGCGGGTGAGTCCCTCAAGGGCCTGCTGGGCGGCGGCCTGGTGGTGGTCGGCGGGGTCGAGCGGGGCGCCCAGGACCAGGACCCGGCCGCTCGTCGCGACGGAGCGCACGACGGGACGCAGGGCCGCGTGCACCTCGGCGAGCGAGCCGACGTCGCGTACGCCGGTGGCGTCCAGGACGACGGCGGCCGGGTCCCGGTCGCCGTCGGTGAGGCCGGTGCGGGCGAGCACGGGGGCCAGGTCCAGGACGGAGGACCCCGCCGTCAGATGCAGCAGCGGGCCGTCCAGCGAGGGGTGTTCGGCGGACCAGCGGCGCAGCTCGGTCGGCTGGGGCAGGCCCAGGCGCCGGGTCAGGAAACGGCCCGGTGCCGTGCCGGTGAAGCTCAGGTAGCGGTCGGCCATGTCCAACTCCCGTGCGACTCGGTCGAAGTTTCTTACTCTGGAGTAAAGTTACCGGAGGTAAGCCTATGTCACGGCTGAGGAGCAGGTCGAGATGAGTCCCCTCGCAACCCCGTCCGAGCGGCCCCTGGTGCGGCGCGTCGCGGTGATCGGCGGCGCCCGCCTGCCGTTCGCCCGCTCCGACGGCCCCTACGCCACCGTCTCCAGCCGGCGGATGCTCACCGCGGCCCTCGACGGCCTGGTCGAGCGGTACGGCCTCGAAGGGCCGGGCGCCGTCGGCGAGTTCGTGGCCGGCGCCGTCCTCAAGCACAGCCGGGACTTCAACCTGGCCCGGGAGACCGTGCTCGGATCCCGGCTGGACCCGCGCACCCCCGCCTACGACATCCAGCAGGCCTGCGGCACCGGACTCCAGGCCGTCATCGCCGCCGCCAACAAGATCGCCCTCGGCCAGAGCGAGTCGGCGGTCGCGGGCGGCGCCGACACCGCGAGCGACGCGCCCCTCGGCGTCAACGACGGGCTGCGCCGCATCCTGCTGGAGGCCCGCCGGGCGAGGAGCGCGGGCGCCCGGCTGAAGGCCCTCGCCCGCATCAGGCCCGGGCACCTGATTCCCGACATCCCGCGCAACGCCGAACCCCGCACCGGCCTCTCGATGGGCGAACACGCGGCGGTGACCGCACGCGCCTGGGGCATCACCAGGCAGGCACAGGACGAACTGGCCGCCACCAGTCACCGGCGGCTGGCGGCGGCGTACGACCGGGGCTTCTTCGACGACCTGGTCGTCCCCTTCCACGGCCTGGACCGCGACCAGAACCTGCGTCCCGGCTCCACAGCCGAGCAACTGGCCGCGCTGAAGCCGGTGTTCGGCCTGCAGGACCCCGGCCCCACCATGACCGCCGGCAACTCGACCCCGCTCACCGACGGCGCGGCCCTCGTCCTGCTGGCGAGCGAGGAGTGGGCCCGGGCACGCGGGCTCGAACCGCTCGCCTACCTCACCGCGTACGAGACGGCCGCCGTCGACTTCCCGCACGGTGACGTGGCGGACGGCGAGGACGGCCTGCTGATGGCCCCGGCCCACGCGGTGCCGCGCCTGCTGGAGCGCACCGGGCTCGGCCTGGGCGACTTCGACCTGATCGAGGTCCACGAGGCCTTCGCCTCCCAGGTGCTGGCCACGCTCGCTGCCTGGGAGAAACGAGGGCTGCCGGCGGTGGACCGGGACCGGCTGAACGTGGCCGGATCGTCGCTGGCCACCGGTCATCCGTTCGCGGCGACCGGGGCGCGGATCGTCGCCACCCTGGCGAAGCTGCTCGCGGAGCGGGAGGGGCCCGGCAGGGGCCTGATCTCCGTCTGCGCGGCGGGCGGCCAGGGCGTGACCGCGATCCTGGAGCGCCCGTGAGCGCGTGAGTCCGTGAGTGCGCGGGTCCGTGAGCCCGTGAGTGGGGGTCCGTGGGCTCGTCAGAGGGGGTCGGTGGGCCCGTGTGATCGCCGGCCGCGGGCCGTGACCGGCGCGAGACGGCGGGTGTGACGCGGCGAACATGAACGCCTCTCACATGATCTTCGAGGTTGCACACCCCCGTCCCCGGATCATCCCGGAATCCGCACAACCCCCCCACCGCCGACCCGTACGATCGCCAGCCTGACCACCGGTAACCCCTTACAGCGGACCGCCGCCGGTGAACGCCTCGCCGCCCGAGGCACGTACGTCAGGCAGCAAGCAGTTCTCCGCTGCACGCCCGAGGAGCCGCCCCGTGTCCACCCCGTACCCGAGCGCCCCGGTCTCCTCCGGCGCCCCCGTCCAGGCCACCGACTACGACGGCCTGCCGGTCCTGGTGGCACCCGAGACCCGGCGGCTGGACGGCGCCGTACGGGAGGCGTACGTCCCGCCGTTCGCGCCGCCGGTGCGGCACGGATCGCTCGCCGACCTGCCGTTCGACAACGCCGAGGCCGACCCCGGCGCCGTCGTGCTCAGCCGCCGGGCGGCGGGCGGCGGCTGGGCGGACGTGACGGCGGAACGGTTCGCCGCGCAGGTGCTCGCCGTGGCCAAGGGCCTGATCGCCGAGGGGCTCATGCCCGGCGACCGGATCGCCGTGATGGCCCGGACCACGTACGAGTGGACACTGCTCGACTTCGCCGCCTGGGCGGCCGGCCTGGTCACAGTCCCCGTCTACCCCACCTCCTCCGTCTTCCAGACCCGCTGGATCCTGCACGACTCCGGCGCGGTCGCCCTGGTCACCGAGAACACCGCCCAGGCCGCCGCGATGGGCCCCGAGCTCGAGCGGCTGCCGGACCTCGGGCACGTGTGGGTGATGGAGCAGGGGCACGTGGACCGGCTGGCGGAGGCGGGCGGCCAGGTGCCGGACGGCGAAGTGGCCGTGCGCCGGGGCATGCTCGGCCCCGACACGCTCGCCACGCTCATCTACACCTCGGGCACCACCGGGCGCCCCAAGGGCTGCGCCCTCTCGCACGGCAACTTCTTCGCCGAGGTCGACAACGCCATCGAACTGCTCCGCCCGGTCTTCCGGGCGGGGTCGGCCGAGGAGGCGTCGGTGCTGCTCTTCCTGCCGATGTCCCACGTCTTCGGGCGGATGGTGGCGATCGCCTGCGTACGCGCCCGGGTCAGGCTCGGCCACGTACCGAGCCTGAAGGCCGAGGACCTGCTGCCCGACCTCGCGGCCTTCCGGCCGACCTGCCTGCTGACCATCCCGTACATGCTGGAGAAGATCTTCAACTCCGCGCGGGCCAAGGCCGAGGAGGGCGGCCGGGCGGGCGCCTTCGACCGGGCGACCACGGTGGCCGTGCGGTACGGCGAGGCGCTGGAGGCCCGGCAGACCGGCGCCGGCAGCGGCCCCAACCGGGCCCTGCGCACGACCCGTTCCTTCTACGACCCGCTCGTCTACCGGCGCATCCGCAACGCCATGGGCGGCAGGGTCAGGTACGTCATCTGCGGCGGCTCACCGCTCGGCCGGCGGCTGGCCGCCTTCTACGCCGGCGCCGGAATCGAGGTCTTCGAGGGGTACGGCCTGACCGAGACCACCGGCGCCTCCACGGTCACCCCGCCGCTCAAGCCCCGGCTGGGCACGGTCGGCTGGCCGCTGCCCG
This sequence comes from Streptomyces sp. NPDC056580, assembly GCF_042793175.1. NCBI lineage: Bacteria > Bacillati > Actinomycetota > Actinomycetes > Kitasatosporales > Streptomycetaceae > Streptomyces > Streptomyces sp. NPDC056580. The sequence goes on along the minus strand of NZ_JBHTVE010000010.1, from coordinate 278,315 downwards.
GCACCCGGGTGCGGATCGCGGCGGACGGGGAGATCCTGCTCGCCGGCGACCACGTGCTGCGCGGCTACTGGGACCCGCAGGCCGGCGGGGTCGTCCCCGCCACCCGGGACGGCTGGCTGTACACCGGCGACATAGGCGAGCTGGACGACGAGGGCTACCTGACCATCACCGGCCGCAAGAAGGAACTGCTGATCACGGCCGGCGGCAAGTCGGTGGCCCCGGCGCCGCTGGAGAACTGGCTGCGCCAGCACCCGCTGATCTCCCAGGTCATGCTCGTCGGGGACGGGCGGCCCTACGTCGCCGCCCTCGTCACCCTCGACCCCGACGGCATCACCCACTGGCGCCAGATGATCGGCAGGCACCCGGTGCCGCCGGAACTCCTGGTCGGCGACGCCGAGCTGGAGGCCGTACTGCAGCGGGCCCTGGACGAGGCCAACCGGCTGGTGTCCCGCCCCGAGTCGATCCGCAGGTTCACCGTGCTGCCCGTGGACTTCACCGAGGAGGCCGGTCATCTGACGCCCTCGATGAAGCTGCGCAGGGAACGGATCATGCGGGACTTCGCCCGCGAGATCGAGGACCTCTACGCACGCTGACGCGTCCGGCGCGCCGGGCGGGGAAACAGCCTGACAGAGGTGCTGACCGGCTGCTCCGCCCATGCCGTGGATCCGCCCCCGGCAAGTGCCCGGGAACGGGTAGCGTACGAGAGGGGTTCCGTTGTGTCCGCGTTCCGTCAGCCCCCGCAGAAGCACGCGCTGCGGGCGCTCGCACCACCTCGGGAACCGGCCGGGACCGGATCGGTATCGGCCGCTCGTAGCCTGCCTTTCCACCCCCGCCTACTCCGTCCCCCGAGCAGAGGCATGAACGAAGACAACGACGTCCGCCGGATCTTCCTGCTGAACCCGGACCAGCGACTCGTGCGCCAGGCCGCGCACGCGGGAGTCCAAGTGCGCTCCATACGCGCCGACGCCACGGACGAGGAGGCGCTGCGCGCGCCCCTCGCCGAGGCCGCCGAGGCCGGGCTGTGCGTCAACCCGGCCCGTGCCCTGGTGGTGCTCTCCGACCCGGCCGCGGTGCAGCGCCTGGTCCGCGACAACCGGCTCTCGCCCGGCGGCACCGCGGTGGCCCCCGCAGACCTGCGGCTGACCGTGGAGACGCTGAGCGTGCACGGCATGCACCAGGCCGTCGCGATCGTCGCCCGCACGCCCTACGGCCTCCTCCATCCCGCCCCGCTGACGGCCGACACGGCCGCCGAGGTGCGCGCGGTGGTGACCGCGCTGCTGGACCTGACCGGGTACCAGTACGGCCCGGCCCACTCGAGCGTCGCCCTCACCCCGCGCGGCCCGGTGATCACCGGGTGCCGGGCCGGTCTGCCCGACGACCCGGTCCCGGAACTGGTCAAGGCGGCCGGCGGACTCGACCTGGCGGCCGGGGCGGTGGAGGTGCTGGCCGGTCGGCTGGTCGACACGGTGCGGCCGAACCGCTTCGCCGCCGCCGCGCTGATCGGCCCGCCGTGGCGGCTGCCGGAGGCGGAGGTGGGCGGCCTGCCGCACGTCCGCCACGTCTCGCCGCCCGACGCGCCGCACCCCGGCCACCTGGTGATCGGCGCCGACTCGCCCGACGTGGCGGCCCGGCGCATGGCCTCCCTGCGGGCGCTGGTCGTCGGGGACGACACCCGGCCGGGAACGGATCGGTAACGATCCGGTAGCTCCGCCCCGCACTGTTGATACGTCGCCGGAAGAAGGACGACGACGCCAGCGGCATCAACGGGAGGCGGAGTCAGGATGCTGAAGTTCTCGATCCTAGGTGCGCTGCAGGTCCGTACCGTGTCCGGCCCTGCTGAGATCTCCGGCGACCTGCAGCGCACCCTGGTGCAGACTCTGCTGATCAGCGAGGGCCAGCCGGTGTCGGGGGAGAGCCTGGTCGAGGAGATGTGGGGGGACGCCGTACCGGACAACCAGGCCAACGCCCTGCAGGCGCACATCAGCCGGCTGCGCCGCAAGCTGCGCGGCCTGGAACCGGGCCGGGCGGGCTCCCGGGTGACCATCCACCCCTCGGGCTACCGGCTCGTCGTGGAGGACGGGGAACTGGACGCCGCCGAGTTCGTCCGGGCCGTGCGGCACGCCGAGTCGTCCTGCGCCGACGCGGCCTACACCGCCCGGCTGCTCGGCGACGCCCTCGCGCTGTGGCGCGGCCCCGTCTTCGGCGGGTTCGCCTGCGGAACCCTCTGCCAGCTCGCGGGCGCCCGTTTCGAGGAGTACCGGATGCGGGCCATGGAACTGCGCTTCGACGCCGAGCTGAAGCTCGGCCGGCACGCGGCGGTCCTCGCCGAGCTGACCGAGGCGCACACCAACCACCCGCTGCGGGAGCGGTTCTGCGAGCAGCTCATGATCGCCCTCTACTGCTCGGGACGGCAGGCCGACGCGCTCGACGTCTTCCGCAGGATGCGCCGCCACCTCGACGACGAACTGGGCATCCAGCCGTCCCCCGCGCTGCGCCAGGTGGAGAGCGCCATCCTGTGCCACGACCCGGCATTGGCCGGCGATACCCGGTCCGTTCTCCTGCAGCTTGCCTGAACATGGCCTGGCTTTTGACGCATACCTAGGGATAACCCTTGTAACGTGAAGTCGTCTTCCGACGTGACAGGTTCGGGGTACAACCTAGGATTGGCCCGAACGTCAGGGGGCTGAGCGGTACGACGGGGCGGGGGGACGGGTTCAGTGGAGTCGGCGGCATCCGTTCTGCCTGTCGTACGCTTCAACATCCTGGGCTCGCTGGAAGGGTGGCACGGCGACCGGCGGCTGAGACTCGGCAGCCCCACGCAAGAACGGGTGCTCGTCACGCTGTTACTCGAGCCGGGGCGGATGGTGCCGATGCCCAGGCTGGTGACCGCCGCCTGGGACGACGAGCCGCCGCAGACCGCCGGCCACCAGATCCGCAAGGCCGTCGCCGCGCTGCGCACCCGTATCCCCGGCGGCTCGTCCCTGATCGTCACCGACGGCGCCGGATACCGGGCCGTGCTCGAGGAGGAGCAGCTCGACCTGCACGAGTTCGGCCGGCGCGCCCGTGAGGCGCGGCAGGCGGTGGCCGCGGGCCGGCCCGCCGAGGCGGTCGACCACCTGCGGGCCTGCCTGGACCTGTGGCGCGGCCCGGTCATGGCGGGCGCCGGCGGCCCGGTGATCTCCGCGGCCTCCGCCGCCCTCGAGGAACGGCACATGGCCGTCGCCGAGCAGTACTTCGAGCTGCAGCTCGAACTCGGCCAGTCCGGCGACCTGGTCGGGCCGCTGCGCGAGCTGGTCACCGCGCACCCGCTGCGGGAGACCCTGCGCGGCCGGCTGATGCTCGCCCTGTACCGGGCCGGGCGGCAGGCGGAGGCGCTGGAGGAGTTCGGCCGGATGCGCGAACTCCTCGTCGAGGAGCTGGGCATCGACCCGGGCGCCGAACTGACCCGGCTGTACGAGGCCATCCTGCGCGACAGCCCCGAGGTCGCCCCCCGGGTGCCGCAGTCGGTGGCCGACCGCGCCGCCCTGCTCGTACCGGCCCCGCCCGCCCAGCCGTCCGGGTCCGAGCCCGCGCCCTGCACCCTGCCGTACGACCTGCCGGACTTCACCGGCCGGGACGCCGAACTGGCCCGGCTGCTGGAGGTGGGCCGGGGTGCGGCCGGCGAGCGCGCCCGGATCGTCGGTGTGGACGGCATGGGCGGCAGCGGCAAGACCGCGCTCGCGGTGCACGCCGCCCACCAGCTCGCCGCCGACTACCCCGACGGCCAGCTCTTCGTCGACCTGCGCGGATTCAGCCCCGGCGAGAAGGCGCAGGAGCCGGGCGCGGTGCTGCACTCGCTGCTGCGCACCCTGGGCGTCGCGGACGACCGCATTCCCGATGACCTGGAGAGACGCACGGCCCTGTGGCGAAGCGTTTCCTCACAGCGCAAGCTGCTGATCCTGCTGGACAACGCCGCCGACGCCGCCCAGATCCGGCCACTGCTGCCCGCCTCCGAGGACTCCCTGGCCATCCTCACCGGCCGGGTGCGCATGCTCGACCTGGACGCCGCCGAGTGGCTCTCGCTCGGGCAGCTCTCCGCCGACGACAGCACCACCCTGCTCAACCGGATGCTCGGCGCCGAACGCACCGCCGCCGAACCCGACGCCGTCGCCCAGCTGGCCGACCTCTGCGGCGGCCTGCCACTCGCCCTGCGCATCACCACCGCCCGGCTGCGCAACCGGCCCCGCTGGACCGTCCGGTACCTGGTCGACCGGCTCGCCGACGAGACCCGGCGGCTGCGCGAACTGAGCGCCGGGGAACGCAGCGTCGAGGCCACGCTGCGGCTGTCGTACCAGGCGATGGAGGAGGACCAGCGGGTCGCGTTCCGGCTGCTCGGGCTGCATCCGGGCAGCACCATCGACGTCCACTCCGCCGCCGCGCTGCTCGGCGTCGGCGTCCACGACGCCGAGGACGCCCTCGAACTGCTGCTGGACGCCCACCTGCTGGAGCAGCACGAGGCCGGTCTGTACGGCTTCCACGACCTGGTGCGCACCTACGCGATGAGCGTGCGGGAGGCCGAGGACGACGAGGAGGCGGCGGTCGAGCGGCTGGTGTCGTACTACACGCTCGCCACCGACGTGGCCTGCGAGACGCTCTTCCCCGGCCGCAGCCGCTACGGCGACCCGCCCGCCTCCGGCGGCCCCGAGCTGCCCCGGCTGGACGGCGACGAGGGGGCGCTGCGCTGGTTCGACCGCGAGTACGACGCGCTGCTCGCGGTCGCCACCCAGGCGGGCACCCGGGGCCTGCACCGCTACGCCGCGCTGCTCGCCCGCAACCTGCTCTTCTACCTCGACCTGCGCGGCGACTACGAGGAGTACCGAGTGGTCGGCCGGATCGGCGTCGGCGCCTGCCGGCAACTCGACGACCCGGCGCTGCTCAGCATCAGCCTGGGCAACCTGGCCGTGGGGCACTGGTGGCTCGGCGACTTCCAGGACGGCATCACCACCGCCCAGGAGGCCCTGGAGCTGGCCGCCGCCGACGACCGCCGGGGCGAGGCGATGTGCATCGACGTCCTGGGCCTGCTGCACGGGGCGCTCGGCAACTTCGACGAGGCCCGCGCCTACCTGGTCCAGGGCATCGCGCTGCACCAGGAACTGGGCTCGGCCCGGATGGAGGCGCAGGCCCTGGACAACCTCAGCACGGTGGAGACCTGGTCGGGCCACTACGCCGAGGGCGCCCGGTACGCGGCCCGGGCCACCGAACTGAACCGGAGCCTGGGCGACCGCAGCAACGAGATCGCCTCGCTGACCTGGCTGGCCCTGGCCCACCTCGGCACCGACGAGGACGAGCGGGCCCGCGCCTGCCTCGCCCAGGCCCTCGAACTGTGCGACGAGTCCCGCAAGCCGGCCAACGTCGCCGTCGTCCTCGCCCACTGGGCGCAGGTCTGCCAGCGGCTCGGCGAGGTGCGCTCGGCCGCCGAACACGCCGAGCGGGCCCTGGAACTGGTCTCCGCCGAGGGCACGGCGCTGCGTCAGGCGTCCGTGGTCAACGTTGTCGCGCTGGTCCACCTGCGGCGCGGCGCGCCCGAGCGGGCGATGGAACTGCACCGCCACGCCTACGAACTGGCCTCCCGCCTCGGCTACCGCATCGAGATGGCCCGCGCCCTGCTGGGCCAGGCGGAAGCCGCCCGCGCACTGGGCGACGAGCCCACGGCCCACGCCCACCAGCAGGCCGCGGAGGCGCTCTACGACGCGATGGGCGTGACCCCGGAGGGCCGCCGCCTGTAGCCGGCACCGCCTGCGTGGGGCCGGGGCCGGCCGGATGCGGGAGGCCGTGGCATGTGAAACGGCACCGGCCGGGGTGGGGCCCGGCCGGTGCCGTTGGTCGCTGGAGGGTGCTGGGGTCAGCCCTGGGGGTCAGCCCTGGGCGAAGCCGGGGCCGTGTCCGTTGGCCAGAGCCGGGGCGTCGGCCTGGTGGAGCGTGAAGCCGGAGGCGACGCGCACCAGGGCGTCCTGTACACCGGTCGCCGGAACGGCCGCCGCGGTACCGAGTGCGAGAACACCGGCGCCGGTGAGTGCGGCCAGAACCGTCTTGGTACGCAGTGCGATGGTGCGCATGTCGTGACTCCCCCTGGGTAGACGGACCGTGATCCGGTCGCCGGGCTTCTCCCTGGCGCCGCAACCGATGCTCGGGGGAGCCGATCCCCATACCGTCCCAGCCGGTTACCGGCACAGGTCGCGCTCCCGGTACTCCCGGTTTCAACCGCTCCCAGGGCGCCTGAGTCACCCTCGAACATGCGTCGTGACCTGCGGGGACTTCTGGGCGAGGAGGGGGATCCGGGAGACCGATTCAGCGGGAACCGGCCGGGTGGACCCCCGTTTCCCGGGCAGCCGCGTCATGCGCTCGGGCCGGCGGCAGCGGCTCCCTCCCGGTCTGGAAGGCGAGCGGCATCCGCCCGCCGGCGAGCGAGCGCTCGAGCCGGCCGGCGCGGTAGGCGGCGACGGTGTCGTGGAAGGCGCGGGCGGGGGTGAGGAAGTCCCGGGCGCCCGTTGATGGCCGGGGCCGCAGCCGGGATCACCGCAGACGGGTGCGAATTGGCTTCCGGTGATTGACCGGCCGTCCTCGGCGTCCCCGGGGCACGGTCCGGCTCGCGGCGCACGCGCAACGGACGGACGCACCGGGAATTCGCCCGGAATTCACGAAAGGGGCGGCCCGGAAAAGGCAGGAGCCCCGTCGCCGTACGGCGTGGGGCTCCTTGGGTACTGCACTCAGGTTCTGCGATCAGGCAGTGATCAGACGGGGGTGACGTTCTCCGCCTGCGGACCCTTCGGGCCCTGCGTCACGTCGAAGCTCACCTGCTGGTTCTCCTCGAGCGAGCGGAAGCCGCTGGCGTTGATCGCGGAGTAGTGAACGAAGACGTCGGGGCCGCCGCCCTCCTGGGCGATGAAGCCAAAGCCCTTTTCGGCGTTGAACCACTTCACGGTTCCGGTAGCCATAAGCCCTCCTTGGGCTCAAAAGGGTTGCCCTGCTCCAGAACCTGCACGTGCGAAACGGTGCTGCACAACTGCATTCGTCTGAAAACGACGAGAGCCCGCGGTCACATGCTCCGCAGGCTCTGTACTGCAAGGGAAACCAAACTGCAACTTGCGGCGAGCCTAGCACGCGGGCAGCCGAAAGCAATAGAGGTCAAGATCACTTCACCCGAATGTTTGAACGTCCCCTCGGGTGGGTTGACGTGGGGCCGGTCTCAGCACCGTACCGCACGGGGTCTAGTCTCGCGATGTGGACAATTCTCGCACCCGGCCGCGCGTCGGCCACATCCAGTTCCTGAACTGCCTGCCCCTCTACTGGGGGCTCGCGAGAACCGGCACGCTCCTCGATTTCGAGCTGACGAAGGACACCCCCGAAAAGCTCAGCGAGCAGCTCGTGCGCGGCGACCTCGACATCGGGCCGGTCACCCTCGTGGAGTTCCTGCGCAACGCGGACGATCTGGTGGCCTTCCCGGACATCGCCGTCGGCTGCGACGGCCCGGTGATGTCCTGCGTGATCGTCTCGCAGGTACCGCTCGACCGGCTGAACGGCGCCCGGGTCGCCCTCGGTTCGACCTCGCGCACGTCGGTCAGGCTGGCCCAGCTCCTGCTGGCGGAACGCTTCGGCGTCCAGCCGGACTACTACACCTGCCCGCCCGACCTCAGCCTCATGATGCAGGAGGCGGACGCCGCCGTCCTGATCGGCGACGCCGCCCTGCGCGCCAACCTGATCGACGGCCCCCGCTTCGGCCTGGAGGTGCACGACCTGGGCGCGCTCTGGAAGGAGTGGACCGGGCTGCCGTTCGTCTTCGCGGTCTGGGCGGCCCGCCGGGACTACGCCGAGCGCGAGCCGTTCATCACCCGCAAGGTCCACGAGGCCTTCCTCTCCTCCCGCAACCTCTCGCTGGAGGAGGTAGGCAAGGTCGCCGAGCAGGCCGCCCGCTGGGAGTCCTTCGACGAGACGACCCTGGAGCAGTACTTCACCACCCTCGACTTCAGCTTCGGCGGGCCGCAGCTCGCGGCGGTCACGGAGTTCGCCCGCCGGGTCGGCCCGACGACCGGTTTCCCGGCGGACGTGAAGGTGGATCTGCTTCAGCCGTAGTCGCCACGGCACTACGCTGCGGGCAGTGAGGCGTTGCCGGGGGAAGGCGCTACGGGGGAGAGGTGCACGCCATGCAGCCGCTCGGAGCCGACGAACCGGCCGCCGTCGGGCCCTACCGGCTGCTCGGCCGGCTCGGATCCGGCGGCATGGGCCGGGTCTACCTGGGCCGCAGCACGGGCGGCCGCACGGTCGCGGTGAAGATCGTGCATCCGCACTTCGCGCTGGACGAGGAGTTCCGGGCCCGCTTCCGGCGGGAGGTGGAGGCCGCCCGCCGGGTCGGCGGCGTCTGGACCGCGCCCGTCCTGGACGCGGACCCGGAGGCCGCCGTGCCCTGGGTCGCCACCGCCTACGCGGCGGGCCCCTCCCTGGCCGCGGCCGTCACGGACGGCGGCCCGCTGCCCGCGCGCAGCGTACGGGCCCTCGGCGCGGGCCTCGCCGAGGCGCTCGCCGCCGTGCACGAACTGGGCCTGGTGCACCGGGACGTGAAGCCGTCCAACGTGCTGCTGACCCTGGACGGCCCGCTGCTCATCGACTTCGGCATCGCCCGGGCCACGGCGGGCACCGCGTCCCTGACGTCGACCGGCGTCTCCGTCGGCTCGCCCGGCTACATGTCCCCCGAGCAGATCCTCGGCAAGGGAGTCACCCAGGCGGCCGACGTCTTCTCCTTCGGCGCGGTGCTGGCCTACGCGGCGACCGGCGAGCCCCCGTTCCCGGGCGACTCCTCGGCCGCGCTGCTGTACAAGGTCGTCCACGAGGAACCGGAACTGGGTGGTCTGACCGGCGAGTTGCGCGAGGTGGCGGCCGCCTGCCTGGCGAAGGACCCGGCGGCCCGGCCGGTCCCCGCGGAACTGGCCCGCCGGCTCGCGCCCGAGGGCGCCGCCCGCCTGGTCGCCGGCGGCTGGCTGCCGGGCGCGCTGGTGGAGCAGGTCAGCCGGAGCGCGGTGAGCCTGCTCAACCTGGAGACGGCCGAGGCCGCTCCGTCCGGACCGGTGGGCTTCAGCAGCCCCTCGGTCGGCGGGACTCCGGACGCCGCCCGGCCCGCGCCCCGGCCGGACGGCACGGGGGCGTCCGATTCCGGCCGGGTTCCGTCCGCGGACCGCCCGGCGCCGCTCCCGGCCGGCTTCGGACCGCCCCCCACGATGACTCCGCCCCCGCCGCCCGGCGCTGCGCCGGCCGGGGCGCCGGGCGGCTTCCCGGAGGCTTCCGCCGCGCGGCACGGCGCCGGGGGCCCGGAGCCGGCCGCCACCGGGCCGCGCGACGCACCGCCGGCCCCCGGCCGGGTCACGGTGAGCGTGGCGGCGGCCTCCACACCCGGGGAGGAGGGGCGCGGACGCCGGGTGAGCTGCACCGTCGCACTGGCCGTGGCGGGCGCGACGGCCGCGGCGGCGATCGGGCTCGGGGCGCTGCTGCGGCCGTGGACCGGGAGCGAGGACGACTCGGCGGGCAGCGCACCGCACTCCTCCCGCTCGGCCGGCGCCCAGGCCTCCGAGGCGCCCGACGCGACCGGCGGCACGGCGCGCGCGGTCCCGGCCCGCTACCTGGGCACCTGGGAGGGCCAGGCCAGCGGGCTGGGCGGCAGCCTCCCGATGGGCACCTTCCGGCTCACCGTGCACAAGGCGGCTGTGGGCGGGGAACTGGGCCGGCTGCGGCAGACCGACCAGCTCGGCGGGGTCTGCACCGACATCCTCACCCTGAAGCAGGTGACGCCGTCCCGGATCGTGGCCACCTCCGTCGGCGTCCGGTCCAACCACGCCGGCTGCGACCCGGCGCCGCACCCCGTCGAGTTGACGCCGGTCGGCGACGACCTGCGTTACTCCGCGGAGAGCTCGGCCGAGGGCGATCCGGTGGCCCGGATGGCGAAGGTCGGCTGAGGCGAACGGCGCCGGCGCCGGGAGGGAGAGCGGATGAGTACCGCAGGGCCCAGTACGCAGGAACTGGTCCTCGCCGCCGCGCTGTGGGGCGCGGCGGCCGGAGCGCTGCTGCCCCGGGCCGCCTTCCGCCTCGCGGTCCCGGCCGGCGAGCCGTGGCGGGCACGGTGCGCGCGGGGGCACCCGATCCGCGGATGGCTCGGGCGGGCGCGATGCGGGCGGTGCCGGGTGGGAACGGAGCGGGAAAGGGGCGCGGCGCGGCCACCGGCGGAGGCGCCCGCACCGGCGGCGGAGGCCCAGGTCGCCGCACGGACGCGGGAGGCGACGGGGGCTCAGGAGACGGCGAGTGCGCCCTACTCACCCTCCACCGCGCTCCTCGCCACCGTCACCGCCCTCGCCTGCGCCGCCCTCGCCGCCGCCACCGGCACCCGGCCCGAGCTGGGCGTCTGGCTGCTGCTCACGCCGGTGTGGGTGCTGCTGGCCGCCGTGGACGTACGGGTGCAGCGGCTGCCCGACCCGCTGACCCTGCCGCTCGCGGCGGCCGGGCCCGGCCTGCTCGCCCTCGTCGCCCTGCTGCCGGAACACGCCGGTGACTGGCTCACCGCGCTGTACGGCACGCTCGCGCTCGGCGGCGGCTACCTCGTGCTGTTCCTCGTCAACCCGTCCGGCATGGGCTTCGGCGACGTGAAGCTCGCGCTCGGCATGGGCGCCGTGCTCGGCTGGTACGGCTGGCCGGTCCTGCTGCTCGGCGCCTTCGCCGGCTTCCTGCTCGGCGCGCTCTACGGCGGCGCGCTCTTCGTCGCCCGGCGAGCGGGCCGCGGGACGGCCATCCCGTTCGGGCCGTTCCTCATCGCCGGCGCCTTCGCCGGGCTGCTGATCGGCGCCTACGCGGCCTGACGGCGGGCGGCCGAAGCGGCTGGCGTAGGCTGGTCCGGTCCGTCCACAACCCTTGACGAAAGGGACCATCGGTGTCCGAGAAGGCCGACCTCCAGTCCGTCCTCGATCGTGCCGCCGCCGGTGGGCGGATCACCCCCGAGGAGGCTCTCGTCCTCTACCGCGACGCCCCGCTGCACGCGCTGGGCGCCGCCGCCGACGCCGTGCGCCGCCGCAAGTACGCGGGCATCGAGCACATCGCCACGTACATCATCGAGCGCAACATCAACTACACCAACGTGTGCGTCACGGCGTGCAGGTTCTGCGCCTTCTACGCGGCCCCCAAGGACACCGACAAGGGCTGGACCCGCGACCTCGACGACATCCTGCGCCGCTGCGCGGAGACCGTGGAGCTGGGCGGCACCCAGATCATGTTCCAGGGCGGCCACCACCCGGACTACGGCGTCGAGTACTACGAGAAGCACTTCAAGGCCATCAAGGACGCCTTCCCCCAGCTCGTGATCCACTCGCTGGGCGCCTCCGAGGTCGAGCACATGGCCCGGATCAGCGGTGTCCCGGTGGAGGAGGCCATCGCCCGGATCCACGAGGCGGGCCTGGACTCCTTCGCGGGCGCCGGCGCCGAACTCCTGCCCGAGCGGCCCCGCAAGGCCATCGCCCCGCTGAAGGAGAGCGGCGAGCGCTGGCTGGAGATCATGGAGATCGCGCACGGGCTGGGCGTGGAGTCGACGTCCACCATGCTCATGGGCACGGGTGAGACCAACGCCGAGCGCATCGAGCACCTGCGCATGATCCGCGACGTGCAGGACCGCACGGGCGGCTTCCGCGCCTTCATCCCGTACACCTACCAGCCGGAGAACAACCACCTGAAGGGCCGTACCCAGGCCACCCTGTTCGAGTACCTGCGGATGATCGCCATCGCCCGCGTCTTCCTGGACAACGTCCAGCACATCCAGGGCTCGTGGCTCACCACCGGCAAGGAGGTCGGCCAGCTGTCCCTGCACTACGGCGCGGACGACCTCGGCTCGATCATGCTGGAGGAGAACGTGGTCTCCTCCGCCGGCGCCAAGCACCGGTCCAACCGGCTCGAGATCATCGACCTCATCCGCAAGGCCGGCCGCGTCCCGGCGCAGCGCGCCACGACGTACGAGCACCTCGTCGTGCACGACGACCCGGCGAACGACCCGGTCGACGACCGCGTCGTCTCCCACATCTCCTCCACGGCGATCGCCGGCGGCACGGCCCACCCGGAACTGAAGCTGCTGGCGTCCAACTGACCGCGTCGTGCTGACACTTCACTTCGCCGAGCGGTCCCCGGAGGCCGCCGTCCTGATCGACGGGGCGCACGTCGTCGGTGTCGGCCCGTACCAGGAGCTGGCCGCCGCCGAGCCCCGGGCGCGGGTGCGGCGCTGGCCCGGCATCCTCACCCCGGGACTGCTGAACCCGTACGGTCCGGAGCTGCTGGAGGCCACCTACCACCCCGACCCGCGCGAGGCCGACGAGTTCGGCACCGAGCCCATCACCGGGGCGCGGGCGCGGGCGATCCTGAGCGCCGACCCCGCACGCCTCGGCGCGAGCGCGCGGCGCGGGGTGCAGCGGATGCTTGCCCACGGCACGGTGGCGGTGGCCGGGGAGCTGCGGTCGCGGGCCGCGCTCGACGCGGTGCGCAGGGCCGGGCTCGCGGTGGGGCAGCGGCCGGACCGTCTGCCGGGCCCGGCGTCGCTGTCCCCGGTCCCGCTCATCCTGCTGCCGGGACCGGTCGCGGGCGGTCCCGCCCGGCTCGCCGTGTTCGACGTCGCGGACCGCGCCGAACTGGTCCGCCGCGGCGCCGGGACCTGCGTGGCGACCGTGATCGGCGGGCGGCTGGTGTACCGCGGCCGCTGACCGGCCTCAGCCGGCGAACCGCTTCCCGAATGCTCCCTGCCGCCGGACAGCCAGTGGTTCCTGTTCGGCGTCGGCCGGGTCCTGATCGCCGTGTTCGCCCTGGCCTGCGGCTGGGTGGAGGACATGGCCGCGAAGAGGAAGCCGCGACTGATCCCGGGAGGGCGGGCTGCAACAATGGGCGGGTGACCCGCGCCTCCCTGAACAAGCAGCCGCACGAAGTCGCCTCGATGTTCGACGACGTGGCGGAACGGTACGACCTGACGAACGACGTGCTGTCGCTCGGCCAGGACCGGCGCTGGCGCAAGGAGGTGGCGAAGGCGGTCGACGCGCGCCCCGCGCAGAAGGTCCTCGACCTCGCGGCCGGCACGGCCACCTCCTCGCTGCCCTTCGCGCGCACGGGCGCGTACGTCGTCCCGTGCGACTTCTCCCTCGGGATGCTCCAGGTCGGCAAGAAGAAGCACACCTGGCTGCCGTTCACGGCGGGCGACGCGACCAGGCTGCCGTTCCGGGACGACACCTTCGACGCCGTGACGATCTCCTTCGGGCTGCGCAACGTGCAGGACACGGACGCGGCGCTGCGGGAGATGTACCGGGTGACCCGGCCCGGCGGACGCGTGGTGATCTGCGAGTTCTCGCACCCCACCTGGGCGCCCTTCAGGACCGTCTACACCGAGTACCTGATGCGCGCGCTGCCGCCGGTGGCCCGTTCGGTCTCCTCCAACCCCGACGCCTACGTCTACCTCGCCGAGTCCATCCGCGCCTGGCCCGACCAGCCCGGCCTCGCCGAGCGGCTGCAGAAGGCGGGCTGGTCGAAGGTGGCCTGGCGCAACCTCACCGGCGGCGTGGTCGCGCTGCACCGGGGCTTCAAGGAGAGCTGAGCCCCGCGGGCGCGCGCGACCGCCGCTTCACCGGTCGATCATCTCGAAGGCGTTCCCGGGCTCGCCCAGTTCGCGTCGCACTCCGCCCGCGGGCGGCCGCGGGACGCGCGGTTCGCGCACGCCTCCGCCGCCCTCGCCCGCACCGAAGTCGAACCACACGTACACCACGGAGTCCGGCGGCACCTCGGCGCCGGGCTGCGGATACTGGCGTACGACGTAGTCGACCACGGTGTGCCGGAAGTCCGGGCGGTCCGGCGCGTTGAGGAACAGCCCTCGGGCCTGGGCCGTTTCGCGCGCGTCCATGGCCATCAGGCCGACAAGACGGGGAACGCGCGCGTCGGGTGTATTGGGTGTTATACGCACAGATGTCACCCCCAGCGGTACTGGAAGGGTAACGCGGGCGCGGGTCACCCGGAAGTGACATGTGGCTTTCTGTGACACTTGGTTACTCTGCGTCACAGATCAAGTCGGTAGCAGTGCCCCCGTCGTGCCGAGGCCGGCGTCGTGAACGTCTCCGCGAGCCGCATGCCCAGGCGCCGGGTGACCGCGATGGAGCGCTCGTTGCGCGCGTCGACCATCGCCACCACCCGCGCCACCCCGGCCGCCCGCAGCCGGTCCAGCGTCTCCTCGGCGGCCGCCGTGGCGTACCCGCGCCCCCAGTGCGCCCGGCCCAGCCGCCAGCCGATCTCGATCTCGCCCTCGGGTCCCCACGCGTGCGGCCAGGGCTGCGCGCCGGTGAAGCCGACGACACCGCCCTCGTCGTCCAGCACCGACCACAGGCAGAACCCCCGCTCCGCGTCGTGCCTGCGCTGGCGCGCGGTCAGCTCCTCGTACACGGAGACCTCGGCGGACCGGCCCCCGTGGAACTCCATGACCTCCGGGTCGTCGAAGACCCGGTGCCAGGAGAACGCGTCCTCGTCGGTGGGCACACGCAGCCGTACAGCGGGGAGAGCTCGGTTCACGGGGCAGCCCTTCAGCCGGGTGATCAGTACTGCTGAATAGACTGCCCATGTCCAGTGCCGGTCGGCACGCCAGAATCCGAACTTGGGGAGATCCCGCCGTGACCGTCGTGACTGAGCCCCTCTCCGAGAACACCGCCGATGTGATCGTCGTCGGCGCGGGGCCGGCCGGCTCCACCACCGCGTACCACCTCGCCAAGGCCGGACTCGACGTCCTCCTGCTGGAGAAGACCGAGTTCCCGCGCGAGAAGGTCTGCGGCGACGGCCTCACCCCGCGCGCGGTCAAGCAGCTGGTGGCGATGGGCATCGACATCTCAGAGGAGGCCGGCTGGCTGCGCAACAAGGGCCTGCGCATCATCGGCGGCGGCAGCCGTCTCCAGCTCGACTGGCCCGACCTCGCGTCGTTCCCCGACTACGGCCTCGTCCGCAAGCGTGACGACTTCGACGAGCAGCTCGCCCGCAACGCCCAGAAGGCCGGCGCCCGCCTCTACGAGCGCTGCAACGTCTCCGGCCCCGTCGTCGACGACCGCACCGGCCGCATCACCGGTGTGACCGCCAAGCTCGGCGAGGAGAAGCGCGAGGTCGCCTTCCACGCGCCGCTCGTCGTCGCCGCCGACGGCAACTCCACCCGGCTGTCCCTCGCGATGGGCCTGCACCGCCGCGAGGACCGCCCGATGGGCGTCGCCGTGCGCACCTACTTCACCTCCCCGCGCCACGACGACGACTACCTGGAGTCCTGGCTGGAGCTGTGGGACCGGCGCGGCTCCCAGGAGCGCCTGCTGCCCGGCTACGGCTGGATCTTCGGCATGGGCGACGGCACCTCCAACGTCGGCCTCGGCGTGCTGAACACCTCGGCCGCCTTCAAGGAGCTGGACTGGCGCGAGGTCCTCAAGGCCTGGTGCGCGTCCATGCCGGAGGACTGGGGCTACACCCCCGAGAACATGACCGGGCCGATCCGCGGCGCCGCCCTGCCCATGGCCTTCAACCGCCAGCCGCACTACACCAAGGGGCTGCTGCTGGTCGGCGACGCGGGCGGCCTGGTGAACCCCTTCAACGGCGAGGGCATCGCCTACGCGATGGAGTCCGGTCAGATCGCCGCCGACGTCATCGTGCAGGCCCACGCGCGCGCGACGCCCGCCCAGCGCGAGATCGCCCTGCAGCGCTACCCGCGCGTCCTGAAGGACACCTACGGCGGCTACTACAGCCTGGGCCGCGCCTTCGTGAAGCTCATCGGCAACCCGAAGGTCATGCAGATCGCCGCCCAGCGCGGTCTGACCCACCCCGTCCTGATGAAGTTCACCCTGAAGCTCCTGGCGAACCTCACCGACCCCACCGGCGGCGACGCGATGGACCGCATCATCAACGGCCTGAGCAGGGTCGCGCCGAAGGCGTGAGGGACCGCGCCCGGCACCCGGCCGGGCGCGGGAGCGCAGACACCGGCGGCCCGGCGGACGAGGACCTCGTCCGCCGGGCCGCCGTCGCGCGCCTTCCTCCCGCCGGCCCGCGGCGACACCGTCCGCCCGAGGCCCCAGGGTGACCGCCTGCCCCTGGCGGGCCGCCGGCGGCCCCTCCCCGCCTTCACCGCACCCGCCGAGCCGTGAGCGGGCCGGAAGGGAGCGGGCCGGAAGGGAGCGGGACGGACGGGAACAGGAAGGGCCGCGGCCCCCGAGCGGCCGCGGCCCTTCCTGTGCGGATCGTGGTGACGGTGTGCTCAGAGCACCCGCACCGCGCCGGTGGGCGGGTCGTACGACAGCGGCTTCTCCTGGACGCCGCTGGAGGGGTTCTGGGCGCCGACGAACATACCGCCGCCGACGTACACCGCCACGTGGTACGCGCTGCCCGCGCCGCCCCAGTAGAGGATGTCGCCGGGCTGAAGGTTGCTCAGCGACACCTGGGTGCCGGCGGTCGACTGGTCCTGGGAGACGCGCGGCAGGCTGATGCCGACCTGCTTGAAGGCCGTCTGCACCAGGCCGGAGCAGTCGTACGCGGAGGGGCCGGTGGCGCCGGAGACGTAGGCCTTGCCGACCTGGGCCTTCACGAAGGAGACGACGGCCGCCGCCGAACCGGTGGCGGTGGACGTGGAGGTGGACGTGCTGGTGCTCGCGGAGACACCGGTGCTCGCCGTGGTGGTGAGCGTCGGGCGCTCGGCGCTGCGGGCGGCGCGCTCGGCGGCGGCCTTGCGGGCGGCCTCCTGAGCCTTCTTCTTGGCCACGGCGGCCTTGTGCTTGGCGTCCGCGAGATCCGACTTGGCCTGCTTCGCGGCGTTCGCGGCGGCCGCGTCACGCTCGGCCTGGAGCTCGTAGTTGGCCGCCGCCTGCTGAGTGGCGTCGGCGGACTGGGCGACCTGAGCGGCCAGGTCGGCCGTCAGCGTGGGCAGTTCGAGGGTCTGCGTCACCGGCTCGGCAGCGTTCGCCGATCCGGCCGCCCCGGCGACTGCCAGGGTGCTGAGGACGCCACCGGCGACTCCGGCCCGCATCGCGAGGGTCGACGCGCTGCGGCGGGGCTTCCGGTGGCTGCGTATGTGAGCGGTGTGGGACATGGGAACAACCGGTACCAGGGGCTCCTTCATATCTTCAAGAAACGTGTGGTGCGCCACAATTGCTCAATCGGGGCCTCAAAAGGCGGGCGCGAGCTTCTTTATTGACGCCGTAACGGACATTACGGACGCTCGCGATCAGGCCCTTGATCACGGTCTTTGATCATTAAGTCCGAATTGCCCTTCGCTTACCACTCGTTCGGGTCGTTGGCCAAGCCCCGTTCTCGGACACCTCTCATCAGTGTGGCGGAGGTCACGGAACGGTCACCGGAGGAGCGACGTCCCGCGCGGGCGGTAGGCGGAGGAGGCGAGGGCGGGATGCGGACGGGAGTTCGTGAACCCGTGCACGCAGTGCCCCGCGTCCACACCCCGCCCCGGACCTCCCCCTGATGTGTGAACGGCGTCCTCTATCAGGGCATGGCGTCCAGAGCCAATTTGCATGCAGCGGAACTCTCTTGATATGGAGACGCCCCCCTTCACCTGCGACGACGAGCGAAAATGTCACTTCTGGTGATCAGCTGGACGCTTCGCGTACGAAGATCACCCATCATCCGACTTCATGATCCTTCGTCAGGTGGTGGAGATCACAAAGGTTGTGTAATACCCCGTGTCGCAGATCACAGAGCGGCAGGCATAAGATGCGAGGCAGTTGGGCTTGTGACCTGCTTCACATGTTCTCGATCTTCGCCCGGGACGAGCGTGGTTCGTGGGACCGGTGAGACGGATGTGAGCCCAGTGCAACCGCCAGCAGTCAGTGCCGACTGAGAGGAGCGAGGAGCGGTGAACGCGTATGCGCCCATCCTCGTACTGGGAGCCCTCGGGGCAGGCTTTGCGATCTTCTCCGTGGTCATGGCCACGCTGATCGGTCCGAAGCGGTACAACCGCGCCAAACTCGAGGCCTACGAGTGCGGTATCGAGCCGACCCCCACGCCGGCCGGCGGCGGGCGCTTCCCCATCAAGTACTACCTGACGGCGATGCTCTTCATCGTCTTCGACATCGAGATCGTCTTCCTCTACCCCTGGGCCGTCACCTTCGACGCCCTGGGGATCTTCGGGCTCGTGGAGATGCTGCTCTTCGTGCTCACCGTCTTCGTCGCGTACGCGTACGTATGGCGGCGCGGCGGCCTGGAATGGGACTGAGGGGCCTTTAACGACATGGGACTCGAAGAAAAGCTGCCGAGCGGCTTCCTGCTGACCACCGTCGAGCAGGCCGCGGGGTGGGTGCGCAAGGCGTCCGTCTTCCCGGCCACCTTCGGCCTCGCCTGCTGCGCCATCGAGATGATGACCACCGGCGCCGGCCGCTACGACCTCGCGCGCTTCGGCATGGAGGTCTTCCGCGGGTCGCCGCGCCAGGCGGACCTGATGATCGTCGCCGGCCGGGTCAGCCAGAAGATGGCGCCGGTCCTGAGGCAGGTCTACGACCAGATGCCCAACCCCAAGTGGGTGATCTCCATGGGTGTCTGCGCCTCCTCGGGCGGCATGTTCAACAACTACGCGATCGTCCAGGGCGTCGACCACATCGTCCCGGTCGACATCTACCTCCCCGGCTGCCCGCCCCGGCCCGAGATGCTGATGGACGCGATCCTCAAGCTCCACCAGAAGATCCAGTCCGCCAAGCTCGGCGTGAACGCCGAGGAAGCGGCCCGCGAGGCGGAGGAGGCGGCGCTCAAGGCCCTGCCCACGATCGAGATGAAGGGGCTGCTGCGGTGAGCGACGCGAACGGCGCCAACGGCGTCAACGGGTCAGCGGACGGGGTGAACCCGGAGAAGGACCTCGCCGGCTCCAACCTCCCCGGCCAGCGCGGCCAGGGCGGCGAGGAGATCCGCGTCCAGCGCGGCATGTTCGGCGCCGGCAACGGCGGCGACACCTCCGGCTACGGCGGCCTGGTCCGCTCGGTCCGCCTCCCGGGACCGGCGAACCGGCCCTACGGCGGCTGGTTCGACGAGGTGGCCGACGAGCTCGAGGGCGCCCTGGAGGAGCAGGGACTCCTCCCGGAGAACGCCATCGAGAAGACGGTCGTCGACCGCGGCGAACTGACCTTCCACATCGAACGCGAGCACCTGGTCCGCGTCGCCCGCACCCTCCGCGACGACCCCGCGCTCCGCTTCGAGCTGTGCACCGGGGTCAGCGGGGTCCACTACCCGCAGGACAAGGGCCGCGAGCTGCACGCCGTCTACCACCTGCGCTCGATCACCCACAACCGGCTGATCCGCCTCGAGGTGAGCGCCCCCGGCAGCGAGCCGCGCATCCCGTCCCTGGTCTCCGTGTACCCGACCAACGACTGGCACGAGCGCGAGACCTACGACTTCTTCGGGATCGTCTTCGACGGTCACCCGGCCCTGACCCGGATCATGATGCCGGACGACTGGCAGGGCCACCCGCAGCGCAAGGACTACCCCCTCGGCGGCATCGCCGTCGAGTACAAGGGCGCCCAGATCCCGGCTCCGGACCAGCGGAGGTCGTACTCGTGAGCACTCCCAACCCGTCGCCCGGCCACCGCCCCTCATCGAGTCCCTCCGGGACCACCTCCTCGATGGCATCGGCCCGCGAGACCACCGAGGGCGCCGTCTACACGGTCACCGGTGGCGACTGGGACGAGATCGTCCAGTCCGCGGCCCGCGCCGACGACGAGCGCATCGTCGTCAACATGGGTCCCCAGCACCCGTCCACCCATGGAGTGCTCCGGCTCATCCTCGAGATCGATGGCGAGACGGTCACCGAGGCCCGCTGCGGCATCGGCTACCTCCACACCGGCATCGAGAAGAACCTCGAGTACCGGACCTGGACGCAGGGCACCACGTTCGTGACGCGCATGGACTACCTGACGTCCTTCTTCAACGAGACGGCCTACTGCCTCGCCGTCGAGAAGCTCCTCGGCATCGAGGACCAGGTACCCGAGCGCGCCGAGATCATCCGGGTGCTCCTGATGGAGCTGAACCGGCTCTCCTCCCACCTGGTGTGCATCGCCACCGGCGGCATGGAGCTGGGCGCCACCACGATCATGATCTACGGATTCCGTGATCGTGAAATGATTCTCGACATCTACGAGCTCATCACGGGCCTGCGGATGAACCACGCGTACATCCGCCCCGGCGGACTCGCCCAGGACCTGCCGCCCGGCGCGGTGGACCAGATCCGCGAGTTCGTGAAGAAGATGAAGAAGAACCTCCCCGAGTACGACGCGCTCGCCACCGGGAACCCCATCTTCAAGGCCCGCATGCAGGACGTCGGCTACCTCGACCTCGCCGGCTGCATGGCCCTCGGTGCGACCGGCCCGATCCTGCGCTCCACCGGCCTGCCGCACGACCTGCGCAAGACACAGCCCTACTGCGGCTACGAGACGTACGACTTCGACGTCCCGACCGCCGACTCCTGCGACGCCTACGGCCGCTTCCTGATCCGCCTCGAGGAGATGCGCCAGTCGCTGGGGATCGTCGAGCAGTGCCTGGACCGGCTCCAGCCCGGCCCCGTCATGGTCGCCGACAAGAAGATCGCCTGGCCCGCCCAGCTCGCCCTGGGACCGGACGGGCTCGGCAACTCCCTCGACCACATCAAGAAGATCATGGGCACCTCCATGGAGGCCCTGATCCACCACTTCAAGCTGGTCACCGAGGGCTTCCGCGTCCCGCCGGGCCAGGCCTACGCGGCCGTCGAGTCCCCCAAGGGCGAACTCGGCGTGCACGCCGTCTCCGACGGCGGCACCCGCCCCTACCGGGTCCACTTCCGCGACCCGTCCTTCACCAACCTGCAGGCCATGGCGGCGATGTGCGAGGGCGGCCAGGTCGCCGACGTCATCGTCGCCGTCGCGTCCATCGACCCCGTGATGGGAGGCGTCGACCGGTGACCACCAGTTCTTCGGAGCGTGGCGTCAGCCTGGGCATGCCCCAACCGCCCGCGCCCGCGTACCCGGATGACGTCCGGACCCGGCTCGAGGCGGACGCGCGCGAGGTGATCGCGCGCTACCCCGACTCCCGTTCGGCCCTGCTGCCGCTGCTCCACCTCGTGCAGTCGGAGGAGGGTCACGTCACCCGCACCGGCATGCGGTTCTGCGCGGACATGCTGGACCTGACCACGGCGGAGGTCACCGCCGTCGCCACCTTCTACACCATGTACCGGCGCAGGCCGTCCGGCGACTACCAGGTGGGCGTCTGCACCAACACGCTGTGCGCGGTGATGGGCGGCGACGCGATCTTCGAGACCCTCCAGGAGCACCTGGGCGTCGGCAACGGCGAGACCACCGACGACGGCAAGGTCACCCTGGAGCACATCGAGTGCAACGCGGCCTGCGACTTCGCACCGGTCGTGATGGTCAACTGGGAGTTCTTCGACAACCAGACCCCCGGCAGCGCCAAGCGCCTGGTGGACGACCTGCGCGAGGGGCGGCCCGTACAGCCCACGCGCGGGGCGCGCCTGTGCACCTTCAAGGAGACCGCGCGGATCCTGGCCGGCTTCCCCGACGAGCGGCCCGGCGCCGTCGAGGAGGGCGGCAGTGCGGGACCGGCGTCGCTGGTGGGCCTTCGCCTGGCGAAGGGAGAAGCCGCACCCGCGCGCGTGGTCCATCCGCGGGACGGCGGTCCGCACGACGAACCGCAGGACCGGGCGCACCGGCCGTCGACGGCCGAGCACCTCAGTTCCCATGACGCGCCGCAGCAGACATCGGCCTCCGACCCGGCCCACCCTGCAGGGCCCGCCGCCGAGGAGGGGGAGTGATGACCGTGGCACCCGACCTCAAGGACATGAGCCCCGAGAAGCTGCTCGCACCCGTGCTGTCGGCCTTCTGGGACGAGGACCGGTCCTGGTCCATGGACGTCTACCGGAGGCACGAGGGGTACGAGGGGCTCCGCAAGGCGCTCGCCATGTCGCCGGACGACCTGATCGCGTACGTCAAGGACTCCGGTCTGCGCGGGCGCGGCGGCGCGGGATTCCCGACGGGAATGAAGTGGCAGTTCATTCCCCAGGGTGATGGAAAACCGCATTATCTTGTTGTCAACGCCGACGAGTCGGAGCCCGGGACGTGCAAGGACATCCCGCTCCTCTTCGCGAACCCGCACAGCCTCATCGAGGGCATCGTGATCGCGTGCTACGCCATCCGGTCGTCGCACGCCTTCATCTACCTGCGTGGTGAAGTCGTCCCCGTTCTGCGGCGGTTGCACGAGGCCGTGCGCGAGGCCTACGCGGCGGGTTACCTCGGCGAGAACATCCTCGGCAGCGGACTCGACCTCGAACTCACCGTGCACGCCGGCGCCGGCGCGTACATCTGCGGTGAGGAGACCGCGCTGCTCGACTCGCTCGAAGGCCGCCGTGGTCAACCGCGGCTCCGTCCCCCTTTCCCGGCCATCGAAGGGCTCTACGCCTGCCCGACTGTTGTGAACAACGTCGAGTCGATCGCGTCGGTTCCCGCCATCCTGAAGAACGGGAAAGACTGGTTCAGGTCGATGGGCAGCGAGAAGTCCCCGGGCTTCACGCTCTACTCGCTCAGCGGCCACGTCGCGAGCCCCGGCCAGTACGAGGCGCCGCTCGGCGTCACACTCCGCCAGCTCCTCGACATGAGCGGCGGGATGCGGCCCGGCCACCGCCTCAAGTTCTGGACCCCGGGCGGCTCCTCCACCCCGATGTTCACCGACGAGCACCTCGACGTCCCCCTCGACTACGAAGGGGTCGGCGCCGCGGGTTCCATGCTCGGCACCAAGGCCCTGCAGTGCTTCGACGAGACGACCTGCGTGGTGCGGGCGGTGACCCGCTGGACCGAGTTCTACGCCCACGAGTCCTGCGGCAAGTGCACCCCCTGCCGCGAAGGCACCTACTGGCTGGTGCAGTTGCTGCGGGACATCGAGGCGGGCAAGGGTGCCATGCCCGACCTCGACAAGCTCGCCGACATCGCCGACAACATCAACGGCAAGTCCTTCTGCGCCCTCGGTGACGGCGCCGCATCCCCGATCTTCTCCTCGCTGAAGTACTTCCGCGAGGAGTACGAGCAGCACATCACGGGCCGGGGCTGCCCCTTCGACCCGGCCAAGTCGACGGCCTGGGCGGACCGCCCGGAGGTGAACGCATGACCGTGACCACCAGTGCTCCCTCCGGAGGGGGAGAGGCGGCGGTCCCGCCGGAGGACCTCGTCACGCTGACGATCGACGGCATCGAGACCAGCGTGCCCAAGGGCACCCTGGTCATCCGGGCCGCCGAGCAGCTCGGCATCGAGATCCCGCGGTTCTGCGACCACCCCCTGCTGGACCCGGCCGGCGCCTGCCGACAGTGCATCGTCGAGGTCGAGGGCCAGCGCAAGCCCATGGCGTCCTGCACCATCACGTGCACCGACGGCATGGTCGTGAAGACCCAGCTCACCTCGCAGGTGGCGGAGAAGGCCCAGCACGGCGTGATGGAGCTGCTGCTCATCAACCACCCGCTGGACTGCCCGGTCTGCGACAAGGGCGGCGAGTGCCCGCTGCAGAACCAGGCCATGTCGCACGGCAACGCGGAGTCCCGCTTCGAGGGCCGCAAGCGGACCTACGAGAAGCCCGTGCCGATCTCGGCACAGGTGCTCCTCGACCGCGAGCGGTGCGTGCTGTGCGCCCGCTGCACCCGCTTCTCCAACCAGGTCGCGGGCGACCCGATGATCGAACTGATCGAGCGGGGCGCACTGCAGCAGGTCGGCACCGGTGAGGGCGACCCGTTCGAGTCGTACTTCTCCGGCAACACCATCCAGATCTGCCCGGTGGGCGCCCTCACCTCGGCGGCCTACCGCTTCCGCTCCCGGCCCTTCGACCTCGTCTCCTCGCCGTCGGTGTGCGAACACTGCTCGGGCGGCTGCGCGACGCGCACCGACCACCGGCGCGGCAAGGTCATGCGGCGGCTCGCCGCCGACGACCCCGAGGTCAACGAGGAGTGGATCTGCGACAAGGGACGCTTCGCGTTCCGGTACGCGCAGGCCAGGGACCGCCTCGACCTCCCGCTGGTGCGCAACGCCGACGGCGTCCTGGAACCGGCCTCCTGGCCGGAGGCCCTTGAGGCGGCCGCGCGCGGCCTGACCGCCGCCCGCTCCCGGGCCGGCGTCCTCACCGGCGGCCGGCTGACCGTCGAGGACGCCTACGCCTACAGCAAGTTCGCGCGGGTCGCGCTCGGCACGAACGACATCGACTTCCGCGCGCGCGTGCACAGCGGCGAGGAGGCCGACTTCCTCGCGGCCCGGGTGGCGGGCCGCGGCCGTGACCTCGACGGCACGGGCGTCACGTACACCGCGCTGGAGAAGGCGCCCGCCGTCCTGCTCGCCGGGTTCGAGTCGGAGGAGGAGGCGCCCGGCGTCTTCCTGCGGCTGCGCAAGGCCTGGCGCAAGCACAAGCAGCGGGTGTTCGCCCTGGCCACCCACACCACGCGCGGCCTGGAGAAGGCGGGCGGCACCCTGCTGCCGGCCGCGCCCGGCACCGAGACCGAGTGGCTCGACGCCCTCGCGAGCGGCGTCGGCCTCGACGAACTCGGCGCGCAGGCCGCCGAGGCCCTGCGCGCCGAGGGCGCGGTGATCGTCGTGGGGGAGAGGCTCGCCTCGGTCGCCGGCGGCCTCACCGCCGCCGTCCGCGCGGCCGCCGCCACCGGCGCCGAACTGGCGTGGATCCCGCGGCGGGCGGGCGAGCGCGGCGCCGTCGAGGCGGGCGCGCTGCCGTCCCTGCTGCCGGGCGGCCGCCCGGCGACCGACCCGCGCGCGCGTGACGAGGTCGCCGCGGTCTGGGGACTGGCCGAACTGCCCGTCCGTCACGGCCGCGACACCCAACAGATGATCGAGGCGGCCGCCACCGGCGAACTGTCCGCGCTCGTCGTCGCCGGCGTGGAGGTCGACGACCTGCCCGACCCGGCACGCGCGCGTGAGGCGCTCGGCGGCGTCGGCTTCCTGGTGTCGCTGGAACTGCGGCCCAGCGAGGTCACCGAGCACGCCGACGTGGTCCTGCCGGTCGCCGCGGTCGCCGAGAAGGCGGGCACCTTCCTGAACTGGGAGGGCCGGGTGCGCTTCTTCGAGGCCGCGCTCAAGCCCGACCAGATGACCCGCCGCCTCGCCCCCACCGACGGGCGGGTGCTGCAGATGCTGGCCGACGCCATGGACGTCCACCTGGGCCTGCCGGACCTGCGCACCACGCGCGCGGAGATCGACCGGCTCGGCGCCTGGGACGGCCCGCGGGCCACCGACCCCCTGGAGACCGGGGGCGTGCTGCCCCGCCCGGCCGTCGGCGAGGCGGTGCTCGCCGGGCACCGGCTGCTGCTCGACCAGGGCGTCCTGCAGGAGGGCGACGAGGCCCTCGCCGGGACCCGGCACGCGGCACGCGCGCGCGTGTCGGCGGCGACGGCCGCCGAGGCAGGCGTCGCGGACGGCGGTGTCCTGGCCGTCACCGGCCCTCGCGGCGCCGTCGAATTCCCGCTCCAGGTCACCGAGATGCCCGACCGGGTGGTGTGGCTGCCGCTGAACTCCGCCGGCGCGGGCGTCGCCTCCGGCACCGGTGCGCAGCCCGGCGACCTCGTCCGTATCGGCCCGGCGGCGCCCGCCGAACAGGCCCCCAAGGAGGTGGAGGCATGAGCCCGTACCTCGCGGCTGCAGACCTCTCGATGTTCGGCCGCGACCCCTGGTGGCTGGTCGTCGTCAAGGCCGTCTTCTGCTTCGCGTTCCTGATGGTGACCGTGCTGTTCTCCATCGTCTGGGAGCGCAAGGTCGTCGCCTGGATGCAGTTGCGCATCGGCCCCAACCGGCACGGCCCCTGGGGCATGCTCCAGTCGCTCGCCGACGGCATCAAGCTGATGCTCAAGGAAGACGTCATCGTCAAGCGCGCGGACAAGGTGGTCTACGTCCTCGCACCGATCGTCGCGGCCATCCCGGCCTTCATGGCGATCGCGGTGATCCCCTTCGGCCCGGCCGACAACGAGATCTCGATCTTCGGCACGCGCACCACGATGCAGCTCACCGACCTGCCGATCGCGATGCTCTACATCCTCGCGGTCGCCTCGGTCGGCATCTACGGCATCGTGCTGGCGGGCTGGAGCTCCGGATCCACCTACCCGCTCCTCGGCGGCCTGCGCTCCTGCGCGCAGATGATCTCCTACGAGATCGCGATGGGCGCCGCGTTCGCCTCCGTGTTCCTCTACTCGGGGTCGATGTCGACGTCGGCCATCGTCGAGCAGCAGCACGACCGCTGGTACATCCTGCTGCTGCCGGTCTCCTTCATTCTCTACATCGTCACCATGGTCGGCGAGACCAACCGCGCCCCCTTCGACATGCCGGAGTCCGAGGGCGACCTGGTGGGCGGCTTCAACACCGAGTACTCGTCCATCAAGTTCGCGATGTTCATGCTGGCCGAGTACGTGAACATGGTGACGGTGTCGGCCGTCGCGACCACCCTCTTCCTCGGCGGCTGGCGCGCCCCCTGGCCGATCAGCGGCTTCTGGGAGGGCGCGAACCACGGCTGGTGGCCGCTGCTCTGGTTCGTCATCAAGGTCCAGCTGCTGCTGTTCTTCTTCATCTGGCTGCGCGGCACGCTCCCCCGGGTCCGGTACGACCAGCTGATGAAGCTCGGCTGGAAGGTCCTCATCCCGGTCTCGGTGACCTGGCTGATGCTCGTGGCGACCGTGCGGGCGCTGCGCAACGAGAACTACGACTTCGCCGACATCGCCCTCTACGTCGGCGGCGGTGTCATCGCCCTGCTGCTGCTCTCCTTCGTCGCCGACATGTTCCGCGAGAAGGCGAGGACGGACGAGGGCCCCGCCGGCCCGCAGCCCGGGTTCGACCCGATGGCGGGCGGGTTCCCCGTGCCGCCGCTGCCCGGGCAGGAGCTGCCCCCCGTGCCCAGGCGCCGCCCGCGCCACGAGCGGGAGCTGATTGTCAGTGGCGGGCCGGACACTGTCAGTGACGGATCTTCGGATGGAAAGGAGGCGTCCGATGGCTGAGGAGCCAACGGAGTCCGGGCGGACCAAGCCCGGCTTCCAGAATCCCGTGGCCGGCTTCGGCGTGACCTTCAAGGCCATGTTCAAGAAGCGGCTCACCGAGCAGTACCCGGAGCAGCAGAAGACCACGGCTCCGCGGTTCCACGGACGGCACCAGCTGAACCGCCATCCGGACGGCCTGGAGAAGTGCGTCGGCTGCGAGCTGTGCGCCTGGGCCTGCCCCGCCGACGCCATCTACGTGGAGGGCGCCGACAACACCGACGAGGAGCGCTACTCGCCGGGCGAGCGGTACGGCCGCGTCTACCAGATCAACTACGCCCGTTGCATCCTGTGCGGCCTGTGCATCGAGGCCTGCCCCACGCGCGCGCTGACGATGACCAACGAGTTCGAACTGGCCGACTCCAGCCGCGCCAACCTCATCTACACCAAGGAGCAGCTGCTCGCCGGTCTGGAGGAGGGCATGGTCGACACGCCGCACGCGATCTTCCCCGGGACGGACGAGCAGGACTACTACCGGGGCCTGGTGACGGAGGCCGCGCCGGGCACGGTGCGCCAGACCGCCGTCTCCAAGGGCGAGGTGGTGCAGGAGGGCGACAGCACCTTCGGCGAGACCGAACCGGCGTCGGAGAAGGTGATCGGCCGATGAGCGCACAGCAGCTCGCCGCCTACACCACCTCCACCGGTGAGGCCTTCCAGTTCTGGGTCCTCGGCACCTTCGCGGTGATCGGCGCCCTGTGCACCGTGCTGATGAAAAAGGCCGTGCACAGCGCCCTCTGCCTCGCCGGGACCATGATCATCCTGGCGGTGTTCTACCTCGCCAACGGTGCCTACTTCCTGGGCATCGTGCAGATCGTCGTCTACACCGGCGCGATCATGATGCTGTTCCTGTTCGTTGTGATGCTCGTCGGCGTCACGGCCGCGGACTCGCTGAAGGAGACCATCAAGGGCCAGCGCTGGCTGGCCCTCCTCTGCGGGGCCGGCTTCGGTGTGCTGCTGTTCGCCGGCATCGGCAACGCCTCGCTGAAGGAGTTCAACGGCACCGGCCAGGCGAACGCGCACGGCAACGTGGAGGGCCTCGCGTCCCTCATCTTCACCAAGTACGTCTTCGCCTTCGAGATCACCGGCGCCCTGCTGATCACGGCCGCCGTCGGCGCGATGGTGCTCACCCACCGCGAGCGCACCGAGCGGGCCAGGACCCAGCGCGAGCTGGCCGAGCAGCGCATCCGGGAAGGCAGGCACATCCCGCCGCTGCCCGCCCCGGGCGTCTACGCCCGCCACAACGCCGTGGACATCGCGGGCCTGCTGCCCGACGGCACCCCCTCCGAGCTGACCGTGAACAAGACGCTGCGCGAACGCGGTCAGATCCGGGACGTGTCGGCGGAGGCGCTCAACGACCTGCGGGCCCTGGAGCAGCGTGCCGCCGAGCGTCTGGAGCGGACCGCGATCGAGCCGGCGACGTTCAAGCGGCCCGAGGAGGCGTCGAAGTGAATCCGGTCAACTACCTCTACCTCGCGGCCCTGCTGTTCACCGTCGGCGCGACCGGAGTGCTGATCCGGCGCAACGCGATCGTCGTGTTCATGTGCGTCGAGCTGATGCTCAACGCCTGCAACCTCGCGTTCGTCGTCTTCTCCCGGATGCACGGCAACCTCGACGGCCAGATCATCGCCTTCTTCACGATGGTCGTCGCCGCCGCGGAGGTCGTGGTGGGCCTCGCGATCATCGTGTCGCTGTTCCGTACCCGCCACTCGGCCTCGGTCGACGACGCCAGCCTGATGAAGCTGTAAGGGGTCGGAAGAATCGTGGACAACCTGATCGCGCTGCTCATCGCGGCGCCCCTGCTCGGAGCGGCCGTCCTCCTGGCCGGCGGCCGGCGGCTGGACGCCGTGGGCCACTGGATCGGCACGCTCCTGTCGGCCACCTCGTTCGTCATCGGCGTGGTCCTCTTCGCCGGCCTGCTCGGCAAGGACGCCGGACAGCGCACCCTGACCCAGCACCTGTGGACGTGGATCTCGGTCGGCGACTTCCAGGCGGACGTCACCTTCCGCCTTGACCAGCTGTCGATGACGTTCGTGCTGCTGATCACGGGCGTCGGCTCCCTCATCCACCTCTACTCGGTCGGGTACATGGAGCACGACGAGCGGCGCCGCCGCTTCTTCGGCTACCTGAACCTGTTCCTGGCGGCGATGCTGCTGCTGGTCCTCGCCGACAACTACCTGCTGCTGTACGTCGGCTGGGAGGGCGTCGGCCTCGCCTCGTACCTGCTCATCGGGTTCTGGCAGCACAAGCCCAGCGCCGCGACGGCCGCGAAGAAGGCCTTCCTGGTCAACCGGGTCGGCGACATCGGCCTGTCGATCGCGATCATGCTGATGTTCACCACCTTCGGCAGCTTCGCCTTCGGACCGGTCCTCGGCCACACCGGTGACACCTCCGAGGGCCGGCTCACCGCGATCGGCCTGATGCTGCTGCTCGCCGCGTGCGGCAAGTCGGCCCAGGTCCCGCTGCAGTCCTGGCTCGGGGACGCGATGGAGGGCCCGACCCCGGTCTCGGCCCTGATCCACGCCGCGACGATGGTGACGGCGGGCGTGTACCTGATCGTCCGCTCCGGCGCCATCTTCAACGCGGCGCCCGACGCGCAGCTGGCCGTCACCGTGGTCGGCGCCGTCACGCTCCTCTTCGGTGCGATCGTCGGTTGCGCCAAGGACGACATCAAGAAGGCGCTGGCCGGTTCGACCATGTCGCAGATCGGCTACATGGTGCTGGCGGCGGGCCTCGGCCCGATCGGCTACGTCTTCGCGATCATGCACCTGGTCACCCACGGCTTCTTCAAGGCCGGCCTGTTCCTCGGGGCCGGTTCGGTGATGCACGGCATGAACGACGAGGTCGACATGCGCAAGTACGGCGGCCTGCGCAAGTACATGCCGGTCACCTTCGTCACCTTCGGCCTCGGCTACCTGGCTATCATCGGCTTCCCGTTCCTGTCCGGCTTCTACTCCAAGGACGCGATCATCGAGGCGGCCTTCGCCAAGGGCGGCACCCAGGGCTGGATCCTCGGTGGCGTGGCCCTGCTCGGCGCGGCCATCACCGCCTTCTACATGACGCGCGTGATGCTGATGACGTTCTTCGGGGAGGAGCGCTGGAAGCACCAGCCCACCCGTTCCCCCGAGGCGCCCAGCGCGGAGCCGGCCGCCGAGCACCACGGCGAACACGCGGAGCCGCACCCGCACGAGTCCCCGAAGATCATGACGATCCCCATGGTCGTGCTGGCCGTCGGCTCCGTCTTCGGCGGTTTCTTCTTCCACCTCGGCGACCGCTTCCTCAACTGGCTGGAGCCGGTCACCGGCCACAGCGAGGGCCACTCGCCGGTCAGCGCCGCGACGGTCACCGGCGCCACCCTGGTCTGCCTGGTCGTCGGCGTCGGCATCGCCTGGGCGCAGTACGGCCGCAAGCCCGTCCCGGCGGTCGCCCCGCGCGGCTCGCTGCTCACCCGGGCCGCCCGGCGCGACCTGCTGCAGGACGACTTCAACCATGTCGTCCTGGTGCGCGGCGGCGAACACCTCACGCGCTCCCTGGTGTACGTCGACCACACCCTGGTCGACGGTGTCGTCAACGGCACGGCGGCCGGCTTCGGCGGTCTGTCCGGACGGCTGCGCCGGGTCCAGAACGGCTTCGCCCGCTCCTACGCGGTCTCGATGTTCGGCGGCGCGGCACTCCTGGTCGCCGCGACCCTGCTGATGAGGGCGGTCTGATACCGATGTCCTTTCCCCTGCTGACAGCGACGGCGGTGGTCCCGGCCCTCGGGGCGGTCGCCACGGCCGCCGTACCGGCCGCGAAGCGCACCGCCGCCAAGTGGCTGGCGCTGGTCGTCTCGCTCGCCACACTCGCCCTGGCGATCACCGTCCTGGTCCGCTTCGACCCGGACGGCGGCCGCTACCAGCTCACCGAATCCCATGCCTGGATCGCGGACTTCGGTGTGCGGTACGAACTGGGCGTGGACGGCATCGCGGTGGCGCTGCTCGCCCTGACCGCGCTGCTCATCCCGTTCATCATCCTGGCCGGCTGGCACGACGCCGATCCGCTGGAGACCGGCAGCCGCCGCTGGCGGCCCACCCAGGGCTTCTTCGTGCTGATCCTGGCCGTCGAGGCGATGGTGATCATCTCCTTCGAGGCCACCGACGTCTTCCTCTTCTACATCTTCTTCGAAGCCATGCTCATCCCGATGTACTTCCTCATCGGCGGCTTCGGGGACCGGGCCCACGAGCACGGTGAGGCGGCGGCCTCCACCCAGCGGTCGTACGCGGCCGTGAAGTTCCTGCTCTACAACCTCGTCGGCGGCCTGATCATGCTGGCCGCGGTGATCGGCCTCTACGTGGTCGCCGGGAACTTCAGCCTCCAGGAGATCGCGCAGGCGCGGGCGAACGGCTCGCTGCACATGGCGACCGGCACCGAACGCTGGCTGTTCCTCGGCTTCTTCTTCGCCTTCGCGGTGAAGGCGCCGCTGTGGCCGCTGCACACCTGGCTGCCCAACGCCATGCAGGAGTCCACCGCCCCGGTCGCCGTGCTCATCACGGCGGTGGTCGACAAGGTGGGCACCTTCGCGATGCTCCGCTTCTGCCTCCAGCTCTTCCCGGAGGCCAGCAAGTGGGCGACGCCCGTCATCCTGGTACTGGCGCTCATCAGCATCGTCTACGGCGCGCTGCTCGCCGTCGGCCAGCGGGACATCAAGCGCCTGGTGGCCTACGCGTCGATCTCGCACTTCGGCTTCATCATCATGGGCATCTTCGCGATGACCAGCCAGGGCCAGTCCGGGGCCACCCTCTACATGGTCAACCACGGCATCTCCACGGCCGCGCTGATGCTGGTCGCCGGGTTCCTGATCTCCCGGCGCGGCTCCCGGCTCATCGCCGACTACGGGGGCGTGCAGAAGGTCGCCCCGGTGCTCGCCGGCACCTTCCTGATCGGCGGCCTCGCCACTCTGTCGCTGCCCGGGCTCGCCCCGTTCGTGAGCGAGTTCCTGGTGCTGGTCGGCACGTTCACGCGCTACCCGGTGATCGGCGTCATCGCCACCTTCGGCATCGTCCTCGCCGCGCTCTACACCCTCGTCCTGTACCAGCGGACGATGACCGGCCCGGTGAAACCCGAGGTGTCGGCCATGCCCGACCTGCGCCTGCGCGAACTGGTGGTCGTCACCCCGCTGATCGTGCTGCTGATCTTCCTCGGGGTCTACCCGAAGCCCGTCACGGACATCGTCAATCCGGCGGTCAAGCAGACCATGTCCGACGTACACAAGACCGACCCCAAGCCCGAGGTGGAGGCGGCCAAGTGAGCGCAACAGCCGTCCACAGCCTGTGGACAACCGCGGCCGACCCGATCTCGAAGATCGACGCGCCGAAGATCGAATACGGACAGCTGTCGCCGACCCTGATCGTGGTCGGTGCGGCACTGGTCGGGGTGCTCGTCGAGGCGTTCGTCCCGCGCAGGTCCCGCTACTACACGCAGGTGTTCGTCTCCGTCGTGGCGCTGTGCGCCGCCTTCGCCGCGGTCGTCGCCCTCGCGGCGAACGGATACGGCACCACGAAGGCGCACATCGCCGCGATGGGGGCGATCGCGGTCGACGGACCGGCCCTGTTCCTGCAGGGCACGATCCTGCTGGCCGGCCTGGTCGGCCTGTTCACCTTCGCCGAGCGGCGCCTGGACCCGGAGGCGCACGGCAACCGGGTCGACTCCTTCGCCGCGCAGGCCGCGTCCGTGCCCGGCAGCGACAGCGAGAAGGCGGCCGTCCGGGCCGGGTTCACCACCACCGAGGTCTTCCCGCTGCTGCTCTTCGCCATCGCGGGCATGCTGGTGTTCCCCGCGGCCAACGACCTGCTGACGCTGTTCGTGGCCCTGGAGGTCTTCTCGCTGCCGCTGTACCTGCTGTGCGCGCTCGCCCGCCGCAAGCGGCTGATGTCGCAGGAGGCCGCGGTCAAGTACTTCCTGCTCGGCGCGTTCGCCTCCGCGTTCACCCTGTTCGGCATCGCCATGCTCTACGGCTACGCCGGCTCGGTGTCGTACGGGCGCATCGCGCAGGTCGTCGACGGCACGGTCACCAACGTCGACCCGGCCCTCGCCGGCACCATGGGCAACGACGCGCTGCTGCTGATCGGCGGCGCCATGATCATGATGGGTCTGCTGTTCAAGGTGGGCGCCGTCCCGTTCCACATGTGGACGCCCGACGTCTACCAGGGCGCGCCCACCCCGGTGACCGGGTTCATGGCCGCGGCGACCAAGGTCGCGGCGTTCGGCGCGCTGCTGCGCCTGCTGTACGTCGTCCTGCCGGGCATGCGCTGGGACTGGCGGCCGGTCATGTGGGCGGTGGCCGTCATCACCATGCTGGGCGGCGCGATCGTCGCGATCACCCAGACCGACATCAAGCGGCTGCTGGCGTACTCGTCCATCGCGCACGCCGGATTCATCCTCGCCGGTGTCATCGCGACCTCGAAGGACGGCGTGTCGTCCGTCCTGTTCTACCTCGCCGGGTACTCGTTCGTGACGATCGGCGCCTTCGCGGTGGTGACCCTGGTGCGCGACGCCGGCGGCGAGGCCACCCACCTGTCCAAGTGGGCGGGGCTCGGCCGCCGCTCCCCGCTGGTGGCGGCCGTGTTCGCCGTGTTCCTGCTGGCATTCGCGGGCATCCCGCTGACCTCCGGTTTCGCGGGGAAGTTCGCCGTGTTCAAGGCGGCGGCGGACGGCGGCGCGGCCCCGCTGGTCGTGGTCGGTGTGATCTCCTCGGCGATCGCCGCGTTCTTCTACATCCGGGTGATCGTGCTGATGTTCTTCAGCGAGCCCAGGCCCGAGGGACCGACCGTGGCCGTGCCCTCGCCGCTGACCATGACGGCGATCGGGGTGGGCGTGGCGGTCACGCTGGTGCTCGGCGTGGCGCCGCAGTACTTCCTGGACCTGGCGAGCCAGGCGGGCGTCTTCGTGCGCTGAGGTGCTGTCCCGCGGCCCCGGTTCCTCCCGGTGAGGAA
This sequence comes from Streptomyces sp. NPDC056580, assembly GCF_042793175.1. Taxonomy (NCBI): domain Bacteria; kingdom Bacillati; phylum Actinomycetota; class Actinomycetes; order Kitasatosporales; family Streptomycetaceae; genus Streptomyces; species Streptomyces sp. NPDC056580. Next base: position 244,268 of record NZ_JBHTVE010000010.1, on the reverse strand, counting down.
CCGGGGCCGTCGCACGTCAGTGACCCGAATTGCCCTGCATGCCCTTCATGCTGGTCGTGCCCTTCGCATCCTTCATGCCCGACATGCCCGACGCGGCCGAGGCGGGGCACGTCACCCGCGGGTTCCACTGCGCGAAGAGGCCATTGGGGTTCTGCTTGTACAGCCACACGTGCAGGTCGTAGTGGGTGGGCATGCCCGGGTAGTGGCCGGGCATCGGGCCCTGGAAGTCATGCCCGAACAGCCGGGGCCGCTTCATGTTCTTGCCTTTGACCGGGACGACCCACTCCACACCGATGAGCCGGCGCTCGCCGTGCCCGGCGTCCTCGTAGAGCAGCCCGCCCGGCCGCGTCGGGTCCAGCGAGCCGAAGTGGGACTCGTTGAAGTAGTGGAAGCCCATGCCGCCCTCGGCGCGGGCCAGGCAGACGCGGGCCCGGTAGCCGTCCGCGGCCGCGAACGGCGTGTAGCTGTACTGCGCCGTGGCCGCGTAGGCCTCCCCGAGCTGCTGCTCGACGGCGGGGTTCAGGCCGGTGGCGTGGGCGGGCGCGGACGCAGGCACGGCGAGGGCCGCGACGAGGGCGAGGGCGGCTCCTGCGAAACGAGCGATCATGAGGCGGGGCTCCTAGGGGCGGGCGCGGGTGGAATCGCGCACCCCTCGGGGGAGCGCGACGTGTTCCGTCGGCGGGCGAGCCTCCTCCGGCCCGCTCCAGCAGCCTTTTCCCGTGCCGGGGCGGGCGCCCCCCCCAGAAGCACCCGATGGGTCGATGGGCGGCTGCCGATAAGCACCCGATCGGTTCAGCGACGACCCCCGGACCGCACCCGATGAGCTGATACGACAGACCATGCGCATCTGTGGACAACTTCCGGCACTGTCGGCGTGGACCCCTATCGTGGAGGCAGTGGTCGAGGGACGACGACGCACGGGGGACGGGAAAGACAGGACACGGGGGACCGGACGATGAGCACGACGGGCGGGATCGGAGAGATGCAGGTGGTGACCGAAGGGCCGGACGCGGCCGCGAGCGAGGCGCTGGCCACGTTGCACCGGGTCTTCGGGTACGAGGCCTTCCGCGGCGAGCAGGAAGAGGTCATCGAGCATGTGGTGGCGGGCGGCGACGCCGTCGTGCTCATGCCGACCGGTGGCGGCAAGTCGCTGTGCTACCAGATCCCGTCCCTGGTCAGACCGGGTACGGGCGTGGTGGTCTCGCCGCTGATCGCGCTGATGCAGGACCAGGTGGACGCCCTGCGGGCGCTCGGCGTGCGAGCGGGCTTCATCAACTCCACGCAGGACTTCGACGAGCGGCGCGTGGTCGAGGCCGAGTTCCTCGCGGGCGAGCTGGACCTGCTGTACCTGGCCCCGGAGCGGCTGCGCGTGGAGGCCACGCTCGACCTGCTCTCCCGCGGCAAGATCTCCGTCTTCGCCATCGACGAGGCGCACTGCGTCTCACAGTGGGGCCACGACTTCCGCCCCGACTACCTGGCCCTCTCCCTGCTCGGCGAGCGCTGGCCGGACGTGCCGCGGATCGCGCTCACCGCCACGGCCACGCACGCGACCCACCAGGAGATCACCCAGCGGCTCGGCATGCCGGCCGCCCGCCACTTCGTGGCGAGCTTCGACCGGCCCAACATCCAGTACCGGATCGTGCCCAAGGCCGACCCCAGGAAGCAGTTGCTGGCCTTCCTGCGGGAGGAGCACCCGGGCGACGCCGGCATCGTCTACTGCCTCTCCCGCAACTCGGTGGAGCGCACCGCCGAGTTCCTGAGCGCCAACGGCATCGAGGCGGTGCCCTACCACGCGGGCCTCGACGCGGGCACGCGCGCGGCCCACCAGTCCCGGTTCCTGCGCGAGGAGGGCCTGGTCGTGGTCGCGACCATCGCCTTCGGCATGGGCATCGACAAGCCGGACGTACGCTTCGTCGCCCACCTCGACCTGCCCAAGTCCGTCGAGGGCTACTACCAGGAGACGGGCCGTGCGGGGCGTGACGGCCTGTCCTCCACCGCCTGGATGGCCTACGGCCTCAACGACGTCATACAGCAGCGCAAGCTGATCCAGTCCGGCGAGGGCGACGAGGCGTTCCGCCGCCGGGCGTCCGCCCACCTCGACGCGATGCTCGCCCTGTGCGAGACCGTCCGCTGCCGGCGCGGGCAGCTCCTCGCCTACTTCGGCCAGGAGCCCTCCGCCGAGGGATGCGGCAACTGCGACACCTGCCTCACCCCGCCGGAGACCTGGGACGGCACGGTCGCCGCGCAGAAGGTGCTCTCCACGGTGGTGCGGCTGCAGCGCGAGCGCGGGCAGAAGTTCGGCGCCGTGCAGATCGTGGACATCCTGCTCGGCAAGCGCACCGGCAAGGTCATCCAGTTCGACCACGACCAGCTCTCGGTGTTCGGCATCGGCCAGGACCTCACCGACGGCGAATGGCGGGGCGTCATCCGGCAGTTGCTCGCCCAGGAGCTGCTCGCGGTCGAGGGGGAGTACGGCACGCTCGTGCTCACCGAGGCGAGCGGGACCGTGCTGCGCCGGGAGCGGGAGGTGCCGCTGCGCAAGGAGCCGAAGAAACCGGCCGCCGCCCGCGCCGGTTCCTCCGGCCGCGGCGAGCGCAAGGCCAGGTCGGCCGCGGCCGAGCTGCCCGCCGAACTCCTCCCCGCCTTCGAGGCCCTGCGCGCCTGGCGCGCCGAACAGGCCCGGGAGCAGGGCGTCCCCGCGTACGTCATCTTCCACGACGCCACGCTCCGGGAGATAGTCACCCTTCGGCCCGGCTCGGTGCGGGAGCTGGGCACGGTGGGCGGCGTCGGCGAGAAGAAGCTGGCGACCTACGGGGAAGGCGTGCTGGAGGTGCTGAACTCCCTGGCCGGCTCCGCCCCGGACGGCGCCTCCGCCCCGGACGGCGCCTCCGCCCCGGACGGCGCCTCCGCCCCGGACGGCGCCTCCGCCCCGGACGGCGGCTCGCCCGCCGCCGACGGTGCCGCGGAGGACCACTGGGCCGGGCCGGTGGAGGAGCCGGAGCCCGAGGACTGGATGTAGCGGCGGCGGGGGCGGTCAGGACAGCGCCGTCAGCCCCGGGGCGAAGGTGATGAGCAGCGGCAGCAAGGGCACCAGCGCGGCCACCGTGGTGGTCAGCGCCCGGTGCCTGCGCAGCAGCCGCGGCGGGGGCTGAAGGAGCCGGTCGACGCGTTCGCCGAGCAGCCGGTGGCTGGAGGCGCAGGACAGGACGCCGCGGTGCTGGTTCAGCTCGATCAGGGCGAGGGCGGTGGTGAGGTGGCCGCAGCGGCGGGAGGCGGTGTCGTCGGCGGCCAGTTCGACCAGACGGTGCGTCTGGTCGCAGAAGTGGGCGAAGAGCGGGACGCGCGGGAAGCCGGTGGCGAGCGCCGTGGACAGATGGAGCAGCCAGTCGTGGTGGGCGCGGGCGTGGCCGCGCTCATGGGTCAGGACGGCGTCGAGCTGACGGCCGGTGAGGCGGCGCAGCGCCCCGGTGGTGACGACGAGCTGCGGCGGGTGTCCGGGCATCCACCAGGCGTCCGGGTACTCGTCCTCCAGCACCAGCATCGGGCCGCGCGCCGCCGGCAGCCCCGCGGGCAGATCGGGTGCGCGTTCCCGCAGGTGGGCCCGGGCCTGGCCGCGGCGCCTGCGGACCTCGGCGAGTTCCCGGGCGAGCATCGCCGTGGTCCACGCGGCCCCGCAGGCCAGCAGCACGGTGAGGGCCACCGCCCAGACCGGTGCGGTGGACAGGTCGTATGCGGCGGTGACGGCGGGCGGCGCCGGGGCGAACACATGGTCGCGGACGGTGCGGAAGACGGCCGCCGCGCCCAGCACCAGCGCCGTCAGACAGCACAGCAGGACCGTGGCCACCAGGCACTGCCACACCCACAGGGCGACCACGGGCTCCCGTTCGGGCCAGTCGGCCCGGGTCAGCGCGCGCGGCGCCGGTACGGCGGCCGTCAGGGCGACGACGCTCAGCAGGAGCAGGCAGACCGTCATGCCGGGGCTCCGGTTCCTGGTCGGAGAGATGCGGGTGTCGGGTGGTGCCGGGGGACGCGCCGAAGGCCCGTCGGATGGTGCCGTGTCCCCGTCAGTATGACGGGGGCACGGGCCGTGAGTCAGGTGTCCGGGCGGGATCGTCCGCGTCGAGGCGGGTTCGCCCCGCCTTTCCGGGCACCCGGTCGCGCCGCTGCCGCAGGCAGCGCCTCAGCCGGACACGATCCGCCCGCTGACCTCCCCGAGCCCGACCCGGCCGCCGTCCGGCCCCGGCGCCCAGGCCGAGAGGGTCACCACGTCCCCGTCCTCCAGGAACGTGCGCTTGCCGTCGGGGAGTTCGAGCGGGTCGCGGCCGTTCCAGGTCAGTTCGAGCAGCGAGCCGCGCTGCCGCTCCGCCGGTCCGCTGACCGTCCCCGAGCCGTACAGGTCGCCGGTGCGCAGCGAAGCACCGTTCACCGTCATCTGGGCGAGCTGCTGGGCGGCGGTCCAGTACATGGTGGAGAAGGGCGGCTCGGACACCGTGTGACCGTTGATCGCGACGGAGATCCGCAGGTCGTAACCGCCGGGTTCGATGCCCGCGGCGGCGTCGTCCAGGTAGGGCAGCAGGGGGTGCGTGCGCTCGGGGGGCGCCACGCGCGCGTGCTCCAGCGCCTCCAGCGGGGTGATCCACGCCGACACCGAGGTGGCGAAGGACTTGCCGAGGAAGGGGCCGAGCGGGACGTACTCCCACGCCTGGATGTCGCGCGCCGACCAGTCGTTGAGCAGGCACAGGCCGAAGACGTGCTCCTGGAAGTCGCCGAGCGCGACCGGCCTGCCCTGCGTGGAGGGCACGCCCACCACGAAGCCGACCTCGGCCTCGATGTCCAGCCGGACCGAGGGCCCGAAGACCGGTGCCGGGTCGCCGGGGCCCTTGCGCTGCCCCGAGGGCCGTACGACGTCCGTGCCGGAGACGACCACCGTGCCGGAGCGGCCGTGGTAACCGATCGGCAGGTGCTTCCAGTTGGGGGTGAGGGAGTCCTCGGCGTCCGGGCGGAAGATCCGGCCGACGTTCCGCGCGTGGTTCTCGGAGGCGTAGAAGTCGACGTAGTCCGCGACCTCGAACGGCAGGTGGAGGGTGACCGACGACAGGGGGTGGAAGAGCGGTTCGATCGTCGACCGGTGCGAGGGGACCGTCACCCACGCCGTCAGCGCGCGCCGCACGTCCGACCACGCCGTGCGGCCGGCCGCCAGCAGCGGGTTGAGGGTGGCCTGCGCGAGCAGGGAGACGTACGGCGAACCGAGCGCGGCGGCCGCGGCGCCCGCGTCGAGGACGTGGTCACCGAGCCGGACGCCGACCCTGCGCTCCGTGCTGCCGGAGGGCGAGAACACACCGTAGGGAAGGTTGTGCGGGCCGAAGGGGTCGCCCTCGGGGACGTCGAAGGGGGGCATGGGGTGCTGCCTCACTCTCATCCGGGCCATGCATGGCGATGCGTTCCATGTGATCGCGCCACACGTTACGGCCGGGACCCATGTCTTGGGCAGTGCCGACAGGGTTGTCCGGCCGATGTCCGGAAAGAGGACGCGGACGGGGTGAGGGCCGGTAGCCGGACAGGGGTGGGCGGAGCGGTGCGGGGCCGGGGACGGGGTGGGCGCGCCTCCCGAGGCGGGTCGGGGGGCGCCGGACCGCGGCCGCGGGCCCAAGTCCGGGAAGATCCAGATGAGTCGGCGGGGCGCCGCGGTCCGTATTCTCTGATCATGGCCGCACCCCCCGCATACGCACTGATCGCCACCGATCTGGACGGGACGCTGCTGCGCGGCGACGACACCGTCTCCGACCGGTCGCTCGCCGCTCTGGAGCGGGTGGCGCGGGCCGGCGCCCGGCACCTGGTGGTGACGGGCCGGCCGGCTCCCCGGGTACGGCCGCTGCTGGCCGCCCTGGGCTGCACGGGGCTCGCGGTGTGCGGGCAGGGGGCGCAGGTCTACGACGCCGGCTCCGGCCGCCTGCTGTGGTCGGTGCGGCTGGACCGGGAACTGGCGGAGACCGCGCTCGGCAAGATCGAGGCCGAGGTGGGGCAGGTCTTCGCGGCCGTCGACCAGGACGGCGTGGACGGGCTCACCCTGATCGAACCCGGGTATCTGATGCCCCACCCGACCCTGCCCGCCGTGCGGGTCGGCCGGCGCGACGACCTGTGGCGCGAGCCCATCAGCAAGGTGCTGCTGCGCCACCACAGGCTGTCGGACGACGAGTTGGCGGCGACCGCGCGTGCGGCGGTGGGCTCGCTGGCCACGGTCACCATGTCGGGGCCGGGCACGGTGGAGCTCCAGCCGTGCGGGGTCACCAAGGCGACGGGGCTCGCGCTGGCCGCCGACCGTCTGGGGATCGCCGCCGGCCGGGCGCTGGCCTTCGGGGACATGCCCAACGACATCCCCATGTTCGACTGGGCCGGCCGCGGGGTCGCCATGGCCAACGCCCATCCCGAACTCAAGGCGGTCGCGGACGAGGTCACTACGTCCAACGAGGACGACGGCGTCGCCGTCGTCCTCGAAGGACTGTTCCCGGCCCACTGACCGGGACCGCGGCGGGCGCCCCGCCGCGGGGGCCGGTCAGTAGGCGCCGAAGACGTTGTCGATCGAGCCGTAGCGAGCGGCCGCGTAGTTGCAGGCGGCGGTGATGTTCGCGACCGGGTCGTAGATGTCGAAGGACGTTCCGGCCACGTGGTAGCTGTTGAAGGTCGGGTCGATGACCTGGAGCAGACCCTTGGACGGGATGCCCTTGGCCGCGTTGGAGTCCCACAGGTTGATGGCGCGCGGGTTGCCCGAGGACTCGCGGATGATGTTGCGGTGGATGCCGTTGTAGGTGCCCGGGATGTGCTTCTCCGCCATGATCGCGAGGGACTCGCGGATCCACCCGTCGAGGTTGTTCGGGTACCCGGCGACGGTGGTGCCGGACGAGCTGGTGGAGTCGGCCGCGGAGGCGCTGGTGGCGCCGACGACCGGAAGGGCGAGCAAGGCGGCGCCGGTGCCGAGCACGGCGAGCTTGCGGGCGAGGCGACCGGTGCGGAAGCGGCGGTTCTGAGCGGCAGCAGGCATGGAAGTTCCTCTCCGTCGCCTGCGAGGTGAGCTGTCGGGTTCGGGCGGGGAGGTGCCCGGCCGTGCCGCTCTGCGCGGCACGGCTTCACCCCTTGCCGTTCCGGTGACGACACGCGTCGTCCGGTCCGGCGAACTTACCTGGGTCCCCCGCTCCTGCCGTACGAATGAGTTCGTCGATGGGTGGTGTCGAGCGGCGGCAGGATTCGGCGTTCCGCTCGACTGGCCGGGAACGTATGCGAGAGCACATGTCCGGAACAAGTGTTGGATTCACGTAAAAGCCAAGTTGACCTTGTTCTGTTCCGTTTTGAGTGCTTGATCCTTTGCGACTGCCAATGCTCAACTGGCCGTCCGTGCAAGGGCGGACCGGCTGCCGGCCGGGCCGGACGGGCCCGTCGCGGGGCGTGACCCAACTCACGAAATAGCGAAGTATTCCAAATCCGACATAGGGGATTTGACCGTGGCAATGGATCGGGCTGGTGTGCCCCGCCGGATGCCCCGTGGCTGATTTGCCTACGTTCCAAAAGGAGTATTAAGGAACTAAATGTCCGTATTAGTGGATGGTCGGCGATGTGCCGACCGTGGTCCTGTGCCGTCCCTGCCGGACCGGTGGCCGCCCTCGGTGATCGAAACAGGACCGGATACGCTGACTTGAGTGAGGGCAGCGACCTATCGACAAACCGCGTAATCGCCAGCAGACACCAGCAGACAGGAGACCCCTCGTGACCGTCGTCGGGCCGTTCGGGCTGAGCGTGCGGGACCAGGCTCTGGAAGCCGATGTCCAGGCCGGATTGACGGCTGTCGAGGAAGGCTTGCTCGAGGCCACCAAGAGCGAGGTCCCGTTCATCACGGAGGCCGCGCAGCACCTCGTACGGGCCGGCGGGAAGCGGTTCCGGCCGCTCCTGGTGATGCTCGCGGCGCAGTTCGGCGACCCGTACGCGCCCGGCGTCGTGCCGTCGGCCGTGGTCGTGGAGCTGACCCACCTGGCCACGCTGTACCACGACGACGTCATGGACGAGGCGTCCGTGCGGCGCGGGGTGGACAGCGCGAACACGCGCTGGGGCAACTCCGTCGCCGTCCTCACCGGCGACTTCCTGTTCGCCCGCGCCTCCCAGATCCTCGCCGACCTCGGCCCCGAGGCGGTCCGCGTGCAGGCCCTCGCGTTCGAGCGGCTGGTCACCGGGCAGATCCTGGAGACCGCGGGCCCCTCGGACGGACGCGACCCGGTCGAGCACTACCTGGACGTGCTCGGCGGCAAGACCGGCTCCCTGGTGGCGGTGTCCTGCCGGTTCGGCGCGATGATGTCCGGCGCCGACGAGACGGTCGTCGACGTGCTGACCCAGTACGGCGAGCGGCTCGGGGTCGCCTTCCAGCTCGCGGACGACGTCCTGGACATCGCCTCCGACTCGCACGAGTCCGGCAAGACGCCGGGGACCGACCTGCGCGAGGGCATCCCGACGCTGCCCGTGCTCCGGCTGCGCGAGCGCGCCGCCCGCCTGGCGCTGCCCGAGGACATCGCGCTGTGCGAGCTGCTGGACTCCGACCTCGGCGACGACGCCCGTCTCGACGAGGCGCTGACCGCGCTCCGCGCGCACCCCGCGCTGGAGCAGGCCCGCCGCGACACCGTCCGCTACGCGGAGGAGGCGCGCTCCGCGCTGGCCCCGCTGCCGGAGTGCGACTCCAAGGCGGCGCTGCTCGAACTGTGCGACGCGGTGGTGCACCGGGCCGGCTGAGCCCCCCCGTACACGGACCGAGGGCGGTGACTCCCGCACGACCCCTACGGGTCGGGGGAGACACCGCCCTCGGGTGTCATACCGCAGGCGTACACGGAGTTGGTGCCGTGGTCTGACGCCTCCTCACGGCCGATTTGGTCATATGGAAGCCACGGAAATCACCAATCCTCACCGATTCGGGTGAGAATGGCGGCTCAGGTGGACCAGTGTGGGGACAGCCGCCGCCGACGACGGAGGTAAGGCACAGATGGCACCGTACGAATCCGACGACGCAACGGCCGCCGCGCGTGACGAGGACCTGCCCACCGGACGCCGCAAGGCCGCCCGGTACGTGGTCCCGGTCGCGGTGGTGGGGGTGGCGGCGGCCACGATCGGGCTGGTTCCGGCGCTCGCCGACTCCGGTGACCCCGATCTGCCGAAGATCACCGCGCAGCAGCTCATCGACAAGATCGCCAAATCGGACGTGCAGCAGCTCTCCGGCACGGTGAAGGTCAGCACCGACCTCGGTCTGCCGGACCTCGGCGGCCTGGAGAGCGGACTGATGTCCGGGGCGGCCCGGGGCGACGGCGGCGGCTCCTCCGCCGACCCGCAGTCCAAGCTGACCGAACTGGTCTCCGGCACGCACACGCTGCGCGTGGCCGCCGACGGACCGGACCGGCAGAAGCTGTCGCTGCTGGAGAGCGGCTCCGAGTACAGCCTCGTCCACGACGGCAAGGACGTCTGGGGCTACGACAGCAAGAGCAACGAGGTCTACCACTCCGCCGGCGCCGAGTCCGGCGGGCGGCACCGGACCGGGCAGCCGCCGGCCACGCCCAAGAACTTCGCCGACGAGGCCCTGAAGGCCGTCGACGACACCACGTCGGTGACCGTCGACGGCACCGCGCGGGTCGCCGGCCGCGACGCCTACAAACTGCTGATCAGGCCCAGGCAGTCCGGCACCACGGTCGGCGCGATCAGCATCGCCGTGGACGCGCGGACCGGCCTGCCGCTGAAGTTCACCCTCACCCCGCGCAGCGGCGGCGCCGCCGTGCTCGACGCGGGCTTCACCCAGGTCTCCTTCGCCGCGCCGGCCGCCTCCACCTTCGACTTCACCCCGCCCAAGGGCGCGAAGGTCACCGAGGAGAAGAAGGGCGCCGAGGCGCCGGAGCACACCCGGGAGCACGCCACCAAGGGCGGTGAGGACCTCGCCGGGGGCCTGAACGGCGCCACCGTGCTCGGCAAGGGCTGGACGTCGGTCGCGAGCTTCGACACCGGCGGCGGGGCCGGCCTGCCGTCCGGCGGCCAGGGCGGCGCGCTCGGCGGCTTCCTCGGCTCGCTCGGCGACCAGGTCTCCGGCAAGTTCGGCAAGGGCACGGTGTTCTCCACCCGCCTGGTCAACGCCCTGATCACCGACGACGGCAAGGTGTACGCCGGCGCGGTGACCAAGGACGCGCTGGTGAAGGCGGCGAACGCGGGGAAGTAATCCTCCCTGGGCAAGGGGCAGGGCAGGAGCGGGCACCGAGGGGGAGCCGATGGACGGACCGTCCGCCGCGGAGAGTGAGCCGGCAGACGCGCCGGAGCACGTGATCGCCACGCGCGGCCTCACCAAGCGCTACCGCGGCGGACAGCTCGCCGTCGACGGTCTCGACCTGACCGTCCCGGCGGGCAGCGTCTTCGGCTTCCTCGGCCCGAACGGCTCCGGCAAGACCACCACCATCCGCATGCTGATGGGGCTGATCGAGCCGACCTCGGGCACGGCCCGCGTCCTGGGCCGGCCCATGCCCCGGGCCGCCCGCACCGTCCTGCCGAGGGTCGGCGCGCTGATCGAGGGCCCGGCCCTGTACGGCTTCCTCTCCGGCCGGGACAACCTGCTGCGCTACGACGCCGCCGATCCGACGGCCGATCCGCGCACCCGGCGCGCCCGGGTCGGGGCCGCCCTGGACCGGGTGGGCCTGACGGCGGCGGCGGGCAAGAAGGCGAGGGCGTACTCGCTCGGCATGAAGCAGCGCCTGGGCCTGGCCGCCGCCCTGCTCCAGCCGCGCGGACTGCTCGTGCTGGACGAGCCCACCAACGGGCTCGACCCGCAGGGCATGCGCGAAATCCGCACCCTGGTGAGGGAACTGGCGTCCGACGGCACGACCGTGTTCCTCTCCTCCCACCTGCTCGACGAGATCGAGCAGGTGTGCACGCACGCGGCGGTGATGGCGCAGGGCCGCCTGATCACCCAGGGCGCGGTCGCCGACCTGGCGGCCGGGGCGCGCGGCCGGCTGGCGGTGAGCACGCCGGATCCCGCCGAGGCGGCCCGGGTGCTGAAGGAGCAGGGCGTCGCCGACGTCGTCGCCGACGGTGACCGGGTGACCGGCGAGCCGCCCGAGCGGGACCTCGCTGAGCTGAACGCGGCCCTGGTCGCGGCGGGCGTGCGGGTACGGGGCTTCACTCTCGAACGGGCCTCGCTGGAGGACGCGTTCATGGCGCTGACCGGGGAGGGCTTCGATGTCGCGGGCTGAGGCGCTCGCGGCGCCTGCCGGGCGCCGGACGAGTCCGCTGTGGACCTTCGGACTGCTGCGCAGCGAGCTGGTCACCACCCTGCGCCGCTGGCGCACGCTCGCCCTGCTCGCGGTGCTGGCGGCGGTGCCGGTGCTGGTCGGGATCGCGGTGCGGATCGAGACGCGCGGCGGGTCCAGGGCGGGCGGTGGCGGCGACGGGCCGGCGTTCATGGCCCAGATCACCAACAACGGCCTGTTCCTGGTGTTCACGGCGCTCGCCGCGACCCTGCCGTTCTTCCTGCCGATGGCGGTCGGCGTCGTCGCGGGCGACGCGATCGCCGGGGAGGCCGGCGCCGGCACCCTGCGCTATCTGCTGGTCGCCCCGGCCGGCCGCACCCGGCTGCTGCTCGTCAAGTACGCGACGGTCATGGCCTTCTGCCTGCTGGCCACCCTGGTCGTGGCCGTGTCCGCGCTCGCCGTCGGCGCCCTGCTCTTCCCGCTCGGCGACCTCACCACCATCTCGGGCACGAGCATCACCTTCGCCGAGGGGCTCGGCCGGGCGCTGCTGATCGCGCTGGCCGTCGCCGCCTCACTGGTCGGCATCGCGGCGCTCGGCCTGTTCGTGTCGACCCTGACCAACAGCGGCATCGCGGCCATGGCGACCACCGTGGGCCTGCTCATCACCGTTCAGATCCTGGACCAGATACCCCAGTTGCACGCCCTGCGGCCGTACTTCTTCTCGCACTACTGGCTGTCCTTCGCCGACCTGATGCGCGACCCCGTCTACTGGGACGACCTGGTGCGGAACCTCGTGCTCCAGGCGCTGTACGCGGCCGTGTTCGGCTCGGCGGCCTGGGCGCGGTTCACGACGAAGGACATCAGCGCCTAGGGCGGCTCAGGCCTCCTGATACGGGAAGCGGGCGAGGGGCGCCTGGCGTGCGAAGAACGTCTTCGCACGCGTGAGCGCGTCGGTGTCCTTCGCCACGTCACCGGGCGCGCTTCCGTTGCCGAGCAGCACGCCACCGAAGCGCATCTCCAGGTAGGCGGCCGAGTTGTTGAGCGTGCCGACGAGCGGGTCGGAGACCGACGGCTCCTGGGCGGCCCGCACCGAGACGCCCCACAGGGTGCGTCCGGCCATCGCCTCCTTGAACCCGACGCCCGGCGTGCGGAGCCAGGCCGACCAGTAGTCCAGGTACCGCTTGGTGTGGCCGGACACCGAGTACCAGTACAGCGGGGAGGCGATCACCAGGTCCGTGGCCGCGAGGGTCGCGTCCAGCAGCACTCCGGCCGGGGTGTCCGGGGCCGGCCGTACGTGGTCGGTGTCGTGCCGCAGGTCCGTGAAGTCGGGCAGCGGGTGGTCGGTGAGGCGGATCCAGCGCTGCTCGACGTCGCCGGGGAGCTGTTCGGCGGCGGCGCGGGCCAGCAGTTCGGTGTTTCCGTCGAGGCGGGCACTGCCCAGGACGAAAAGGAAGCGGCGGCTCATGGGTTCCCCCGGAATGTTTGATGTCACACCGCGAATAAGGGCGTGTGCATTTTATGCACACGCAAGCAGTCTGTTTCAAGAGCCGGTTCCCGCCGCGCCGGGCTGCGGCTGGTGCGATGCTGTGACGTCGCGGTGACGCGGGAGCCGGACCGGGACGGACACACTGGTCGGCAGGACGCGTACGGACCGGATCGTGGCGCCGGGGGAGTGAGGGAACCGATGTCTCGACTCAGCTTCGAGAAGAAGCGGGCGCAGCAGCCCGTGGCACACCCCGCGGCGGTGGCCGTGCGGGTGACCGGCACGGGCAGTGCCTCGGTGGGCGGGACGGCGGTCGTCGCGGAACCGGGCCAGGAGATCCAGCAGGCCGTGCTGAACCACCTCCAGCGCCTGGCGATAAGCCTGGGCGCCCCGATACGCGCCACGATCCACGACGACCGCGCCGGCTGCGTGGTCCCGCTCGAGGTCTCGGCCGACGGCTCCAGCAAGGTGGCGGGCGACCCGGTACGGACCACCGCCCGGCCCGCCGCGCACGAACCGGCCGCCGCGGCGCCCGGCGCGGTGGCGCCCGCTCCGGGCGTGGCGGGCTCCGGTCCCGCCGCGATGGTCTCCGGTCGGGAGCAGGCGCCGATGGGGCGGTTCGGGCCGCCGCCGGTCATGGACGGTGTGCCCGGGGCGCTGGCCGCCGCCGCCCGGACGCCGGCGCACGTCCCCGCCTACGCACCCCGGACGACGCCCCCGGCGCCCGCGCGGCGCCCCGAGCCGGACGTCCCGGTGTCCGTCCCGCGCCCCGAGGAGCCGCCCGTCGCATCCGTACGGCGCTCCCAGCCGGATGGGCCGGTGCCGGCCACGCGCCCCGAGGAATCGCCCGCCGCGCCCGCGCGGCGCCCCGAGCCGGCCGCCTCCGCGCCCCTGCGGGCGGTCCCCGAGGTGGCCGCCGGTGTCCCGCAGGCGCACGCGGGCGGCCCGGACGCGCTCCTGCACGACCCCGAGCCCGTCCCGGCCTCGTCCCTCACTCCCACCCCCGCACGCGGCTTCGACGCCGTGGCCGAGGAGGTGCTCGGGGACACGCCCGTGACCGAGACCGCGGAGGGCGCCGAACTGCTCACCGAGCCGATGGCGCGGATCAGCGAGGCCGTCCGGGACGGCCGCATCGAGGCGGCGGCCCGGCTCGCCGACCGCACCGTCGCCGAGGCCTCCGCCGTGCTGGGCCCCCGCCACCCCGAGGTGCTGCACCTGGGCGAACTCACCGCCTACATCGCCTACCTGGCGGGTGACCCGGTGCGTTCCTTCCACCTCTCGCTCGACCTCGCCCGGCTGCGCCGGCAGGCCTGCGACGCGGAGGCGGCCTACGGCAACGTGCGCAGCGCCGCCACCGCCTGGCGCGCGGTGCGCGACCCGGAGGAGGGGCTGCGGCTGGGCCGCGACCTCATCGACCTGTGGACGGCCCTCACCGCCGAGCCGGGTCCCGCGGCCGGCGACACGGAGCCCCTGGAATCGGCACGCTCGCGCATGGTCCGCCTGACCGGCCGCGCGGCCGCGGCGGCGCGGCCGTAACCGGCGCCGACCGGCCCTGCGGCGGTCACGCGACGCAGAACTCGTTGCCCTCCGGGTCGGCCATCAGGATCCATTCGCCGCCGGGTTCCTTCACCTCGCGCAGCACCCGCGCGCCCAGCGCGGTCAGCCGGGCCACCTCGTCCGCGCGCCGCCCTGCGCCGGCGTGCACGTCGATGTGCAGCCGGTTCTTGACGGTCTTCGGCTCCGGGACGCGCTGGAAGAGCAGCCGCCGGCCCAGTCCGGTGCCGGTGTCCGGGTCGCAGGGGTCGTCGGGGTGCCGTACGGCGATCAGGTCCCGGAAGGCGGGGCGGCCGTGGTACTCGACGGTGGCCTCACCGGTCAGCGCGCCGACGGACAGCAGCCGTTCGACGAGCGCGCTGTTGTCCTCGGGCTCGTAGTGCAGCGCGGCGGCCCAGAAGTCCGCCTGGGCGTGGGGGTCGGCCGCGTCGATGACGATCTTCCAGTGCAGCGGGGCGGGAGTGGATGCGGATGACGGCGTTGGTGTCGACATGCTCACCACTTATAGCCGCCCGCGCGGGACCCGCACGGGCATTGGCGTCAACCGACCCGGCGCACGTCCGGCCGGGCCGGGTCCGGAGCCTCGACGAGCGGCGACACCGCGACCACCCGGGGCCTGCGGGCGGCGCGCAGCGCGTCCCAGGTGAGCAGGACCAGCGCCAGCCACACCAGCGCGAAGCCGGCCCAGCGCTCGAGCGGCATCGCCTCGTGGAAGTAGAGGATGCCGAGCAGGAACTGGAAGACCGGGGCCAGGTACTGCAGCAGTCCCAGCGTGGACAGCGGCACCCGGATCGCCGCCGCGCCGAAGCAGACCAGCGGCAGCGCGGTGACGACGCCGGTCGAGGCGAGCAGCAGGGCGTGCCCGGTGCCGCCGGTGGTGAAGGTGGCGCCGCCGTGCACGCCGAGCCAGACCAGATAGCCGAACGCGGGCACGAACTGGACCGCGGTCTCGGCGGCCAGCGACTCGAAGCCGCCGAGGGCGACCTTCTTCTTCACCAGGCCGTACGTGGCGAACGAGAACGCCAGGCACAGGGAGATCCACGGCGGACGGCCGTAGCCGACGGTCAGCACGACGACGGCGGCGGCGCCCACCCCGACCGCGGCCCACTGCGCGCGCCGCAGCCGCTCCTTGAGGAGCAGCACGCCCATCGCGATGGTCACCAGCGGGTTGATGAAGTACCCGAGGGAGGCCTCGACCACATGGCCGGAGTTCACGGCCCATATGTAGACGCCCCAGTTGACGGTGATGACGGCCGCGGCCACCACCACCAGCCCCAGCCGCCGCGGCTGCCGCAGCAGTTCCCCGGCCCAGGCCCAGCGCCGTACGAAGACCAGGGCGATGGCGACGAAGACGAGGGACCACGCCATGCGGTGGGCCAGGATCTCCATGGCTCCGGCGGGCTTCAGCAGCGGCCAGAACAGCGGGACCAGGCCCCACATCCCGTACGCGGCGAAGCCGTTCACCAGGCCTGTCCGGTGCTCTCCTGTGGACGTCCCGGCCATGGGCCCCTCCTTGTCGCCTCACCCACTCGTGCGAGGAAGAAGGTAGCGCCGAGCCGGCCCGTCTGTCATGCCCGTATCGCCATACGGTCATGACAGACGTTCGCGCCGGTCGCCTGGGAGGCGCCGGAGCCGGTGTCAGCCCTTGAGCGCGGCGGCGACGGCCTCGGCGAGCGGGGTGGTCGGGCGGCCGGCCAGGCGCGAGAGGTCGCCGCCGGGGACGACCAGTTCGCCCTTCTCGATCGAGGCGTCCACGCCGGCCAGCACCGCGGCCAGCGGGCCGGGCAGCCCGGCGCCGGTCAGGATGGACTCGAGCGTCTCGACCGGGACCGGGGTGTAGGCGATCTCCCGGCCGGTCTGCCGGCTCAGCTCGGCCGCGTACTCCGCGAAGCCCCACGCCTCGTCGCCGCCCAGCTCGTACGTCGAGTTCTCGTGGCCCTCGCCGGTCAGCACCGCGACCGCGGCGGCCGCGTAGTCGGCGCGGGAGGCCGAGGAGACCCGGCCGTCGCCGGCGGCCTGGACGACCGCGCCGTGCTCCAGCACCGGGGCCAGGTTCTCGGTGTAGTTCTCGTGGTACCAGCCGTTGCGCAGCAGGCTGTAGGGCAGGCCGGAGGCGAGCAGCGCCTCCTCGGTGGCGCGGTGGTCGTCGGCGAGCGCGGCCTTGAGGGTGCCGGGGGCGCTGGTGTACGCCAGCAGCGCGACGCCGGCGGCGCTGGCGGCGTCGATCACGACCTGGTGCTGCTGGACCCGGCCCTTGTCGAACTCGTTGCCGGAGATCAGCAGGACCTTGTCGCCGGCCGAGAACAGGCCGTCGAAGGTCTCGGGCGCGTTGTAGTCGGCGACGGCGAGCCGCACCCCGCGGGCGGCGAGGCCGGCGGCCTTCGCCTCGTCGCGCACGACGGCGGTGATCTCTCCGGCCGGGACCTTCTCCAGCAGCTGCTCCACCACGTGACGGCCGAGGTGTCCGGTGGCTCCGGTGACGACGATGCTCATGATGTGCGCTCTCCCTGGGGGGTGTGTCTGTCGGTGACTCCGTATATCTGCCACTGACCTTAGGGTGGGCGCTTACCAAACGAAAGTACCCACTTTGAAGTAAGGTACTGACATGGCAGTAAGTAACCGGGTGACCGCCGCCGAGGCCGAGGCCCAGTGCCCGTACCGGCTCGTCCTGGAGCACCTCACGAGCCGGTGGGGCGTCCTCGTGCTGATCGAGCTGCTGGAGCGGCCGTACCGCTTCGGCGAGCTGCGCCGGGCCATCGGCAGGTACAGCGGCCGGGGGGTCAGCGAGAAGATGCTGACCCAGACCCTGCAGACCCTGGAGCGCGACGGGTTGGTCCACCGGGACGCCAAGCCGGTGATCCCGCCCCGCGTCGACTACTCGCTCACCGGCCTCGGCCAGGAGGCGGCACGGCAGGTGCGGTCCCTCGCCCGGTGGACCCACGAGCGCCTGGACGAGGTGGAACGGGCCCGGCTGGCGTACGACGAGGCCCGGGACCTCAGGTCCCGGGCCTCGTAGTCGGCGAGCGCGCCGGTCCTCAGCCGATGACCGTCCAGGTGTCCCCGCCGGCCAGCAGGGCGGCCAGGTCGCCCTTGCCGTGCTGTTCGACCGCCGTGTCGAGCTGCTCGGCCATCTCGGTGTCGTAGACGGGGCGCTCGACCGAGCGGAACACGCCGATCGGGGTGTGGTGCAGGGTCTCCGGGTCGGCGAGCCGGGAGAGGGCAAAGGCGGTGGTCGGGGACGCCGAGTGCGCGTCGTGCACCAGGACGTCCGCCTCGTTCTCCGCGGTCACCGTCACCACCTGCAGGTCCCCGGTCTGCCGGTCGCGGACGACGCCGCGCTCCCCGTCGGACCCGAAGCGGATCGGCTGCTCGTGCTCGAGGCGGATGAGCGCTTCCTCGGCCCGCTGCTTGTCCTTCAGGGCGTCGAAGGCGCCGTCGTTGAAGATGTTGCAGTTCTGGTAGATCTCGATCAGCGCGGTGCCCGGGTGGTCGGCGGCCGCGCGCAGCACCTCGGTGAGGTGCTTGCGGTCGGAGTCGATGGTCCGGGCGACGAAGGACGCCTCCGCCCCGATCGCCAGGGAGACCGGGTTGAAGGGCGCGTCCAGGGAGCCCATCGGCGTCGACTTGGTGATCTTGCCGATCTCCGAGGTCGGGCTGTACTGGCCCTTGGTCAGGCCGTAGATCCGGTTGTTGAACAGCAGGATCTTCAGGTTGACGTTGCGGCGCAGCGCGTGGATGAGGTGGTTGCCGCCGATGGAGAGGGCGTCGCCGTCACCGGTGACCACCCACACGCTCAGGTCGCGGCGGGAGGAGGCGAGGCCGGTGGCGATGGCGGGGGCCCGGCCGTGGATGGAGTGCATCCCGTAGGTGTTCATGTAGTACGGGAAGCGGGAGGAGCAGCCGATGCCGGAGACGAAGACGATGTTCTCCCTGGCCAGCCCCAGCTCGGGCATGAAGCCCTGCACCGCCGCCAGGATCGCGTAGTCGCCGCAGCCCGGGCACCAGCGCACCTCCTGGTCGGACTTGAAGTCCTTCATCGACTGCTTCGCCTCGGCCTTGGGCACCAGCTGCAGCAGCCCGTTGCTGGCGTCAGTCATCGATGGCCTCCTTCAGCGCGGCGGCGAGCTGTTCCGCCTTGAACGGCATGCCGTTGACCTGGTTGTACGAGCGGGCGTCGACCAGGTACTTCGCCCGGACCAGCGTGGCGAGCTGCCCGAGGTTCATCTCGGGGACCACCACCTTGTCGTACCGCTCGAGCACCGCGCCCAGATTGCGCGGGAAGGGGTTGAGATGGCGCAGGTGGGCCTGCGCGACGGCCTCGCCGGCGGCGCGCAGTCTTCGCACCGCGGCCGTGATGGGCCCGTAGGTGGAACCCCAGCCCAGCACCAGGGTGCGCGCCCCGTCCGGGTCGTCGACCTCGACGTCCGGCACCTCGACGCGGTCGATCTTGGCCTGGCGGGTGCGCACCATGAAGTCGTGGTTGGCCGGGTCGTAGGAGATGTTGCCCGTGCCGTCCTGCTTCTCGATACCGCCGATCCGGTGCTCAAGACCCGGCGTGCCCGGGATCGCCCACGGCCGGGCGAGGGTCTGCGGGTCGCGCTTGTACGGCCAGAACACCTCGGTGCCGTCGTCCAGGGTGTGGTTCGGGCCGGTGGCGAACCGGACCCTCAGATCGGGCAGCTCGTCCAGGTCCGGGATGCGCCAGGGCTCGGAGCCGTTGGCGAGGTAGCCGTCGGAGAGCAGGAGCACCGGAGTGCGGTGGGTCAGCGCGATCCGGGCCGCCTCCAGGGCCGCGTCGAAGCAGTCCGCGGGGGTCTTCGGGGCGACCACCGGGACCGGGGCCTCGCCGTTGCGGCCGTACATCGCCTGCAGCAGGTCCGCCTGCTCGGTCTTGGTCGGCAGACCGGTCGACGGGCCGCCGCGCTGGATGTCGACCACCAGCAGCGGCAGCTCCAGCGACACCGCCAGGCCGATCGTCTCGCTCTTGAGGGCGAGGCCGGGACCGGACGTGGTCGTCACCGCCAGCGAGCCTCCGAAGGCCGCGCCCAGCGCCGCGCCGATGCCCGCGATCTCGTCCTCCGCCTGGAACGTGCGCACGCCGAAGTTCTTGTGCTTGCTCAGCTCGTGCAGGATGTCCGAGGCCGGGGTGATCGGGTACGAACCCAGGAACAGCGGCAGGTCCGCCTGCCGGGAGGCGGCGACCAGGCCGTAGGCCAGGGCCAGGTTCCCGGAGATGTTGCGGTAGGTGCCGACCGGGAAGGCCTTGGCGGCCGGCGCGACCTCGTAGGAGACCGCGAAGTCCTCGGTCGTCTCGCCGAAGTTCCAGCCCGCCCGGAAGGCGGCGATGTTCGCGGCCGCGATGTCCGGCTTCTTGGCGAACTTGCTGTTCAGGAACTTCTCGGTGCCCTCGGTGGGCCGGTGGTACATCCAGGAGAGCAGGCCGAGGGCGAACATGTTCTTGCTGCGCTCGGCCTCCTTGCGGGAGAGGTCGAACTCCTTGAGCGCCTCGACCGTGAGCGTCGTCAGCGGCACCGGGTGCAGGTGGTAGCCGTCCAGCGAGCCGTCCTCCAGCGGGGAGGCGGCGTATCCGACCTTCTGCAGGGCGCGCTTGGTGAACTCGTCCGTGTTGACGATGATCTCGGCGCCGCGCGGCAGGTCGCCGATGTTGGCCTTCAGGGCGGCCGGGTTCATCGCGACCAGCACGTTCGGCGCGTCGCCCGGGGTGAGGATGTCGTGGTCGGCGAAGTGGAGCTGGAAGGAGGAGACACCGGGCAGGGTGCCCGCGGGGGCGCGGATCTCGGCGGGGAAGTTGGGGAGGGTGGAGAGGTCGTTGCCGAAGGACGCGGTCTCCGAGGTGAAGCGGTCACCGGTGAGCTGCATGCCGTCACCCGAGTCCCCCGCGAACCGGATGATCACCCGGTCCAGGCGCCGCACGTCCTTCGCTCCGCCCGGTTTGCGCTGCTCTCCCACGACGGGTGTGTCGGCCTGCTCCGCTGGGCTGCTGACCTGGCTGGTCACTGAACTGGACCTCCTTCGAGGCGGCTGTCCGGGAATGGCCGTCCCACGGACCATCCCAGAATCAACCCTACGTCGCTCGGGGTCGCCCTCCGGCGGCCATCCGCATGATGGACCGCGTTCCGGGACGGCCCGGAGCACTGGATTCTCATGGTTCCTCGCGCCGCCGGAGCCATGGCCGAGCGGCTCGCCGCGACTGTGCGTCTTCCACGGTTCCCTCCTCCGGCCTTCCACCACCCGAGTACCCGTCTCCACAGAAGCCGGACGGACTGACACCCGGCTGACACAGTCTCAGCCGGTCACGAGTTCAAGTAGGTGAGAACGGCCAGAACACGCCGGTGGTCGCCTTCGCTCGGGGACAGCCCGAGCTTCAGGAAGATGTTGCTGACGTGCTTCTCCACGGCTCCGTCGCTGACCACGAGTTGCCGGGCGACCGCCGAGTTCGTCCGGCCCTCCGCCATCAGCCCCAGCACCTCGCGCTCGCGCGGGGTGAGCCCCGCCAGCACGTCCTGCTTGCGGCTGCGCCCGAGGAGCTGCGCGACCACCTCCGGGTCCAGCGCCGTGCCGCCCCCGGCGACCCGCACCACCGCGTCGACGAACTCCCGCACCTCCGCGACCCGGTCCTTGAGCAGGTAGCCCACGCCCCGGGTGGAACCGGCCAGCAGTTCGGTGGCGTACCGCTCCTCCACGTACTGCGACAGCACCAGCACCCCGAGCCCCGGGTGCGTCCGGCGCAGCCGTACGGCCGCCCGGACACCCTCGTCGGTGTGGGTCGGCGGCATCCGCACGTCCGCCACCACCACGTCGGGCAGCTCTCCCTGCGCGTCCAGGTCGGCGATGGTCTTGAGCAGCGCCTCCGCGTCCCCGACGCCGGCCACGACGTCGTGCCCGCGGTCGGTCAGCAGCCGGGTCAGCCCCTCTCTCAGCAGCACCGAGTCCTCGGCGATGACCACGCGCACCCTGTTCTCCACTGTCTCCCGGCCCCCCACAGCCCGACCTTCCGACGGCGTCTCGTAAGAAGGTCAAGCATTCCAGCATTCGGGCCGACGCGCGCAGGACCGGGGGAAACAACCGCGCGGCGCGCGCACCCGCCCGGCCCCGGCGCGTCCGCTCAGCCGCGCCAGGGCAGCTCGGCGATCACCCGGGTGGGGCCGCCCGCCGGCGAGTCCACGACCAGGACCCCGTCCACCGCGTCCAGGCGGCCGGCCAGCCCCGCCAGACCCGAACCCCGGGCGGCGTCGGCCCCGCCGACCCCGTCGTCCCTGACCTGGATGAGCAGCCGGTCCTCGTTCCGCCAGACGTCGACCGACGCGGAGTGCGCCCGGCTGTGCTTGCTGATGTTCTGCAGCAGCTCGGAGACGGTGAAGTAGGCGATGCCCTCGATCGCCGGGGCGGGCCTGGCCGGCAGATCGACCTCCACGCGCACCGGGACCGCGCAGCGGGAGGCCACGGAGGACAGGGCCGCGTCCAGACCGCGGTCGGTCAGCACCGCGGGGTGGATGCCCCGGGCCAGGTCGCGCAGCTCCTGCAGCGCCGTCTTCACCTCGCCGTGCGCGTCCTCCACCATCCGGGCCGCCTCCCGCGGGTCCTCCCGCAGCTTCTCCTTCGCCAGCCCCAGGTCCATCGCCAGGTTCACCAGCCGGGCCTGCGCCCCGTCGTGCAGGTCGCGCTCGATGCGGCGCAGGTCGGCGGCCGCCGTGTCGACCACGACACCCCGGTCCGACTCCAGCTCCACCACCCGCGCCGACAGCCGCGACGGCCCCAGCAGCCCGCGCACCAGCAGCCCGTCCACCGTCGTCAGCCCCCGCACGATCCACGGCGTGGCCAGGGTGAACAACAGACCCGCCAGCGCCGTCACGCCGACCTCGAACGGGTTGTCCAGGTAGACGCTGTGGTGCGCGTCGCCGTAGAGCTGCAGGCCGTCCTGGCCCGCGTACATCGGGAACACCCAGAACCACAGCGGGTACGTCAGCAGGGACCAGCCGGTGGTCCAGAAGGTCACCGCCACGACGAACGAGAACACCGCCCAGGGGAACTGCACCAGCGCGTACAGCAGGTGCCGCCAGGAAGCGCCGCTCTTGAGGACCGCGCCCATCCAGGCGAACGCCCCCGGCTTGGCCGTCCGCAACGGCTCCGGGTCGGCCACCTCAAGGCGCAGCAGCGCACGCGCGCGCGTGCGTTCCAGAACGCCGAAGCCGCGGCAGCCGGCGAGCCCCGCCGCCAGCACCGGGACCCCGAGGAAGGTGATGAGCAGGCCGGCGCCGAGCGACACCATCGTGACCGTCCAGCAGAACAGCACGACCGCGACCGGCAGGCCCAGCAGCACATGGCCGAGCTCGCGCCAGCTCCGCGCCTCGACGGGCGCCCGCAGCGCGGCGGGCAGCCGGTGGCGCCGTTCCCCGTCCTGGGTGGGGAAGCCGGATCCGGCGGGGTGCCCGTGTCCCCGCCCGTACCCCTGTCCGTACTCCGTGGCCATCGGTGTCGTCCGTTCTCCTCGTCCTGGCGGCGCTGCTGCGACCGTGTCTCCAGAGTGGCGGGCCGCGGCCTCCGGTGACATGGAGGTCGTCGGCGTCTTGGACCGGGGGTTTTCCCCACCACGGGCGTGCCCACCACGGGGGTGGGGGCCGGGCGGCGCGATGGTGTGACGCGGCGGGGGGCGACGCGGACAGGCCCGGGGGGCGTGCCACGGCGGGGGCCGGGTGGCGTCACGCGGGCGGGCCCGGCGGTCGGTGCGGGCGGCCGGCTATTCCTGGCGGTCCCGCCAGGGCAGCTCCGCCGTGACCACGGTCGGGCCGCCGGCCGGGGAGTCGACGAGGAACAGGCCGTCCACCGCGCCCAGCCGCTCCGCCAGGCCCCGCATGCCGCTGCCGCTCTCCAGCCGGGCGCCGCCGCGTCCGTCGTCCCTGACCTGGATGAGCAGCCGGTCCTCGTTCCGCCAGACGTCGACCGACGCGGAGTGCGCCCGGCTGTGCTTGCTGATGTTCTGCAGCAGCTCGGAGACGGTGAAGTAGGCGATGCCCTCGATGGCCGCCGCGGGCCGGGTCGGCAGGTCCGCCGTCACCTTCACCGGCACCGTGCAGCGGGAGGCCACGGAGGACAGGGCCGCGTCCAGGCCGCGGTCGGTCAGCACCGCCGGGTGGATGCCCCGGGCCAGGTCGCGCAGCTCCTGCAGAGCGAGCTTCACCTCGCCGTGCGCCTCCTCCACCATCGCGGCGGCCGAGTCGGGATCCTCCAGCAGCTTCTCCTTCGCCAGGCCGAGACCCATGGCGAGGTTCACCAGCCGGGCCTGCGCCCCGTCGTGCAGGTCGCGCTCGATGCGGCGCAGGTCGGCGGCCGCAGTGTCGACCACGACCCCGCGGTCCGACTCCAGTTCGGCGATCCGCCGCTCCAGCTCGTCGGAGGGCGACAGCAGCCCCCGCACCATCGCCCGGTCCACGTTGGACAGCCCCCGCGCGATGAACGGCAGTACCGGCCACAGCACGAACAGCGAGACCAGCACGGTGCTGAAGGTGAGGATCCCCCAGGGCAGCCGGATGAGGTCGTACAGCAGAGTCCGCCAGCCCACCGGGTCCTTCAGCGCCAGCCACAGCCGCTGCAGCACCCCGCCGCCCCGGGCGATCGGCAGCGGCGACGGCTCGTCCACCCGGACCCCGAGCAGCGCCCGGGACCGGATCCGCTCCAGCTTGCCGAGCTGCCGTGCGCCCAGCAGGCACACCGCGAGCAGCGGCAGCCCGATCACCGTCAGGGTGAGGACACCGCTGACGAGCACCACCGTGAACACGTACGTGAAACCGAACACCGCCATCGGCAGGTTCAGCAGGAGGTGCGAGACCTCTTTCCAGGTACGCGCGTCGAGGGCGACACGGGCGGGCGGAAGGCGGTCGGCGGGAAGACGGTCGGAGCCTTCGGTCCGGCCTGCGGCGGAGGCGGAAGCGGTCATGCGGGCCAGCCTGCCGTGCCCGGCGCCCCTTGTGCCATGCGGCCCACCGCCCCCGTCCCCTGGGGAAAACCCCACCCCTCGCCCGGTCCTCGCGTCCCATGCCGTGACGGGCTGCTTACCGTGTCTTTATCAGGGCCTAGACTCCCGTGCGTACAGATCCTCGAATCAGGTCGCGGCAGCACGGGCCACTGCGCCGGGTTCACCAAGGGCACTAGGTCAGGGAGCGAGGCGGACGGTGCGGGAGACGTTGGGGGACTCGACGGTCGCCGCGGCGGACGTCGCGGCCGGTTACTTCCGGTCCTACTCGGTCGTGGGACTGCTCGCGCTCGTCGGCGTGCTCTTCGTCGCGGTCGCCTTCGGCGCCGGCCGGCTGCTGCGCCCGGTGGTGCCCACCCCGGAGAAACTGCTCACCTACGAATGCGGCGTCGACCCCGTCGGCGAGGGCTGGGCCCACACCCAGGTCCGCTACTACGTCTACGCCTTCCTCTACGTGATCTTCGCGGTCGACTCGATCTTCCTGTTCCCGTGGGCGACGGTGTTCGCCGCCCCCGGCTACGGCGCGACCACCCTCGTGGAGATGTTCATCTTCCTCGGCTTCCTCGCCGTGGGCCTGCTGTACGCCTACAAGAAGGGGGTGCTGGCATGGACGTGAACCCGTCCGCCACGGACAACCCGTCCGCCGCGCAGCCCGTCCTGCTTCCGGAGCCCAAGCGGCTGGGCGCCCTCGCCCGGCTCGCCCCCGAGCCGATGAAGGTGGTCCTGAACTGGGGCCGCCGCTACTCGCTGTGGGTGTTCAACTTCGGCCTCGCCTGCTGCGCGATCGAGTTCATCGCCGCGTCGATGGCCCGCCACGACTTCATCCGCCTCGGTGTCATCCCCTTCGCGCCGGGCCCCCGCCAGGCCGACCTGATGGTCGTCTCCGGAACGGTGACGGACAAGATGGCCCCGGCCGTGAAGCGCCTGTACGAGCAGATGCCGGAGCCGAAGTACGTCATCTCCTTCGGCGCCTGCTCCAACTGCGGCGGCCCCTACTGGGACTCGTACTCCGTCACCAAGGGCGTCGACCAGATCATCCCGGTCGACGTGTACGTGCCCGGCTGCCCGCCGCGGCCCGAGGCGCTGCTCCAGGGCATCCTCAAGCTCCAGGAGAAGATCGCGGCCGAGTCGCTCGAGCACCGGTACGGGACCGCCCGGCCGTCCGCGGCCGCGCTGCGGAGCGACCTGGTGAAGCCGCCGGCGCCCGCCCCGGAAGGGGACGCGTGATGAGCACGGCAGGCTGGCTGCCCGCTCCCGCCGGGGAACTCTTCGGCGCCGACGCCACGGCCGAGGAGTCGTACGAGGTCCTGACGGTGGACGTGCCGCCGTCCTCCTGGCTCACCGCCCTGGAGACGGCCCGCACCACCCTGGCCTGCACCTACTTCGACTGGCTGAGCGCGGTCGACGAACCGGGGACGGGTTTCCGGGTCTCGGCCCACGTCGTGGCGCTCCACCCGGTCCGCCGTCTGCTGATCCGCACGACCGTGCCGCACGAGGCGCCGGCGCTGCCGTCCGCCGTCGGCGTCTACGCGGGGGCGGCCTGGCACGAGCGCGAGACGCACGAGATGTTCGGGGTCGTCTTCGAGGGCCACCCGGGCCTGGAGCACCTGCTCCTCCCGGAGACCTTCGAGGGCCACCCGCTGCGCAAGGACTTCGTCCTCGCCGCCCGGGTGGCCAAGGCCTGGCCCGGCGCCAAGGAGCCCGGCGAGTCCGACCACGGTGGCCCCAAGCGCCGCCAGATGCTGCCGCCGGGCGTGCCCGACCCGAACGAGTGGGGCCCGTTGAAGGGCCAGTTGCCGCCCGCCCCGGCGCGCCCGGCCCGGGGCGCGGGTCGCGCCGCGGGCGAACGTCCGGCACGCGCGGCGGGCGAACGCCCCGTACGGCGCACCCGCACGGCGTCGGATGGCTCCGCCAGCCAGACCGGTGAGGCCGCGGCTGGGGCGGCTGGCGCCGTCGGAGGTGTCGGCGGTGCCGAGGCTGCTGGGGCCGCCGGAGGTGCCGGTGCGGCCGGTGCTGCTGGGGCTGCCGGAGGTGCTGGTGCCACTGGGGCTGCTAGCGCTGCTGGAGCTCCAGGAGGCGCCGGTGCCGCCGGGGCTGCCGGGGCCGGCCGAGCCGCTGGCGCCGCGGCGCGGCCGCGTCGGATGAGGAGCGCGAACGAAGGCTCGGTGAGCCAGTCGGCGGCGCCGGCCGAGGACGCGGCGGTGCGCGAGCAGGCCGCGGCCGAGGGCGACGCCACGCCGGCGTCGGCGGAGGGACCGGCCGCGGAGGCCTCGGTGGCCCACGAGCCCGGACCGGCACCCGCCCGGCCGCGCCGTGCGCGCAGCGCCTCGGAGGGCTCGGCCTCACAGCGGGCCGAGGCCCCGGCCGAACCGGACGGCTCCGCCCGCCGGAGTACGGCCCCGCGCAGCTCCGACGCCCCCTGGCACCACGCCCGCCCGGCCTTCGACCAGCGGCCCGAGTCCGCCCCGGAACCGGAGCGCGCCCGGAAGGCAGGCGAGGGCGAGCGAGGCCCGGAGCCCGAGCGGACCCAGGAGGCACAGGCGGCGGAGGCCAAGCGAGCCGCGCAAGCCGAACAGACCCCGAAGCCGGAAGCCGAACAGGCCCCGAAGGCCGAGCCGGCCCCGAAGGCCGAGCAGACCCCGAAGGCTGCGGGACAGGCAGCACCGGATGCTGAGCAGGCCGCAAAGGCTGAGCGAGCTCCAGAGCCTGAGCCGGTCCGGGAAGCCGAGCGTGCCTCGGAGCCTGAGCCGGCCGCAGAGCCCAAGCCGGTCCGGGAAGCCGAGCGTGCCTCGGAGCCTGGGCCGGCCGCAGAGCCCAAGCCGGTCCGTGAAACCGACCGCGCCCCGGAGCCCGAGCCGGCCCCGGGGAGCGGGCGCGCCCAGGATGCCCAGGGCTCCGCGGACGCCCATCCGGCTCAGCGCCCCCAGGGCGCTTCCGGGTCCCGGAGCCCCGAAGAACCCCCCACCCCTGACGACCCCACAGGAGGCCCGCGGTGAACGACGCGCTGGATGTCGTCCTGCGACTCCTGGTCGTGTTCGTCGTCTTCCTCACCTTCCCCCTGATCGTGGGCCAGACTGAGCACAAGGTGATGGCCCACATGCAGGGCCGCCTCGGCCCGATGTACGCGGGCGGCTTCCACGGCTGGGCCCAGCTCGTCGCCGACGGCGTGAAGTTCGCGCAGAAGGAGGACGTGGTCCCGGCCGGCGCCGACCGCCGTGTCTTCCAGCTCGCCCCGGCCGTGGCCCTGCTGCCGTACCTGCTGGTCCTGCTCGCCGTCCCGATCGGGCCGGGCGAGGGCGCCGTCGGGCAGGTGCTGGACGCGGGGATCTTCTTCGTGCTCGCGGTGATGGGCGTCGGCGTCCTCGGCTCGCTGATGGCGGGCTGGGCCAGCGCCAACAAGTTCTCCCTGCTCGGTGGCCTGCGCACGGCGGCCCAGCTGCTCGCCTACGAGCTGCCCATGCTGCTGGCCGCGGCCTCCGTCGCCATGGCCGCCGGCACCGTCTCCCTCCCGGGGATCGTGCACGCCTTCCACTGGTGGTGGCTGCCCTGGCAGATCGTCGGCGCGATCGTGTTCTTCGTGGCCGGCCTCGCCGAACTGCAGCGCCCGCCCTTCGACATGCCGGTCGCCGACTCGGAGATCATCTTCGGCGCCTACACCGAGTACACCGGTCTGCGGTTCGCGCTGTTCCTGCTCGCCGAGTACGCCGGCATCGTCGTCCTGTGCGGGCTGACCACCGTCCTCTTCCTGGGCGGCTGGCACGGCCCGTGGGGAGCCGAGGGCCTCGGCTGGCTGTGGACCCTGCTGAAGACCGCGATCCTCGCCTTCGTCGTCATCTGGCTCCGCGTGACCTACCCCCGCCTGCGCGAGGACCAGCTCCAGAAACTCTCCTGGACCCTCCTCGTCCCCCTGTCCCTCGCCCAGATCGCCCTCACCGGCATCGTCAAGGTGGTGATCCAGTAGCCATGGCTCCGATTCCCGGCAGCGGCCTGGCCAAGGGCCTGGCCGTCACCCTGCGCACGATGACGCGGAAGACCGTCACCGAGCAGTACCCCGAGTCGCTCCCCGAACTGCCGCCCCGCACGCGCGGTGTGATCGGCCTGTTCGAGGAGAACTGCACGGTCTGCATGCTGTGCGCCCGCGAGTGCCCCGACTGGTGCATCTACATCGACTCGCACAAGGAGACGGTCCCTGCGGCCGCCCCCGGCGGGCGCGAGCGCAGCCGCAACGTCCTCGACCGGTTCGCCATCGACTTCTCCCTGTGCATGTACTGCGGTATCTGCATCGAGGTCTGCCCCTTCGACGCCCTGTTCTGGTCCCCGGAGTTCGAGTACGCCGAGACCGACATCCGCGAACTCACCCACGAGCGCGACAAGCTCCGCGAGTGGATGTGGACCGTCCCGGCCCCGCCGGCCCTCGACCCGGGAGCGGAGGAGCCGAAGGAGATCGCCGCGGCCCGCAAGACCGCCGAGAAGCTCGCCGCCCAGCGGGCCGCCGAACACGGGGAGGAGCAGTCGTGAGCCTCGCCGAAGCCCAGCACGGCTTCCTGTCCCCGACCGGCGTGGAGATCGCCTTCCTCCTCGTCGGCATGGTCACCCTCGGCGCCGCGCTCGTCACCGTCACCACCCGGCAACTGGTGCACGCCGCCCTGTGGCTGGTGGTCGCGCTCGGCGGACTGGCCGTCGAGTACCTCCTGCTCACCGCCGAGTTCATCGCCTGGGTGCAGGTCCTCATCTACGTCGGCTCCGTCGTCGTCCTCCTCCTGTTCGGTCTGATGCTCACCAAGGCCCCCGTCGGCCGCTCACCGGACGCCGACTCCGGCAACCGCTGGGCCGCCCTGGCCGTCGCGGGCGCGGCGGCGGCAGCCCTGGTGTGGGTGGTCGTCGACGCGTTCCGCACCACGTGGATCGACCTGGACGGCCCGGCGGCCGGCACCACCCGCGTGACCGGCCAGAGCCTGTTCCAGCACTGGGTGCTGCCCTTCGAGGCGCTGTCCGTCCTGCTCCTCGCCGCCCTGGTCGGTGCGATCGTCCTGTCCCGCAAGGCGGCAGCGGCGGAGCCGCCCCCGGGCGCCGCCCCCGTGGCCGGCGCCCCCGGCGAGAAGGAAGGCGCCCGCTGATGCACCTCGCCTATCCCGCCGTCCTCTCCGCCCTGCTGTTCTGCACCGGCCTGTACGGCGTCCTCGCCCGCCGCAACGCGATCCTGGTCCTGATGTCCGTCGAGCTGATGCTCAACGCCGTCAACCTCAACCTGGTCGCCTTCGACGTCTGGCTCAGCCGCGCCGCCGAGGAGACGCTGCACTCCGGGCAGGCGCTGACCCTGTTCACCATCGCCATCGCCGCCGCCGAGATCGGCATCGGACTGGCGATCGTGCTCGCCGTGTACCGCAACCGCGGCACCTCCGACATCGACAGGCTCCGCGACACCGCCGAGGGCCACGGCGACGACACCGACGGCCCGGGCACCGACGCCCCCGCGGCCGAGAAGACCGAGGCCACCGCGTGACCACGACCACCCTCGCCGTCCTCGTCCCCCTCCTGCCGTTCCTCGGCGCCGCCGCCGGGCTGCTGCTCGGCCGCACCGCCCCGAGTTTCGTCCGCCCGCTCGCCGTGCTGCCGGCCGCGGCCGCGCTGGTGCTGGCCGCGCTGGTCGCCGTACGGCAGGGCGGCGGCCAGGCCATCGAGGCCCACACCGAGCTGACGCCCACCGGCTCGGTGCCGATCGACCTGGCCCTGGACGTCGACGGCTTCGCCGCGCTCGTCGCCGTCCTGGTCGCGTTCGTCGCGACCTGCGTGCAGGTCTACTCGACCGGCTACCTGCGCGACGACCCGCGCTACTCCTCCTACGCCGCCCTCGTCTCCCTGTTCACCTCCGCGATGCTCCTGGTCGTCTACTCCGGCGACCTGATCGTGCTGCTGGTCGGCTGGGAAGTCATGGGCATCTGCTCCTACTTCCTGGTCGGCCACTACTGGGAGACCCCCGAGGCCCGCGCCGCCTCCCTGAAGGCCTTCCTCGTCACCAAGCTCGGCGACGTGCCGTTCCTCATCGGCCTGTTCGCCCTGGGCACCGCCGCCGGATCGTTCAACATCCCGCGCGTCCTCTCCGCCGTGGCGAACGGCAGCATCGACCACCCGACGGTCGTCGCCCTGCTGCTGCTCGCGGGCGTGGCCGGCAAGTCGGCGCAGTTCCCGCTGCACACCTGGCTCCCCGACGCCATGGCGGGCCCCACCCCCGTCTCGGCCCTGATCCACGCCGCGACGATGGTCGCCGCCGGTGTCTACTTCGTCGCCCGTCTCCTCCCGCTCTTCGAGGCCTCACGGGCCGCGATGGTGGTCCTCGCCGTCATGGCCGCCGTCACGATGACCGGCTCCGGACTCGCCGCGCTCGCCCAGGACGACATCAAGCGCGTACTCGCCTACTCCACGATCGGGCAGCTCGGCTACATGACCGGCGCGCTCGCCGTCGGAGACCGCGGCGCGGCCGTCTTCCACCTCCTTGCGCACGGCGCCTTCAAGGCGCTGCTGTTCCTCGCCGCCGGCGTGATCATCCACGCCGCGGGCACCAACTCGCTGGCCGCCATGTCCCGCATGGGCCACCTGCGCGACCGCATCCCGGACGCCTACTGGACGATGACCGTGGCGCTGCTCGCGCTCGCCGCGATCCCGCCCTTCAGCGGCTTCTTCTCCAAGGAGTCCGTCCTCGGCGCCGCCGAGCACGTGGCCACCGGACACACCGCCCAGGCCCCCGGCGCGGCCGGCTGGCTCGTGCTGGCCGCCGGACTGCTCACCGCCCTGCTCACCGCCGCCTACGCCACCCGGCTGTGGCTGCTGGCCTTCCGCGGCCGGGGCGCCGAGGTCCCCGACCACGGCCGCCAACCGCTGACGATGACCGTGGTGCTGTGGGTCCTCGCCGTGCCGTCGCTGGCCTTCGGCGGGCTCGCCTACCGCTCGCTGCCCGGCTGGTTCGACGGCCGCGACCTCGCCCCGACCCTCCTCACCTCCATCCTCGGCACCGGCCTCTCCGTGGTCGGCGGACTCCTCGCCTACGGGGCCTGGCAGCGCACCACCGCGCTCGCCGCCCGGGTCCCGCTGGGCGCCGTCGCCGCCCACCCCGAGGGCGACGCCGGACTGGTCGAGGCCGAGGCCATCGCCGGCCACGAACCCGCCTACGGCGACATCGCCCGGGCGCCCGACCCGGCCGACCCCGCACGGCTGCTGCTCGGCCCGCTGCACCGGCACGCGGCCGCCGGCTTCCACCTGGACGCCGTGTACTCGGCGCTGTTCGTCCGCCCGGTCCAGGCCGGCGCGAGCCTCGTCCGCTTCCTCGACCGCGAGGTCGTCGACACCTACGTACGCGGCGCGGCCGCCCTGCCCCGGCTGCTCGGGGCCGCCGTGCGGCGGGCACAGACCGGCAATGTGCAGACCTATGTGAGCGCGCTGCTCGCCGGCACCGTCGTCCTGGCGGTCGCCGTCCTCCTCGTCGCCACGGGAGCGTGAGCAGGCGTGACCGATATCAACGAGTCCGTGATGCAGTTCCTTCTGGCATTCGTCGTCGCCGGCCCGCTCCTCGGCGCCGCCACCGCTCTCCTGCCGGCCCCGCCCGGGCTGAAGGGGAAGTCGCCCGAGCAGGCCGTGCTGCGGCACGGTGTCACCGTGACCGGCGTGATCCTCGCCGCCGCCGTCGTCCTCGCGCTCGGCTTCGACCACGGCCATCCGTCGAGGATGCAGGCCACGACCGACATCAGCTGGATCCCCGCACTCGACGTGCGGATCCACCTCGGCATCGACGGCATCTCACTCCCCCTGGTGGTGCTGACCGCGCTGCTGGCCTTCCTGTGCGCGCTCTACTCCTACTTCAAGCCGCCGTCGGGCCCGTCCCCGAAGGCGTTCGTCGCACTGCTGCTCCTGCTCGAGACCGGCACCCTCGCCACCTTCGCCGTCCTCGACCTGCTGCTGTTCTTCCTCGCGTTCGAGACGGTGCTCATCCCGATGTACTTCCTCATCGCCCGCTGGGGCGGCGAGGGCCGCACCAGGGCCGCGTGGAAGTTCATCCTGTTCACCCTGCTCGGTTCCGTGGTCATGCTGCTCGGCCTGCTCCTGATCGGAGTCAAGGCGGGCACGTTCGACATGGTGGCACTCGCCACTGACAACGGCCGGTCGCTGACCACATCCGTGCAGGTCATCGCCGTTCTGGCGATCGGGATCGGACTCGCGGTCAAGACGCCGATGTGGCCCCTGCACAGCTGGCTGCCCGACGCCCACACCGCAGCCCCGACGGTCGGCTCGGTCCTGCTGGCCGGCGTCCTGCTGAAGATGGGCACGTACGGTTTCGTGCGCATCCTGCTGCCGGTCGCGCCCGACGGCTTCCGCACCTTCGCGCCGTACCTCGCCGCCTTCGCCGTGGTCGGGATCATCTACGGGTCCCTGGCCTGCCTGGCCCTGGCCAAGCGGGGCGCGAGAGGCGACCTCAAGCGGCTCATCGCCTACTCCTCCGTCGGCCACATGGGCTTCGTCCTGCTCGGCATCGCCACCATGACCCCGACCGGCGTGAACGGCGCCCTGTTCGCCAACATCGCCCACGGTCTGATCACCGGCCTGCTCTTCTTCCTGGTCGGCGCCCTGAAGGACCGCACCGGCACCACCGACCTCGACACGCTCTCCGGGGAGACGGGCGCCGCCCTGTACGCCAGGGCCCCGCGCCTCGGCGGACTGCTCGCCTTCGGCGCCGTCGCCTCGCTCGGCCTGCCCGGCCTCGCCGGGTTCTGGGGCGAGATGCTGGCCCTGTTCGGCTCGTTCAGCCCCGCCGCCGGCCTCAGCCGGCCCGCCTTCCTCACCTTCATGGCGATCGGCGCGTTCGGCACCCTGCTGACGGCCGCGTACATGCTGATCGTGGTCCGCCGGGTCTGCATGGGCGCCGTACCGCGGCAGGCCCCGCCCACCCTCGCCGACGTGCACGGCTACGAGTTCGCGGCCTGGACCCCGCTCGTCACCCTCACCGTCCTCGCCGGACTGTGGCCGCGTGCCCTGCTCGGCCTGACCGACCCGGCCGTGCAGCAGCTCCTCGCAGGAGGCACCCGATGAGCGCCCTGGCCCAGGCCCCGGCCCAGTCGCTGGTCCAGTCCGTCGACTGGCTCGCGATCGCGCCGCCCACCATCACCGCGGTCGTGGCGCTCGCGGTCCTCGTCGCCGACCTCTTCCTCCCCGAGGCGCGCAAGCCCCTCCTCGGCTGGACCTCCGTGGCCGGCCTGGCGGTGGCCACGCTGACGCTGCTGCCGCTCCTCGACGGCGACCGCAGCACCTTCTGCCTGCCCCGCCCCGCGCGCGCGTGCAGCTACACCGCCGACCACTTCACCCTCGTCATCCAGTTCCTCGTGCTCGGCGGCGCCCTGCTGGCGGCCCTGCTGTCGGTGACGAACCTCGGCGACGAGCGGCGGCGCATCCCGACCGGGGAGTTCTGGTTCCTGCTGCTGTCCTCGGCGGCCGGCGCCGCCCTGCTGCCCGCCTCCCGGGACCTGGCCACCCTGATCGTCGCCCTGGAGGTCGCCTCCCTGCCGGCCTTCGCACTCGTCGGCATCCGGCACGGCGACAAGCGGTCCGCCGAGGCGGCCCTGAAGTTCTTCCTGTCCTCGGTCACCGCCACCGCGGTCAGCCTGCTGGGCGTCAGCTTCGTCTACGCCTCCACCGGCACCCTCTACCTCACGCAGGTCGCCCAGCGCATCCAGCACGTCGACGGCCAGTTGCACACCCTCGCCCAGACCGGCGTGGTCCTCACCCTGGTCGGCTTCGCCTTCAAGACCGCCGCGGTGCCCTTCCACTTCTGGGTGCCCGACACCTACGTGGGCGCACCCCTGCCCATCGCCGCCTACCTGTCGGTCGTCGGCAAGGCGGTCGGCTTCTCCGGGCTGATCCTCGTCACCGTGGTCGCCTTCCCCTCCTACGCCGACGCCTGGGGGCCCGCGCTCGCCGCCCTGGCCGCCCTCACCATGACCGTCGGCAACGTCGGCGCCCTGCGCCAGCAGGCCACGCGCGCGTACAGCGCCGTACGGCTGCTCGCCTGGTCCTCCGTCGGCCAGGCCGGCTACCTGCTCGTGCCGATCGCCGCCGCCGGATACTCGAAGGACCCGCAGAAGGCGGTCGGCTCCACCGTCGCCTACGCCCTCATGTACGCCGCCGTGAACCTCGGCGCGTTCGCGGTGGCCGCCCTGGTGGGCCGCACGAAGTCCCTCAACCGGCTCAGCGACTACCGCGGCCTGTACGCGGCCAACCCGGTCACCGCCCTGCTGCTGGCCTTCTTCCTGCTGTGCCTCGCCGGGCTCCCGCCGGGCGTCATCGGCCTGTTCGCCAAGGTCACGGTGTTCTCGGCCGCCGTCGACGCGGGCCTCGGCTGGCTCGCCGTCGTCATGGCCGTCAACGTGGTGATCGCCCTCTTCTACTACCTCCAGTGGACGGCGCTGCTGTTCCGCGCGCCCGAGGGCGCACCCGCCCGGCACCCGCTCCCGGCCCCCCTCACCGCCGCCCTCGCCCTCACCGGGGCCCTCGGTGTGGTGCTCTCCGGCGCGCCCCAGCTGGTCCTGCGCTTCGCCGCCACCGGACTGTTCTGAGGACTCGTCACGCGCGTAGGGGGCACCGGTGGTCCCGCGCGCGCGGCAGGCCGAAAGAGCACGTCACCCGTACGGCCGACGCGCCCCGCCGTCCGTACCGGGGAACTCGCGGCGGCCGCCTGGCGTTGACCAGAGCGGGAGGGTCCACTGGACCAAGGGGTTCCCGCGCAGCACGACTTGGAGGGCGTACCGTGCACCGCCGGCACAACGGGCTGAGGACCGCAGTACTCCTCGGAGGGCTGTCCGCGCTCATCATCGTCATCGGCAGCCTCTTCGGCCGGGCGGGACTGATCGTGGCGGTCCTGATCGCGCTGGGCACGAACGCGTACGCGTACTGGAACAGCGACAAGCTGGCGCTCCGCGCGATGCGGGCCCGCCCGGTCAGCGAGTTCGAGGCCCCCGCGCTGTACCGGATGGTCCGCGAGCTGTCCACGCAGGCCCGGCAGCCCATGCCACGCCTGTTCATCTCGCCCACGGAGGCGCCCAACGCCTTCGCGACCGGCCGCAACCCGCGCAACGCCGCCGTGTGCTGCACGGAGGGCATCCTGCGCCTGCTCGACGAGCGCGAGCTGCGCGGCGTCATCGGTCACGAGCTGAGCCACGTCTACAACCGCGACATCCTCATCTCGTCGGTGGCCGGCGCCCTCGCCTCGGTGATCATGTTCCTGGTCAACTTCGCCTGGCTGATCCCCATCGGCCGCTCCGACGACGACGAGGGCCCCGGTCTGTTCGGCATGCTGCTGATCATGATCCTGGGCCCGCTCGCCGCCTCCCTCATCCAGCTGGCCATCAGCCGGTCCAGGGAGTACGAGGCGGACGCCTCGGGCGCCCAGCTCACCGGCGACCCGCTGGCCCTGGCCAGTGCCCTCCGCAAGCTGGAGCTCGGCACCCAGCAGCTCCCGCTGCCCCCCGAGCCCCGGATCGAGACCGCGAGCCACATGATGATCGCGAACCCCTTCCGACCGGGACAGGGGCTGGCCAGGATGTTCTCCACCCACCCGCCCATGGCGGAACGCATCTCCCGGCTCGAGGCGATGGCGGGCCGTCGCGGCTGAGGCGCTCCACGGCGCTCCCTGCGCCGGGCGGCCCCACCGCGGCCGTTCCGGGAGCAGCCGTCGCCGCCGTTCGGTCAGCGCGTGCCGAACCGCTGATCGGTGGGGACGACCTCCCGTCCGAGCGGCATGAGCGAGATGGGGATGAGCTTCAGGTTGGCCCACCCGAAGGGGATCCCGATGATCGACACGAACAGCGGGATGCTCGTCACCAGGTGGGCCAGGGCCAGCCACCACCCCGCGAACACCACCCAGATCACGTTGCCGACGAACGAGCCGGCCCCGGCGTCCGCCCGGTCGACGGTGGTCCGTCCGAACGGCCACAGCACGAACCCGGCGATGCGCAGCGACGCGATGCCGAACGGGATGGTGATGATCAGGGCGAAGCAGATCAGCGCGGCGATCAGGTAGCCGATCGCCATCCAGAGGCCGCAGAAGACGAGCCAGAGCACGTTGAGCAGCAGGTTGAAGACCTTCATGGTCGGTACCTCTCCAGGTCGCTCCGTCGCCATGCCGGCTCCACCAGTATCGGCGGGACGGCCGTCCGGACCGAACGGAGCGGCCGACGGGGCGGGGTGCCGTCAGAGGTCCGCTCCGGCCGGTGGCGCTCATATTCGGACACCACGCGGCCGAAGCCGCACGCGTGACGCCCGGCCGGCGCCGCCGTACGCACCCGCCCCTGCTGCGCTGCCTTCACGGAGGGGCCCGGCAGGCGCCACCGGCGGTTGATCAAACATTCATACGCCACCCTGTTTCGGTCACCTTTTCACCCCTGGGCAATTGCCGGGGAAATACGTACACGGTCGCCAAAGGCAACCGGACAAAGTGCTGCGATCCGGGCCGGTTGAAAGTCACCGGAAGTCATCGAGCGTCATTGACGAGGTCATGCCGGCTACCTACATTCACTCTGGCTCGCCGCCCGGTGGGTCCCCGGTGTGAAACCGAAAGCCGTCTGGAGGTGCCGCCATGCGCTACGCCTACTGATAAGACGTGACGGCGGCCCGGGTCATTAAACGACCCGGGCCGCCGCTCTGCCGGAAGCCGGCGACACGCATTACCCACCTGCTATGTCAAACGAATTGATGGGGCCACGGCATGGACGGATACAACCCCCTCGACCCGGCGACCGTGGCGGACCCCCACCCGGTGTACCGCCGACTCCGCGAGAGCACACCCGTCTTCTTCAGCGAACGGCTGAACTCCTGGGTGCTGACCCGCTACGCCGACTGTCACCGTGTGCTCGCCGAGACCGAGACGTTCGCGGCGGACTGGCGCCGCGCCGGACACGACGACGGCCCCGCCTCCGTCGCCAGCATGCAGGAGCTCGACCCGCCGGACCACACCCCGCTGCGCCGCCTGTTCACCACCGCCTTCCGCGACCAGGACCTCGACACCATCGGCGAACGCGCGGCCGCCGAGGCGATCGCCGCGCTCGAACGATGCGCAGGCCGGCCGTCGTTCGACTTCACCGCCGAAGTGGCCCGTCCGGTCGCGCTGTCCGCGGTCTGCCGCCTCCTCGGCGTCGCCGAGCCGCCGGTCTCCTCGTTCGCCGCCCAGTCCGACGCGCTCGTGCGCGGCATGGACGCCGGCCTCCTGCCCGAGGTGCTCGAACCGGCCCTCGCCGCCCGCCGCCAGATCAACGACCTCATCGCCTCCTGGCACACCGCCGCGCCCCGCCCGGGCCTGCTGCGCGAGGTCCTGGCCGGCGCCGGACCGGCCGGCGTCACCGAGGAGGCGGTGTGGAACAGCGTCCGGGTGCTGTTCCTCGCCGGCTTCAGCACCACCGTGGGCGCCGCGGCCAACGCCGTCCTCGCCCTGCTGGAGCACCCCGAGGCGCTCGAACGCATGCGTGATCCCGCGCTGCTCGCGACCGGCGTCGACGAACTCCTGCGCTACGACGGCCCGGTGCAGGGCACGAGCCGCGCCTGCGTGACACGCACCGAGATCGGCGGCGCAGTGATCGAGCGCGGCCAGATCGTGCTCGCGCTGTTCGCCGCCGCCAACCGCGACCCCGAGCGCTTCCCCGACCCGGACACCCTCGTCCTCGACCGGACGCCGAACCGGCACCTGTCGCTCGGCTGGGGCCCGCACGCCTGTTCCGGGGCGATCCTGGCCCGCCTCATCATCCGGGCCCTGGTGGCCGCCCTGCTCAAGGCGCCCGCGCCGATGCGGCTCGCCGCCGCCCCGACCCGCGCCCCGCGGGCCACCCTTCGCTACCCCGACACACTTCCCGTCACCCTCCGACCCGCTGGGAGCGACGTCCATGCCTGAGTTGACCACGGAGTACAACCCCCTCGATCCGGCCACCCTGGACGACCCCTACCGGGTGTACGCGGAACTCCGTGCGGCCGGCACCCCGCTGTGGAGCGAACGGCTGGACAGCTGGGTCCTCACCTCCTACGACGACTGCAAACGGGTGCTCCTGGACCACGAGCGCTTCGCCGCCGACTGGCGCCGGGCCGGCGAGACCGTGCCCGAGCCCGCCCTGGACGTCCACACGGTCGACCCGCCCGAGCACACGGCCATCTACGGCGTGCTCGCCGACGCCCTGCGCGACATGACCTCCCCCGCCCTGGCCGCCCGGGTCAGGGCCCACGTCTCCGACCGGCTCGACGCGCTGCCGCCCGGGCCGGTGAACCTGATCACCGACTTCACCGAGCCGCTCGCCCGCTGGTTCATCCCGGAGGCCGTCGGGCTGCCGCAGTTCGACCTCGACGAGATCCGGCCCGTAGCCGAGGCGATCACCCGCGCCATGGACTCCGGGCTGGTGCCCGAGACCCGCGAACCCGGCGTCGCCGCCCAGCGCAAACTGGCCGCACTCATCGACGGCTGGGTCGCCGGCATGCCCGCCGGAAGACCCATCAGGGACCTGGTCGACCGGGCCGACGCGGCGGGCGTCCCGCACCAGCTCACCATGAACTCGCTGCGCACCCTGGTCGTCAACGGGTTCACCGCGGTTCCCGCCTCGCTCGGGAACGCCCTGAACGCCCTCGCCCGGCTTGAAACGCCGCCGAAAGCCGTGTTCGACAGCCCGGAAACCCTGGAAAGGGCGCCGCACGAATTCTTCCGGTTCGAGGCTCCCATTCAGGGCACCACCCGGCTCGCCGTCGCCGACACCGAATTCGCCGGAGTCGAGGTGCGACGCGGCCAGGGAATGCTGATGCTTTTCGCCGCGGCCAACCGCGACCCGGCACAATTCAGCGATCCCGACCGGCTCGATTTCCGGCGGAAAGCCAATCACCACCTGTCGTTCGGATACGGCGCCCACGCCTGCACCGGATCGATGCTCGCCCACCTGCTGCTGCGGGAAGTGCTCACCGTGCTCGCCGAACGCGGCATGGAGATCCGGCCGACCGGGCCCGCCGTGCACAAGCGCCTGGCGACCGTCCGCACGCTCGCCGAACTCCCGGCGGAAGTCATCCGGTGACCGGCACGCCACCCGCGGCGGAACCGGACGAGGACCGCTGGCGGGCCCGGGTCCGCGCCCCGCGCGTCACCCTGCCCCGCTGGGCCCGCGACGCCCCGGACCGCTGCCTGTACCGGTCCAACGCCTCGGGGACCTGGGAGCTGTACGCCTGGGACCGGGCCGCCGGCACGCACCGCCAGGTCACCCGGCGTCCGCACGGCACCTGGACGGGCGCGGTCGACCCCTCGGGCGCCTGGATCTGGTGGTTCGCCGACCGCGACGGCGGCGAGTTCGGGGTGTGGATGCGCCAGCCGTTCGACGGCGGCCCCGACGAGCCCGCCACCACCCTGGAGCCGGCCTACCCCGCCGGCCTCGCCCTCGGCGCCGACGGGCTGGCCGTCGTCGGCCGCGCCGCCGCGGACGGCAGCTCGGTCCACGTCTGCCGCCCCGGCGCCGAACCCGTGCCCGTGTACGCGCACCAGGCGGACGCCCGGGTGGCCGCGCTGTCCCACGACGGCACCCTCATCGCCGTCGCCCACGGCGAGCACGGCGACAGCCGCCACCCCGCGCTGCGCGTGCTGCGCACCGACGGGACCACGGTCGCCGACCTCCACGACGGCCCCGGCCTCGGGCTGACCGCCTGCGCGTTCGGACCCGCCGCCGGGGACGGCCGCCTGCTGGTGGAACACGAGCGCCGCGGCCGCGCCGAACCCCTGCTCTGGGACGTGCGCACCGGCGAGGTCCGGGAGATCACCCTCGACCTGCCGGGGGAGACGGCCGCCGACTGGTACCCGGACGGCTCCGCCCTCCTCGTCTCGCACACCCGGCACGCCCGCGACGAGCTGTACCGCTACGACCTGCGGTCGGGGGAGCTCACCCGGATCCCCACGCCACCCGGCTCCATCGGGGTCCCGCTCGACCGGATCGCGGACGCCGCCACGGTGCGCCCGGACGGGACCGTCGAGTACGCCTGGTCGTCGGCGGCGGAGCCTCCCGTGGTGCGCTCCACCGGGACCGGTGTCCTGCTGAGTCCGCCAGGACCGCCCTGCCCGCCGTCGGTACCGGTGGAGGACGTGTGGGTGGACGGTCCCGGCGGCCCGGTGCACGCCCTGGTGTCCCGGCCGCCCGGCTGGACCGCCCCGGGCGCCTGCGTCTTCGAGGTGCACGGCGGTCCCATCGGCTTCGACGCCGACATCTTCGACCCCTCCGTCGCGGCCTGGGTCGACCACGGCTTCGCCGTGGTGCAGGTCAACTACCGCGGCTCCACCGGATACGGCGCCCAGTGGCGGGACGCCATCGAGGGCCGCCCTGGACTGACCGAGCTGGAGGACGTCGAAGCCGTCCGCGACTGGGCCGTGGCGTCCGGTCTCGCCGACCCCCGCCACCTGGTCCTGACCGGACGCTCCTGGGGCGGCTACCTCACGCTGCTCGGCCTCGGCACCCGCCCCTCGAACTGGGCGGTCGGCGTCGCCGCCATGCCGGTGGCCGACTACCTGGCGGCCTACGAGGACGAGATGGAGGAACTGCGGGCCTACGACCGCTCCCTGTTCGGCGGCTCGCCCGACGAGGTCCCGGAGCGCTACCGGGCCTCCTCCCCGCTCACCTACGCCGACCGGGTCACCGCCCCCCTGATGATCATCGCCGGGGAGAACGACCCCCGCTGCCCCATCCGGCAGATCGACAACTACATCGCACGCATCGCCGGCCTCGGCCTGGAACACGAGGTCTACCGCTACGACGCGGGCCACGGCTCCCTCGTCGCCGGGGAGCGCATCCGGCAGATCGCCGCCACCGTCGGGTTCGCCCGCAAGCACGTCCGGTCTCTCAGCCCGCACCCGTCCGGAGGCACCGCATGACCGTGACCGACAACGCCGCCCCCACGATGCCCGCGGAGGCGGCACGACTCGCGGCCGGCTTCGACCCCGCCAGGCTCCTGGCCGACCTCGACGCCGTCCGCACACACCAGTGGAAGCTGCAGCGGTACTTCGGGGACGGGGTGGGCGCCCAGGCGGAGGTCGACTGGCGCATCCTGCCGCTGCGCAGCCCCGGCGGCGACCCCTCCCGCACCGACCCGGGCGGGCCGGGCAGCCAGGAGTGCGCGGAGACGGAATGGCTGGCCCGCACCCCGTACCTGCGCGAGGTGCTCGCCGCCGTTCCCGCGCCGCTGCGCGCGGTCCGGCTGATGGCCCTCGGCCCGGGCGCGGTGAGCGACGTGCACAACGACACC
Organism: Streptomyces sp. NPDC056580; assembly: GCF_042793175.1. Classification (NCBI taxonomy): domain Bacteria; kingdom Bacillati; phylum Actinomycetota; class Actinomycetes; order Kitasatosporales; family Streptomycetaceae; genus Streptomyces; species Streptomyces sp. NPDC056580. The sequence continues at coordinate 202,705 of NZ_JBHTVE010000010.1, read as the reverse complement.
AAGTACGGCCCGGCCTGGGGGGTCGCCCGCCTGCACGTGCCCATCACCACCCACCACGAGGCCACCCTGGTGCTCGACGGGGTGACGCACAGGTGGCAGCCCGGCGAGTTCTGGTTCGGCGACTTCTCCCGGATGCACAAGGTGGAGAACACGGGCTCCGAGTCACGCGTGCACATGGTCGTCGACTGCCTGATGGTGCCGGAGCTGGCGGCGGTGTTCCCCGCCGGGTGGCAGGAGTACTTCGCCCACGGCGAGGTGCTGCTCAACCGGCCCGAGACCCCTTACACCGGCGACCCGGGCCGGCTGGCGCGCCGCTTCCAGGTGCCGCCGCCCTTCGCCGACTGGGAGGAGGAGGGGGAGTTCCCGGACGCCCCGGAGCGCGTCCAGGCCGAGATCGCCGTCACACCCGGCGGGGTGGAGTTGCGCGTCGCCCCCGACCAGAGCTTCCCCCTCGTCCACATCGCCGACGCGGAGTTCCGCTTCGCGGGGTGGAGCCAGGAGCGGACCCTCCAGCTTCTCGACGGCCCTCGGGCCGGCGTCGCGCTGCGCACCCGCGTCGGCCGCGACGTACGGGAACTGATCGTCAACTCCGAGCCCGTGGAGCCCAGTTGACGTTCACGGGATAGATTTCCCGGGAACTGCCTGCGGACGAGACGGCTCATGGAGGCGGCGCCCCGGCGGCGCCGGCTGCCCTGAGGAGGGTCATGCGGAAGTACCTCGACGTGCTGCGGATCGCCGACTTCCGGCGACTGTGGACCGGCTCCACGCTGAGCCTGCTCGGCGACGGGGCGAGCTGGACCGCGATGGCCTGGCTCGCCGTCACACACGGCGGCGCGGCCTCGCTCTCCCTGCTCGGGCTGTGCTACACCGCGCCCATCCTGGTCGGCGGGGTGCTGGGCGGCGCGGTCGTGGACCGCTTCTCCCGCCGGGCGCTGCTCATCGTCGACTCGCTGTGCCGGGGCGTCGCCATGGGAGCCGTTCCGCTCCTCGCGCTCAGCGGGCTCTTCCACCTCTGGCAGCTCTACGCGGCCGCCGCCGTCTGCGGCCTGTTCAAGATCCTCCCGATCGCCATCACCCCCGCCGTCGTCCCCGAACTCGTCCCGCAGGACCGGCTGGCCACCGGCACCGCCCTGGAGACGATCGCCCAGGGCGTGGCCAGCCTCACCGGACCGGCGATCGGCGGCGCGCTGATCCCGCTGCTCGGCGCGCAGGCCGTGCTCGTCCTGGACGCGGCCACCTTCCTCGCCTTCCCGCTGTTCGTGCTGCGGATGGACCACCGGCTGCCCCGGCCGTCCGGCACTGCCGACGAGCGGTCCCGCAGCAGCTGGGTGCCGGTCGTCCGGCTGGTGCTCAGGGACCGGGCCCTGCTGGTCATCACCATCGCGTTCAGCGCGCTCAACACCGCCGCCGGCATGCTGATGGTGATGCAGCCGTGGCTGGCCCATGACCGGCTCCGGGACGGCGCGGGCGTCCTCGGCCTGCTGGTGGCCGGCCTCGCCGCGGCCGAGCTGCTCGGCTCGTTCGCCGGCGGCACCCTCAACGCCTCGGCCCGGCCGATGCTGCGCATCGGCGCCTGCCAGCTCCTCGCCGGCACCGGCCTGCTGCTGTTCCTGGGCGGCCACCTGCCCGCGATCCTGGCCGGCCAGCTCGTCTTCGGAGTCGGCAGCGCCCTCGCCACGGTCTCCTCCCAGGTGGTCCGCTACGCCCGGACGCCACCGGCACTCCTGGCCCGCACGATGACCCTGATGCGGACCCTGATGCTGGGCGCCATCCCCCTCGGCTCACTCCTCGCCGGCCCGCTTCTCGCCGGCCAGCGCTACACGGCCACGGTGCTGGTCATGGTGGCCATCACCGTCGTGCCCGGGCTGCTGATGTGCGCCGTCCGCCTCCCGGCCCTCCCGACCACCCCGCCCCGGCCCTCCGCTTCCGCCGAGGAACACCTGGTCGAGGGCTGACGGGGGACGCGGACGGCGCGCCTCGACCGCGGCTCCGGGCCAGGCACGTCAGGGCGTGGTCGCGGAGCCAGGCACGTCAGGCGTGGTCGCGGGCGGGGCACGTCAGGCGTGGTCGCGGCGGGGGATGGCAGCGCCCTGGGCTGGGAGTGCGGGGCGCCGCAGCGGACCGCGGGTGTCCGGGGCGGTCGCGGTCGTGGGCGTCAGGCGTGGTCGCGGCGCGTCCACCACCGGCGTGCGCCGTAGGCCAGTACGCCCAGGGCGAGTACGCCGGTGCCCGTGGCGACCGAGGCCGGCGGCAGGGCGAAGGCCAGTGCGGCGCAGCGCACCGGTCCGTCCGCCCCGCCGGTATGACTCATCCGGGCGGGTGGGCTCGCAGCGTGTCAGGCGCGGTCGCGGCGCGTCCACCACCGGCGTGCGCCGTAGGCCAGTACGCCCAGGGCGAGTACGCCGGTGCCCGTGGCGACCGAGGCCGGCGGCAGGGCG
>NZ_JBHTVE010000010.1:189117-200168 GCF_042793175.1 Streptomyces sp. NPDC056580 | reverse complement strand
GAAGGCCAGTGCGGCGCAGCCCGCCAGGCCGATCGCCGGCAGCACCCGGGTCCGTGGGGCCGGGCTCAGCGTCCAGGCCGAGGCGTTGGCGACAGCGTAGTAGGCGAGGACGCCGAACGAGGAGAAGCCGATCGCGCCGCGCACGTCCACCGTGGCGGCGAGCACGGCGACCACCGCGCCCACGGCCAGTTCGGCCCGGTGCGGGACCCGGAACCGTGGGTGCACGGCGGCCAGCACACGGGGGAGATGGCCGTCGCGGGCCATGGCGAGGGTCGTCCGGGACACCCCGAGCACGAGCGCGAGCAGCGACCCCAGCGCGGCCACCGCGGCCCCCACCCGGACCAGCGGCACGAGCCCAGGCACCCCGGCCACGCGCACCGCGTCGGCCAGCGGCGCCGCCGCCTGCCCCAGACGGCCTGCCCCGAGCACACCGAGAACGGCCACCGCGACCGCCGCGTACACCACGAGGGTGATACCGAGAGCCAGCGGAACGGCACGCGGAATGGTGCGCTCCGGATCCCGCACCTCCTCACCGAGCGTGGCGATCCGCGCGTACCCGGCGAACGCGAAGAACAGCAGGCCGGCCGCCTGGAGCACCCCGCCGGGCCCGGTCGCGGGACCGGGACCGAGCCGCCCCGCGTCCAGGTGCCCGGAGGTGAGGCACGCGACGACCACGGCGGCGAGGACCGCCAGCACCACGGCGACGATCACCCGCGTCAGCCATGCCGACTTCTGGATACCGCCGTAGTTCACGGCGGTCAGGGCCACCACGGCCGCCACCGCCACCGCGTGCGCCTGCCCCGGCCACACGTACGCCCCCACGGTGAGCGCCATGGCCGCGCAGGAGGCCGTCTTGCCGACCACGAACGCCCAGCCGGCCAGATACCCCCAGAACTCGCCCAGCCGCTCCCTGCCGTACACGTACGTCCCGCCCGACGCCGGATAGCGGGCGGCCAGCCGGGCCGAGGACATCGCGTTGCAGTAGGCCACCACGGCCGCGACGGCCAACCCCGGCAGCAGCCCCCGCCCGGCGGCACGGGCGGCCGGACCCAGGGCGGAGAACACGCCCGCCCCCAGCATCGCGCCGAGGCCGACGACCACGGCGTCCCGTACGCCCAGGGTGCGCCGCAGCGCGGTGCCGGAACCTGTCATGAGCGGCACCCTACTGATCACCGCAACCGGCGGATGGACTAGAGGCGTCCTCTTAGTCGACAGGGCACGAACACGCGCGCGTCGACAGCCGATCCTCACCGGATCCTCAGGGATCGGAGAGTGCGGACACAGCGCGGGAGGGCAGGTTCACGGCATGAGCATCATCGGTTGGATCATCCTGGGGCTTCTGGCCGGAGCCATCGCCAAGGTCTTGCTGCCGGGCCGCGACCCGGGCGGCTTCATCGGCACGACCCTCATCGGCATCGCGGGCGCGTTCATCGGCGGCTACATCTCGTCCCGCTGGCTGGACCATCCGATCAGCAAGCACTTCTACGACGGCGCGACCTGGGCCGCCGCGATCGGCGGCTCACTGGTCCTGCTGATCGTCTACCGCATCCTGTTCGGCAACTCGCGCGACTGAGGCGGGCGCGGCGGGACGCCGGGGAGCGACCGGGCGAACGAAGGGTGGGCACCGCCTGGTGCCCACCCTTCCTGCGCGTGACCGGCGCCGGACTGTGCCGTCCTACCGGTAGTTGACGAACTGCAGCGCGAAGTCGAAGTCCTTGCCCTTGAGGAGGGCGATCACGGTCTGCAGGTCGTCGCGGCTCTTGGAGCTGACCCGCAGCTCGTCGCCCTGGACCTGCGCCTTGACGCCCTTCGGGCCCTCGTCACGGATGATCTTGGCGACCTTCTTGGCGTTCTCCTGGGAGATGCCCTCCTCGATCGTCGCGAAGATCTTGTACTCCTTGCCGGAGAGCTGGGGCTCGCCCGCGTCCAGCGCCTTCAGCGAGATGCCGCGCTTGATCAGCTTGGACTGGAAGACGTCGAGGATGGCGTTCACCCGGTCCTCGGAGTTCGCCTCCATCAGGATCTTCTCGCCGGACCACGAGATCGAGGCACCCACGCCCTTGAAGTCGTAGCGCTGCGAGATCTCCTTGGCGGCCTGGTTGAGGGCGTTGTCGACCTCCTGCCGCTCGACCTTCGAGACGATGTCGAAACTGGAGTCGGCCATGTCCTGTGGCTCCTTGTATCGGGGTGCGTATCGGGTGCGTGGCGGCGGCCGCCGAACCCGGCGTGACGCCGGGCCGCATCCGCACCAGCCTAGCCACCCGGGACCCGGCGGGTGGAGATCAATCGGGTGGCGAAGCACCCCCGCGCATCGGGTATTGTTTACGTCGTTGCCACGGAGCGCCGCCGAAAGACGGTTCGAGGGGCAGCGACCCCGGCGGTGTGCCCGAGCGGCCAAAGGGAGCAGACTGTAAATCTGCCGGCTCAGCCTTCCCAGGTTCGAATCCTGGCGCCGCCACACGGGAACAAAGGCCCCGTGACCTGCGAGTACAGCAGGTCACGGGGCCTTTGTCGTGGCCCGGGACGGCCATCAGGTCTACGGGTCGGGGGCCAATAGGGACCGTCTGGTCACGGGTAGGCGATCGGGCTGCCCACCGCGGCCATGCTCGTGCTCAGGGGCCCCAGGAACTCGAAGCGCAGGATCGTCACCCCGGCCACGCGGAACCGGCGGAGCTGAACGCTCTTGCCGGAGGTGAACGTGTAGTCCCTGAGCATTGACCCGTTCGTCTTGTCGATGATCCGGATGGTCACCGGCCCGGCCAGCGAACCCGACTGCCCGTCAATGCCCAGCGTGGCGTCGAGTGTTCGGTACTTGCCGCCGAGCTGAAGGTCTATGTCGGCCTTCTCGGTCGCGCCGCAGCCGATCGTGCACTTCACGACCCATCCGGTGTTGAAGGCCGCGTCCCCGATGGGGATGTTCTCCTCGCTCTGGAAGGTGCACCGTCCCATGACGCAACTGTCGGGCGTCAACTGGACGCCCTCCGGAACGTTGCTGCCCGACAGGGCCACCGGCAGGGGCTTGCCGACCGGCTCCTGCGCGGCGCCGGTCGGCTCGGACGTCACCGGGTCCTGCGGGAGCGGCGCATCCGCGTCGCCGCCGTCCGGTGAAGTGTCCGCGGGGGCCGGCCGGGAACGCGGGCTCCGCTCCGTCGGCTTCGGCCGTTCCGCGGAAGGGGTCTGCTCGGGCTGACCGCACTCGGGGCCGCCACCGCAGACGGGGCCTTCGGCGCTGGTCCCCCCTCCGCCGTCACCGCCGGACTGGGCGGCGTAGAGACCGATCAATGCCGCGACGACTGTGGCCGCGGCCCCGATCCACGCCGTTCTCGCCCCGCCGTCACTCCCAGCAGACATGCAATGCCTCCATCGCCCCCCTGGCACAGGAGGAGCCATCTTGACGGGTCAGTGGCATGGCGGCAAACGGGTGATGTGCACCGGCTTGGCGAACCTACGGGCAAGTAGTCTCATCTTTCCTGATCAGCACGGTTGGTTGGAAATGATCAGACTCAGAACCGTCGGGGCGAGTACTGAACCCGGCGTAGCCGCGGATCATCTGTCGGCCGTAGGGAGGAGTCGGCCGCTCGGTCGTTCCGTCTCGTCGTCGCCCGCCTGCGGACGTCGGGTGCCGAGAAGGCCGAAGGCCCGAGGCACTCGCGGCGGCGCTCGATGAGGCCGTCGGTGAAGAGCAGCAGGGTGGAGTGGGGCGGCAGCGGGACGCAGGCGGAAGCCCGGGGGAGGTCGGGGTCCAGTCCGATGAGCAGGCCCCTGCCCGTGTTCAGGTAGCGGGGCCGCCGTCCTGGGTGGTGAGGAGCGGTGGACGATGCCCACCCGCTCCACCTGCCCGGTCTCGTCGACGAGGTCCACCGCGCACCAGTCGGCCGGCCACCGGGTCAGCACGTGGCACACCCGTCGCAGGCCCTCCTCCACGTTGAGGGTGCTGTTCAGCGCCCTGCCGGTGCCGGCGAGGGACAGCCACTCAGGCGCACCGGTGTTTCCCGGTCCGGCGTCCCGGCGTCGGGGGAGGGGCGAGCGCGGGCTCCGCTCCTGCGGTGGCGCCGGCCGGCGGGCACACTGGCCGCATGGCATCCCGTCGCAGAACCTGTCCTGTGTGCCGCCGTGACATCGCCGTCGTCGCGGGTCGCTTCGCGCGGCACGACCCGCCCGGGGTACGGGAGAACGCCGAGCTGGTCTCCTGCTCCGGGTCGCGGCTGCAGGCGCAACTCGGAGCGGTCCAGCCGGCGTTGGACGGGTACGCCGTGCCGGACTTCCCCGGGCAGCTGCCCCTCTTCTGAGCCGTGAGCGGCCTGCAACTTCTGAGCCGTGAGCGGCCTGCAACTTCCGGCCGGTGGACGGACCGTGGCCCTTCCGGCCCGTGAGCGGCCTGCAACTTCCGCCCCGTGAACGGACCGTGGTCCTTCCGGCCCGTGAACGGCCCGTAGCCCCGCGGCCGGAGGACGCCCGGCCGGCGGTCTCAGTTACCCGCGACCGACTTCACGGCCACCGACACCGGCGTCGAGCCGCTGATCAGCTCCAGCGTCAGACCGGCCGTCGCCGAGGTGTCCACCAGCTCCGCCAGCACGGCCGCCACGTCGTCCCGCGGGACCGAGCCGCGGCCGGTGTGGGCCTCCAGGCGGACCAGACCGGTGCCCGGTTCGTCCGTCAGCGCGCCGGGCCGCAGGATCGTCCAGTCGAGGGTTTCCTGCCGGGTGACGTACGCGTCGGCCTCGCCCTTGGCGCGCAGGTACACGTCGAAGACCTCGTCGCCCTGGTGCCCGGGATCCGCGCCCATCGAGGACACCACCACGAAACGGCGCACACGCGCGCGTACGGCCGCGTCCGTGAACAGCACCGCCGCGCCCCTGTCCACCGTGTCCTTGCGGGCCGCGCCGCTGCCCGGGCCCGCGCCGGCCGCGAAGACCGCCGCGTCCGCGCCCTGCAGATGTGCCGCGACCTCCTCCACCGAAGCGGACTCCAGGTCGAGCAGGACCGGTTCGGCGCCCGCCGCCCGCAGGTCGTCGCCCTGCTCCGCCCTGCGGATGATCCCCGCGACCTCGTCCCCGCGCGCGGAGAGCACCCGCTCCAGCCGCAGCGCGATCTGACCATGACCACCAGCGATGACAATGCGCATGATTCCGACCGTACGCCGGAAGCGGCCTGTGCGCCGCACGGGTGAACGGCGCGCCGGACGCCGTCGTTCCACGCCCGCTCCGGACGCCCGCACGGCAGCACACCCCGCACCGACACGAACGCCCCCACGACACGGACACCCTCACGGCAAACGGCCGCCACGGTGGACCCTCAAAGGGCAGCGGACGCCCGCCCTACGACAGCTCCCCCCGCCCCTGCCTCGGCAGCCCCAGCTCGGCGGCCGCCGCCGAGTTGCAGTACTCGCGGACCGCGCTGGTGCGCGCCACCACCCGGCCGCGATGCACCACGATCCGGCTGTAGGCGAGGGAGAGGGCGCCGGACAGGCGGTCGCCGCGTACGGCCAGCAACTCGGCCGGGAACCCGGCCTCTACGCGCACCTCGGGCAGACCCAGGGCCTCCCGGGCCGCGGTGCTGACCGCCTCGTAGGCGTCCTCGGGGCGCAGCCCGTGCGCGGAGGCGAGGAGATAGGCGGCCTCCAGCGGGTCGCCACGGCCGACGGGGTTGGCGACGTCCCGGAGGGCGCCGCTGCCGGCCACGACCCGGACCCCGGCCGCGCGCAGCAGCCGCACCGGCGCCGCGCCGCGCCGGTCCGCGGCGCCGCAGCCGCCCTGGGGGAGGCACACCACCGTCACTCCGGCCGCGGCGAGCTGCTCCGCGAGCCGGGAGGCGGCGTCGGCGGGCAGGCGCGCGAGACCGGCGCAGGGGCCGATCGTCACGCCGGGGCGCAGCCCCCCCGCCATGGCCACGAGCCGGGAGAGCCGGGCCGGGTCGGTGGCGTCCGTGTGCAAGTCCACCGGGCAGCCGTGCTCGGAGGCCACCTCCAGGACGGCCTCCACGTAGCCCGTGGGATCCGGGTCCGTGTCCGGGCAGCCGCCCACCACCGACGCGCCCATCTTCAACGCGTCCCGGAGCATCGCGAGCCCGTCGGCCCCCGCCACCCCGGTCAGCAGGCGCGGCATCGCCACCGTGGTCAGCTCCGCGAGGCCGAGCAGCGAGCGCCGGGCCTGCAGTACGGCGCCGAGGGCGCCCAGGCCCTGAACGTCGCCCACGCGTACGTGCGCGCGCGCCGCCGTCGCGCCGTGCCCGAGCTGGAGCAGGGCCGCCTCCGTGGCCCGGCGCTGGACGTCCTCGGGGGTGTACGAGACCGGTCCGGGCTGTTCGGCCGACAGCGCGGTGTCGCCGTGGGCGTGCGGCTCGGCCGGGGCCGGCAGGAGCAGGTAGCCGCCGAGGTCCACGCGGGAGGTGCCCGGCCGGGGCGGGCCCGGGGTCAGGCTGCCGGCCGTGCCGACGGCCTCGATGCGCCCGCCGCCGAGCCGTACGTCCACGGTCCGGCCGTCGGTCAGCCGCGCCCCGCACAGCAGCACCGCGGCCTGGTCGGGCTGCCCGCCGGAGGATCCCGGCTGGTTCGACGGCCACGGGGGCGGCTGCGGATGGCTGTCGGGCATCGGACTCCAGGTTCGGGCCGGGGGCTCGGGGCGGGGCCGCGCGAGCGGGGCCCGGACGTGCGCCGGACTCAAGATCACGCGGAGTGGGTCGAGCCTAGGGCGGTGAGCACGGTGGGGCGCGGAGGAGCGCAATAGTCGTACCGGCGTGGTCCGCCCGTGCCTGGAGGTCCGTGACCCGCGGCGACGTGTGGTGCGGACACGCGCGTGGGGCGCGTCACGGAAGGCCGCGGGCCCGCGCCGCAGGGGGCTCGCGGGGGCGGCCGGAGTGTCCCGGGAGTGTCCGCGACCACCCGGGAACGGCGGTGCGGCGGGGGGCGGGATACGGATTTGGGCGAACGGCTGCGGACCGTGTAATGTCTTCATCGCTCGCCCCAATAGCTCAGTCGGCAGAGCGTCTCCATGGTAAGGAGAAGGTCAACGGTTCGATTCCGTTTTGGGGCTCTGGTGTGAGAGGTTCCCGTCGAAAGACGGGGTCCGATCGCATCACAGCGGTGTAGCTCAGTCGGTAGAGCAAGCGGCTCATAATCGCTGTGTCACCGGTTCAAGTCCGGTCACCGCTACTGACAGTAGCCGATTGCGGGGTCGGTCCTTCGATCGGCTACTCTTTTTTGCGTTGAATCAGTCCATCTGTTCGTCTTAGGAGCACTCACGTGGCTGCCACCGACGTCCGCCCGAAGATCACGCTGGCCTGCGTGGAGTGCAAGGAGCGGAACTACATCACCAAGAAGAACCGGCGTAACAACCCGGACCGTCTTGAGATGAAGAAGCACTGCCCGCGTTGCAACGCGCACACCGCGCACCGCGAGACGCGATAAATCAGGCTCGTACGTGAGGCCGCCCCCGCAAGCTGGGGGGCGGCCTCACGTCGTTTCACAGGCTGCTGAGACCAGACACGCTGCTGAGACCAGGAGGTGCCGGGCCAATGGCGCTCGACCAGTCCTTCGTGGGGCGGACCTATCCGCCCACCGCGCCCTACGAGGTGGGCCGGGAGAAGATCCGCGAGTTCGCCGAGGCGGTAGGGGAGACCAATCCGGTCTACACGGACCCGGAGGCCGCCAAGGCGTTCGGTCACCCGGACGTGATCGCCCCGCCGACCTTCGTGTTCTCCATCACCTTCCGGGCCGCCGGGCAGGTCATCGAGGACCCGCAGCTCGGGCTCGACTACAGCCGCGTGGTGCACGGCGACCAGAAGTTCGCCTACGCCCGCCCGGTGCGGGCCGGTGACCGGCTCACGGTGACGTCCACCATCGAGGGCATCAAGTCCCTCGCGGGCAACGACATCCTGGACATCCGCGGCGAGGTGCACGACGAGGCCGGCGAGCACGTGGTGACCGCCTGGACCAAGCTCGTGGCCCGTGCGGCCGAGGAGGCGTGAGGCGACCGATGACCGCGAACATCGCGTACGACGACGTCGAGGTCGGCACCGAGCTGCCGGCGCAGACCTTCCCCGTGACCCGCGCCACCCTGGTGCGGTACGCGGGCGCGTCCGGGGACTTCAACCCGATCCACTGGAACGAGAAGTTCGCCAAGGAGGTGGGCCTGCCGGACGTCATCGCGCACGGCATGTTCACCATGGCCGAGGCGATCCGCGTGGTCACCGACTGGACCGGTGACCCGGGCGCGGTCGTGGAGTACGGCGTCCGCTTCACCAAGCCGGTCGTCGTGCCGAACGATGACGAGGGCGCGGTGATCGAGGTCAGTGCCAAGGTCGCGGACAAACTCGACGACGGGACGGTGCGGGTCGACCTGACGGCCAAGAGCGCGGGCCAGAAGGTGCTGGGCATGTCCCGGGCGGTCGTGCGACTGGCCTGACGGCTCCGGCTGCCGGCAGTGAGGGGCGTCCACCACGGGTGGGCGCCCCTCACGCGTTTCCGGGCGCCTTGCGGAGTTAGTGATTGAGTACTAACTTACTTTCCATGCCCAGGATGAGTGCGGAGGAGCGGCGTGAGAGCGTCGTTCGCGCGGCGATCTCCGAGTTCGCGCAGAAGGGGTACTACGGCACCTCCACCGAGGCGATCGCCAGACGGGTGGGCGTCTCGCAGCCGTACCTCTTCCGGCTCTTCGCGGGCAAGAAGGCGATCTTCGTCGCGGCGTCCCTGCGGTGCGTGGAGGACGTCTGCCGGGTCTTCGCCGGGGCGGCCGAGGGGCTGGAGGGCGAGGAGGCCCTGCACGCCATGGCCGGCGCCTACGTGCGCCTGATCACGGAGCAGCCCGAGAAGCTCCGGATGCAGATGCAGACGTACATCGCGGTGGCCGCGGCGGAGGCGGAGGGGGACCGGGAGTTCGGCGAGGCGGTGCGGGCCGCCTGGATGCGGCTGTGGGACACCGTCCACCTGCCGCTCGGCGCGGACGACAGCGAGACCACGACCTTCCTGGCGTACGGGATGCTCGTCAACACCCTCGCCGCCATGGGGTTCCCGCCCGGGCACCGGGTCTGGCAGGCGATGTACCCGTCGGCCCGGGTCACCGGCCCGCTCCGGAGCTAGGGCGGAGCGGGGGCGGGACCGGTCCTCGTTTCATGGGCGCGAAAGTTAGTCATCAATAACTAATCAAGGCTGGAACACCCTCAGGGGGAGAGATGTCACAGCAGACCGCACGACGCGGGGGCGCCGTATGGGCCCTCGTCATCACCAGCGTCGCCGGATTCATGGCGGCCCTCGACAACCTCGTCGTCACCACCGCGCTGCCCTCCATCCGGGAGGACCTGGGAGGCGCGCTGGACGACCTGGAATGGACCGTCAGCGCCTACACGCTCACCTTCGCCGTCCTGCTCATGACCGGCGCCGCGCTCGGCGACCGCTTCGGGCGCCGCCGGCTCTTCCTCGCGGGGCTCACCGTCTTCACCGGCGCCTCCGCCGCCGCGGCCATGGCCCCCGGCATCGGCTCCCTCATCGCCGCCCGCGCCGTCCAGGGCGTCGGCGCCGCCGTGCTGATGCCGCTGACCCTCACCCTGCTCACCGCCGCCGTGCCCGCCGCCAGGCGCGGCATGGCCTACGGCATCTGGGGCGCCGTCAACGGCCTCGCGGTCGCCTCCGGTCCGCTCATCGGGGGCAGCCTCACCGAGCACATCTCCTGGCACTGGATCTTCTGGCTGAACGTCCCGCTCGGCCTGGTCCTGCTGCCGCTCGCCCGGCTGCGCCTCGCCGAGTCCCACGGCGCCGGCGCCCGGCTCGACCTGCCCGGCACCGTGCTCGCCAGCGGCGGACTCTTCGGCATCGTGTACGGCCTGGTCCGCGGACCCGCCGACGGCTGGACCGACACCACCGTGCTGACCGCCCTGTTCGCCGGGAGCGCGCTGCTCGTGGGCTTCGTCCTCTACAGCACCCGCGCCACCGCCCCGATGCTGCCGATGCGGCTGTTCCGCTCCCGGGCCTTCGCCGGGATCAACGCGGCCAGCCTGCTGATGTTCGTCGGCATGTTCGGCTCGATCTTCCTGCTCAGCCAGTACATGCAGGGCGTGCTCGGCTACTCGCCCACCGAGGCGGGGCTGCGGATGCTGCCGTGGACCGGCATGCCGATGCTCGTGGCACCCGTGGCGGGCATCCTCTCCGACCGCGTCGGCGGCCGCCCGGTCGTCGCCACCGGCCTGTTCCTGCAGGCGGCGGGCCTCGGTTACATGGCCTACGTGGTCTCCGCCGACGTCTCCTACGCGGCCCAGCTCCCCGGCCTGGTGATCAGCGGCATCGGCATGGCCCTGTACTTCGCGCCGGCCGCGAACCTGGTGATGTCCAGCGTCCGGCCGCGGGAACAGGGCATCGCCTCCGGCGCCAACAACGCGCTGCGCGAGGTGGGCGGCGCGCTCGGCATCGCGATCATGTCGTCGATCTTCTCCGCCCAGGGCGGCTACGCGAGTGCCCAGAACTTCGTGGACGGTCTGCGCCCCGCCCTCGTCACCGGCTCGGCGGTGGTCGCCCTCGCCGGCCTGGCCGCCCTGCTCGTCCCGGGCCGGCGGCGGACGCCGGGCACCGAGGAGGCCGCCGGCCGGCCCGGACGGGCCTCATCCGCACCGGCCGCCGAGGCGCTCTCCGCCTGACGCCGAACCGCGCCCGCACGCGCACGTGGCTCCCGCCGAGGCCCACGCGCGCGTGCGGGCGGCTTGTCGGCGGGGGGTCAGTGTGCTGTCAGGGGTGGCTGGCACGGTGGTGCTCGTGAACGGCGCGGGGGACCGGGCCGGGAGCTGGGAGAGGTGCCCGGAGTGGTTCATCGGGGACCGAGAGCATGTCTTGAGGTCGGGTCCTCCAGGGCCTGCGCAGGTTCGAATCCTGCCCTCTCCGCCTGACGTCGTACGGCATCGCACGCGCGCGTGGGTCTCTTGTCGAGGCTCACGCGCGTGTGTGTTCTGCCGTGTGCGCGCGCGTGCGGAGCTTGTCGGCGGGGGGTCAGTGTGCTGTCAGGGGTGGCTGGCACGGTGGTGCTCGTGAACGGCGCGGGGGACCGGGCCGGGAGCTGGGAGAGGTGCCG
>NZ_JBHTVE010000010.1:0-189023 GCF_042793175.1 Streptomyces sp. NPDC056580 | reverse complement strand
CGGCCCGGAGTGGTTCATCGGGGACCGAGAGCATGTCTTGAGGTCGGGTCCTCCAGGGCCTGCGCAGGTTCGAATCCTGCCCTCTCCGCTCGCAGGGAGCGCGGGCGCCGCCGGGCCGCCGGCGGTGTCTCGTAGTCTTGGGCCCGTGCAGGAACTCCACGACGCCCCCCTCGCCCCGCTGACCACCTTCCGGCTGGGCGGCCCCGCGGCCCGGCTGGTCACCGCCACCACCGACGCGGAGGTCGTCGACGCCGTCCGCCAAGCCGACGACACCGGCACGCCGCTGCTCATCATCGGCGGCGGCTCGAACCTGGTCATCGGCGACAAGGGCTTCGACGGCACCGCCCTGCGCATCGCCACACGTGGCGTCGAACTGCGCGGCACCACGCTGGAGCTGGCGGCCGGCGAGGTCTGGACCGACGCCGTCGCCCGCAGCGTCGAGGCCGGGCTCGCCGGGATCGAGTGCCTGGCCGGCATCCCGGGCTCCGCCGGCGCCACCCCGATCCAGAACGTGGGCGCCTACGGCCAGGAGGTCTCCTCGACGGTCACCGAGGTGATCGCCTACGACCGCCGGGCCGGACAGACGGTCACGCTCACCAACGAGGAATGCGCCTTCTCCTACCGGCACAGCCGCTTCAAGGCCGACCCCGAGCGCTACGTCGTGCTGCGGGTCCGGTTCGGGCTTGAGGACGCGGGCGGCCTGTCGGCGCCCGTCCGGTACGCCGAGGCGGCCCGCGCGCTCGGCGTCGAGCCGGGCGACCGGGTGCCGCTCGCCGCGGCCCGCGAGACCGTGCTGAAGCTGCGCGCCGGGAAGGGCATGGTGCTCGACCCCGAGGACCACGACACCTGGTCCGCCGGATCCTTCTTCACCAACCCGATCCTCACCGAGGAGCAGTTCGCCGCCTTCCACGCGCGCGTGCGGGAACGGCTGGGCGAGGACGCCGAGCCGCCCGCGTACCCGGCGGGGGAGGGCCGCACCAAGACCTCGGCGGCCTGGCTGATCGACAAGGCCGGCTTCGCCAAGGGGTACGGCACCGGGCCCGCCCGCATCTCCACCAAGCACACCCTCGCCCTGACCAACCGGGGCGACGCCACCACGGAGGACCTGCTGGCCCTGGCCCGCGAGGTCGTCGCCGGAGTCCGCGAGGCCTTCGGGGTCACGCTGGTCAACGAACCGGTGACGGTCGGCGTGAGCCTGTGACGGCATGAGACCGGCGCCGCGCGAGTTCCGGCCCGCTACGGGCGGGTGGGACACCGCGTCGTCCAGACCCGGCCACCTTTCGGACGCACCTCGCCGCGCGAGCCCCGAGGTGCCGATCCGCTTCCACGCCCGCCCGCCGTACGCCCGGTTCAGGCGGCCGGGCCGGTCAGCCAGTCGTCCACGCCGGCCAGCAGACGGGCCCTGACGTCGTCCGGGGCGGCCGAACCGCGGATGGACTGGCGGGCCAGCTCGGCGAGTTCGGCGTCCGTGAAGCCGTGGTGCTCGCGCGCGATGCCGTACTGGGCCGCGAGGCGGGAACCGAAGAGCAGGGGGTCGTCCGCGCCCAGGGCCAGCGGGACGCCCGCCTCGAAGAGGGTCCGCAGGGGGACGTCCTCGGGCTTCTCGTAGACGCCGAGCGCGACGTTGGAGGCCGGGCACACCTCGCAGGTGACGCCCCGGTCCGCCAGCCGCTTCAGCAGCCGCGGGTCCTCCGCCGCGCGCACCCCGTGCCCGATCCGGGAGGCGTGCAGATCGTCCAGGCAGTCGCGCACCGACGCCGCGCCGGCCAGCTCGCCGCCGTGCGGGGCCGACAGCAGGCCGCCCTCGCGCGCGATGTGGAACGCGCGGTCGAAGTCCCGCGCCATCCCGCGGCGCTCGTCGTTCGACAGCCCGAAGCCGACCACGCCCCGGTCGGCGTACCGCACCGCGAGCCGGGCCAGCGTACGGGCGTCCAGGGGGTGCTTCATGCGGTTCGCCGCCACCAGCACCCGCATACCGAGCCCGGTCTCCCGCGACGTCGTGTCCACCGCGTCCAGGATGATCTCAAGGGCCGGGATCAGACCGCCCAGCCGGGGCGCGTACGAGGTGGGGTCCACCTGGATCTCCAGCCAGCCCGAACCGTCCCGCAGGTCCTCCTCCGCGGCCTCGCGGACCAGCCGCTGGATGTCCTCCGGCGATCTGAGGCAGGAGCGCGCGGCGTCGTACAGCCGCTGGAAGCGGAACCATCCGCGCTCGTCCGTCGCCCGCAGCCGCGGCGGTTCCCCGCTGGTCAGGGCCTCGGTCAGGGCATCGGGCAGGCGCACGCCGTACTTGTCGGCCAGTTCCAGGACGGTCGCCGGCCGCATCGAGCCGGTGAAGTGCAGGTGCAGATGGGCCTTCGGCAGTCCAGAGAGATCACGTACACGCTCCATTCCCAGATCCTGCCGCACGTCACCGCCGTACCGGTAGCCGTTTCCCCGTTCGTGGTCTTGCCCGCACACAGGAGCGGGCCGCCTCCCCGGAGGGAGACGGCCCGCTTACCGGTGCCCGGACGGGGCGGGAACTAGTCCCGCGCCTCCGCCAGCAGCTTCTGGATCCGGCTCACGCCCTCGACGAGGTCCTCGTCGCCGAGCGCGTACGACAGCCGCAGGTAGCCCGGCGTGCCGAAAGCCTCGCCCGGGACGACCGCGACCTCGGCCTCCTCCAGGATGAGCGCGGCCAGCTCGACGGTGTTCTGCGGGCGCTTGCCGCGGATCTCCTTGCCGAGCAGGGCCTTGACCGACGGGTAGGCGTAGAAGGCGCCCTCGGGCTCGGGGCAGAGCACGCCGTCGATCTCGTTGAGCATCCGCACGATGGTCCTGCGGCGCCGGTCGAAGGCCTCGCGCATCCTCGCCACGGCCTCCAGGTCACCGGAGACGGCGGCCAGGGCGGCCACCTGGGCCACGTTGGAGACGTTCGAGGTGGCGTGCGACTGCAGGTTCGTCGCGGCCTTGACCACGTCCTTCGGGCCGATGACCCAGCCCACCCGCCAGCCGGTCATGGCGTACGTCTTGGCGACGCCGTTGACCACGATGCACTTGTCGCGCAGCTCGGGCAGCAGCGCAGGCAGGGACACGGCGGACGCGTCGCCGTAGACCAGGTGCTCGTAGATCTCGTCCGTCAGCACCCACAGGCCGTGCTCGGCGGCCCAGCGGCCGATCGCCTCGGTCTCGGCCTCGGAGTACACCGCGCCGGTCGGGTTGGACGGGGAGACGAAGAGGACGACCTTGGTCCTGTCGGTGCGCGCCGCCTCGAGCTGCTCCACGGTGACGCGGTAGCCGGTGGTCTCGTCGGCGACGACGTCGACCGGGACGCCGCCGGCCAGGCGGATCGACTCGGGGTACGTCGTCCAGTACGGCGCCGGGACGATGACCTCGTCGCCCGGGTCGAGGATCGCGGCGAACGCCTCGTAGATGGCCTGCTTGCCGCCGTTGGTGACCAGGATCTGCGAGACGTCGGGCTCCCAGCCGGAGTCGCGCAGCGTCTTCGCCGCGATCGCCGCCTTCAGCTCGGGCAGGCCGCCGGCCGGCGTGTACCGGTGGTACTTCGGGTTCTTGCAGGCCTCGACGGCCGCGTCGACGATGTAGTCCGGAGTCGGGAAGTCGGGCTCACCGGCGCCGAAGCCGATCACCGGACGCCCGGCGGCCTTCAGGGCCTTGGCCTTTGCGTCCACGGCGAGGGTGGCGGACTCGGAGATCGCGCCGACTCGGGCGGAGACCCGGCGCTCGGTGGGAGGGGTTGCAGCGCTCATGCGCCCATCGTTCCAGACCGGAAATGACCCCGGCACACGGGTTTCACAGACTGAACAGCAACGGGTCGAGGCGTGAACACGGGTCCGAATCCCGCCTCCGGCCTGGACGATCTTCACTCCGAGGACCCCGGACCGGGCCTTTCTGTTCGACGCCGGGCCCCGGACCACGTACACTCTTCCCTCGTTGGCCTTCAGCAGCCGCGGCACAGCCGGTGCACACCGAGCACCCGGCCGGATGCGGTACGTTGGGGGACACACAAAGGGTCGTAGCTCAATTGGTAGAGCACTGGTCTCCAAAACCAGCGGTTGGGGGTTCAAGTCCCTCCGGCCCTGCTACACACACCGCCAGGATGTGTGCGCATGTACGTACAGCAATGCACCGCCGTGCGGCTCAGAAACCGGGCGCGGCACGGCCACGACCCGGGATCAGGTGAGGACGCATGACGGACGCCGTGGGCTCCATCGACACGCCTGATGCTCAGGACCAGGTACCCGAGTCGAAGAAGAACCGCAAGGGCGGCAAGCGCGGCAAGAAGGGCCCGCTGAAGCGCCTCGCCATCTTCTACCGCCAGATCATCGCGGAACTCCGCAAGGTCGTCTGGCCGTCGCGCAACCAGCTGACGTCGTACACGACCGTGGTGATCTTCTTCGTTGCCATCATGATCGCCCTGGTGACCGTGATTGACTATGGGCTCAACCACGCGGCCAAGTACGTCTTCGGCTGAGCCCAGAGCGAAGGGCGCCGTGGTACCGGCGCCCGTTTTCGCATGTTCCACCCCTATGTATCCAGGAAGAAGCAGCCATCGTGTCTGACCCGAACCTGAACGACGCCATCGAGCCGGACGAGACGGTGGACGACGAGCTCGACATCGTCGAAGGCGCGGACGAGCGGGACGAGTTCGAGGCTGCCGAGGCCGAACTGGGGGAGCCGGCCGAGGAGACCGCTCTGCACGTCGAGGACGAGGACGGCGCGGACGTCGAGGACGTCGAGACCGCTCCGCACGTCGAGGACGCCGCGGACGTCGAGACCGCTCCGCACGTCGAGGACGAGGACGAGGGCGCCGCCCCGGTCGCGGAGGCCGAGGAGGAGCCGGCGGAGCCCGTCGACCCGGTCCAGGCCCTGCGTGAGGAGCTCCGCACCCTGCCCGGCGAGTGGTACGTCATCCACACCTACGCCGGCTACGAGAACCGCGTGAAGACCAACCTGGAGCAGCGCGCCGTCTCGCTGAACGTCGAGGACTACATCTTCCAGGCCGAGGTGCCGCAGGAAGAGGTCGTCCAGATCAAGAACGGCGACCGCAAGACGATCAAGCAGAACAAGCTGCCGGGTTACGTCCTGGTCCGCATGGACCTGACGAACGAGTCCTGGGGCGTCGTCCGCAACACCCCGGGTGTCACCGGCTTCGTCGGCAACGCCTACGACCCGTACCCGCTGACCCTGGACGAGATCGTCAAGATGCTCGCCCCGGAGGCCGAGGAGAAGGCCGCCCGCGAGGCCGCCGAGGCCGAGGGCAAGCCCGCCCCGCAGCGCAAGGTCGAGATCCAGGTGCTGGACTTCGAGGTCGGCGACTCGGTCACCGTCACCGACGGCCCGTTCGCCACGCTCCAGGCGACCATCAACGAGATCAACCCCGACTCGAAGAAGGTCAAGGGCCTGGTGGAGATCTTCGGCCGCGAGACGCCGGTCGAGCTCTCCTTCGACCAGATCCAGAAGAACTAGTTCTTTCTGGACGAACTGCTTCCGCGCAGGTCAGGCAGGCGCTCGGCGTCCGCCTGACCTGCACGGTTTTCAGCCGCGCATCTATACCCGTTATCGTTGTGCGGTATGCCTGCGTCCGGGTGGTCCCCGGAAGCGGGCAGGACCCGAATCGAAAGGACCCGGAGAGCTATGCCTCCCAAGAAGAAGAAGGTCACGGGGCTCATCAAGCTCCAGATCAACGCCGGTGCGGCGAACCCGGCCCCGCCGGTCGGCCCGGCGCTGGGTCAGCACGGCGTCAACATCATGGAGTTCTGCAAGGCCTACAACGCCGCGACCGAGTCGCAGCGTGGCTGGGTGATCCCGGTGGAGATCACGGTCTACGAGGACCGCTCCTTCACCTTCGTCACCAAGACTCCGCCGGCCGCGAAGATGATCCTCAAGGCCGCGGGCGTGGAGAAGGGCTCCGGCGAGCCGCACAAGACCAAGGTCGCCAGGATCACCGAGGCGCAGGTCCGCGAGATCGCCCAGACCAAGCTGCCCGACCTCAACGCCAACGACCTGGACGCCGCGTCGAAGATCATCGCCGGCACCGCCCGTTCCATGGGCATCACGGTCGAGGGCTGATTCCCCACCCCGTAGTCATGCGGCCCTGAAAGGCCGCACGTGGCAGGGCCTGCTCGGCCCGTACCACGACTCCTCACAGAACCCACAGGAGCAGTTGTGAGCAAGCGCAGCAAGGCTCTCCGCGCTGCGGACGCCAAGGTCGACCGGGAGAAGCTGTACGCCCCGCTCGAGGCCGTCCGTCTCGCCAAGGAGACCTCCACGACCAAGTTCGACGGCACCGTCGAGGTCGCCTTCCGCCTGGGTGTCGACCCGCGCAAGGCCGACCAGATGGTCCGTGGCACCGTGAACCTTCCGCACGGCACCGGTAAGACCGCCCGGGTCCTGGTCTTCGCGACCGGTGACCGTGCCGAGGCCGCGCGTGCCGCGGGCGCCGACATCGTCGGCGCCGACGAGCTGATCGACGAGGTGGCGAAGGGCCGTCTGGACTTCGACGCCGTCGTCGCCACCCCGGACCTCATGGGCAAGGTCGGCCGCCTCGGCCGCGTCCTCGGCCCGCGTGGTCTGATGCCGAACCCGAAGACCGGCACCGTGACCCCCGACACCGCCAAGGCCGTGACGGAGATCAAGGGCGGCAAGATCGAGTTCCGCGTCGACAAGCACTCGAACCTGCACTTCATCATCGGCAAGACGTCCTTCGAGGACGCCCAGCTGGTGGAGAACTACGGCGCGGCCCTGGAGGAGATCCTCCGTCTGAAGCCGTCCGCCGCCAAGGGCCGCTACATCAAGAAGGCCGCCATCAGCACCACGATGGGCCCCGGCATCCCGGTCGACTCGAACCGCACCCGCAACCTCCTCGTCGAGGAGGACCCGGCCGCCGTCTGAGCCCCGCGCTCACCCGGTAGCCGCGTCACGGACGCGTAAGCACAGGGCGGACCCCGCAACCTCCGAGGTGCGGGGTCCGTCCTTTCTTTGTGCGGACTGTCGTACGACTGTCAGCGGCCTGGGCTACGGTGCAGGCACCGGACTCGCATGGGGGTAGGACGAATGAAGAGCACGACCGCACGCCGCGTGGCCCTCTCCGTCGCGGTGGTCACCGCGCTGGCCGGAGCCGCCGCCTGCGGCGGCGAGGGCTCCGGCGACAAGGCGGCCGGCAGAAGCCTGACCCATGCCAACCCCCTCGCCGCCCTGCGCTCCGCGGAGAAGTCCACCGACAAGGCGGAGTCGGCCGAGGTCCGCTCCACCACCACCATCGGCGACACCATGTCGATGACCGCGAACGGCGCCCTGACCTGGGGCGACGGCATGAAGGGCAACCTGACCATCACCTACACCGGCGGCAAGCTGGCGGAGGCGATGCGCAAGGCCGGCACCTCCTCCATGGAGGCGCGCTATCTGCCGGACGCCTACTACGCCAAGATGAGCGAGCAGTTCGCCCAGCAGTCCGGCGGCAAGCACTGGATCCGGTACGCCTACGACGACCTCGCCAAGCTCGGCGGCGGCTCCGGGGCGTACATGAAGGACCAGATGCAGAACACTACGCCGAACCAGTCGGTGAAGCTGCTGCTGGCCTCCGGCGACGTGAAGAAGGTCGGCGAGGAGCAGGTCTCCGGCGTCGGCACCACGCACTACTCCGGCACGGTGGACGTCGCGGACCTCGCGGGCAAGAACAGCGGCCTCGACGCCCGCCAGCTCTCCGACCTGAAGAAGCAGCTCAGCCAGGCGGGCGTCAGCACGGAGACCGTCGACATCTGGGTCAACGACCAGGACCTGCTGGTCAAGAAGGTCGAGAAGGCGAAGATGACCGCCGGCACCATGACCAGCACGGCCTACTACAGCGACTACGGCGTGCGGGTCACCGCCGAGGCGCCCCCGGCCGCCGACACCAAGGACTTCAAGGACCTGATGAAGGCCGGCGGCGCCTCGGGCGGCGGCACCGTCTCGGGCAGCAGCACCGCCTCCGGCAGCGGCGTCAGCACCTCCTGACCGGCCGCCGAACCAGGACCGGGGCGGGTCCGTGGAGCCCGATTTGCTCGACGGTGCCCCGGTCCCGTACTCTCCTACCGAAGCCAAAGACCGCTGGTCGTTGCCGCACGTTCGAACGAAGGTGTGGTGGCCGAAGGATCCGCTGCAAAGTGGACGACCCGCGCAGGTGAGTGTGGAAGTACTCCCGGATTCGTACGCGCCCAGCGCGTGCCGCCGGTCGAGTCCGCCCCGAGCGCCTGCGCCGGGGCGTTTCGTTTTTCCCAGTCCTCCTTCGGGTCCGCGCGGTCAGAATCACCCGGAAGGAGGCCGAGGCTCTATGGCGAGGCCCGACAAGGCTGCCGCGGTTGCCGAGCTGACGGACAAGTTCCGCAGCTCCAGCGCCGCCGTGCTGACCGAGTACCGCGGTCTCACCGTGGCGCAGCTCAAGACGCTGCGCCGGTCGCTCGGTGAGAACGCCCAGTACGCCGTGGTGAAGAACACGCTGACCAAGATTGCGGCCAACGAGGCCGGGATCACGCTGGACGACCAGCTCTTCGCTGGTCCGACGGCTGTCGCCTTCGTCACCGGTGACCCGGTGGAGTCGGCGAAGGGTCTCCGTGACTTCGCCAAGGACAACCCGAATCTCGTCATCAAGGGCGGTGTCCTTGACGGCAAGGCGCTGTCCGCCGACGAGATCAAGAAGCTTGCGGACCTCGAGTCCCGCGAGGTTCTGCTCGCCAAGCTGGCGGGTGCCATGAAGGGCAAGCAGTCCCAGGCTGCCGCGCTCTTCCAGGCGCTCCCGTCGAAGCTCGTCCGCACCGTGGACGCGCTTCGCGCCAAGCAGGCCGAGCAGGGCGGTGCCGAGTAATTCGGCTCGCTTTCTGATCCGGGCCGCCTGAGGCGGCCGGGGTCACAGCGGGCCAACGTACGCCCGCCTCTCATGTACATCCGGCACCCGCCGAATTAGTGGAAGGATCGCCCATCATGGCGAAGCTCAGCCAGGAAGACCTGCTCGCGCAGTTCGAGGAGATGACCCTCATCGAGCTCTCCGAGTTCGTGAAGGCCTTCGAGGAGAAGTTCGACGTCACCGCCGCCGCTCCGGTCGCCGTCGCCGCCGCCGGCGCCCCGGGCGCCCCGGCCGCCGAGGCCCCCGAGGAGAAGGACGAGTTCGACGTCGTCCTCACCGGTGCCGGCGACAAGAAGATCCAGGTCATCAAGGTCGTGCGTGAGCTGACCTCCCTGGGTCTGAAGGAGGCCAAGGACCTCGTCGACGGCACCCCGAAGCCGGTCCTCGAGAAGGTCAACAAGGAGGCCGCGGAGAAGGCTGCCGAGTCCCTCAAGGCCGCCGGCGCCTCCGTCGAGGTCAAGTAACACCTTCCGGGTTCCCGTAACCCGGCTGCGCGCCGACTGCGGCCTTCAGGGGCTGTAACGCGAACGCACCGAAGAGCGATCATCCATCCGGGTGGTCGCTCTTCGGCGTTGCGGAGGGTGACCCGGGTCGCCTTGAACTCGCCCCGGCGGGGGGTATGGTGATCTTCGTCCTGTTCCCGGACGGGCCCGTTCGGGCTGGGGGGCCTTGACGAACCGCACGCAGCGCGCAATTCTCAGGACGCGTCGTCACAAGGATCCGAATCCGAGGCATGGATCGGCGGCGAAGAGGGCAGTATGAACGTGCGTTGAGGGCAGACATGCCGAGGGCGTTGACGAAGGCGTTGAGCACGACGAGGGTCTCGAAAAACCCGGGCTGGACATCAGTGTGCCAAGTGGCTACACTGTCCCTTTGCGCTGCCTGTTAGCTTCCCCTGCCCGTCACCAGGGGTCTGCCCTCACTCGAGCACCGATGACCGAAGCTTCCCTGACCTGGGGTTTCCGTCTCTGTGTCTGAGAGAGGGGCCGGTACGCGCGTAGTGAGTCCGAGCCCTCGGAAGGACCCCCTCTTGGCCGCCTCGCGCAACGCCTCGACCGCGAATACGAACAACGGCGCCAGCACCGCCCCGCTGCGCATCTCCTTTGCAAAGATCAAGGAGCCTCTCGAGGTTCCGAACCTGCTCGCGCTGCAGACCGAGAGCTTCGACTGGCTGCTCGGCAACACCGCTTGGCAGAGTCGGGTCGAGGAGGCTCTTGAGAACGGTCAGGACGTCCCCACCAAGTCCGGTCTGGAGGAGATCTTCGAGGAGATCTCCCCGATCGAGGACTTCTCCGGGTCGATGTCCCTGACGTTCCGGGACCACCGCTTCGAGCCGCCGAAGAACTCCATCGACGAGTGCAAGGAGCGCGACTTCACGTACGCGGCCCCGCTCTTCGTCACCGCCGAGTTCACCAACAACGAGACCGGTGAGATCAAGTCCCAGACGGTCTTCATGGGCGACTTCCCGCTCATGACGAACAAGGGCACTTTCGTCATCAACGGCACCGAGCGTGTCGTGGTGTCGCAGCTGGTCCGTTCCCCCGGTGTCTACTTCGACTCCTCCATCGACAAGACGTCCGACAAGGACATCTTCTCCGCCAAGATCATCCCGTCTCGGGGCGCCTGGCTGGAGATGGAGATCGACAAGCGTGACATGGTCGGTGTCCGCATCGACCGCAAGCGCAAGCAGTCGGTCACCGTACTGCTGAAGGCGCTCGGCTGGACGACCGAGCAGATCCTCGAGGAGTTCGGCGAGTACGAGTCGATGCGCGCCACCCTGGAGAAGGACCACACCCAGGGCCAGGACGACGCGCTGCTGGACATCTACCGCAAGCTGCGTCCGGGCGAGCCCCCCACGCGTGAGGCCGCGCAGACGCTGCTCGAGAACCTCTACTTCAACCCCAAGCGCTACGACCTCGCCAAGGTCGGCCGTTACAAGGTCAACAAGAAGCTGGGTGCGGACGCTCCGCTGGACGCGGGTGTCCTGACCGTCGAGGACGTCATCTCGACGATCAAGTACCTGGTGAAGCTGCACGCCGGCGAGACCGAGACCTCCGGTGACAACGGCGACACGATCGTCGTCGAGACGGACGACATCGACCACTTCGGCAACCGTCGTCTGCGCAGCGTCGGCGAGCTGATCCAGAACCAGGTCCGTACGGGTCTCGCCCGTATGGAGCGCGTCGTGCGCGAGCGCATGACGACCCAGGACGTCGAGGCGATCACGCCGCAGACCCTGATCAACATCCGGCCGGTCGTCGCCTCCATCAAGGAGTTCTTCGGCACCAGCCAGCTGTCCCAGTTCATGGACCAGAACAACCCGCTGTCGGGTCTCACCCACAAGCGCCGTCTGTCGGCGCTCGGCCCGGGTGGTCTCTCCCGTGAGCGGGCCGGCTTCGAGGTCCGTGACGTGCACCCCTCGCACTACGGCCGCATGTGCCCGATCGAGACGCCCGAAGGCCCGAACATCGGTCTGATCGGCTCGCTCGCCTCCTACGGCCGGGTCAACGCGTTCGGTTTCGTCGAGACCCCGTACCGCAAGGTCATCGACGGCCAGGTCACCGACGAGGTCGACTACCTGACCGCCGACGAGGAGGACCGCTTCGTCATCGCGCAGGCCAACGCCACGCTCAACGACGACCTGCGGTTCGCCGAGGCCCGCGTCCTGGTCCGCCGCCGTGGCGGCGAGGTCGACTACGTCGGCCCCGAGGACGTGGACTACATGGACGTCTCGCCGCGCCAGATGGTGTCGGTCGCGACCGCCATGATCCCCTTCCTCGAGCACGACGACGCCAACCGTGCCCTCATGGGCGCGAACATGATGCGTCAGGCCGTGCCGCTGATTAAGTCCGAGGCCCCGCTCGTCGGCACCGGCATGGAGTACCGCTCCGCGGTCGACGCCGGCGACGTGGTCAAGGCCGAGAAGGACGGTGTGGTCCAGGAGGTCTCCGCGGACTACATCACGACCGCCAACGACGACGGCACGTACATCACGTACCGCCTGGCCAAGTTCTCCCGGTCCAACCAGGGCACCTCGGTCAACCAGAAGGTCATCGTCAACGAGGGCGACCGGATCATCACGGGCCAGGTGCTCGCGGACGGCCCGGCCACCGAGAACGGCGAGATGGCCCTCGGCAAGAACCTGCTCGTGGCGTTCATGCCGTGGGAGGGTCACAACTACGAGGACGCGATCATCCTGTCGCAGCGCCTCGTGCAGGACGACGTCCTCTCCTCGATCCACATCGAGGAGCACGAGGTCGACGCCCGTGACACCAAGCTCGGCCCCGAGGAGATCACCCGGGACATCCCGAACGTCTCCGAGGAGGTCCTCGCCGACCTCGACGAGCGCGGCATCATCCGCATCGGCGCCGAGGTCATCGCCGGCGACATCCTCGTCGGCAAGGTCACGCCCAAGGGCGAGACCGAGCTGACCCCGGAGGAGCGCCTGCTGCGCGCGATCTTCGGTGAGAAGGCCCGTGAGGTCCGTGACACCTCGCTGAAGGTGCCGCACGGCGAGACCGGCAAGGTCATCGGCGTGCGCGTCTTCGACCGCGAGGAGGGTGACGAGCTTCCCCCCGGTGTGAACCAGCTCGTGCGCGTCTACGTCGCGCAGAAGCGCAAGATCACCGACGGTGACAAGCTCGCCGGCCGCCACGGCAACAAGGGCGTCATCTCCAAGATCCTGCCGATCGAGGACATGCCGTTCCTGGAGGACGGCACCCCGGTCGACATCATCCTCAACCCGCTGGGTGTGCCGTCCCGAATGAACCCGGGACAGGTCCTGGAGATCCACCTCGGCTGGCTCGCCAGCCGCGGCTGGGACGTCTCCGGCCTCGCGGAGGAGTGGGCCCAGCGGCTGCAGGTCATCGGCGCCGACTCGGTCGCTCCCGGCACCAACGTCGCCACCCCGGTGTTCGACGGTGCGCGTGAGGACGAGCTGGCGGGTCTGCTGCAGCACACCATCCCGAACCGGGACGGCGAGCGCATGGTGCTCCCGACCGGCAAGGCGCGGCTGTTCGACGGCCGCAGCGGTGAGCCGTTCCCGGACCCGATCTCGGTCGGCTACATGTACATCCTGAAGCTGCACCACCTGGTGGACGACAAGCTGCACGCCCGCTCGACCGGCCCGTACTCGATGATCACCCAGCAGCCGCTGGGCGGTAAGGCCCAGTTCGGCGGCCAGCGGTTCGGTGAGATGGAGGTGTGGGCCCTCGAGGCCTACGGCGCCGCGTACGCCCTCCAGGAGCTGCTGACCATCAAGTCCGACGACGTCACCGGCCGCGTGAAGGTCTACGAGGCCATCGTCAAGGGCGAGAACATCCCCGAGCCCGG
This sequence comes from Streptomyces sp. NPDC056580, assembly GCF_042793175.1. NCBI lineage: Bacteria > Bacillati > Actinomycetota > Actinomycetes > Kitasatosporales > Streptomycetaceae > Streptomyces > Streptomyces sp. NPDC056580. The sequence continues at coordinate 175,810 of NZ_JBHTVE010000010.1, read as the reverse complement.
CATCCCCGAGTCCTTCAAGGTGCTCATCAAGGAGATGCAGTCGCTCTGCCTGAACGTGGAGGTGCTGTCCAGCGACGGTATGTCCATCGAGATGCGCGACACAGACGAGGACGTCTTCCGCGCTGCGGAGGAGCTCGGCATCGACCTGTCCCGGCGCGAGCCGAGCAGCGTCGAAGAGGTCTGACGGGAGTCCGGCTGGGGCCCTCACCCGTGAGGGCCCCAGCCGACCCCCAGGCCCCCGTTTCAGACCACAGACTTTCAACCCTGAGAGGGATTGACGCATAGTGCTCGACGTCAACTTCTTCGACGAGCTCCGGATCGGTCTGGCCACCGCTGACGACATCCGCCAGTGGAGCCACGGCGAGGTCAAGAAGCCGGAGACCATCAACTACCGCACGCTCAAGCCCGAGAAGGACGGACTCTTCTGCGAGAAGATCTTCGGTCCTACCCGGGACTGGGAGTGCTACTGCGGCAAGTACAAGCGCGTCCGCTTCAAGGGCATCATCTGCGAGCGCTGTGGCGTCGAGGTCACCCGCGCCAAGGTGCGCCGTGAGCGGATGGGCCACATCGAACTGGCCGCGCCCGTCACGCACATCTGGTACTTCAAGGGTGTCCCCTCGCGCCTCGGCTACCTGCTGGACCTGGCGCCGAAGGACCTCGAGAAGGTCATCTACTTCGCGGCGTACATGATCACGTACGTCGACGAGGAGCGCCGCACCCGCGACCTGCCCTCCCTGGAGGCGCACGTCTCGGTCGAGCGCCAGCAGATCGAGAACCGCCGGGACGCCGACCTGGAGGCCCGCGCCAAGAAGCTCGAGAGCGACCTGGCCGAGCTCGAGGCCGAGGGCGCCAAGGCCGACGTGCGCCGCAAGGTGCGCGAGGGCGCCGAGCGCGAGATGAAGCAGCTGCGCGACCGCGCGCAGCGCGAGATCGACCGCCTGGACGAGGTGTGGACCCGGTTCAAGAACCTCAAGGTCCAGGACCTCGAGGGTGACGAGCTGCTCTACCGCGAGCTGCGCGACCGGTTCGGCACCTACTTCGACGGCTCGATGGGTGCCGCGGCGCTGCAGAAGCGCCTGGAGTCCTTCGACCTCGACGAGGAGGCCGAGAGGCTCCGCGAGATCATCCGCACCGGCAAGGGCCAGAAGAAGACCCGTGCGCTCAAGCGCCTGAAGGTCGTCTCCGCGTTCCTGCAGACCTCGAACAGCCCCAAGGGCATGGTCCTGGACTGCGTCCCGGTCATCCCGCCGGACCTGCGTCCGATGGTGCAGCTGGACGGTGGCCGCTTCGCGACCTCGGACCTGAACGACCTGTACCGCCGCGTCATCAACCGCAACAACCGCCTGAAGCGGCTTCTCGACCTCGGCGCGCCCGAGATCATCGTGAACAACGAGAAGCGCATGCTCCAGGAGGCCGTGGACGCCCTCTTCGACAACGGCCGTCGTGGTCGCCCGGTCACCGGTCCCGGCAACCGCCCGCTGAAGTCCCTGAGCGACATGCTCAAGGGCAAGCAGGGTCGTTTCCGTCAGAACCTGCTCGGCAAGCGAGTCGACTACTCGGCGCGTTCCGTCATCGTCGTCGGCCCGCAGCTCAAGCTGCACCAGTGCGGTCTGCCGAAGGCCATGGCGCTGGAGCTGTTCAAGCCGTTCGTGATGAAGCGCCTGGTGGACCTGAACCACGCGCAGAACATCAAGAGCGCCAAGCGCATGGTGGAGCGCGGCCGCACGGTCGTGTACGACGTCCTCGAAGAGGTCATCGCCGAGCACCCGGTTCTGCTGAACCGTGCTCCCACCCTGCACCGCCTCGGCATCCAGGCCTTCGAGCCGCAGCTGGTCGAGGGCAAGGCCATCCAGATCCACCCGCTCGTCTGCACCGCGTTCAACGCGGACTTCGACGGTGACCAGATGGCCGTGCACCTGCCGCTGTCCGCGGAGGCGCAGGCCGAGGCCCGCATCCTGATGCTGTCCTCGAACAACATCCTCAAGCCGGCCGACGGCCGTCCGGTGACGATGCCGACCCAGGACATGGTCCTCGGTCTGTTCTTCCTCACCACCGACGGCGAGCTGCGTGACACCAAGGGCGAGGGCCGCGCGTTCGGCTCCACGGCCGAGGCGATCATGGCCTTCGACGCCGGCGAGCTCGCGCTGCAGTCGCCGATCGACATCCGCTTCCCGGTGGGCACCATCCCGCCGCGCGGCTGGACCCCGCCGGCGCGCGAGGAGGGCGAGCCGGAGTGGCAGCAGGGTGACTCGTTCCGCCTGCGCACCACCCTGGGCCGCGCGCTCTTCAACGAGCTGCTGCCCGAGGACTACCCGTTCGTCGACTACTCGGTGGGCAAGAAGCAGCTCTCCGAGATCGTCAACGACCTGGCCGAGCGCTACCCCAAGGTCATCGTGGCGGCGACGCTCGACAACCTGAAGGCGTCCGGCTTCTTCTGGGCGACCCGTTCCGGTGTCACCGTGGCCATCTCCGACGTCGTCGTTCCCGAGGCGAAGAAGGAGATCGTCCGCGGCTACGAGGCGCAGGACGAGAAGGTCCAGAAGCAGTACGAGCGCGGTCTGATCACCAAGGAAGAGCGCACGCAGGAGCTCATCGCGATCTGGACCAAGGCGACCAACGAGGTCGCCGAGGCGATGAACGAGAACTTCCCCAAGACCAACCCCATCTTCATGATGGTCGACTCGGGTGCCCGAGGAAACATGATGCAGATGCGGCAGATCGCCGGTATGCGTGGTCTGGTGTCGAACGCGAAGAACGAGACCATCCCGCGTCCGATCAAGGCGTCCTTCCGTGAGGGCCTGTCCGTGCTGGAGTACTTCATCTCCACGCACGGTGCCCGTAAGGGTCTGGCGGACACCGCCCTGCGTACCGCCGACTCGGGTTACCTCACCCGTCGTCTGGTGGACGTCTCCCAGGACGTCATCATCCGCGAGGAGGACTGCGGCACCGAGCGCGGCCTGAAGCTGCGGATCGCCGAGCGGGGCGCGGACGGCGTGCTGCGCAAGGCGGACGACGTCGAGACGTCCGTGTACGCGCGCTGCCTCGCCGAGGACATCGTGGTCGACGGCCAGGTGCTGGCCCCGGCCGGCACCGACCTGGGCGACGTCCTCATCGAGGAGCTCGTCGGCCGCGGCGTCGAGGAGGTCAAGACCCGCTCGGTCCTGACCTGCGAGTCCGCCGTCGGTACCTGCGCGATGTGCTACGGCCGTTCGCTGGCCACCGGCAAGCTGGTCGACATCGGTGAGGCGGTCGGCATCATCGCCGCCCAGTCCATCGGTGAGCCCGGCACCCAGCTGACGATGCGTACCTTCCACACCGGTGGTGTGGCCGGTGACGACATCACCCAGGGTCTGCCCCGTGTCGTCGAGCTCTTCGAGGCCCGTACCCCGAAGGGTGTCGCCCCGATCTCCGAGGCCTCCGGCCGCGTGCGGATCGAGGAGACCGAGAAGACCAAGAAGATCGTCGTCACCCCGGACGACGGCAGCGACGAGACGGCGTACCCGATCTCGAAGCGTGCCAAGGTCCTGGTCAAGGAGGGCGACCACGTCGAGGTGGGCCAGCAGCTCACCGTGGGTGCCACCAACCCGCACGACGTGCTGCGCATCCTGGGTCAGCGTGCCGTCCAGGTCCACCTGGTCGGCGAGGTCCAGAAGGTGTACAACTCGCAGGGCGTGTCGATCCACGACAAGCACATCGAGATCATCATCCGGCAGATGCTGCGCCGTGTGACGATCATCGAGTCCGGCGACGCCGAGCTGCTGCCCGGCGAGCTGGTCGAGCGCTCGAAGTTCGAGACCGAGAACCGTCGTGTGGTCCAGGAGGGCGGTCACCCGGCTTCGGGCCGTCCGCAGCTCATGGGCATCACCAAGGCCTCGCTGGCGACGGAGTCCTGGCTGTCGGCCGCCTCCTTCCAGGAGACGACCCGAGTCCTGACGGACGCGGCGATCAACGCCAAGTCCGACAGCCTCATCGGCCTCAAGGAGAACGTCATCATCGGTAAGCTCATCCCGGCCGGTACGGGTCTGTCCCGCTACCGCAACATCCGGGTGGAGCCCACCGAGGAGGCCAAGGCCGCGATGTACTCGGCCGTCGGCTACGACGACATCGACTACTCGCCGTTCGGCACCGGCTCCGGCCAGGCCGTTCCGCTGGAGGACTACGACTACGGTCCGTACAACCAGTAGGCGAGAGCCCGCTCGAAGCCGAAGGGCGGCCACCCCGGTCACGGGGTGGCCGCCCTTCGGCCTTCGCGGAGAAGCTCCGGGCCGCTACGGGATGCCCAGCTCGAAGATCACGTAGTGGGCGTACCAGCCCGACGCCACCGCCGTTGTCGTGAAGAACACGGCGAGGGCGGGCCACTTCAGGCGGCTCAGGGCGGCCGCCGGCGCCAGGAGCAGCGGGAAGGAGGGCAGCAGGTAGCGGGAGGTGTTGCCGAACATCTGCTGGGTGCCCAGGACGGTCAGGACGCCCGCCAGCGTGTAGGCGACCAGGACCAGCGGCGGCTTCCGGCGCAGCATCAGCGCGATCAGGAAGGGCAGCGCGATGACGAGCTGGACGCCGAGCAGGTCGGGCACGGAGAAGGCGAAGAGGTAGTCGTTGTGGCCGACGGCCACGTTGCCGAGGACGTCCGCCGTGTAGGCGCCCCAGTCGAAGTAGTGCGCCCAGCCCTCGCGCTGCAGCGTGAAGTAGGCGGTGAGGTCGCCCATGCGCCAACCGACCCACACGACGTAGGTGAGCAGGCCGAGCGGTGCCGCGGTCATCGCGAAGACCGGCCCGGCGACCCCGTGCTCCCGCCGGCCGTCCCGCCGCAGAACGGTGACCAGGGCGGCCAGTCCGACCGCGCCGATGAGCGCCGCCGATGTGGGCCGGTTCAGGCCCGCCAGGAAGGCAAGCAGACCCGCCGCGACCCAGCGGCCCCGCATCACGCTGTAGCAGGTCCAGGCCGCGATGGCGACGAACAGGGACTCCGAGTACACGGCCCACTCGACGCCCGCCCCGGGCACCACGGCCCACAGCCCGGCGGCGATGGCGCCCGCCCGCGCCCCGGCGAGCGCCGAGACGACCGCGTAGATCCCGGCGGCCGCCACCAGGGAGGCCAGGACCGACACGAGGATCCCGGAGCCGTACAGGCCGAGCCCGGTGCTCTCCGAGACGGTGCGGATCAGTCCGGGGTAGAGCGGGAAGAACGCCACCGAGTTCTGCTTGACGGTGAACAGCCCGCCCCCGGGCAGCGGTTCCAGCGGCTTCGGGTCGTACCCGTGCCCGGCGACCTGCAGGTACCACCAGCCGTCCCAGGTGGACAGCACGTCCCACCAGTGGGCCCCGCCGCCGAACCGCGGGTCCTTCCTCCGGTAGTCGCCCGCGTGTTCCAGGAGCCAGGCGAATATGGTGAGGCCCACGAGCTTCGTGACGCAGTACAGGACGAGTGGAGCCACGTACGGCCGCGCACCGGGCGGCAGCGTGAGCCGGCGGCTCGGGCGCGGAGCGCCGGACTGTTCCCCGGGCAGGACGGTGTCCGCCTCGATGTCCCCGGAAGCCGTGCTCATTCCTGCGGTCTCCCCCCTCGGCCGACCGCCGGGGCGGAGGTCGTACCGCATCCCGGATGGTCGTGAACTGTCAGTCACAAGATCACACAAGGGCCACTCGTGCGTGGCCAAAGCGTCGCACGTGCGGGGCGCAGGGGGGAGAAGCGGGTGACCGGAGGAGCCGACCCGGCGATCGAGCTGTCCGTCGTGGTACCCATGTTCAACGAGGCCGAGGCGCTGCCCGCCCTGGTCAGCCGGCTGCGCCCGGTGCTCGACGGGCTCGGCGCGCCGTACGAGCTGGTCGCGGTCGACGACGGCAGCACCGACGCCACCGGTGAACTGCTCGCCGCCTTCCGGCTCGGCTGGCCGGAGCTGCGGGTGATCGGCCTGCGCCGCAACTCGGGCCACCAGGCCGCCCTGACCGCCGGCCTCGACCGGGCGGCAGGCGCGTACGTGGTGAGCCTCGACGCCGACCTGCAGGACCCGCCCGAGAAGATCCCCGAGATGCTGGCCCTGGCCCGCGCCGAGGGGCTCGACATCGTCTACGGCATCCGCGCCGACCGGGCCAGCGACACCGGGTTCAAGCGGTGGACGGCCGGGCTGTACTACCGGCTGGTGCGCCGTCTGGCCGGTCCCTCCGTGCCCGCGCAGGCCGGCGACTTCCGGCTGCTCAGCCGGGCCGCGGTGGAGGCCCTGAAGGCGCTGCCGGACCAGCAGCGGGTCTACCGGCTGCTGGTGCCCTGGCTGGGCTTCCCCAGCGGCCGGGTGACCTACGAGCGCGCCCCGCGCACGGCGGGCCGCAGCAAGTACCCGCTGGGCCGGATGATCCGGCTGGCGGTGGACAGCGTCACGGGCTTCTCGGCGGCGCCGCTGCGGCTGGCCACCTGGCTCGGCGGCTTCGCCTTCCTGGTCTGCCTCGGGCTGATGGTGTACACGCTCTCCGCCCATGTCCTTGACCACACGGTCCCGGGCTGGACCTCCCTGTTCACCGGGGTGCTCTTCATCGGCGCGGTGCAGCTCATCTGCGTGGGACTGCTGGGGGAGTACGTGGCCCGCATATACACGGCGATACAGAACCGGCCGACGTACTTCGTCGGTCACGACACGGCGGAGCAGGCCGAGGAGACGGCGCCGCGCCGCTGAGCGCGGGAGCCTCCGGGCCCGGCCCCGTTGCTTTTGTTTTGACCGGAGTCAGTGCGGTAGGTACGCTCAGACCTTGTGCCTGGGGTGTGCCCTGGCTTTCGTGCGTGCCTTCAACCGCACGCGGAGCCGACACCGGCCACCGTGATCCGTGCCTCTCTCGCCTCGCGGCGGAAGCGCGGCGGATCCGACACACCCGACCGCGTGGGTCGGAGAAGTTCCAGGTTAGCTTTACTATCGGCACACAGAAACCGGAGAAGTAGTGCCTACGATCCAGCAGCTGGTCCGCAAGGGCCGGCAGGACAAGGTCGAGAAGAACAAGACGCCCGCACTCGAGGGTTCCCCTCAGCGTCGTGGCGTCTGCACGCGTGTGTTCACGACCACCCCGAAGAAGCCGAACTCGGCCCTGCGTAAGGTCGCGCGTGTGCGTCTGACCAGCGGGATCGAGGTCACCGCTTACATTCCGGGTGAGGGACACAACCTGCAGGAGCACTCCATCGTGCTCGTGCGCGGCGGCCGTGTGAAGGACCTGCCGGGTGTTCGCTACAAGATCATCCGCGGTTCGCTCGACACCCAGGGTGTCAAGAACCGCAAGCAGGCTCGCAGCCGTTACGGCGCCAAGAAGGAGAAGTAAGAATGCCTCGTAAGGGCCCCGCCCCGAAGCGCCCGGTCATCATCGACCCGGTCTACGGTTCTCCTCTGGTGACCTCCCTCATCAACAAGGTGCTGCTGAACGGCAAGCGCTCCACCGCCGAGCGCATCGTCTACGGCGCCATGGAGGGTCTGCGTGAGAAGACGGGCAACGACCCGATCATCACGCTGAAGCGCGCGCTGGAGAACATCAAGCCGACCCTCGAGGTCAAGTCCCGCCGTGTCGGTGGCGCCACGTACCAGGTTCCGATCGAGGTCAAGCCCGGTCGTGCCAACACGCTCGCGCTGCGCTGGCTGGTCGGTTACTCCCGCGCCCGTCGCGAGAAGACCATGACCGAGCGTCTGCTCAACGAGCTTCTCGACGCCTCCAACGGCCTTGGCGCCGCTGTGAAGAAGCGCGAGGACACGCACAAGATGGCCGAGTCCAACAAGGCCTTCGCGCACTACCGCTGGTAGTCGCTACCCACATCGAGACCGAGAGAAGACTGAAGCCTTATGGCTACCACTTCACTTGACCTGGCCAAGGTCCGCAACATCGGGATCATGGCCCACATCGACGCGGGCAAGACGACCACCACCGAGCGGATCCTGTTCTACACCGGTGTGTCGTACAAGATCGGTGAGGTCCACGACGGCGCCGCCACCATGGACTGGATGGAGCAGGAGCAGGAGCGTGGCATCACGATCACCTCTGCTGCCACCACCTGTCACTGGCCGCTCGAGGACGTCGACCACACCATCAACATCATCGACACCCCGGGTCACGTCGACTTCACCGTCGAGGTGGAGCGCTCCCTGCGTGTGCTCGACGGTGCCGTGACGGTGTTCGACGGTGTCGCCGGTGTCGAGCCGCAGTCCGAGACCGTGTGGCGTCAGGCGGACCGCTACGGCGTCCCGCGCATCTGCTTCGTCAACAAGCTCGACCGCACCGGTGCCGAGTTCCACCGCTGCGTCGACATGATCGTCGACCGCCTGGGCGCGCAGCCGATCGTCATGCAGCTCCCCATCGGTGCCGAGGCCGACTTCAAGGGCGTCGTCGACCTGGTGACGATGAAGGCCTTCGTCTGGTCCGCCGAGGCCACCAAGGGCGAGATGTACGACATCGTCGACATCCCGGACACGCACACCGAGGCTGCCGAGGAGTACCGCGGCAAGCTGATCGAGGCCGTGGCCGAGAACGACGAAGAGATCATGGAGCTGTACCTGGAGGGCGAGGAGCCCTCCGTGGAGCAGCTGTACGCCGCGATCCGTCGTATCACCATCGCGTCCGGCAAGAGCGGCGGCACCACCGTCACCCCGGTGTTCTGCGGTACCGCGTTCAAGAACAAGGGCGTCCAGCCCCTGCTCGACGCGGTCGTGCGCTACCTGCCGTCCCCGGTCGACATCGAGGCCATCGAGGGCCACGACGTCAAGGACCCGGAGGCGGTCGTCAAGCGCAAGCCGTCCGACGACGAGCCGCTGTCGGCGCTGGCGTTCAAGATCATGAGCGACCCGCACCTCGGCAAGCTCACCTTCGTCCGCGTGTACTCCGGCCGCCTGGAGTCCGGCACCGCCGTGCTGAACTCCGTCAAGGGCCGCAAGGAGCGCATCGGCAAGATCTACCGCATGCACGCGAACAAGCGTGAGGAGATCGACTCGGTGGGCGCCGGCGACATCGTCGCGGTCATGGGTCTGAAGCAGACCACGACCGGCGAGACGCTGTGCGACGAGAAGAACCCGGTGATCCTGGAGTCCATGGACTTCCCGGCGCCGGTCATCGAGGTCGCGATCGAGCCCAAGTCCAAGGGCGACCAGGAGAAGCTGGGTGTCGCCATCCAGCGTCTCGCGGAGGAGGACCCCTCCTTCCAGGTACACACCAACGAGGAGACCGGCCAGACCGTCATCGGCGGTATGGGCGAGCTGCACCTCGAGGTGCTGGTCGACCGGATGAAGCGCGAGTTCAAGGTCGAGGCCAACGTCGGCAAGCCGCAGGTGGCCTACCGCGAGACGATCCGCAAGGCCGTCGAGCGCGTCGACTACACGCACAAGAAGCAGACCGGTGGTACCGGTCAGTTCGCGAAGGTGCAGATCGGCATCGAGCCGATCGAGAGCGGCGACACCTCGTACGAGTTCGTGAACAAGGTGACCGGCGGTCGCATCCCGAAGGAGTACATCCCTTCGGTCGACGCCGGTGCGCAGGAGGCCATGCAGTTCGGCATCCTCGCCGGTTACGAGATGACCGGCGTGCGCGTCATCCTCCACGACGGCGCGTACCACGAGGTCGACTCCTCCGAGCTCGCCTTCAAGATCGCCGGCTCGCAGGCCTTCAAGGAGGCCGCGCGCAAGGCCAGCCCCGTGCTGCTCGAGCCGATGATGGCCGTCGAGGTCACCACGCCCGAGGACTACATGGGTGAGGTCATCGGCGACATCAACTCCCGCCGTGGCCAGATCCAGGCCATGGAGGAGCGGGCCGGTGCCCGCGTCGTGAAGGGCCTCGTGCCCCTTTCGGAGATGTTCGGCTACGTCGGCGACCTCCGCAGCAAGACGTCGGGTCGCGCGAGCTACTCGATGCAGTTCGACTCCTACGCCGAGGTTCCGCGGAACGTCGCCGAGGAGATCATCGCGAAGGCCAAGGGCGAGTAACGCACCGCGTTCCCACGCTTTAGGCTTGACTCCGGAGCCTCAAGGGGCAAACAACCGCAAACGCGGATGCTTGCCCCGGGTTCCGGGACTTAACAGCAAAGATCACCTGGCGCCGACGAACCAAGGCGTACAGAACCACTCCACAGGAGGACCCCAGTGGCGAAGGCGAAGTTCGAGCGGACTAAGCCGCACGTCAACATCGGCACCATCGGTCACATCGACCACGGTAAGACGACCCTCACGGCCGCCATTACCAAGGTGCTGCACGACGCGTACCCGGAGCTGAACGAGGCCACCCCGTTCGACAACATCGACAAGGCGCCCGAGGAGCGCCAGCGCGGTATCACCATCTCCATCGCGCACGTCGAGTACCAGACCGAGGCGCGTCACTACGCCCACGTCGACTGCCCGGGTCACGCGGACTACATCAAGAACATGATCACCGGTGCCGCGCAGATGGACGGCGCGATCCTCGTGGTCGCCGCCACCGACGGCCCGATGCCGCAGACCAAGGAGCACGTGCTCCTGGCCCGCCAGGTCGGCGTTCCGTACATCGTCGTCGCCCTGAACAAGGCCGACATGGTGGACGACGAGGAGATCATGGAGCTCGTCGAGCTCGAGGTCCGTGAGCTCCTCTCCGAGTACGAGTTCCCGGGCGACGACCTGCCGGTCGTCCGTGTCTCCGCGCTGAAGGCCCTCGAGGGCGACGCGCAGTGGACGCAGTCCGTCCTGGACCTCATGAACGCCGTCGACACCGCGATCCCGGAGCCGGAGCGCGACGTCGACAAGCCGTTCCTGATGCCGATCGAGGACGTCTTCACGATCACCGGTCGCGGTACGGTCGTCACCGGCCGTATCGAGCGTGGTGTCCTCAAGGTCAACGAGACCGTGGACATCATCGGTATCAAGCAGGAGAAGACCACCACCACGGTCACCGGCATCGAGATGTTCCGCAAGCTGCTCGACGAGGGCCAGGCCGGTGAGAACGTCGGTCTGCTCCTCCGCGGCATCAAGCGCGAGGACGTCGAGCGCGGCCAGGTCATCATCAAGCCGGGCTCGGTCACCCCGCACACCGAGTTCGAGGCGCAGGCCTACATCCTCTCCAAGGACGAGGGTGGCCGCCACACGCCGTTCTTCAACAACTACCGTCCGCAGTTCTACTTCCGTACGACGGACGTGACCGGCGTGGTGACCCTCCCCGAGGGCACCGAGATGGTCATGCCGGGTGACAACACCGAGATGAAGGTGGAGCTCATCCAGCCCGTCGCCATGGAAGAGGGCCTGAAGTTCGCCATCCGTGAGGGTGGCCGGACCGTGGGCGCCGGCCAGGTCACCAAGATCAACAAGTGATCTTGAACTGACCCGGCCCGGTCTCTGACCTGGTAGCTGTCGGAGAGGCCCGTACGACTTCGGTCGTGCGGGCCTCTTCGCTGTGTTCCGCCGTACCTCGCTACTGCTTCCAGGTCTCGCGCACCTATGGTCTTCCTGCCCGGCGCCGCCGGGCCCACGACTGTCGCGGAGGTGGATGCCGTGCTGGACAAGGTGCGGGCCGTGGTTCCCTGGCTGGCCGTGGCCGCCGTGGTGATCGCCATGGGCTGCCAGCAGGGACTGTTCTCGCTGGTGGGGCGCCTCGCCCCGGGGCCGGCGCGAGCCGTGGCCCTGCCCGGGGGCGGTGTCTCCGACGGCGGGCGCTGCGGAGCCCAGGGATACCACCGGTTCCGGCTGCCGGCGGACGTGGTCTCCCCGCCGCCCCGGGACACGCCTCCCCCCGGTCCCAGGCTCGTCCTCGGCGCCTACGGGTTCGAGCAGGGCCCCCGCACCCCCGCCCGCTTCACCATCAGTCTCCTCATCGTCCCTGGCGGGAAGCGGCCCCTTGAGCTGTCCCGCACCCTCGGTGACGGCGTCGCGGTGGAGATCGAGGGTCCGCACGGACTGGTCGGCGGCGCCCACGGCCTGCCGGTCACCTGGCGCGAGCCCACCAGGACGGGCCCCGGCCACCGGATGCGCGTCGGCGCCCGCGACGGCGGGATCGCCGAGGTCGCCCTCCCCGTCAGGGCCCTGTGCCCCGGCCAGGAAGGGGCCGAGGTGATGGAGAAGCTGCAGGCGCCGATCGACTCCCACAACACCGTCACCGGGCAGCCGCCCTACACCCTGACCGTCTCCTTCTCCGACCCCGGCGTCGGTGAGCTGCGCGCGTCGCTGCGCTCGCCGGACCGCGGAGACGTGCTCGGCGCCGGCAACCTCATCCCCCCGGACCCGGAGACCGGCCGCCCCTGACCCGCCGCTGCCGCCCGGGCCGGCGAGCGTCGGCAACGAAAAGATGCGGCGTGCCGGACCCGTTGTCCCGCCGGGGCGCTGCCTCCAGCATGTGGCACGCCGGCCCGACGGTGGTCCCGCAGCGGCCGCTGGTCGGCACGGGCGGTCCGACAACCGCCTGTCCGGGACGGCCGCGGAGCCGCGGGATCCGAGCCGGGCCGTCGGCCCACCGGGGCGGGGAGGCCGGTGGGCGTCCGACCGGGGAGGCCCGGGTGCCAGGTGGTGCGCACCCGGGCCTCCCCTCCCCCGGCGGTGGTCGTCGGGTCAGGCGCGCTGCCACAGCGCCGGGACGTTCGGCGGTTCCCAGCCGGGCTGCGCCTGGTGGCCCTGGAGGCAGCGGTAGGCGGCGCCGCCGTAGGTCACGGTGTCACCGGCCTGGTACACGGTGCCCGCCGACCAGGTTCCGCCCGGATCGCCGGGGTTGCCGGGGTCGCCGGGCCCGCTCGTGGTCGTCTTCAGGGTCAGGCCGTAGGCCTGCAGGATCGGGTTGACGGGCTGGAAGTACGTGGTGCCGCCGCTGGTGCAGTCACCCGTGCCGCCCGAGGTGACGCCCTGCGCCTGGCTGCCGGAGATGAACGAACCGCCCGAGTCGCCGGGCTCGGCGCACACCGAGGTGCGGGTGACGCCGCTGACGGTGCCCTCCTGGTAGGTCACGCTGGCGTTGAGCTGCTGCACGGTGCCGCAGTGCCAGCCGGTGGTCGAGCCCGACCGGCACACCGACGCGCCCACCGTGGCCTGCGTGGAGCCGGTGACCTGGGCGCTCGAACCGTTGACGTACGGGGTCGCCGTCCAGTTGCCGTTGGTGGCCACCCACGACATGTCGTTGCCGGGGAACACCGACGTCTGGAAGGTCCCCTGCGCCACCCGGTTGGAGCCGGTGGTGGTGCTGCCCGCCCGCCCGCAGTGACCCGCCGAGGCGAACCCCTGCTGGCTGCCCCGGGTCACCGGGAAGCCGATCGAGCACCGGGTGCTGCCGCCGATGTAGTACGCGTCACCGCCCCGCAGGTCGTACAGCGGCCGCGGGCGTTCGGCGAACTTCGAGGTGCGCACCAGGGCCCGGTCCACCCCGGCCGCGGCCAGCAGGCGCGCCGCCGCCGCGGGGCGCACCGCCTGCACCACGAGGGTGTTCCTGCGCACGTCGACGTACCAGACCGGGGTGTCGGTGCCGGCCTGCCGGTCCGCGGCACGGTGCAGCCGGTCCGCGGCACGGTCCAGCCGGGCCTTGGCCGCGTCCAGCGAGGCCAGGGAGTGCCGCACGACCACCGCCCGGGCGCCGCGCGCCCTGATCGCGGCCACGTCCCGGGCGTCGGTCGTCGCCACGGTCAGGGTGCCCGACTCGGGGCCCCGGACCCAGGCGCCGGCGAAGTGCCGGCCGAGGGCCGCGCGCAGCCGCCCGGCGGTGGCGCCCGCCTCGGCCTCGTTCGCCAGGCGGAGCCGTGCCTGCGGCAGGCTCAGGCCGAGGTCCCGCCGCATCGCGTCCAGCAGGGCGGGCGGGGCGTCGGCGGTGCGCAGGGTCTGCGCCGCGCCGGGGACGGTGGACGGAACCGGACGGACGCCGGCGCTCGCGGAGCCGCTGAGCCCGGCCACGAGCAGGGCGCCCGCCGCCGCTACGGCGGCACAGGCGGCCCGGGCATGTCTGTGGAGCATGAGGGGGTCTCCTCGGTCTCGGTGGGGTGCCGAAACCGTAGGAAGAGCCGCTCGGCCCGCGTAAGACCCAGCCGACCTCCTGCCCCGGTGTTATGGAACGCGCTTGCCGCGAGGGCGGGTTCAGGCTCCGGCGGGCTGGTCGTTGCCCGCGAGCCAGTGCGCGTAGCTGTCGCTGCGCGCCGCCGCCCCGGCGTGCGCGCTGCGCGCCTCGGCGAGGACGGTCGCCGCGGTGTCCGGCGCCTGCGCCGCCGGGTGCCAGCCGAGCACGTGCCGCCAGACCAGCGGGGTGCCGGCCAGCGGCAGCGTGGTGATGCCGGGCGTCGTCGGGAACGTGGCCCGGCACAGCCCCACCGCCCGCCCGACCTGCACCAGGTGCACACAGGAGGCGGTGTCCGTCTCGTACATCCGGCGCGCGGCGAACCCGGCCCGCGCGCAGGCCGCGGTGAAGCAGTCCGCGAAGCAGCCGTCTCCGGGCACCACCGCCCAGTCCTCGCCGGCCAGCGCGGACAGCTCCACCTCGGCGGCCGCGGCCAGCGGATGGCCGGCCGGCAGCATCACGAACACCGGGTCCACCGCGATCTCCCGCCACACCAGGTGCGTGGCGTCGGGCGGGGCCGCCGAGCCGCAGGTGCCGGCCAGCGCGAAGTCCAGCCGTCCCTCCGCCAGCAGCCCGGCCAGCTCCCGCTCGGACCAGGACGCGCGGGTGGTCACGGTGGCCCCCGGCACGGCCTCGGCCAGCCGGTCCACCAGCGCGCCCAGCAACGGGCCGTGCGTGCCGCCCAGCCGCAGCCGCAGCCGCTCCGGCTCCTGCCGGGCCCGGGCGAACCGGACCGCCTCCTGCTGGAGTTCGCTCACCGCGGGCAGCACGATGCGGGTGCGCTCCAGTACCAGTTCGCCCAGCGCGGTGGCCCGCACGCCGTGCCGCCCGCGCTCGAACAGAGCCCCGCCCAGCGCCCGTTCGATCCGCCTGAGCTGCGCGCTCAGCGCGGGCTGCGCGAGCCCGAGCAGCGTCGCCGCCCGCGTCAGACTGCCTGCCTCCGCGATCGTCCGGATGGTCCTGAGATGCCGCAACTCCAGTTCCATGAAGGGAGCTTGCGGTGCGGGCGAGAAGGGGGCAAGGGGTTGGTACGGACCGGTGGCGGGAGCGGTGTGCGACCGGTGGCCCGACCTCGTCCACGCCGACGCGGGACCGATTGTCGCCGGCCCACCGCTGTGGGATCGTGACCCCCGCCTCGATTGGTCTGTACCTGCTCTGGGGAGGATCATGCGCAGCACCACCGTCCCACCCGGCACCCCCTGCCCGGCACCGCGCTCCGGAGAGCCGCCGCTGCACCGGCTGGAGGTCACCGGTCCGGACGCGCCGCCGTTCGCCGCGGGCTCCTTCGACGAGGTGGGCCCGCTGTCCCGGGCCGACCACCCGCACCGCCACACCTTCTACGAGATCGTCCACGTCACCGCCGGCTCCGGCACGCATGTCGTCGACCTCGCCCGGTGGCCGGTGCGACCCCCGCAGCTCGCCGTGATCCTGCCGGGCCAGATCCACTGCTGGCAGGACCAGCGGGGTCTCGACGGCACGCTCGCCCTGTTCACCGAGGACTTCCTGATCGACCACCCCGGCGACCACCGGCTCCTGCGGCGGCTGGGCGGAACCTGCTGGTTCGACCTGGACGCCGAGGACGACCTGCGGACCGCCCGCCTGATGGCCGACCTGGCGTCGGAGCACCGGCAACGGGCCCCCGGGTACGAGACCGTCCTGCGCGCCCTGTTGCACGTCCTCGTCATCCGCACGACACGCACGGCCGCCACCGCGAGCACCGGCGCCCGGTGGGCGGCGGGGGCCGGGGGGCCGGCGGGGGTGGATCGGATCGCCGGTACGGCCAGCGAGGCTGTGACGCGGGCGGCCGCCGGGCCGGGGAGGACCGCGGGGCCGCGGTGGGGCGCCGGGGCCGAGGGAGGTTCCGGGCCGGGGAGAGGTGCCGGGGCCGAGGAAGACGCCGGGCCGGGGAGAGGTGCTGTGGTGGAGCGGGGTGCTGGGCTGGAGGGGGGCGCCGAGGTGGAGCGGGGTGCTGTGGGGGAGCGGGGTGCTGTGGCGGAGCGGGAAGTGGCGCTGGAGGGGGGCGCCGAGGCGGAGCGGGGTGCTGCGGCGAAGCAGGATGCCGGGGTGGAGCGTGGGGCCGGGCCCGGGCGGGTCACCGAGTCCGTGCGCGGGGCCGGGCCCGGGCGGGTCACCGAGTCCGTGCGCGGGGCCGAACCCGAGCCGGTCGGCGGCCGGGATAGGGCGGCCGGGGCGGCCGGTCCGGCTCCGCGGGGCGGCTCGCCCCGGCGGTGCGGCTCGTCTCGGGGGGCCGGCTCGGCCCGGGCGACCGGACCGGGACGGGGAACCGGCCCGGCGGGGGAGGGCGGCTCGGAGAGGGCAGCGGCCCTGGCCGAGGCCTTCGTCCGGCTCACCGTCCGGCGGGAGACGGCGGCCTGGACGGTGCGGGAGTGCGCCGAACGGCTCGGGGTGACACCGGGCCACCTCACCCAGGCCGTGCGCGCGGCCACCGGCCGCAACCCCGGCCGGCTGCTGATCGAGGCCCGGGTGTACCAGGCCCAGCGGCTCCTGGCCCACACCGACCTACCGGTACGACAGGTCGCCGCCCGCGTCGGCATCAGCGACCCCGCGTACTTCTGCCGCTTCTTCCGGCGGGAGACCGGCACCAGTCCCGGCGACTGGCGAAAGCACCACAGTCACCACCACCAGTCCATCGAAGCCCCGGGGACCCGCGCCTAGGTTCGTTGCCGATCCGACGGCCCCCACAAGGAGCAGGCATGGACAGCGAGACGCAGTTCCCCCACCCCGAACGCCCCCACTCGGAAAGCCCCCGCCACGTCGCCCGCAAAACCGTCTTACGCGCCGCGCTCGCGGCCACCGCGGCGATCCCCGCCGCGTTCGCCGGCGGCCCCGCCCTGGCCCGCACCTTCTCCGCCACCGGCACGTCCGCGCCGCTCACCCCGCCCTGCGACGACGGCGACGACCCCACGCCTGAGCAGATCGAGGGCCCGTACTTCAAGCCCAACTCGCCCCAGCGCACCAGCCTGGTGGAACCGGGGATGCCCGGCACCCGGCTCACCGTGACCGGCTATGTCTTCGGCAGGGCCTGCCTCCCGGTCGCCGGCGTCCTGCTGGACTTCTGGCAGGCCGACAACGACGGCGCCTACGACAACACCGGGTTCCGGCTGCGCGGCCACCAGTACACCGACTCGCGCGGCTCGTTCGCCCTGACGACGATCGTCCCCGGCCTCTACCCCGGCCGCACCCGGCACATCCACGTCAAACTGCAGGCCCCGGGCCGTCCGGTCCTGACGACGCAGCTCTACTTCCCGAACGAACCCCGCAACAACACCGACACCATCTTCGACCCACGGCTGCTGATGACCGTCCGCGACGGCAACGGCGGCCGGGAGGCGGCCTTCGACTTCGTGCTGGACGTCCCCCAGGACCCGGGCCCGACCCCCACTCCGACCGGCACTCCGCCGGCCGGCGGCACCTGGTCCGTGGGCACCGCCTACCGGGCCGGCGACCGGGTCACCTACGCGGGCCGCGGCTACGTCTGCCTCCAGGCCCACACGGCCCAGCCCGGCTGGGAGCCCCCGGCGGTGCCGGCGCTGTGGCGGGCCGGCTGAGAGGCCGCGCCACCCCGGACGCCGCCCGGACCACGTCAACGCCCTGCCCGTGAAACCCCCCGTGACGAAGATCGGCGTCCACCGGTTGAAGTACCGGCGGTGGACGTCGATACGGCGAGGGGCGAGCGGTGGACGGTCCGGCAGGAGGCTACGGCTACGGCCACGGCGGCAACGGGCACGGCCCGGGTGCGGGGCGGCTGGCGTCCACCCCCGCCGACAAACGGGCGGCGGCCAGGGCGCTGAACGACCACATCGAGCCGGACACCCGCAGGGCCGGCGAGTGGGCGGACGACGAGACCGCGGCGGCGGTGAAGGCCTTCGGCGCGCGCGACGGGCACGGCTGGCTCACCTCCACGGCCCTGCGCAGGGCCCACGCGGCCTGGGGCGACCAGGTGAAGAACCTGATGGACCGGCTGGGCGCCGAGAAGGACGCGCTGACCAGTACGAACGTGGTCCTGACCAACTCGGACGTGGCAGCCGGGTCGGCGCTGCGGCGCACGTCCGCGCTCGACCTGTACTGACGGACGGGGGGAACGGCCGGGCCATGCCGACGTATCACGAGATCATGAGCACCGACCTCGCCGCCCTCACCGGCGCCGCCGAGCGCTGGGAGGGCATGGCGGGGAAGTTCGCCGAGCAGGAGCGGGCGTACCACCGGGACGTCCACCGCATCACGACGGCTCCCGCCTGGAGCGGGATGAGCGCGGAGGCGGCCCACGGCCGCTTCGGCGTCACGCTCAAGGAACTGCGGTACGCCCAGACGGAGGCGAAGGCGATCGCCTCGCTGCTCCGGGACGCGCACGCCCAGTTCGCCGACCTGAAGGGCCGGCTCACGGCGGCGTGCGAGGAGGCGCGGGCGGCCGGCATGCGGATCTCGGAGCAGGGCCGGGTCGGCACCGACCCCGCCCACGCGAAGGAGCCGGACGAGGCGACCGTACGGTCCTGGCAGGACCGCGTCGACGCGGCGGTGCGGGCCGTGACGGACGCGGACACGGGCGTCGAGACCGCCCTCGCGGCCGTGGTCGTCGACTCCGACCCGCTGGTCGGTGGCCGCGGCTTCAACGGCCGGGCGCTGGGGGACGTCGAGCAGTACGAGGCACTGTCCGCGGAGGAGACGCTCGGCAGACTCGGCCGCGGTGAACACCTGTCACCGCGCGAACTGGCCGAACTGCGGCGGACGTTCCGCGACAACGCCGACGACGAGGCGTTCTCCCGGACCCTGCTGGACGACCTGGGCGCGGCGGGCACGATCACCCTGACGAACGAGCTCAACGACCTGATCCACGTGCGCGGCGGGCCGGGGGCGGGCACGTACTCGACGATCGAGTCGGGCCTCGCGGACACGCTGGCGACGGCGACGAGGGACACGGGCTCGGCCTGGTACAAGCGCTGGAGGTCCTCCATGCGGCACGCGGGCATCGGGCACTACGCCACGGACGCGCAGGGCGAACGCATGGACAAGGCGGTGGGCTACCAGTCGCTCGTCACCCTGATGCACAAGGGCCACGGCTACTCGCCGAAGATGCTCGAGAACCTGACCGACGACATGATCGCGGCGGAGCGCCGGGACCCGGGGATCTGGCAGCTGAAGCACGGGTACAGCGGCAGGCACGGCGGCTGGTTCGCCAACGACCCGGTGGACGGCGCGCTGGACATCATGAGCCGCGACCCGCGTACGGCCGCGGACTACCTCGGGTCGGACGCCCGTATGAAGTACCTGGTCGAGGACCGCGACTGGAACGTGGTCCTGCACGAGCACGGGGGAGACAAGACCAGCACCTACGCGGCCGGCCTCGACGCGGACGACCGCGCGGGCCTCGGCAGGGCCCTGCAGGCGGCGGCCACGGGTGTCGACCCGTCCGACGCACACGGCCACTACGTGCCGCACACCGCGCGGAACGAGGCGGTCTTCCGGTCGGCGATCAGCCATCTGTCCGCCGGCGGCGACGAGTTCCCGCCGTCGCTGCGGCGGCCCGTGGCGTCGATCCTGGTCAACCACGGGGAGACCGTGCACGCCTCGATGAGCGAGATCGACATCTCCGGGTCCCCGCTGCCCCAGGACCAGCTCTTCGAGGTCACCAAGCAGATCTCAAAGGACAAGGACGCCTACGGCACCCTCAACGGCGGCCTGAACCAGGCGATGGTGTCGGGCATCCACGGGGATCACTCCAAGTCCACGGAACCCCTGCTCCGCGCGGGCCGCACCGTCGGCTTCCTCGAAGAGGCCCGCATCCAGGCACAGGGCGACCCCAAAACAGCCACCTTCGAGGCGAAGCCGGTCTTCGACAAGGCGATCAGCTACATCCCGGTCGTCAGCGCCGACGTGCAGCAGGGGTTCGACTACGTCACGGGGAAGTGGTTGGCGGACGAGCAGAAGCGGTTGGACGACCAGCAGACCGAGCACAATTCCGAGGCATACGAGGCAAGGAACGGGCAGCTAATGGCGCTTGCGGACGAGTGGCACAGGTCCCAGTCGGGTCGTGGCCATGCGCGCTTCGCTACCCAGGCAATGGTCACTGAGGCGTCCGAGAGTGGTGCAGCCCATGCACACGGGGTCTCGGGGGAGCAGGCCAAGTGACCAGGCGCCCACAAGTCTCCCGCCTCGGTCTCGTTGCCTTTGTTTTGGTGGCGTTGTCTACGTCCTGCGCTGGTTCCGACAGGACAGTGCCGCCGGTGATCTGCGGAACGCGGGTCGACCCGAGTATCACGCGTCGCCTCGTAGAGCCGGGTAGCTTCCGTGAGCTGAACAGAGTGAGTCGTTCGCAGGCCACTTCCGCTCCATGCACGCTCCTGTCCGGGAAGGACCCGGTCATCAGGTTCCACTTCTGGTGGGCGGATGGTCGGATCGACTTGAAGTACATGACGGAGCAGGCCGGGGGGGTGTCGCGTGTTACGGACGCGCGCAAGATTGACGCCTCATTTGACGCGCTCGTGGGGAATGACGGGGCTGCGGCAGCGACGCGGTGCAGAAGCAGGTCCGGTGATCATTTCGGGCTCTCTGTCCAGTTCCCCGAAGTCGGCTCGACCGACCAATCCCACCGCGCCGACATCGAGAACTTCATGCGTGCCTACTTCCCCGCCACCCTCGCGACGCTCGGGTGTGTGACGTCGGCCACGTGAGGGCGGGAGCCGCGGGCGGGGGCGGTTTGACGTGCATCACTCCGGGGGTAATCTCTTCGGCCCGATTGGCCAGGCCGCCGCACCATATGGCAGACTGTCCGAGTTGCTCGGTCGAGTGTTGATGCTGCGCGCCTCCCGCCGGGAGGACCGGAAGCGAGTCCCACAGTACTCGTCGCCCTAACTGCCTCCGGGCAGCACTGGGGCGGACGTACGGGAATCTTCCGGGAAGTGTGAGCGCGGCACCGGCCAGGCGCCCGGTGGGCCCGAGGTCCCCGGTCCGCGGTTCCGGAAGGGCCGTCGCATTCCCCGCAGGGATGTTCGAACAAGGGACATCTGTGTCAGCGAGAGCGCGACACGCCCGACCGCGTGGGTCGGACGAACGAAGGCAGCAGAAGGAATCCACCGGGTTCCAGAGCGTTAGAGAGACAGGACTACTGAGTAGCCATGGCGGGACAGAAGATCCGCATCCGGCTCAAGGCCTACGACCACGAGGTCATCGACTCTTCGGCGAAGAAGATCGTCGAGACGGTGACCCGCACTGGTGCGTCGGTCGCGGGCCCGGTGCCGCTGCCCACTGAGAAGAACGTGTACTGCGTCATCAAGTCGCCGCACAAGTACAAGGACTCGCGCGAGCACTTCGAGATGCGCACGCACAAGCGCCTGATCGACATTCTCGACCCCACCCCCAAGACCGTTGACTCTCTGATGCGACTCGACCTCCCGGCCGGTGTCGACATCGAGATCAAGCTCTGAGGGTCGGTGAGCTGAGAATGGCTAAGCAGATCAAGGGCATCCTGGGCGAGAAGCTCGGCATGACGCAGGTGTGGGACGAGAACAACCGCGTTGTTCCGGTCACCGTCGTCAAGGCCGGCCCGAACGTCGTCACCCAGGTCCGTACGAACGATGTCGACGGCTACGAGTCCGTCCAGATCGCTTTCGGCGAGATCGACCCGCGCAAGGTGAACAAGCCCCTCAAGGGCCACTTCGCCAAGGCCGACGTCACCCCGCGCCGTCACCTCGTCGAGATCCGCACCGCGGACGCCTCCGAGTACGCGCTCGGCCAGGAGATCACCGCTGAGGTGTTCGAGGCCGGTATCAAGGTCGACGTCACCGGCAAGAGCAAGGGCAAGGGCTTCGCCGGTGTCATGAAGCGTCACAACTTCAAGGGCCTCGGCGCCGGACACGGCACCCAGCGCAAGCACCGCTCGCCCGGTTCCATCGGTGGCTGCGCCACCCCGGGCCGCGTGTTCAAGGGCCTCCGCATGGCGGGTCGCATGGGCAACGAGCGGGTCACCACCCAGAACCTGACCGTCCACGCCGTTGACGCGGAGAAGGGTCTGCTGCTCATCAAGGGCGCGGTTCCCGGTCCGAACGGCGGCCTCGTCCTGGTCCGCACCGCGGCCAAGGGGGCCTGAGGTAACCGATGAGCACTGTTGACATCCTTTCGCCGGCGGGCGACAAGGCCGGTTCCGTCGAGCTCCCCGCGGAGATCTTCGACGCCAAGGTCAGCGTTCCGCTGATCCACCAGGTCGTCGTCGCGCAGCTGGCCGCTGCCCGTCAGGGCACGCACAAGACGAAGACCCGTGGCGAGGTCCGTGGCGGCGGCAAGAAGCCGTACCGCCAGAAGGGCACCGGTCGCGCCCGTCAGGGTTCGACCCGCGCCCCGCAGTTCGCCGGCGGTGGCGTCGTCCACGGTCCGCAGCCGCGTGACTACTCGCAGCGCACCCCGAAGAAGATGAAGGCCGCCGCCCTGCGCGGTGCCCTCACCGACCGGGCGCGTCACAACCGCATCCACGTCGTCTCCGGCGTGGTCGAGGGCGCGAACCCCAGCACCAAGGCCGCCAAGAGCCTGTTCGGCAAGATCAGCGAGCGCAAGAACCTGCTCCTGGTCGTCGACCGCTCCGACGAGGCCGCGTGGCTGTCCGCCCGCAACCTGCCCCAGGTCCACATCCTGGAGCCGGGCCAGCTGAACACGTACGACGTTCTCGTCTCGGACGACGTGGTCTTCACCCAGGCCGCGTTCGAGTCCTTCGTGTCTGGCCCCAAGGCCGCTGACACCGAAGGGAGCGAGGCCTGATGGCTACGCGTCACCCGAGCATCGCCTCGAAGGCCGCCAAGGCCGCCAAGGCCGCGCGCGTCGCCAAGGCGAAGCGCCACGCCACCGAGGGCAAGAACACTGTCGAGACCCCGCTGAGCAAGTCGTACACGGACCCCCGTGACGTCCTGCTGAAGCCGGTCGTCTCCGAGAAGAGCTACGCGCTCCTCGACGAGAACAAGTACACGTTCATCGTCGACCCGAACGCCAACAAGACCCAGATCAAGCAGGCCGTCCAGGCGGTCTTCGACGTCAAGGTCACCGGGGTCAACACGATCAACCGCGCCGGCAAGCGCAAGCGCACCCGCACCGGCTTCGGCCAGCGTGCGGCCACCAAGCGCGCGATCGTGACCCTTGCCGAGGGCGACCGTATCGACATCTTCGGCGGTCCGACCGCGTAAGCGGGTCGGATCGTCCGATATCGGACGAGGACTGAGAAATGGGAATCCGCAAGTACAAGCCGACTACGCCGGGCCGTCGTGGCGCCAGCGTCGCCGACTTCGTCGAGGTCACGCGGTCCACGCCGGAGAAGTCGCTGGTCCGCCCCCTGCACAGCAAGGGCGGCCGTAACAACGCCGGTCGTGTGACCGTTCGCCACCAGGGTGGCGGACACAAGCGCGCCTACCGCGTGATCGACTTCCGTCGTCACGACAAGGACGGCGTGCCGGCGAAGGTCGCGCACATCGAGTACGACCCCAACCGCACCGCGCGCATCGCGCTGCTGCACTACGCCGACGGCGAGAAGCGCTACATCCTCGCCCCGCGCAACCTGCAGCAGGGTGACCGCGTCGAGAACGGTCCCGGGGCCGACATCAAGCCGGGCAACAACCTGGCGCTCCGCAACATCCCGGTCGGTACCACGATCCACGCGATCGAGCTCCGTCCCGGTGGCGGTGCCAAGTTCGCCCGCTCCGCCGGTGCCTCCGTGCAGCTGCTCGCGAAGGAGGGCTCGATGGCCCACCTCCGCATGCCGTCCGGTGAGATCCGCCTGGTCGACGTCCGCTGCCGCGCCACCATCGGTGAGGTCGGCAACGCCGAGCAGAGCAACATCAACTGGGGTAAGGCCGGCCGTAAGCGGTGGCTGGGCGTTCGCCCGACCGTCCGTGGTGTCGTCATGAACCCGGTCGACCACCCGCACGGTGGTGGTGAGGGCCGGACCTCCGGTGGCCGCCACCCCGTGTCCCCGTGGGGCAAGAAGGAAGGCCGTACTCGTTCGCCCAAGAAGGCGTCGAACAAGTACATCGTCCGCCGCCGCAAGACGAACAAGAAGCGCTAAGGACGGGTTGAGATGCCTCGTAGCCTGAAGAAGGGGCCCTTCGTCGACGACCACCTGATCAAGAAGGTGGACGCCCAGAACGAAGCCGGCACCAAGAACGTCATCAAGACCTGGTCCCGTCGCTCCATGATCGTCCCGGCCATGCTCGGCCACACGCTCGCGGTGCACAACGGCAAGACCCACATCCCGGTGTTCGTCACCGAGTCGATGGTCGGTCACAAGCTCGGCGAGTTCTCGCCGACCCGCACCTTCCGGGGCCACGTCAAGGACGACCGGAAGTCGAAGCGCCGCTAGTAGCGGATCGCATTCAGACACGTAAGTAACTGAGAGGGACAACCATGGAAGCCAGGGCCCAGGCGCGGTACATCCGCGTTACGCCCATGAAGGCCCGCCGCGTGGTGGACCTTATCCGTGGCATGGATGCCACGGAGGCTCAGGCTGTTCTGCGATTCGCTCCGCAGGCAGCCTCCGTGCCGGTCGGCAAGGTGCTCGACAGCGCCATCGCCAACGCCGCGCACAACTACGACCACACCGACGCCGACAGCCTCTTCATCTCCGAGGCGTACGTCGACGAGGGCCCGACCCTGAAGCGGTTCCGGCCGCGCGCCCAGGGCCGTGCCTACCGGATCCGCAAGCGGACCAGCCACATCACCGTGGTCGTCAGCAGCAAGGAAGGAACCCGGTAATGGGCCAGAAGGTTAACCCGCATGGGTTCCGGCTCGGTGTCACGACCGACTTCAAGTCGCGTTGGTACGCCGACAAGCTGTACAAGGACTACGTCAAGGAAGACGTCGCCATCCGTCGGATGATGACGTCCGGCATGGAGCGCGCCGGCATCTCGAAGGTTGAGATCGAGCGCACCCGTGACCGCGTGCGTGTGGACATCCACACCGCTCGTCCGGGCATCGTCATCGGCCGCCGTGGCGCCGAGGCCGACCGCATCCGCGGCGACCTCGAGAAGCTCACCGGCAAGCAGGTCCAGCTGAACATCCTCGAGGTCAAGAACCCCGAGACCGACGCTCAGCTGGTTGCGCAGGCCGTTGCCGAGCAGCTCTCCTCCCGCGTCTCCTTCCGCCGCGCCATGCGTAAGAGCATGCAGTCGGCGATGAAGGCCGGCGCCAAGGGCATCAAGATCCAGTGCGGCGGCCGCCTCGGCGGCGCCGAGATGTCCCGCTCGGAGTTCTACCGCGAGGGCCGCGTGCCCCTGCACACGCTCCGTGCGAACGTGGACTACGGCTTCTTCGAGGCCAAGACGACCTTCGGCCGCATCGGCGTGAAGGTCTGGATCTACAAGGGCGACGTCAAGAACATCGCCGAGGTCCGCGCCGAGAACGCTGCGGCCCGTGCGGGTAACCGCCCGGCCCGTGGCGGTGCCGACCGCCCGGCCCGTGGTGGCCGTGGTGGCGAGCGGCGCGGTCGCAAGCCGCAGCAGGCTGCCGGCGCCGAGGCCCCCAAGGCCGAGGCTCCCGCCGCCGCTCCGGCTGAGAGCACCGGAACGGAGGCCTGACCGAAATGCTGATCCCCCGTAGGGTCAAGCACCGCAAGCAGCACCACCCGAAGCGCAGCGGCGCTGCCAAGGGCGGCACGCAGGTTGCGTTCGGCGAGTACGGCATCCAGGCGCTCACCCCGGCGTACGTGACGAACCGCCAGATCGAGGCCGCTCGTATCGCCATGACGCGTCACATCAAGCGTGGTGGCAAGGTCTGGATCAACATCTACCCGGACCGTCCCCTCACCAAGAAGCCTGCCGAGACCCGCATGGGTTCCGGTAAGGGTTCGCCGGAGTGGTGGATCGCCAACGTCAAGCCCGGACGCGTGATGTTCGAGCTGTCGTACCCCAACGAGAAGATCGCCCGTGAGGCGCTGCTTCGTGCGGCCCACAAGCTGCCGATGAAGTGCCGGATCGTCAAGCGCGAGGCAGGTGAAGCGTGATGTCGGCCGGTACCAAGGCGTCCGAGCTGCGCGAGCTGGGCAACGAGGAGCTTCTGGGTAAGCTCCGCGAGGCCAAGGAAGAGCTGTTCAATCTCCGCTTCCAGGCGGCGACCGGCCAGCTCGAGAACCACGGTCGGCTCAAGGCCGTCCGTAAGGACATCGCGCGGATCTACACCCTGATGCGTGAGCGCGAGCTGGGCATCGAGACGGTGGAGAGCGCCTGATGAGTGAGAGCAACGTGACTGAGCAGACTGCAGAGGCCCGCGGCTTCCGCAAGACCCGTGAGGGTCTCGTCGTCAGCGACAAGATGGACAAGACCGTCGTCGTCGCCGTCGAGGACCGCGTCAAGCACGCGCTGTACGGCAAGGTCATCCGCCGTACCAACAAGCTCAAGGCGCACGACGAGCAGAACGCCGCGGGCGTCGGCGACCGCGTCCTCCTCATGGAGACCCGGCCGCTGTCCGCGACGAAGCGCTGGCGCGTCGTCGAGATCCTCGAGAAGGCCAAGTAGGTAGTTCCCGCAAGGGAACTCCCGTAAGTACGCCTGCGGGCAAACCCGCAGGACAGTTCCGCCAGGCTCGGCAGGGGTCCTCTCACTGAGGCCCCTGCCGGGAACCGGCAGACAAACAGGAGATAGACGTGATCCAGCAGGAGTCGCGACTGCGCGTCGCCGACAACACTGGTGCGAAGGAAATCCTTTGCATCCGTGTGCTCGGTGGCTCCGGTCGCCGCTACGCGGGCATCGGTGACGTCATCGTCGCCACCGTCAAGGACGCGATCCCCGGTGGCAACGTGAAGAAGGGTGACGTCGTCAAGGCGGTCATCGTTCGCACCGTCAAGGAGCGCCGCCGTCCGGACGGCTCGTACATCCGCTTCGACGAGAACGCCGCCGTCATTCTGAAGAACGACGGCGACCCTCGCGGCACCCGTATCTTCGGCCCGGTCGGCCGTGAGCTGCGCGAGAAGAAGTTCATGAAGATCATCTCGCTCGCGCCGGAGGTGCTGTAAGCATGAAGATCAAGAAGGGCGACCTGGTCCAGGTCATCACCGGTAAGGACAAGGGCAAGCAGGGCAAGGTCATTGCCGCTTACCCGCGCGACGAGCGCGTCCTGGTCGAGGGTGTCAACCGGGTCAAGAAGCACACCAAGGCCGGTCCGACCGCCAGCGGTTCGCAGGCCGGCGGCATCGTCACGACCGAGGCGCCGATCCACGTCTCCAACGTCCAGCTGGTCGTTGAGAAGGACGGCCAGAAGGTCGTCACGCGTGTCGGTTACCGCTTCGACGACGAGGGCAACAAGATCCGCGTTGCCAAGCGGACGGGTGAGGACATCTGATGGCGACCACCACCACTCCGCGTCTGAAGCAGAAGTACCGCGAGGAGATCGCGGGCAAGCTGCGTGACGAGTTCAAGTACGAGAACGTCATGCAGGTTCCCGGCCTCGTCAAGATCGTGGTCAACATGGGTGTCGGCGACGCCGCCCGTGACTCGAAGCTCATCGAGGGCGCGATCCGCGACCTGACCACCATCACCGGTCAGAAGCCGGCCGTCACCAAGGCCCGCAAGTCCATCGCGCAGTTCAAGCTGCGCGAGGGCCAGCCGATCGGTGCCCACGTCACGCTCCGTGGCGACCGCATGTGGGAGTTCCTGGACCGCACCCTGTCGCTCGCGCTGCCGCGCATCCGCGACTTCCGCGGCCTGTCCCCCAAGCAGTTCGACGGCCGTGGCAACTACACCTTCGGTCTCACGGAGCAGGTCATGTTCCACGAGATCGACCAGGACAAGATCGACCGCACCCGGGGTATGGACATCACCGTGGTGACCACGGCGACCAACGACGCTGAGGGCCGTGCGCTCCTTCGTCACCTCGGCTTCCCGTTCAAGGAGGCGTGAGCGAGATGGCGAAGAAGGCTCTGATCGCTAAGGCTGCTCGCAAGCCCAAGTTCGGTGTGCGTGGCTACACCCGCTGCCAGCGTTGTGGCCGCCCGCACTCCGTGTACCGCAAGTTCGGCCTGTGCCGCGTGTGCCTTCGTGAGATGGCTCACCGTGGCGAGCTGCCGGGCGTGACCAAGAGCTCCTGGTAGTCCCCTCAACAGGGGTCTGCTGAAGCTCTCGGTAAGCATCTGGGTCGGCAGAAGCCCTTCTCCGCATGCCTTAGGCTTGTGGGGTTGGGCGTCTGCCGCGCCCGTACGACTTACTACGCCGTAGGTCCACCGCGCCGCACCCGTCCCGTCTCGGATCGGGGAGAGGGATGGCGCACCAGGAAACCCCGGCGAGAGAGGCCGAAGGCCAATTCATGACCATGACTGATCCGATCGCAGACATGCTTACGCGTCTGCGGAACGCGAACTCGGCATACCACGACTCCGTGACGATGCCGGCATCGAAGATCAAGTCGCACATCGCGGAGATCCTCCAGCAGGAGGGCTTCATCACGGGCTGGAAGGTCGAGGACGCCGAGGTCGGTAAGAACCTCGTTCTCGAGCTGAAGTTCGGCCCGAACCGTGAGCGCTCCATCGCGGGCATCAAGCGGATCTCCAAGCCCGGTCTCCGGGTTTACGCGAAGTCCACCAACCTGCCGAAGGTGCTCGGCGGCCTCGGCGTGGCGATCATCTCCACGTCGCACGGGCTCCTCACCGACAAGCAGGCCGGCAAGAAGGGCGTGGGTGGGGAAGTCCTCGCCTACGTCTGGTAGCGGAAGGGAACGGAGGAAACAGCTATGTCGCGTATTGGCAAGCTCCCCATCACGGTTCCCGCCGGCGTGGACGTCACCATCGACGGCCGTACGGTCAAGGTCAAGGGGCCCAAGGGCGAACTGACCCACACCGTCGTTGCGCCGATCGACATCGCCAAGGGCGAGGACGGCACCCTTCAGGTGACCCGCCCCAACGACGAGCGTCAGAGCAAGGCCCTGCACGGCCTGTCCCGCACGCTGGTGGCGAACATGATCACCGGCGTGACCCAGGGTTACGTGAAGAAGCTCGAGATCAGCGGTGTCGGTTACCGCGTCACGGCCAAGGGTGCGAACCTCGAGTTCGCGCTCGGCTACAGCCACCCGATCACCATCGAGGCGCCCGAGGGAATCACCTTCAAGGTGGAGACCCCGACCCGCTTCCAGGTCGAGGGCATCGACAAGCAGAAGGTCGGCGAGGTTGCGGCCAACATCCGCAAGCTGCGCAAGCCCGACCCGTACAAGGCCAAGGGCGTCAAGTACGAGGGCGAAGTCATCCGCCGCAAGGTCGGAAAGGCGGGTAAGTAAGCCATGGCATACGGGCAGAAGATCCTCAAGGGCGACGCCTACAAGCGCGCCGCGATCAAGCGCCGTCACATCCGGATCCGCAAGCGGATCGCCGGTACGGCGGAGCGCCCCCGTCTGGTCGTGACCCGCTCCAACCGCCACATCGTGGCGCAGGTGATCGACGACCTCAAGGGCCACACCCTGGCGTCCGCGTCCACCCTGGACGCGTCCGTCCGCGGCGGCGAGGGCGACAAGTCCTCGCAGGCCAAGCAGGTCGGCGCCCTGGTCGCCGAGCGCGCCAAGGCCGCCGGTGTCGAGGCTGTCGTGTTCGACCGTGGTGGCAACCAGTACGCCGGGCGCATCGCCGCCCTGGCGGACGCCGCCCGCGAAGCCGGGCTCAAGTTCTGAGCCTGCCGTAGCTAGCGGAAACGAAGAGAGGTAATTCCAATGGCTGGACCCCAGCGCCGCGGTGGCGGTGCCGGTGGCGGCGAGCGGCGGGACCGGAAGGGCCGTGACGGCGGCGCTGCTGCCGCCGAGAAGACCGCGTACGTTGAGCGCGTCGTCGCGATCAACCGCGTCGCCAAGGTTGTGAAGGGTGGTCGTCGCTTCAGCTTCACCGCGCTGGTCGTGGTGGGCGACGGTGACGGCACCGTGGGTGTCGGTTACGGCAAGGCCAAGGAGGTGCCGGCCGCCATCGCCAAGGGTGTTGAGGAGGCCAAGAAGCACTTCTTCAAGGTCCCCCGTATCCAGGGCACCATCCCGCACCCCATCCAGGGTGAGAAGGCTGCCGGCGTCGTGCTGCTCAAGCCCGCGTCCCCCGGTACCGGTGTTATCGCCGGTGGTCCGGTGCGTGCCGTGCTCGAGTGCGCCGGTATCCACGACGTGCTGTCGAAGTCGCTCGGCTCCGACAACGCGATCAACATCGTGCACGCGACCGTGGCGGCCCTGAAGGGCCTGCAGCGTCCCGAGGAGATCGCGGCCCGCCGTGGTCTGCCGCTCGAGGACGTCGCTCCCGCGGCCCTGCTGCGTGCGCGTGCCGGGGCGGGTGCGTAATCATGGCGCAGCTCAAGATCACGCAGGTCAAGTCCTACATCGGCAGCAAGCAGAACCACCGCGACACCCTGCGCTCCCTTGGTCTCAAGGGCATCAACACGCAGGTCGTCAAGGAGGACCGCCCCGAGTTCCGCGGCATGGTGCACACCGTCCGCCACCTCGTGACGGTCGAGGAGGTCGACTGATCATGGCGGAGCAGAACCCGCTCAAGATCCACAACCTCCGTCCCGCCCCGGGCGCCAAGACCGCCAAGACCCGTGTGGGTCGTGGTGAGGCGTCGAAGGGTAAGACGGCCGGTCGTGGTACCAAGGGCACGAAGGCCCGCTACCAGGTTCCGGAGCGCTTCGAGGGTGGCCAGATGCCGCTCCACATGCGCCTCCCGAAGCTGAAGGGCTTCAAGAACCCGTTCAAGACCGAGTACCAGGTCGTGAACCTCGACAAGCTGGCCGCGCTCTACCCCGAGGGTGGCGAGGTCACCGTCGAGGGTCTGGTGGCCAAGGGCGCCGTTCGCAAGAACAGCCTCGTCAAGGTCCTCGGCCAGGGCGAGGTCTCCGTGGCGCTGCAGGTGACGGTCGACGCCGTCTCCGGCTCCGCCAAGGAGAAGATCACCGCCGCCGGCGGTACGGTCACCGAGCTGATCTGAGCCCCTCAGGCGCCTCGATGACGTGAACGATCCCGACCGGGGATACTCCACAAAAGGGGTATCCCCGGTCGGTCGTTCCAAGGGCAGTGGTCTCGCCGGTAAGGTGGCCTGCACTGTCCACTTTCAATGGATGCTCCCATGGGGCACCCTGAGCGGCAGTTGGCCGTTATTCATTCGTCGAACCTCAAGACCGTCACCCTTGACGCAGTTGCGCGGGGGTCGCAGGAGGCACCGTGCTCACCGCGTTCGCCCGGGCGTTCAGGACGCCCGACCTGCGCAAGAAGCTGCTCTTCACGCTGGGCATCATCGTGGTCTACCGGGTCGGTACCCACGTCCCGATCCCCGGCGTCAACTACAAGGCCGTCCAGACGTGTGTGAAAGAGGCGTCCGGCAACCAGGGCCTGTTCGGTCTCGTCAACATGTTCAGCGGCGGCGCGCTGCTCCAGATCACGATCTTCGCGCTCGGCATCATGCCGTACATCACGGCGAGCATCATTCTGCAGCTGCTCACCGTGGTCATCCCCCGTCTGGAGGCCCTGAAGAAGGAGGGTCAGGCGGGTACCGCGAAGATCACGCAGTACACCCGCTACCTGACCGTGGCGCTCGCCATCCTGCAGGGCACCGGTCTCGTCGCCACCGCGCGCAGCGGCGCCCTGTTCGGCAGCTGCTCCGTGGCCAGCCAGATCGTTCCCGACCAGGCCATCTTCAGCACGATCACGATGGTCATCTGCATGACCGCCGGCACCGCCGTCGTCATGTGGCTCGGTGAGCTGATCACCGACCGCGGCATCGGCAACGGCATGTCGATCCTGATGTTCATCTCGATCGCGGCGACCTTCCCGTCCGCGCTGTGGGCCATCAAGAAGCAGGGCACCCTGGCCGGCGGCTGGATCGAGTTCGGCACGGTCATCCTGGTCGGCCTGGTCATGGTCGCGCTGGTGGTCTTCGTCGAGCAGGCCCAGCGCCGCATCCCGGTGCAGTACGCGAAGCGCATGATCGGCCGCCGCTCCTACGGCGGTACGTCCACGTACATCCCGCTCAAGGTGAACCAGGCCGGTGTGATTCCGGTCATCTTCGCCTCGTCGCTGCTCTACATCCCGGCACTGATCGCGCAGTTCGCGGGGGGCAAGTCGGGCTGGAAGACCTGGGTCGAGCAGAACCTGACCAAGGGCGACCACCCGATTTACATCGCTTCGTACTTCTTGCTCATCGTTTTCTTCGCGTTCTTCTACGTGGCGATCTCCTTCAACCCCGAGGAAGTCGCCGACAACATGAAGAAGTATGGTGGCTTCATCCCGGGCATCCGGGCTGGCCGACCGACCGCTGAGTACCTCAGCTACGTGCTCAACCGGATCACCTGGCCGGGTTCGCTGTATCTGGGTCTGATCGCTCTCGTACCGACAATGGCGTTGGTGGGCTTCGGGGCAAGCCAGAACTTCCCGTTCGGCGGGACCAGCATCCTCATCATCGTGGGTGTCGGACTCGAGACGGTGAAGCAGATCGAGAGCCAGCTTCAGCAGCGCAATTACGAAGGGTTCCTCCGCTGATGCGTATCGTCCTCGTCGGGCCGCCGGGTGCCGGTAAGGGAACGCAAGCCGTCCGACTCGCCGAGAAGCTGGGCATCCCGCACATCTCGACGGGCGACCTGTTCCGCGCAAACATCAGCCAGCAGACCGAGCTGGGCAAGCTCGCGAAGTCCTACATGGACGCGGGGAACCTCGTACCCGACGAGGTCACCATCGCGATGGCCAAGGACCGCATGGAGCAGCCCGACGCGGAGAACGGCTTCCTGCTGGACGGCTTCCCGCGGAACGTCTCGCAGGCCGAGGCGCTGGACGAGCTGCTGGAGTCCGAGAACATCAAGCTGGACGCCGTCCTGGACCTGGAGGTCCCGGAGGAGGAGGTCGTCAAGCGGATCGCCGGCCGGCGCATCTGCCGCAACGACTCGTCCCACGTCTTCCACGTGACGTACAGCCCGCCGAAGCAGGAGGGCGTCTGCGACGTCTGCGGCGGTGAGCTGTACCAGCGCGACGACGACTCCGAGGAGACCGTCCGCACGCGGCTGGAGGTCTACCACACGCAGACCGAGCCGATCATCGACTACTACAAGTCGCAGGGCCTGGTCCGCACGATCTCCTCGCTGGGTCCGGTGGAGGAGATCACCGAGCGGGCGCTCGAGGCGCTGAAGCGCGAGAAGGCCGAGAACAAGTAGATCGCGGTCCCTTCCGGCCGCGGCGCCCTCGGGGGCGTCGCGGCCGTACTGTTGTGTACGTAATCCATCCGACGTGAGTGACGGAGAGCGCAGGCCCCCATGGTGCAGATCAAGAGCCCCGAGCAGATCGCCAAGATGCGAGCGGCGGGGCTGGTCGTCGCCGCCATCCACGCGGCGACCCGTGAGGCCGCGGTCCCCGGCGCCAGCACCAGGGATCTGGACGAGGTCGCCCGCAAGGTGCTCGCCGAGCACGGCGCCAAGTCGAACTTCCTCGGCTACGGCGGGTTCCCCGCGACCATCTGCACCTCGGTGAACGACGTGGTCGTCCACGGCATCCCGTCCGAAGACGTCGTCCTCAAGGACGGCGACATCATCTCCATCGACTGCGGCGCGATCGTCGACGGCTGGCACGGTGACGCCGCCTACACGGCCTTCGTGGGCTCAGGTCACTCCCCGGAGCTGGTCGAGCTCTCCCGGGTGACCGAGGAGTCGATGTGGGCCGGCATCGCCGCGATGAAGCAGGGCAACCGGCTGGTCGACGTCTCCCGTGCCATCGAGACCTACATCCGCCGCCAGCCGAAGCCCGGCGGCGGCAAGTACGGGATCATCGAGGACTACGGCGGCCACGGCATCGGCACCGAGATGCACATGGACCCGCACCTGCTGAACTACGTCGACCGCCGCCGCGGCAAGGGTCCCAAGCTGATCCCCGGCTTCTGCCTCGCCATCGAGCCCATGGTCTCCCTCGGCACCCCCCGCACCGAGGTCCTCTCGGACGACTGGACCGTCATCACCACGGACGGCACCTGGTCCTCCCACTGGGAGCACTCGGTCGCCCTGACCGACCAGGGGCCCTTGGTCCTGACGGCCGTCGACGGCGGCAGGGCCAAGCTGGCGGAGCACGGGATCACGGCCGCGCCGGATCCCCTTGCATAGGGATCACCGGCATGGGGCAGACTTCCTCGATTCGTTTTTCCGGGTGCGCTGACGTAGACTGACTCGTCGGCTCTCGTGCACCCGCATGTCCTCATGCGCTCGCCTCTCGCCCTTCGGGGTGAGCGAGAGAGTCGATCAAGGTAGTCGATTCGAAGGGCGAAGCGTGGCCAAGAAGCAAGGTGCCATCGAGATCGAGGGCACTGTCGTCGAGTCTCTTCCGAACGCCATGTTCAAGGTCGAGCTCCAGAACGGCCACCAGGTCCTGGCACACATCAGCGGCAAGATGCGTATGCACTACATCCGCATCCTCCCTGACGACCGGGTCGTGGTGGAGCTGTCTCCGTACGACCTGACGCGTGGCCGGATCGTCTACCGGTACAAGTAGATCTTGCCCGCGCCCCGGGCCTCCCGGAGCGATGGCACTGACCCGGAGAACCTCACCAATGAAGGTCAAGCCGAGCGTCAAGAAGATCTGCGACAAGTGCAGGGTGATCCGCCGTCACGGTCGGGTCATGGTCATCTGCGAGAACCCGCGCCACAAGCAGCGCCAGGGCTGACGCACGACCGATCCCTCTGCATCCATCGCAGAGATTCGCGCGACGCAAGCTGAATTTGTTCATACGCAGAGCCCGAGTCCATGCGGCTCGACACCCCCGGTTCGGAGGCCGGGGACCTGGTCCGTACCTGGTACGGCGGGCCGGGAGCCGGTTCTGTGGAAGACCTCCGAAGATTCACCAGGAGCCATTGAATGGCACGCGTTTCCGGTGTTGACATCCCGCGCGAAAAGCGCGTGGAGGTTGCCCTCACCTACGTGTTCGGCATCGGCCGGACACTCTCCCAGCTGACGCTGGCCGAGACCGGTATCGACCCGAACACCCGCGTTCGCGACCTGACCGAAGAGCAGCTGGTCGCCATCCGCGAGTACGTCGACAACAACTTCAAGACCGAGGGTGACCTCCGTCGCGAGATCCAGGCCGACATCCGCCGCAAGGTCGAGATCGGCTGCTACCAGGGTCTGCGTCACCGCCGTGGCCTGCCCGTCCGCGGTCAGCGCACCAGCACCAACGCCCGCACCCGCAAGGGCCCGCGTCGCGCCATCGCCGGCAAGAAGAAGCCGGGCAAGAAGTAGTCCTCAGCGGACAACGCTTCATCAGCGGTCTTCGCTGTAGGACCGACCACCTCCCCGTAGGAGTTTGTAGATGCCCCCCAAGGGTCGTCAGGGCGCTGCCAAGAAGGTGCGCCGCAAGGAAAAGAAGAACGTCGCTCACGGCCACGCGCACATCAAGAGCACGTTCAACAACACGATCGTCTCCATCACGGACCCGTCCGGCAACGTGATCTCCTGGGCCTCCGCCGGCCACGTCGGCTTCAAGGGCTCCCGGAAGTCCACGCCGTTCGCCGCGCAGATGGCCGCCGAGTCGGCTGCCCGCCGCGCCCAGGAGCACGGCATGCGCAAGGTCGACGTGTTCGTGAAGGGCCCGGGTTCCGGTCGTGAGACCGCGATCCGCTCCCTGCAGGCCACGGGCCTCGAGGTCGGCTCCATCCAGGACGTCACCCCGACCCCGCACAACGGCTGCCGCCCGCCGAAGCGCCGCCGCGTCTGAGGCCAGGCCGCTCTCAGGGTCCGGGCGGTACGGCCCCGTAAGGGGCGTACCGCCCGTACCCTTGCAGTACCCGCACTTTCCACGGGTGCGGTTTCCGTCGGGCGTCAAATAGCGGGCGTCCACGAAAGAAGGATCTGATCCACACATGCTGATCGCTCAGCGTCCCTCGTTGACCGAAGAGGTCGTCGACGAGTTCCGCTCCCGGTTCGTGATCGAGCCGCTGGAGCCGGGCTTCGGCTACACCCTCGGCAACTCGCTCCGCCGCACCCTCCTGTCGTCGATCCCCGGTGCCGCTGTCACCAGCATCCGCATCGACGGCGTCCTGCACGAGTTCACCACCGTGCCGGGCGTCAAGGAGGACGTCACCGACCTGATCCTCAACATCAAGCAGCTCGTGGTCTCCTCGGAGCACGACGAGCCGGTCGTGATGTACCTGCGCAAGCAGGGCCCGGGTCTGGTCACCGCCGCCGACATCGCGCCCCCGGCCGGTGTCGAGGTGCACAACCCCGACCTCGTCCTCGCCGCGCTCAACGGCAAGGGCAAGCTGGAGATGGAGCTGACCGTCGAGCGCGGTCGCGGCTACGTCTCCGCCGTGCAGAACAAGCAGGTGGGCCAGGAGATCGGCCGTATCCCGGTCGACTCCATCTACTCGCCGGTGCTCAAGGTCACGTACAAGGTCGAGGCCACCCGTGTCGAGCAGCGCACCGACTTCGACAAGCTGATCGTCGACGTCGAGACCAAGCAGGCGATGCGTCCCCGTGACGCCATGGCCTCCGCGGGCAAGACCCTGGTCGAGCTGTTCGGTCTCGCCCGCGAGCTGAACATCGACGCCGAGGGCATCGACATGGGCCCGTCCCCGACGGACGCCGCCCTGGCCGCCGACCTGGCGCTGCCGATCGAGGAGCTGGAGCTCACCGTTCGGTCGTACAACTGCCTCAAGCGCGAGGGCATCCACTCCGTGGGTGAGCTCGTCGCCCGCTCCGAGGCCGACCTCCTGGACATCCGCAACTTCGGTGCGAAGTCCATCGACGAGGTCAAGGCGAAGCTGGCGGGTATGGGCCTGGCCCTGAAGGACTCGCCCCCCGGGTTCGACCCCACCGCCGCGGCGGACGCGTTCGGCGCGGACGACGACGCGGACGCGGGCTTCGTGGAGACCGAGCAGTACTGATCGCTCCGCCAGGAGAGGCAGTACCGCGGGTGCGGGTGCGCTGTGGCTTGTCGCGCAGTTCCCCGCGCCCCCTCCGGGAGCGCCCCTGCGGGGCCGCTCCCGGATCTCCGACAGACAACCGTCTGCTCGGATACTGACTCCGGTACCTGATACGGCCGGGGCAGACACACAGGAGAAGAACCATGCCGAAGCCCACCAAGGGTGCCCGTCTGGGCGGCAGCGCCGCGCACGAGAAGCTCCTCCTCGCCAACCTGGCGAAGAGCCTCTTCGAGCACGGCCGCATCACCACCACCGAGGCGAAGGCCCGCCGCCTGCGCCCGTACGCCGAGCGTCTGGTCACCAAGGCGAAGAAGGGCGACCTTCACAACCGCCGTCAGGTGCTCCAGGTGATCACGGACAAGAGCGTCGTCCACACGCTCTTCACCGAGATCGGCCCGCGCTACGAGAACCGTCCGGGTGGCTACACCCGCATCACCAAGATCGGTAACCGCCGTGGCGACAACGCGCCCATGGCCGTCATCGAGCTGGTCGAGGCGCTGACGGTGCAGCAGAAGGCCGTGGGCGAGGCCGAGGCCGCCACCAAGCGTGCGGTCAAGGAGTCGGACGAGGCCAAGGCGCAGGAGACCACCGAGGCTCCGGCCGAGGAGGCCGCCGCCGAGGAGTCCAAGGACGCCTGAGGCCCTGCCTGAAGCGGGAAGCGGGTCCGCCCTCCGGGGCGGGCCCGCTTTCGCGTACTTGAGAGGATTCCTGTGTGAGTGACGAAGTACAGCCCGGACGCGTGCGCATCCGTCTCGACCTCTCCTACGACGGCACCGACTTCCACGGCTGGGCCAAGCAGGCCGGCGGCAGGCGGACCGTGCAGGGGGAGATCGAGGACGCCCTGCGCACCGTGACGCGGTCGAAGGAGACGTACGAGCTGACCGTGGCCGGCCGGACGGACGCCGGAGTGCACGCGCGCGGCCAGGTCGCGCACGTCGACCTGCCCGCCGAACTGTGGGCCGAGCACCGGGAGAAGCTGCTGAAGCGGCTCGCCGGGCGGCTGCCCAAG
The DNA here is from genome assembly GCF_042793175.1 of Streptomyces sp. NPDC056580. NCBI lineage: Bacteria > Bacillati > Actinomycetota > Actinomycetes > Kitasatosporales > Streptomycetaceae > Streptomyces > Streptomyces sp. NPDC056580. The sequence goes on along the minus strand of NZ_JBHTVE010000010.1, from coordinate 137,920 downwards.
GACGTCCGGGTGTGGCGGCTCGCCGAGGCCCCGGCCGGATTCAACGCCCGCTTCTCGGCCGTCTGGCGGCGCTACGCCTATCGCGTCACCGACAACCCCGGCGGGGTGGACCCGCTGCTGCGGGGCCACGTCCTCTGGCACGACTGGCCGCTCGACGTGGACGCGATGAACGAGGCCGCGCGGGCGCTCGTCGGCGAGCACGACTTCGCCGCCTACTGCAAGCGGCGCGAGGGCGCGACCACGATCCGCACGCTCCAGGAGCTGAGCCTGGTGCGCGGTGCGGACGGGGTCGTCACGGCCACCGTGCGGGCCGACGCCTTCTGCCACAACATGGTGCGCTCGCTGATCGGCGCGCTGCTGTTCGTCGGGGACGGGCACCGGGGGCCGGAGTGGCCGGGGAAGGTGCTGGCCGCCGGGGTGCGGGACAGCGCCGTGCACGTCGTACGGCCGCACGGGCTGACCCTGGAGGAGGTCGGCTACCCCGCCGACGAGCTGCTCGCCGCCCGGAACAAGGAGGCCCGGAACAAGCGGTCGCTTCCGCCGGCGGGGTGCTGCTGAGCTACCGGTTCGCCGCCGCTGAGGCCTGTGCCTGCCCGCGGCGGTGGATCTGGTTGACGGTGAACTGGGCCAGGTCGTCGCCGGTGCGGAACACCTTGGTGTCCTTGGTGGTGACGTTCTTGCCGTCGGTGAAGCCGCTGATCGTGAAGTAGGCGTAGCGGCCGTAGGAGTTCGTGGTCGTCCGGCAGATCGCGGAGTCGCAGAAGTTCTTGACGCCCTTGCCCGCCAGCGCGCTGACCAGGCTCTTCTTGCTGCCCGCCTGGGACTTGACCTTGGCGGCCAGCGTCTCGTCGTCGAAGACCGCGACACCGACGGTGACGGCGATGCCGCCGTTGAGGTAGCTCACGCGCATCAGCCGGGTGCAGCCGTTGGCGGTGAGGATCTTCGGCAGGTTGCCGCCGGCGGCCGAGGCGCAGTCGGTGGTGTCGGCGGTGGCGCCCTTCTTGTACACCGTCTCGCCCATGGTGAGCCGGGTGCCCGGGAAGAGCGTCTCCGGGCTCAGCGGGGCGGTGTCCTTCTTGGCGCTGGCTATGAAGTCCTTCGGGTCCAGCGGCGGCGGTGCGCTGGTGGGCGCGAAGGACGGAGCCGTGGCGGTGCCGCCGGGCAGCGAGGCGCTGGGTGGCAGGGGCTTGCCGGAGGCGCTGTCGTCGCCGTTCGCGGAGACCACCGCCATGGCGACGGCCGTGCCCACGCCGATCGTGGCTAGGGCGCCGCCGCCGATGAACAGCAGCCGGCGACGCTTGTTCCGCGTCTCGGAGGCCTCGGCGAGCGCGGCCCAGTCGGGGGATCCGTCGTCACCGCCGCTGCTCCATGGCTGCTGGGAATTAGGTTTCCAGGGATCCCACTGAGACTGGGGTCCCCCCTGCCCGTAACTCATGTGGCGCATCTTAGACGTGGGACGGGCGATACTGGAGCGCGAGCGGCGGCATGCCGCCTTTGTCCGTCGGCATGCCTCGTTTTGACCCGTCCGGGGGCGTACAGGTAACCTGCTTCTTCGTTGTGTATTGGCTTGCTCATTCTCACGGGACGGGCCCTTACACCGGTCCACCGGGCCGATGACCAGCGACCCCACGTACGCGGTATGCGTCGCCGCCGTGCGGTCCAGGCTGTCGTGATCGTTTCGGTGACCTTGTTTAGGACCATTCACTCGAAGCGAAGGCTACGAACCGTGCGTACGTACAGCCCCAAGCCCGGCGATGTGACGCGCCAGTGGCACGTCATCGACGCTCAGGACGTTGTCCTGGGCCGTCTCGCCACCACTGCGGCGACCCTCCTCCGGGGTAAGCACAAGCCGATCTACGCCCCGCACGTCGACGCTGGTGACTTCGTCATCATCATCAACGCCGACAAGGTGCACCTCTCCGGCAACAAGCGGACGCAGAAGATGGCGTACCGCCACTCCGGCTACCCGGGTGGTCTGCGGTCCGTCCGCTACGACGAGCTGCTGGACAAGAACCCGGAGAAGGCCATCGAGAAGGCCGTCAAGGGCATGCTCCCCAAGAACTCCCTGGGCCGTCAGATGCTCTCGAAGCTGAAGGTCTACAAGGGTGACCAGCACCCGCACGCTGCCCAGCAGCCGGTGCCGTTCGAGATCACCCAGGTCGCGCAGTAAGTCCGGCCACCCCCTAAGACTGAAGAGAATCTGAGGAGAATCGTGGCCGAGACCACTGCCGAGCAGCCGCTCGAAGAGCTTGACATCGACAGCTACACCACCGAGTCCGAGGTCCCCGTCGAGGGCGAGTACACCTCGGAGTCCATGGCCTCCCGCTTCGGCGAGCCCCAGCCGGCCGCCGGCCTGGGCCGCCGCAAGAACGCCATCGCCCGCGTCCGGATCGTCCCGGGCACCGGCAAGTGGAAGATCAACGGTCGCACCCTCGAGGACTACTTCCCGAACAAGGTGCACCAGCAGGAAGTCAACGAGCCCTTCAAGGTGCTGGAGCTCGAGGGCCGCTACGACGTCATCGCCCGTATCGCGGGTGGCGGCGTCTCCGGTCAGGCCGGTGCGCTCCGTCTCGGTGTCGCCCGTGCGCTGAACGAGGCCGACGTCGACAACAACCGCGGCCCGCTGAAGAAGGCCGGCTTCCTCAAGCGCGACGACCGTGCGGTCGAGCGCAAGAAGGCCGGTCTGAAGAAGGCCCGCAAGGCCCCGCAGTACAGCAAGCGCTAAACACCGCTGCCTGCTCGTACTCCGAACGCCCCGGCGGCACGCCACTGTGCCGTCGGGGCGTTCGTTTATCCCAGCCCAAGGGCGTATAACGACACAAGACGCTCAGAGGCTTGTGTGATCGGATGTCGTGGCGTCTGCCATGATTCCCGGCAGCATGGACGCTTCCTCAGGAGGACAAGTGGGACGACTCTTCGGTACGGACGGCGTGCGCGGTGTCGCCAACGCGGACCTGACGGCCGAGATGGCGCTCGGACTGTCCGTAGCGGCGGCGCACGTGCTGGCCGAGGCGGGCACCTTCGAGGGCCACAGGCCGACGGCGGTGGTCGGGCGGGACCCGCGCGCGTCCGGGGAGTTCCTGGAGGCGGCCGTGGTCGCGGGCCTGGCCAGCGCCGGCGTCGACGTGCTGCGGGTCGGCGTGCTGCCGACCCCGGCGGTGGCGTTCCTGACCGGCGTGCTCGGCGCGGACCTCGGCGTGATGCTGTCCGCCAGCCACAATGCCATGCCGGACAACGGCATCAAGTTCTTCGCGCGCGGCGGCCACAAGCTCGCCGACGAGCTCGAGGACCGGATCGAGTCGGTCTACGAGTCCCACCGGCACGGCGAGCCCTGGGAGCGGCCCACCGGAGCGGGTGTCGGGCGGGCCCGCCCCTACGACGAGGGCTTCGAGCGCTACGTCGGCCACCTCCTCGCCGCCCTGCCGAACCGGCTCGACGGCCTGAAGATCGTCCTGGACGAAGCGCACGGCGCGGCCTCGGGGGTCTCGCCGGAGGCGTTCTCGCAGGCCGGCGCCCAGGTCGTCACGATCGGCGCCGAGCCGGACGGGCTCAACATCAACGACGGCTGCGGCTCCACCCACCTGGACAAGCTGAAGGCCGCCGTCGTCGAGCACGGCGCCGACCTCGGCATCGCGCACGACGGCGACGCCGACCGCTGCCTCGCCGTGGACCACACCGGCGAGGAGGTCGACGGCGACCAGATCCTCTCCGTGCTCGCGCTGGCGATGCGGGAGCGCTCCGAGCTGCGCTCCGACACCGTCGTCGCGACGGTCATGTCGAACCTGGGCTTCAAGCTGGCGATGGAGCGGGAGGGCATCCACCTCGTGCAGACCGCCGTAGGCGACCGGTACGTGCTGGAGGAGATGAAGGAGAAGGGCTACGCCCTCGGCGGCGAGCAGTCCGGGCACGTCATCATCCTCGACCACGCGACGACCGGGGACGGCACGCTGACCGGGCTGCTGCTGGCGGCTCGGGTCGCGCAGACCGGCCGTAGCCTGCGGGACCTGGCGTCGGTGATGCGGCGCCTGCCGCAGGTCCTGATCAACGTCCCGGACGTGGACAAGTCGCGGGTGGGGACGTCCGCCGACCTCGCCGCCGCCGTCACCGAGGCGGAGCGCGAACTGGGCGAGACCGGGCGGGTGCTGCTGCGTCCCTCGGGGACCGAGCCGCTGGTGCGGGTGATGGTCGAGGCGGCCGACATCGACCAGGCCCGGTCCGTCGCCGGACGCCTCGCCGACGCGGTCAAGTCGGCCCTCGGCTAGGCCTTTTCGACGTTCGGCCGGCGCTGCCGCTGCCTGGCCCAGAACCACTTCTGGGTCAGCAGGGTGAGGATGCCGGCCAGGACGATGCCCAGCAGGTTCAGCAGGAGCTGGTTCGTCGATCCGGCCGTCTGGGCGGTGTCTCCGTAGGCGAGGGCCACGGCCGCGTTCGCGGCGGCGGGCACCGTCGTCACCGAGATGGCCACGCCGACCAGCGCGCCCGACTTGGCGGAGGTCAGGGACAGGGTGCCGGCGATCCCGGCCAGCACCGCCACGACGAACGAGAAGGCGTCGGGGGCGTAGACGAACGCCGTGTTGGGGCGCTCGCCCTCCAGCCCGGAGCGGTGGAAGAGCCCGACGGCATCCATGAACAGGCTGAAGCCGACCGTCACCGCCATCGCCGCCGCGAAGCCCACGAGCAACGCGGTCACCGAGCGCAGCGCCAGGCGCGGGCGGCGCTGCACCAGGGCGGTGGAGATGCCCGCCAGCGGTCCGAACTCCGGGCCGACCGCCATCGCGCCCACGATCAGGACCGCGTTGTCCAGCACCACGCCGCAGGCCGCGATCATGGTGGCCAGGGTGAGGAAGGCGACGTAGGTCACCGACAGGGTCGACTCCTCGTGCGTCGCCTCCGTCAGGTGCTCCCAGAGCACCGCGTCGGCGGCCTCCCCGGGCGCCTCGTCCTCGGCCCGTTCGGCCCGCCGGGACAGCGACAGGTCGATGTTCTCCACCGCGATGGAGCCCGTCCGCTCCAGGCCCAGACCCTGCAGGGCGCTGAGGAGTTCGTCGCCCGCCTCGCGTGCCACGTCGCACTGGACGACGTCCCCGGCGGGGTCGCGGGCGGCGCCCGGCAGCACGACGAGGTGGGCCGTGCCGACGGTCGTCCCGATCAGCCGCACCACCTCGTCCGTCTTGTCGGCCGGGGTGATCAGGCGCAGATGCAGCATGGCGCCTTTCTAACAGGCATCCATGCACACGTCACACCTACAGCTTGCGCAGCCGCAGCCGCTGCACCTTGTGGTCGGCGCCCTTGCGGACGACGAGGGTGGCGCGGCCGCGGGTGGGCGCGATGTTCTCGACCAGGTTCGGCTTGTTGATCGTGCGCCACAGGGTGCGGGCGTAGTCGAGGGCCTCCTCCTCGGAGACCTGGGTGTACTTGCGGAAGTACGAGTCCGGGTTCTGGAAGGCGGTCTGGCGCAGCTTGCGGAAGCGGCTGAGGTACCAGCTCTCGATGTCCTCGGCGCTCGCGTCGACGTACACGCTGAAGTCGAAGTAGTCGGCGAGACCCACCCGGGTGCGGCCGTCCTTGCCGGGCAGGGCCGGCTGCAGGACGTTGAGCCCCTCGACGATCAGGATGTCCGGGCGGCGCACGGTGAGCCGGCTGTCCGGGACGATGTCGTAGATCAGGTGGGAGTAGCGGGGGGCCGTCACCTCGTCCTTGCCCGCCTTGATGTCGGCGACGAAGCGGGTCAGCGCCCGGCGGTCGTAGGACTCGGGGAACCCCTTGCGGGACATCAGGCCGCGGGCCTCCAGCTCCCTGGTGGGCAGCAGGAAGCCGTCGGTCGTCACCAGTTCGACGCGCGGGTGCTCGGGCCACCGGGACAGCAGGGCCTGCAGCAGCCGGGCCACGGTGGACTTGCCCACCGCCACCGAGCCGGCGACGCCTATCACGAACGGGGTGCCGGACTGGGAGCCCTGCTCGCCCAGGAAGGTGTTGAGCGCGCCGCGCAGGCCGTCCGTGGCGCCGACGTAGAGGTTGAGCAGGCGGGACAGCGGGAGGTAGATGTCCCGTACCTCGTCGAGGTCGATGACGTCGCCGAGCCCGCGCAGCTTCTCCACCTCCTCGGCGGTGAGCGGCAGCGGCGTCTTGTCCCGCAGCGCGCTCCACTCGGCGCGCGTGAGGTCGACGTAGGGAGTCGCCTCCGGCCTGGGCCGGTGGGCGCTCCTGGGCATCGGGGAGACCGGTGAGATCACAGTCCATTGTTAACGGAGTTTGAACAGGGGTGCGGGTGGGGTGCGTCACGTGCGGATGCGCGGACGGGCGGCCGGGGCCGGGCGCGCCGTTCCCGCCGCGGCGGGAATTTCTGATTTCGGGCACGCGGCGGCCCTTCAGGGGGGCCGCTCGCCCGTAGGCTGCGGCACATGTGCGGAATCGTGGGATACGTAGGGTCGCAGTCGGCGCTCGACGTCGTGATGGCCGGGCTGAAGCGGCTGGAGTACCGGGGCTACGACTCGGCGGGTGTCGCCGTGCTCGCGGACGGCGGGCTGGCCGCGGGGAAGAAGGCCGGGAAACTGGTCAACCTGGAGAAGGAGCTCGTCGACCGGCCGCTGCCGGCGGGCACCACGGGCATCGGCCACACGCGCTGGGCCACCCATGGCGGTCCCACGGACGCGAACGCGCACCCGCACCTGGACAACGCGGGCCGGGTCGCCGTCGTCCACAACGGCATCATCGAGAACTTCGCGGCGCTGCGGGCGGAGCTGGCCGAGCGCGGGCACCAGCTCGCCTCCGAGACGGACACCGAGGTCGTCGCGCACCTGCTGGCGGAGGAGTTCTCGTCCTGCGCGGACCTCGCCGAGGCCATGCGGCTGGTGTGCCGGCGCCTGGAGGGCGCGTTCACGCTGGTCGCGGTGCACGCCGACGCGCCGGACGTGGTGGTGGGCGCCCGCCGCAACTCGCCCCTGGTGGCGGGCGTCGGCGAGGGCGAGGCGTTCCTGGCCTCCGACGTCGCCGCGTTCATCGAGCACACCCGCTCGGCGATCGAGCTGGGCCAGGACCAGGTGGTGGAGCTGCGCCGGGACGGTGTGACGGTGACGGGCTTCGACGGCCGTCCCGCCGAGGTGCGTTCGTACCACGTGGACTGGGACGCGTCGGCCGCGGAGAAGGACGGCTACGACTACTTCATGCTCAAGGAGATCGCCGAGCAGCCGAAGGCGGTCGCCGACACGCTGCTCGGGCGCATCGACGCGGCCGGCTCGCTGACGCTGGACGAGGTCCGGATCACGCCTTCGGAGCTGCGCGAGGTGGACAAGGTCGTCATCGTCGCCTGCGGTACCGCCTTCCACGCGGGCCTGATCGCCAAGTACGCCATCGAGCACTGGACGCGCATCCCGTGCGAGGTGGAGCTGGCCAGCGAGTTCCGCTACCGGGACCCCATCCTCGACGGGCGCTCCCTGGTCATCGCCATCTCGCAGTCCGGCGAGACCATGGACACCCTGATGGCGCTGCGGCACGCCCGTGAGCAGGGTTCCAAGGTGCTGGCCATCTGCAACACCAACGGCTCGACGATCCCGCGCGAGTCGGACGCGGTGCTGTACACGCACGCCGGGCCGGAGGTGGCCGTCGCCTCCACCAAGGCGTTCCTGACCCAGCTCGTCGCGTGCTACCTGGTGGCCCTGTACCTGGGCCAGGTACGCGGCACCAAGTGGGGCGACGAGATCAGCGCCGTCATCAAGGACCTGTCCCGGATCGCCGGCGCGGTCGACCGGGTGCTGGAGACGATGGAGCCGGTGCGGGCGCTCGCGCGGTCGCTGGCCGACAAGGACACGGTGCTGTTCCTGGGCCGGCACGTGGGCTATCCGGTCGCCCTGGAGGGCGCGCTCAAGCTCAAGGAACTCGCCTACATGCACGCCGAGGGCTTCGCGGCGGGCGAGCTGAAGCACGGTCCGATCGCCCTGATCGAGGAGGACCTGCCCGTGGTGGTGGTCGTGCCGTCGCCGCGCGGCCGTTCGGTCCTCTACGACAAGATCGTCTCCAACATCCAGGAGATCCGGGCGCGCGGGGCGCGGACGATCGTGATCGCCGAGGAGGGTGACGAGGCGGTGGTCCCCTACGCCGACCACCTGATCCGCATCCCGGCGACGCCCACCCTGCTGCAGCCGCTGGTGGCCACGGTGCCGCTGCAGGTGTTCGCCTGCGAGCTGGCCACGGCCCGGGGCAACGAGGTCGACCAGCCGCGGAACCTGGCGAAGTCCGTCACGGTGGAGTGATCCGCCGACGGCCGCGCACCCGCGCCCCGTAGGGTCTGCCCATGAGCATCATCGGGGTCGGTATCGACGTCGCCGAGATCGATCGGTTCCGGGCGTCGCTGGATCGGACGCCTGGACTGGCCGGCCGGCTGTTCGTCGACAGCGAGTTGCTGCTGCCCAGCGGGGAGCGGCGCGGCATCGCCTCCCTCGCGGCGCGGTTCGCCGCCAAGGAGGCGCTGGCCAAGGCGCTGGGCGCGCCGCCGGGGCTGCACTGGACCGACGCCGAGGTGTACGTCGAGGACAGCGGGCAGCCGCGGCTGCGGGTGAAGGGGACCGTCGCCGCGAAGGCGGCCGAACTCGGCGTGCGCTCCTGGCACGTGTCGCTCAGCCACGACGCCGGGATCGCCTCGGCCGTGGTCGTCGCCGAGGGCTGAGCGGCCGGAGCGGCCCGGCGCGGTCCCGGGTGCGGCGGGGGAGCCCGGGTGTGGCGGGTGGCCTTTCCGGGGCAGACTCGAAGCCATGCGTACTGCGTACAGCGTGGAGACGGTGAGGGCGGCCGAGCGGGAGCTGATGGCACGGCTTCCGGAGGGCGCGCTGATGCAGCGGGCCGCCGCCGGGCTGGCCGCTGCCTGCGCCGACCTGCTCGGGCGGGTCTACGGCCGGCGGGTGGTGCTGCTCGTGGGCAGCGGGGACAACGGCGGGGACGCGTTGTACGCGGGCGCCCGGCTGGCGCGGCGGGGCGCGGGCGTCACGGCCGTACTGCTGGCGCCGCCCGAGCGCACCCACCCGGGCGGTCTCGCGGCCCTGCGCCGCGCGGGCGGGTCCGTCACGGTGCCCGGCCGCGCCGAGGAGTGGATCGCACGGGCCCACCTCGTGGTGGACGGCATCGTCGGCATCGGCGGGAAGGGCGGGCTGCGCCCGGAGGCCGAGGCACTGGTCCACGCCGTCGAGCGCTCGGGGGCCGCCGTCGTGGCGGTGGACCTGCCGAGCGGGGTCGAGGCCGACACGGGAGAGGTGCGGGGCCCGGCGGTCCGGGCCGACCTCACCGTCACCTTCGGCGCGCACAAGCCCGGGCTGCTGATCGACCCCGCGCGGGAGTACGCCGGGAGCGTGCGGCTGGTCGACATCGGTCTGGTCCTGCCGCCGGCTGCCGAGCTGGAGGCGTTGCAACACGCGGACGTGGCAAGGCTGTTGCCACGGCCGGCGGCGGAGAGCGACAAGTACCGGCGGGGCGTGGTCGGGATCGCCGCGGGGTCGGCGCGGTACCCGGGCGCCGCCGTGCTGGCCGTCTCCGGTGCGCTGCGGGGCGGGGCCGGCGCCGTGCGGTACGTCGGGCCCGCCGCGGACGCGGTGATCGCCCGGTTCCCGGAGACGCTCGTGTCCGACCAGGGCCCGGCGAAGGCCGGGCGGGTGCAGGCATGGGTCGTCGGGCCCGGCGCCGGGGACGACGCGGCGACCGTGGCGGAGGTGCTGGACACCGATGTGCCGGTGCTGCTCGACGCCGACGGGCTGCGGCTGGCGGAGCGGGACGCGGTGCGCGGTCGCACGGCGCCGACGCTGATGACCCCGCACGCGGGGGAGGCGGCGGCGCTGCTCGGGGTGCGCCGGGAGGAGGTCGAGGGGGCCCGGCTGGCCGCGGTGCGGGAACTGGCGGCGGTGTACCGGGCGACGGTGCTGCTGAAGGGGTCGACGACGCTGGTCGCGGACAGCGCGGGCGGCGCGGCGCGGGTGAACGCCACGGGCACGGGATGGCTGGCCACCGCCGGGAGCGGGGACGTGCTGTCCGGGCTCGCCGGCTCGCTGCTGGCGGCGGGCCTTTCCACGCTGGACGCGGGGAGCGTGGCGGCGTACCTGCACGGGCTGGCCGGGCGGTTCGCCGCTTGTGGGGCCCCGGCCGGGGCGCACGACATCGCCGCCCGGCTGCCCGAGGCGTGGCGGGACGTCCGGGACGCCCTGCGCTGAACATCCGACGAGGGGGAGGGGACCCGGCGGGCGCCCGCCACCGGTGGCACGGCACACCGCTGACATCGGTGACTCGGGGGTCGCCGGGGCGGTGACGCCGAGCCGGTGCGTCGCGTCGCCGTGCTGCCCCGGTCCGGTGCGCACCTTCTGGCGGTGTCCCGGCGGGCCGTCCGGTCGTGGTGAGCCCTGCCGCGTGGTCCGTGCGGGCTTGCACCGGTGGTGTGGTGGCCGGGGCCCCACGACCGCGCCCGCACCTGGCGCCGGAACTGGTGACGGTCCGGGGAGGGTGCACGTGTTGGGTCGCCGGGGGGTGTGCGGGGTTGCGCCGGTGGTGTGGTGGCACTGAGGGGGGTGCCTCGTGTCGGCGTGCGGTCTGCCCGGCGTGCGCCCTGGGGCGGGGCCTGGCGGCACGCGCGGTCGTCGTGTGGGTCGCCGTGACGTCCGCGTCGGCGCCCGTCGGCCGTGCTCCGGCCGGTGCGCCCGGGAGCCGCCGTGGTCCTCTGAGAGACTGGGGGCGCCATGAGTGAGACTGTTGCTGAGCCGACCGCGCCTCTGCGGGCCCGGGCCGAGATCGATCTGGCCGCCCTGCGAGCCAATGTGCGGGTCCTGCGGGCCCGGGCCGAGGGCGCGGCCCTGATGGCCGTCGTCAAGTCCGACGCCTACGGCCACGGGGCGGTGCCCTGTGCCCGGGCGGCCGTCGAGGCGGGGGCGGCCTGGCTCGGCACGGCCACGCCGGAGGAGGCGCTCGCGCTGCGCGCCGCCGGTCTGGACACGCGCGTGCTGTGCTGGCTCTGGGTGCCCGGGGGTCCCTGGCGGCAGGCCGTGGAGGCGGACGTCGACGTGTCCCTCAGCGGGATGTGGGCGCTGCGCGAGGTCACGGAGGCCGCCCGGCAGGCGGGCCGGCCCGCGCGCGTGCAGCTGAAGGCCGACACCGGGCTCGGGCGCAACGGCTGCCAGCCCGCCGACTGGCCCGAACTGGTCGGCGAGGCCCTGCGCGCCGAACGCGAGGGCCTGCTCCGGGTCACCGGTCTGTGGTCCCACTTCGCCTGTGCCGACGAGCCCGGCCACCCCTCCATCGCCGCCCAGCTCACCCGGTTCCGGGAGATGGTGGCGTACGCCGAGGAGCAGGGCGTGCGCCCCGAGGTGCGGCACATCGCCAACTCCCCGGCCACGCTGACCCTTCCGGAGACCCACTTCGACCTGGTCCGGCCGGGCATCGCCATGTACGGCATCTCGCCCAGCCCGGAGATCGGCGCCCCGGCGGACTTCGGCCTGCGGCCGGTGATGACGCTGAGCGCGTCACTGGCGCTCGTCAAGCACGTCCCGGCCGGACACGGCGTCAGTTACGGCCACCACTACGTCACCCCGGGCGCGACCACCCTGGGCCTCGTCCCCGTCGGCTACGCGGACGGCATTCCCCGGCACGCCTCCGGCACCGGCCCGGTGCTGGTGGACGGCAAGTGGCGGACCGTCGCGGGGCGGGTGGCCATGGACCAGTTCGTGGTGGACCTCGGCGGGGACGAGCCGGAGACCGGTGCGGAGGCGGTGCTGTTCGGTCCAGGCGACCGCGGCGAGCCCACCGCCGAGGACTGGGCGCAGGCCTGCGGCACGATCGCGTACGAGATCGTCACCCGCATCGGAACGCGTGTTCCCCGCGTCCATGTGAACGGGCACCAGGAGGGGTAACCCCTTCAAGGGGGCGGCCACATCCATGCCCGGTTACAGCTGCCCCCACTGGTAACACGGACAACACCAGCACTACCTGCACCAGTCCGGCACCACCCGTTTCACCCACCCAGCGAACTGCAGTACGGCGAAGAGGAGCGGTAGTGAGCGAGAGCAGTGCGGAGGCCGTGGTGGACGCCGTCGCCTCGGCGGCCGTCGCCGCCTCCGCAGCGGGGGCGGTCGGCAACTGGCGCAGGACGACCGGCATCGCCGGCGCCGCGATAGGCGTGCTGGCCGCGGGTGCGGCCGCCGGGGTGGCCGTCGAGCGGATGACCGTGGGCCGCGGGATGCGCCGCCGGGCCCGGCTCGTGCTCGACTCGGCCGGCCCCTACGGGACGCTGCGCGGCACCCCGGGCAAGGCGTACGCCGACGACGGCACCGAGCTGTACTACGAGGTCGACGACGTCGAGCCCGACTTCGGTCCGAACGTCTCCCCGCGCCGCCGCAGGCTCTTCGGACGCAAGGCGCCCGCTCCCGTCACCGTCGTCTTCTGCCACGGCTACTGCCTCAACCAGGACTCCTGGCACTTCCAGCGCGCCGCTCTGCGCGGGGTCGTGCGCACCGTGCACTGGGACCAGCGCAGCCACGGCCGGTCCGGACGCGGAGTGGGCCAGACCCAGGACGGCGTGCCGCTCACCATCGACCAGCTCGGCCGCGATCTCAAGGCCGTCCTCGACGCGGCGGTGCCGGACGGGCCGATCGTGCTGGTCGGGCACTCCATGGGCGGGATGACCGTCATGGCGCTGGCCGCGCACTTCCCGGAGCTGATCCGCGACCGGGTCGTCGCGACGGCGCTCATCGGGACCTCCTCCGGGCGGCTCGGCGAGGTCAACTTCGGGCTGCCGGTGGCCGGCGTCAACGCGGTGCGCCGGATACTCCCCGGAGTGCTGAGGGCGCTCGGGCAGCAGGCCGAACTGGTGGAGAAGGGGCGCCGGGCCACCGCCGACCTCTTCGCCGGGGTCATCAAGCGGTACTCGTTCGCGTCCCGGGACGTCGATCCCGCCGTCGAGCGCTTCGCCGAACGGATGATCGAGTCCACGCCGATCGACGTGGTCGCCGAGTTCTACCCGGCCTTCACCGAGCACGACAAGACCGAGGCGCTGCTCTGCTTCCGCGACCTCCCGGTGCTGGTGCTCGCCGGGGTGCAGGACCTGGTCACGCCCAGCGAGCACAGCGAGGCCATCGCCGACCTCCTCCCGGACGCCGAACTGGTGCTCGTGCCGGACGCCGGGCACCTGGTGATGCTGGAGCACCCCGAAGTGGTCACCGACCGCCTCGCCGACCTGCTCACGCGGGCGGGAGCCGTGCCGGCAGGGGCTACCGTAAGTGGCTATGGAACAGCCAGCAGCACCAGCAGCACCGCAGGACCCCGCTGAGACCCGGCTGACCATCACCTCTCCCGAGCAGATGCGGGAGCTGGGCCGCCGCCTGGCCAAGCTGCTGCGCGCGGGCGACCTGGTGATGCTCAGCGGCGAGCTGGGCGCGGGGAAGACGACGCTCACCCGCGGCCTCGGCGAGGGGCTCGACGTGCGCGGCGCGGTCACCTCGCCGACGTTCGTGATCGCCCGGGTCCACCCCTCCCTCGGCGGCGGGCCGCCGCTCGTCCACGTGGACGCCTACCGGCTCTCCGGCGGCCTCGACGAGATGGAGGACCTCGACCTCGACGTCTCCCTGCCCGACTCGGTGGTCGTCGTGGAGTGGGGCGAGGGCAAGGTCGAGGAGCTGACCGAGGACCGGCTCCAGGTCGTCATCCACCGGGCCGTCGGCGACACGACCGACGAGGTGCGGCACGTGACCGTGACCGGGCTCGGGGAGCGGTGGGCGAGCGCGGACCTGGGCACGCTCGCGGCCTGATTCCGGACCGCTTTCCGACAAGGCGTCGGTAACATATTGCGCAGGATGTCCCGGCGTGGTCATATGGTGTCCCGCCCGCGGTCAGGCATACCTAAGCGCGTCCGCCCCCGCACCTCAGGAGGCGTCCATGTCCGCTCCACGGCCCACGGAGCCACCCGTGTTCGCCGGCGTGACCATGCGTGAACTGCTGGCGTCCTGCGAGGCCGCACGCGCCGTCTCCCGCCCCCCGCGAGACCCGGCGCCCGCCAGGCCGCGGCATCCCGACGCCCCAGGCCGGCGCCACGCCGCTTAGCACGGCCGCGCGCCTGACGGCCGGCCGTGCCCCGCCACCGCGGGCATGCGTGCCGCACAGGGGCGGCACGGGTGGGCGCCGACGCCGCGCGCCCCGCGCGCAGGTGCCGGCATCCGCCGCGGCACCCCGCGGGCGTCAGCGGATCACGACCACCGGTACACCGATCGTGGCGAACTTCCACATCGCGTCGCCGTCCTCGCGCCGCTCCCGGATGCCCCCCGTCTTCACCCCGTCCCCGGCGTCGGCCTCGCCGCGCAGCGCCGCGCTGAAGCCGATCACCACCCCGTCCACGCTGGTGAACCGCACGACGTGCTCGATGGGCAGCCCGTCCGTCCCGGTGACCACGTTGGAGCGGGAGGTGACCCAGTACCGGCCCACCGGCGGGTCCACCGTGCCGGGGTTCACCGGGAAGCTGCGCTGCACCTGATTGTGGTCGTCGACCAGCCAGACCCGGTCGTCGTCCACCGAGTACACGACCCGTTCACCCGTTCCGGAACCGCTCGGCAGGGCGCCCGGACGGAGCGGGTCGCGCGGTGTCTTCCCGGTCGCCGAGGCGGAGGCCGCGTTGGGCCCCGGCCTGCCGCTCAGGCTCGGCGGAACGGTCGCCTGCGCCTGGTAGGCGAGGTATCCGACGACACCGATGGCCACCGCGGTGAGGCCGGCCACGATGCCCGAGCTGGTCCCTGCCACGCGCACCCACCTCTGTTTCGTGCCATATGTCGCACTTCGTACGAACCGTAGCAGTCGGTGACCGTCGCACCGGGACGGCGATGCGAGCGGCGCGGGAGCCGTAGGCTGTTCGCGTGCTCTTGCTCGCTCTGGATACCGCCACCCCCGCCGTCACCGTCGCGCTGCACGACGGGACGGACGTCATCGCCTCGTCGAGCCAGGTGGACGCCCGCCGGCACGGAGAGCTGCTGCTGCCGGCCGTCGACCGGGTGCTCACCGAGGCCGGGCTCAAGCTGGAGGCCGTCACCGGGATCGTCGTCGGGACCGGGCCCGGTCCCTACACCGGCCTGCGCGTCGGCCTGATGACCGCCGACACCTTCGGCCTCGCGCTCGGCGTCCCGGTGTACGGCGTGTGCACCCTGGACGGCCTCGCCTACGCCGCCGACATCGAGAAGGGCCCCTTCGTCGTGGCGACCGACGCCCGGCGCAAGGAGGTCTACTGGGCGACGTACGCCGACTCCCGCACCCGCCTGACCGGCCCGGCCGTGGACCGCCCCGCCGACATCACCGACCGGGTCGCCGGGCTCCCCGCGGTGGGCCCCGGCGCGCTGCTCTACCCGGACACGTTCCCGAGCGCCCACGAGCCGGAGCACGTGTCCGCCGCCGCCCTCGCCGCGCTGGCCGCCGGGAAGCTGGCCGCGGGCGAGGAACTGCCGGCGCCGCGCCCGCTGTACCTGCGCCGACCCGACGCGCAGGTCCCCAAGAACTACAAGGTGGTCACCCCCAAGTGACAGAGCCTCGACTGCGTGAGATGCGCTGGTGGGACATCGACCCGGTCCTGGGCCTGGAACGGGACCTGTTCCCCGACGACGCCTGGTCGAGGGGCATGTTCTGGTCCGAGCTGTCCCACGCCCGGGGCGCCGAGGCCAACCGGCGGTACCTCGTGGCCGAGGAGGACGACCGGATCGTCGGATACGCGGGTCTCGCCGCCACCGGTGCCACGTCCGACAGCGGCGCCGCCGCGGTCGGCGACGTCCAGACCATCGCCGTCGCGCGCTCCCACCAGGGCACCGGCCTCGGCGGCCGGCTGCTGACCGAGCTGCTGAAGGCGGCCACCGCCTTCGAGTGCGGCGAGGTCATGCTGGAGTGCCGGGTCGACAACGTGCCCGCCCAGAAGCTCTACGAGCGCTTCGGCTTCGTGCCCATCGGCTTCAGACGCGGCTACTACCAGCCGGGGAACGTCGACGCCCTGGTGATGCGCCTGACCACAGCACCCGACAGCGGCTCCGCCGCGGACTCCCCCCCAGTACAAGGAACCGAGATCAATGGCTGACGAACCTCTCGTCCTCGGCATCGAGACCTCCTGCGACGAGACCGGCGTCGGCATCGTCCGCGGCACCACCCTGCTGGCGGACGCCGTCGCGTCCAGCGTCGACGAGCACGCCCGCTTCGGCGGCGTCGTACCCGAGGTGGCCTCCCGGGCCCACCTGGAGGCGATGGTTCCGACCATCGACCGCGCGCTGAAGGAGGCGGGCGTCGCCGCCAGGGACCTGGACGGCGTCGCGGTCACCGCCGGCCCGGGACTCGCCGGCGCCCTGCTCGTCGGCGTCTCGGCGGCCAAGGCCTACGCCTACGCCCTCGGCAAGCCCCTGTACGGCGTGAACCACCTGGCCTCCCACATCTGCGTGGACCAGCTCGAACACGGCCCGCTGCCCGAGCCGACCATGGCCCTGCTGGTCTCCGGCGGCCACTCCTCACTGCTGCTGTCGGAGGACATCACCTCCGACGTCCGCCCGATGGGCGCCACCATCGACGACGCGGCCGGCGAGGCCTTCGACAAGATCGCCCGGGTGCTGAACCTGGGCTTCCCCGGCGGCCCGGTCATCGACCGCTACGCCCGCGAGGGCGACCCGGCGGCGATCGCCTTCCCGCGTGGTCTGACCGGCCCGCGCGACCCGGCGTACGACTTCTCCTTCTCCGGCCTGAAGACCGCCGTGGCCCGCTGGATCGAGGCCAGGCGCGCGGCCGGCGAGGAGGTGCCGGTCCGTGATGTGGCCGCGTCCTTCCAGGAGGCCGTGGTCGACGTGCTGACCCGCAAGGCCGTCCGCGCCTGCAAGGACCAGGGCGTCGACCACCTGATGATCGGCGGCGGCGTCGCCGCCAACTCGCGGCTGCGCGTCCTCGCCCAGGAGCGCTGCGAGGCGGCCGGGATCCGGCTGCGCGTCCCGCGTCCCAAGCTGTGCACGGACAACGGCGCGATGGTCGCGGCCCTCGGCGCCGAGATGGTCTCCCGCAACCGCGCCGCCTCCGACTGGGACCTGTCCGCGGACTCCTCGCTGCCGGTGACCGACCCGCACGTGCCCGGGCGGAACCACGACCACGTGCACGAGACCGGCGAGGAGAACCTGTACTCGTGACGGTCGCGCTGATGTGGGAGGCCCGGGCCGCCGCCGGCCGGGGCGCGGAACTGCTCGACTGGGCACGCGCTCAGGACCTTGTCCGCGAGCCGCTGCGCCGGGAGACCTTCCGGGCCCCGCAGGACCGGGTGCTGGTCATCACCTGGTGGGACGCGCCCTACGGCGCCGAGCTTCCGGAACTGCCCGAACCGGAGGGCGGCCTGGTGACGCGGGCGGTGCACCGGTGGCGGTTCGAGCAGGTGGACGGGGAAGCGGAACGCTGAGGTGGCGCGCGGGGCCGTTCTCGCGCTATGATCATCACACGCGAACGGCCGGAACACCGGCCCGGACGCGATGCGTTGGTGGTCCAAGGAAAGACGCCCCACTTCCTGTGGGGAGATGCAGGTGCAAGGCCTGCCCGGCGCTCCATCCGACACCCCGTCACCGGTCTCCGGTGACGGGGTGTCCGCGTTCACCCCGCCTCGGCCACCTCCACCTCGCAGCGCAGCACCCGCTCGGGCCCGACCACCCGCACCGGCCCGGTCAGCCGCAGCCGCGCGGTGTGCCGCACCTCCGCGCTGGACGGTCCGAGCCGCAGCTCCAGTGCGCCCGGCTCCACCACGCGCGCGCCCGTGCGGCCGGTGAAGGACGACAGGTCGGCGTGGAAGCGGAAGGTCAGCCGGCGGGCCTCGCCGGGGGACAGCTCCAGCCGCCGGTAGCCGGTCAGCCGGACGTCCGGGCGGGTCACCGACGCGACCGGGTCGTGCAGATAGAGCTGGACCACCTCGGCGCCCGCCCGGTCGCCGGTGTTGCGGACGGTCACCGAGAGGTCGTAGCAGCCGTCCGTGCCGATCTCCGTGACATCGTTGCCGGTGAAGTCCTCCCAGGCGAACGTCGTGTACGAGCGGCCGTGGCCGAAGGGGTACAGCGGGGTCGGGTCCAGGCTGCTCACCTCGCCGGCCAGGCCCAGCGGAGGCTGGAGATAGGTCCAGGGCTGGCCGCCGGGCGCGCGCGGGACGCTCACCGGCAGGCGTCCCGAGGGGTTCACCCGGCCCGACAGGACGCCCGCGAGGGCCGGGCCGCCCTCCTCGCCGGGGAAGAAGGCCTGGACGGCCGCGCCCAGCCGGCCGTGCCAGCGGCCCAGCGCGTACGGGCGGCCGGTGAGCAGGACCAGGACGACCGGTACCCCGGTGGCGACCAGCGCGTCCAGCAGTTCGCCCTGGACGCCGGGCAGCCGCAGGTCCGCCACGTCGCAGCCCTCGCCGGAGGTGCCCCGGCCGAACAGGCCCGCCCGGTCGCCGAGGACCGCCACGCACACGTCCGCCTCCGCCGCCCTGGCCACCGCCTCGGCGAAGCCCGCGGTGTCCGGGTCCAGGACGCCGCAGCCCTCGGCGAACGTCACCTTGGCGTCCGGGAGTTCGTCGCGCAGGGCGTCCAGGACCGTCGGGATCTCGATGCCGGCCGGCACCCCGGGGTGGTGGGGGAGCACATGGGAGGGGAAGGAGTAGCAGCCGAGCATCGCCAGCGCGTCCGCCGCGCGCGGGCCCACCACCGCGATCCGGCTGTCGGGGGCCAGCGGGAGCAGCCCGCCGGGGTTGTCGAGCAGCACCACCGACTCCTCCGCCAGCCGGCGGGCCAGGGCCCGGTTGCGGGCCGAGTCGAGGTCGACGGGACCGTCCGGCTCCGGACGCCAGTCCTCGTCCAGCAGTCCCAGCTCGCACTTCTGCAGCAGGACCCGGCGCGCCGCCCGGTCCACCAGCGACTCCGGGACGCGGCCCGCCCGCACCGCGGTGACGAGCGGGGTGCCGTAGCACTTCAGGGTGGGCAGTTCGACGTCGACGCCCGCCGCCAGGGCCAGGTGGGCCGCGCCTGCCTCGTCCTCGGCGACCCGGTGCTGGCTCTGCAGGAAGCCGACGCCGAAGTAGTCGGCGACCACCGTGCCGGTGAACCCCCACTCGCCGCGCAGGAGTTCGTCGAGCAGCCGGGGATCGGCGGAGACCGGTACGCCGTCGGTCTCGGTGTAGGAGGCCATCACCGAGCGGGCGCCGCCCTCGCGCAGCGCCATCTCGAACGGCGGCAGGGTGACGTCCGCGAACTCCCTCACGCCCGCCCGCACGGGCGCGAGGTTGCGGGCGCCCACCGAGGAGGCGTACCCGGCGAAGTGCTTGAGCGTGGCGACGACCCCGGCCGACTCCAGGCCGCGCACATAGGCCGTGCCGACCGTGCCGACCAGGTAGGGGTCCTCGCCGATCGTCTCCTCGACCCGCCCCCAGCGCGGGTCGCGGACCACGTCCAGCACCGGGGCGAGGCCCTGGTGGACGCCGACCGAGCGCAGGTCGCGGCCGATGTGCCGGCCCACTTCGGCGACGAGTTCCGGGTCGAAGGCCGCGCCCCAGGCCAGCGGCACCGGGTAGGCGGTCGCGCCCCAGGCCGTGAAGCCCGCCAGGCACTCCTCGTGGGCGACCGCCGGGATGCCGAAGCGGCTCGCCCCGGCGATGCGGCGCTGGGCGCGGGCCAGCGCCTGCGCGCCCAGCGCCGGGTCCACGGGGGCGGTGCCGAAGGAGCGGGTGAGCTGGCCGAGACCGCGGGTGATCAGCTCGTCCCAGTCGTAGTCGGCGGTCATCTCGCGCTGCAGCGGGGCGACCCCGTCGCCGTCGGTCGCGGCGCCCACCCACACTCCGTAGAGCTGGGCGGTCTTCTCCTCCAGGGTCATGCGGGAGAGCAGGTCGTCGACGCGCGCGGCGGCGGGCAGGGCGGGGTCGCGCCAAGGAGCGGTGGTCATGGAACTCCCGTCGGAAGGGTCGGGACGCCGGGCGGTACCCCGTTCGTCGGCACACTCTCGGGCTCTCGGGCGGTCGGGCTCTCGACTCTGCTCACGAATGTTTCGGGCATTACATCGAATGTTCCGGAAACCTATGGCGCGCGAACACCTTCGTCAAGAGGTCCCGCAGGGATACGATCGCGGGCATGAAGCCTTCGAAGCCCGTAGAAACGCAGACGGCGACCCTCGCCGAAATCGCCCGGGAGGCCGGGGTCTCCGCTCCGACTGTTTCGAAGGTCCTCAACGGCCGGGCCGACGTGGCCCCTGGGACCCGCACCCGCGTCGAGGAGCTGCTGCGCGCCTACGGCTACCGGCGCCGGCGCGCCGAGGCCTCCCGGTCCCCGCTGATCGACCTGGTCTTCCACGAACTGGAGAGCGCCTGGGCGATGGAGGTCATCAGGGGTGTGGAGAACGTGGCCCGGGACGCCGGTCTGAGCGTGGTGCTGTCCGAGTCCGCCGGGCGGCTCACCCCGGGCCGCACCTGGGCCGACCAGGTCGCCGCCCGCCGCCCGCACGGCGTGGTCCTGGTGCTCTCCGGCCTCGACGAGTCCCAGCGCGCGCTGCTGACCAGCCGGTCCATCCCGTTCGTGGTGATGGACCCGGCGGGCGACCCGGGTCCGGACGTGCCCTCGATCGGCGCCACCAACTGGCAGGGCGGCCTCGCCGCCACCCGCCACCTGGTGGAGCTCGGCCACACCCGGATCGGCGCCATCAGCGGACCCTCCCGGATGATGTGCAGCCGGGCCCGCGTCGACGGCTACCGGGCCGCGCTGGAGACGGCCGGACTCCCGGCCGACCCCTCGCTCGTCGTGACCGGCGACTTCCACCACGACGCCGGCTACCGGCTGGGTCTGGAGCTGCTGCGCCGCCCGGACCGTCCCACCGCCGTCTTCGCGGGCAACGACCTGCAGGCGCTCGGTCTGTTCGAGGCCGCACGGGAGCTGGGGCTGCGCATCCCGGAGGACCTCAGCGTGGTGGGGTTCGACGATCTGCCGGTGGCCCGCTGGGTGGGGCCGCCGCTGACGACCGTGCGGCAGCCGCTGACCGAGATGGCCGAGGCCGCGGCCCGGCTGGTGCTGGAGCTGGGCCGCGCGGAGGACGAGCGGGCGGCGACCCGGGTGGAGCTGGCGACCAGTCTGGTGGTGCGCAGCAGCACGGCGGCCCCGGCCGCCGGGTGACGCGAGTGGCCGGAAGTTGACGTATTGACGGGTGGGGCGTGCGCCCCCACACTCCTCCGAAGTCAATCGGTTACACGACCGAAACTTTCGGAGGCCCCCACCGTCATGAGAACCTCCAGAACCCCCTTACGCGCCTGTCTGGCGGCCCTGGTCGCCGCCGCGGCACTGTTCGCGGCCGGCGCCGGCACCGCCCGCGCCGCCGACCCGCCGCTGCGCGACCTCGCCGCGGCGAAGGGCAAGGTCATCGGCACCGCCGTCACCGGCTCCAAGCTCACCGGCGCCTACGCGGACATCACCGGGACGCAGTTCGGCTCGCTGACCCCCGGCAACGCCATGAAGTGGGGCTCGGTCGAGCCCACGCAGGGCAGCTTCGACTGGAGCGAGGCCGACCAGATCGTGGCCTTCGCCCAGGCCCACAACCAGCAGGTGCGCGGCCACACCCTGGTCTGGCACAGCCAGAACCCGAGCTGGCTGACGAACGGGAGCTGGACCCCGGCCCAGCTCGGCACCCTGCTGCAGAACCACATCGGCACCGAGGTCGGCCGCTACAAGGGCAAGGTGCCGGTCTGGGACGTGGTCAACGAGCCCTTCAACGAGGACGGCACCTACCGCTCGACGATCTGGTACGACGGCCTCGGCTCCGGCTACATCGCCAACGCCCTGACCTGGGCGCACGCGGCCGACCCGGACGCAAAGCTGTACATCAACGACTACAACGTCGAGGGCGTGAACGCGAAGTCCACCGCCCTGTACAACCTGGTCAGGTCGCTCAAGCAGCAGGGCGTGCCGATCGACGGCGTCGGCCTCCAGGCGCACCTGATCCTCGGCCAGGTGCCGGCCACGCTGCAGCAGAACATCCAGCGCTTCGCCGACCTCGGCGTGGACGTGGCCATCACCGAGCTGGACGTCCGGATGTCACTGCCGGCCGACAGCGCGAAACTGGCCCAGCAGGCGGCCGACTTCAAGTCCGTCACGGCGGCCTGCGCGGCCGTGACCCGGTGCGTCAACATCACGGTGTGGGGCTTCACCGACTCCGACTCATGGGTGCCGAGCACCTTCCCCGGGTACGGGGCGGCGACGCCGTACGACGAGAACTACCAGCCGAAACCGGCGTACCGGGGCATCGCCGAGGCGCTGGGCGGAGGGGGCGCCGGCGAACCGCCGCCGGCCGGCGCCTGCTCGGCCGCCTACAGCGTCACCAGCCAGTGGAACACCGGCTTCACCGGAGAGGTGAGGATCTCCTGCTCCGGTGCCTCGCTGTCCGCCTGGAAGGTCAACTGGTCGTACGGCGCGGGCCAGAAGGTCACCCAGGCCTGGAACGCCACCTGCACCCAGTCGGGCACGGCGGTGTCGTGCGCGAACGCCTCGTACAACGGCTCGGTGCCGAACGGCGGTTCGGTGACCTTCGGGTTCAACGGCTCCTGGAGCGGCAGCAATCCGGTGCCCACGGTGAGCCTCGGCTGAGAACCTCCCGAGGGGACCGGCTCCGAGGGCTCCCGCGAACAGTCGTCCGATCATCCGGTCCTACCTTCCTGCCGTGACCGGACACGACGAGAACGGCGACGAGGGCGGACGGAGCGGCCGGCGGCCCGGCGTACCGAAGGCCTCCGGTCTGCTCCTCGCGGGCGCCCTGGTGCTCGGCCCGGCCACCGCGGCCTGGGCCTACTGGCACCTGAACCACGACGTCCGCGGCGTCGCCATCGACAGCGCGCTCGGCGACGACCGTCCCGCGCGGGCGGCGGCCACCGCGTCCGCCCCGGCCTCCGCCGGCGCCTCCGCCCGCTGCCCACCGGAGCGTCGAACGTCCTGGTCCTACTCACCGACCCCGCGGCGTTCTTCCGGGTCGCCGACACCGCCGGTCTCACGACGGACACCGGCCTGGACTGCACCGGCCGAGCTGACGCGGTTCGGCCGGAGCCTGCGGCGGACCGCGTGCGGACGGTGACGATGCCGGTCGTCACGGCGCCCTCCGACCCCGACCGAGTGGCGGCGAAGGAGCCGGCGGCGAGCGGGCTGTGGGCGTCACCGCGCCGAGCGGCGGGCCGGTGCCGCCCGTCGCGGGAGCCCGGGAGAAGAATCTCCGAGAAATCTCCGCGCGGCTGTCGATCCGGCCGCCTCCCGTTCGACGCACGGGTGAGTGGCGGAGAACGGCTCCGTCGCCCGGACCGAGGAGTCACCATGCCCCGCTACCTGTCGCTCGTGCGCATCGAAGAGGCCTCCGCCCCCGCCGAGGGCCCCAGCGAGGAACTGATGCGGCGGATGGGCGAGCTGATCGAGGAGATCACCAAGGCCGGCGTCATGCTCGACACCGCCGGGCTCACCCCGTCCGCCCAGGGCACCCGGGTGCACTGGGAGGGCGGGAAGATCTCCGTCACCGACGGGCCCTTCACCGAGTCCAAGGAGGTCGTCGGCGGTTACGCGCTCATGCAGTGCAAGGACATGGCCGAGGCCGTGGAGTGGACGAAGCGGTTCCTGAAGACGCACGAGGACTTCTGGACCGTCACCTGTGAGGTCCGGGAGATCGCCGAGGGCTGACGTGCTTGGCTCCCGGGGCCCGGGGGTGTTGCATGGTGGGCTGTGGAAGCACAGCCCACCGCGGCACACGCCATCGAGATCGTCTTCCGGCTGGAGTCCCCGCGGGTCGTCGCCGGTGTCGCCCGCATCGTGCGGGACGTCGGCATCGCCGAGGAACTGGCGCAGGACGCGCTGGTCGCCGCCCTGGAGCGGTGGCCCCGGGACGGCGTGCCCGACAACCCCGGCGCCTGGCTCATGGCCACCGCCCGGCACCGCGCCGTCGACCTGGTCCGGCGCCGCGAGACCTACGCCCGCAAACTCGCCGAGATCGGCCGGACCCTCCCGGCCACGGCCCCGCCGCTCGAACCCGCCGACCCGGACGACATCGACGACGACCTGCTGCGGCTCGTCTTCACCACCTGCCACCCCGCGCTGTCCCCCGAGGCCCGCATCGCCCTCACCCTGCGCCTGCTCGGCGGCCTCAGCACGGCCGAGATCGCCCGCGCCCACCTGGTCCCGGAGCCGACGGTGGCCCAGCGCATCGTCCGCGCCAAACGCACCCTCGCGACGCGGAACGTCGCCTTCGAGGTTCCCTACGGGCCCGACCGCGAGGCCCGCCTCGGCTCGGTGCTGGACGTCATCTACCTGATCTTCAACGAGGGTTACGCCGCCACCGCCGGCGACGACCTGCTGCGCCCCGGGCTGTGCGAGGACGCCCTGCGGCTGGCCCGGCTGCTGTCCGGGCTGATGCCCAAGGAGCCGGAGGTGCACGGCCTGACCGCGCTGCTGGAGTTCCAGGCCTCGCGCACCGCCGCCCGCACCGCCCCCGACGGCACACCGGTGCTGCTGAAGGACCAGAACCGGCGCCGCTGGAACCGGATGCTCATCGCCCGCGGCATCCGGGCCCTCGCCTGCGCCGACGCCACCGCCACCGGCGCACCCGGCCCCTACGCCCTCCAGGCGGCCATCGCCGCCTGCCACGCGCACGCGTACTCCTATGCGGAGACCGACTGGCGCACCATCGCCACCCTCTACAGCCTGCTCGCCGCCCGCGCCCCGTCCCCGGTCGTCGAACTGAACCGCGCGGTCGCCGTGTCGATGGCCGAGGGACCGGCCGAAGCGCTGGAACTCGTCGACGCCCTGGCCGGCGAACCCGCCCTGCGCGACTACCACTTGCTGCCCAGCGTCCGCGCCCACCTGCTCGCCCGCCTCGGCCGCGCGGCGGAGGCCCGCACCGAGTTCGAACGCGCGGCCTCCCTCACCCGCAACGAACGCGAACGCGCCCTGCTGCTGCGCCGGGCCGCCGAGGCCGGCTGAGCGACTGCGCGCTCAGCGCACCGGCCGGCCGACCAGCATCGTCGGGGCCCCCGCGACCCGGGTGAGGAACACCGTCGCGGAGTTCGGGCCCTGCGGCTTGACCTTTCTGCGCAGTTCCTCGGGTTCGACCGCCGAGCCCCGCTTCTTCACGGTCAGGGTGCCGACCTCCCGCTCGCGCAGCAGGGCCTTCAGCTTCTTGACGTTGAAGGGGAGCTGGTCGGTGATCTCGTAGGCGGTGGCGTACGGGGTCGGGTGCAGCGCGTCGGCGGTGATGTAGGCGATGGTCCCGTCGACCAGGCCGCCGCCGATCTCCTCGGCCACCTCGGCGACCAGGTGGGCGCGGATCACGGCGCCGTCGGGTTCGTACAGGTACCGCCCCACCGGGCGCACCGCGGGGTCGGGCAGGCCGCGGCCGGACAGCGTGCGCGGGCCCGGCAGCAGTGTGGCCCGCACGGCACCCGGCGCCCCGGTCCCGAACCACAGCACCGCCTCCTTCACGTCCCCGCCGTCCGAGATCCACTCGGCCTCGGCCTCGGCCGGGACGGCCTCGTGCGGGACGCCCGGGGCGATCTTCAGTGCGGCCCGGGGCGCCTCGATGGCAGCCGCGACGGCCCACGAAAGCGGCGGTGAGTAGGCCTCGGGGTCGAAGATCCGGCCCCGGCCGCCGCGCCGGGCGGGGTCCACGAAGACGGCGTCGTAGCCGTCGGTGTCCACCTCGGTCACGTCCGCCTCGCGCACCTCGATCAGCGCGGCGAGCCCCAGCGCCTCGGCGTTGGCACGGGCCGCGGCCGCCGTCAGCGGATCGCGGTCCACGGCCAGCACCCGGATGCCGGCCCGCGCCAGCGCGATCGCGTCGCCGCCGATCCCGCAGCACAGATCGGCCACCGAGGTCACCCCCAGCCGTCGCATCCGCTCCGCGCGGTACGCGGCCACGCTCGCCCGCGTCGACTGCTCGACCCCGTTCGGGGTGAAGAACATCCGCCGCGCGTCCTCGGCCCCGAACTTCGCCGCCGCCCGCTGCCGCAGCCGTGCCTGTCCCAGCGCCGCCGACACCAGCTCGGCGGGGTGTTCACGGCGCAGCCGGGTGGCCACGGCCAGCTCGTGCGCGGGGTCGGTGTCGCGCACCTCGTCGAGCAGGGCGCGGCCTTCGGGGCTGAGGAGGAGGGCGAGGTCGTTCACCGGGTCATTGTGGGCCAGTCGGTGGATGGTGCGCCTCCGGCGGCGGTGTCGGGCCGGGTTCGGCACCGGGGCCTGCGAGGATCCGAGGCCATGCGACCAGTAGTACAAAATGACAAAAAGCGGGCACATGGCAGGCGTGCGCGTCTCACGGGGGCCGCCCTCCGCTGCGGGGCGGCCGCCCTGGTCTCGGCCGCCTTCGCCGCCGGCTGCGGTTCCCCTGACCGGGCCCCCGACGGCCATCCGGGCCCCAGCAGGAACGCCGGCCAGGGCGGCGCCCAGGCGCTGAGCCCCGAGGCGCGCCGCGCCGCCGAACAGGCCCGGCTGGCCGCCGCCGCCCAGCGCTGGAAGCTGGCCGCTGTGCCGCTCACGGCCCCGGCGCCGCCCGCCGTCAAGCCGCGGATCACCCCGCGCGACGGCTTCGAGGTGGACGGCCAGGACGAGGAGAACCTGCCCCCGGTCTTCACCACCGTCCCCACCAAGGAGAAGGTCGTCTTCCTCACCATCGACGACGGCGCCGAGAAGGACCCGGCGTTCCTGCGCATGATGAGCGACCTGAAGGTCCCCTACTCGGCCTTCCTCAGCGACTACCTGGTGAAGAACGACTACGGCTACTTCCGCCGGATGCAGTCCCAGGGCCACACCCTCAACAACCACACCCTCACCCACCCCTTCCTGCCCGGCCTGTCCTACGAGGAGCAGCGGCACGAGATCTGCGGCATGCAGGACGTCATGAAGAAGCAGTTCGGCAAGGCGCCCACCGTCTTCCGGCCGCCCTACGGCAACTACAACGGCGACACCCTGCGCGCCGCCAAGTCCTGCGGGATCAAGTACGCGCCGATCTGGGACGAGGAGGTCTTCGTCGACCACTGGGAGTACCGCGACTGGGACCGCAGCCTGCACCCCGGCGACATCGTGCTCACCCACTTCCGCGGCCGCGACGAATGGGACGGCACGATGGTCGACGACATGCGCAGGTTCCTCGACAAGGTCACGCGCGAGGGGTACGCCGTGGCACGCCTGGAGGACTACCTGTGAGGCGCCGGGGGCGGCCGGCGGCCGGGCCCGTACGGGTGCGGGCCGCAGCGGCGGCCGCGCTCGCCGCGGCTCTCCTGCTCGCCGGCTGCGCCCAGTCCGTCGACCCCATCGAGCGGCTGGGCAAGCGGGCGGCCCAGGGCGCGCGGCAGCCCAGCCCGGCCGACGGCGCGGCGTACCGCCGCTGGGGCCTGACCGCCCCGCTCGCCGCCCCGCCGAGCCACCCGGCCCGGCCCCCGGGGACTCGCCGGACGGACGCCGCACCGCCCCCGGTCGTGGACCGCGTCGACACCACCGACCGGGTCGTCTTCCTCACCTACGACGACGGCGCCGAGCGGGACCCGCGGTTCGTCGACATGGTCCGCGAACTCCGGCTGCCGGTCAGCTTCTTCCTCACCGACAGCGTCGTGGGCCCCGGCTACGGCCACTTCGCCCGGCTGCGCGCGGTGGGCGCCGCGATCGAGAACCACACCCTCGACCACCCGGCGCTGCCCGGACTGCCGTACGCCGGCCAGCGCGCCGAGATCTGCGGCCAGCAGGACAGACTCGCATCCCGCTTCGGTGTCCGCCCCCGCCTCTTCCGGCCGCCCTACGGCTCCTACGACGCCAACACCCTGCGCGCCGCCGCCGGCTGCGGCATCTCCAACGTCGTCCTGTGGCGGGCCGCCCTCGACTCCGCCGGCATCGTCTACCGCGGCGGCGCGCACCGCCTGCGCCCCGGTGACATCGTCCTCGTGGGTCCCGACGAGGCCGCCGGTCCCACCCTGACGCAACGCACCATCCGCCTGCTGCGCCACGCCCAGAGCGAGGGCCTGACCGTGGCGCGCCTGGAGGACTATCTGGCCTGACCACGCCCGTCGCCGGCGCGGCGCACCACCCCGGCGGGGCCGACGCGCCGCACCGCCATTGGCACTCCGCTTGACCGAGTGCTAATCGCGGTCATAGTCTCGGCTCTGGCACTCGGCAGACGAGAGTGCCAGACACGCGACGGGCAGGTCCGGCACCCGCGACGACGGATCCACCTGGTCGCCACCTCAGACAGTTAACCCCGTGAGATCTCCGAAGGGGGAGGTCGGACCGTGACGACCACCAGCTCCAAGGTTGCCATCAAGCCGCTCGAGGACCGCATCGTGGTCCAGCCGCTCGACGCCGAGCAGACCACCGCCTCTGGCCTGGTCATCCCGGACACCGCGAAGGAGAAGCCCCAGGAGGGCGCCGTCCTCGCCGTGGGCCCGGGCCGCTTCGAGAACGGCGAGCGCCTGCCGCTCGACGTCAAGGTCGGCGACGTCGTCCTGTACAGCAAGTACGGCGGCACCGAGGTGAAGTACAACGGCGAGGAGTACCTCGTCCTCTCGGCTCGCGACGTCCTCGCGATCATCGAGAAGTAAGTCACCTCGAGCACTTTGATGCTTGACGCTGCGCCCCTGGCCCCCGCGACCACATAAGAGCCGGGCGCCCGGGGCGCAGTGCCTTTTTCACCCACAGATTTCCGAGAGGGCTCCCGCTGTCATGGCGAAGATCCTGAAGTTCGACGAGGACGCCCGTCGCGCCCTCGAGCGCGGCGTCAACAAGCTGGCCGACACGGTGAAGGTGACGATCGGCCCCAAGGGCCGCAACGTCGTCATCGACAAGAAGTTCGGCGCGCCCACCATCACCAACGACGGTGTCACGATCGCCCGTGAGGTCGAGATCGAGGACCCGTACGAGAACCTCGGCGCCCAGCTCGTGAAGGAGGTGGCGACCAAGACCAACGACATCGCTGGTGACGGCACCACCACCGCCACCGTGCTGGCCCAGGCGCTGGTGCGCGAGGGTCTGCGGAACGTGGCCGCCGGCGCCTCCCCTGCGCTGCTCAAGAAGGGCATCGACGCCGCGGTCAAGGCCGTCTCCGACGACCTGCTCGCCTCGGCCCGCCCGATCGACTCGAAGTCCGACATCGCCGCCGTCGCCGCGCTGTCCGCCCAGGACCAGCAGGTCGGCGAGCTGATCGCCGAGGCCATGGACAAGGTCGGCAAGGACGGCGTCATCACCGTCGAGGAGTCCAACACCTTCGGTCTGGAGCTGGACTTCACCGAGGGCATGGCCTTCGACAAGGGCTACCTGTCCCCGTACTTCGTCACCGACCAGGAGCGTATGGAGGCCGTCCTCGACGACCCGTACATCCTGATCAACCAGGGCAAGATCAGCTCCATCCAGGACCTGCTGCCGCTGCTGGAGAAGGTCATCCAGTCGGGTGCCTCCAGGCCGCTGCTGATCATCGCCGAGGACGTCGAGGGCGAGGCCCTGTCGACCCTGGTCGTCAACAAGATCCGCGGCACCTTCAACGCCGTCGCGGTGAAGGCCCCGGGCTTCGGCGACCGCCGCAAGGCCATGCTGCAGGACATCGCCACCCTCACCGGCGGCACCGTGATCTCCGAGGAGGTCGGCCTCAAGCTCGACCAGGTCGGTCTGGACGTGCTGGGCTCCGCCCGCCGCGTGACCGTCACCAAGGACGACACCACGATCGTCGACGGCGGCGGCAACTCCGCCGACGTCGCGGGCCGCGTCGCGCAGATCAAGGCCGAGATCGAGAGCACCGACTCCGACTGGGACCGCGAGAAGCTCCAGGAGCGCCTCGCGAAGCTGGCCGGCGGCGTGTGCGTGATCAAGGTCGGCGCCGCCACCGAGGTGGAGCTGAAGGAGAAGAAGCACCGTCTGGAGGACGCCATCTCCGCGACCCGCGCCGCGGTCGAGGAGGGCATCGTCTCCGGTGGTGGCTCCGCGCTGGTCCACGCCGTCAAGGTCCTCGAGGGCAACCTCGACAAGACCGGCGACGAGGCCACCGGTGTCGCGGTCGTCCGCCGCGCCGCCGTCGAGCCGCTGCGCTGGATCGCCGAGAACGCCGGCCGCGAGGGCTACGTCATCGTCTCCAAGGTGGCCGAGCTCGAGAAGGGCAGCGGCTACAACGCCGCCACCGGCGAGTACGGCGACCTGATCAAGGCCGGCGTCATCGACCCGGTCAAGGTCACCCGCTCCGCCCTGGAGAACGCCGCCTCCATCGCCTCCCTCCTGCTCACGACCGAGACCCTGGTCGTCGAGAAGAAGGAAGAGGAGGAGCCGGCCGCGGCGGGCCACGGCCACGGCCACGCCCACTGAGGCATCTCAGCGATGAGGCCCGGTGCCCTTCGGGGCGCCGGGCCTCCCGCTTTTCCGCCTTCTCCCGGATCTCTCCCCGCCTTCCCCCGGGACCGCCCGCCGGTCAGCCCGACAGCCGGTCGAACATCCCCGGCCCTTACGAGCCGCCCGGGTTGTGCACGATCACGTTCATCCGTCATCGCCCTCCGCCTGGACGCCGGCCGCATCACGGGCCTGTACGCGGTCCGCAATCCGGAGAAGCTGTCACGGACCGGCAGGGAGACGGAGATGAGCCGGTGAGGGGCGTGTCCGCGCAAACGCGCCGTCAGCCGCCCTCCACGTACGGGCGGGCCAGCCGCCGCAGCGGAGACGTTCTGTCCCAGACGTGCCAGCGCGCACCGCACACCGGATCGGTCGCGTACGTCACCTCGGCCGGGAAGCCGTCGACTCCGACCCGCTCGGCCGGTGGACCGGTCAGGCGCCGGCCGCAGCCCGGACAGTGCTCCGGCGTGCGCATCGGGTACATGCCCATCGCTCTCCTCCCGCCTGCCTCAACGCGGACCGGCGCAGCGGCCGTTCTCGGAGCTCGTCCAGCCGCTCACCGCGACCGCGTCGGTGCCGCACGCGAGGACGCGCCAGGCGCCGGGAGTCCAGGCGAAGATCGCGTCCTGGCCGAAGCGGCGGCCCAGGTCACGCGCCGCGGCGTCGCCCAGCCCGACGACGGCCACGCTCTCCTCGCGGTGCGTGCCGCCCGCGTCACCGCCCACCGCGGACCACCAGGCGAGACCACGGCGGCGGACCTCGTCGAGCAGCAGGGTCTGGGCGCGCGCGTTGGCGTCGGCCGGCGCCGTACGGCCGTAGGGGTTCCAGGCGGTGATCACATGGACGGCGCGGCCGCCCGCCGCTTCCGGGAAGAAGCCCCCGGCCGTGCCGGCGGGGCGGGGTTCGACGTGAACGGTCCGGTCAGGAAACCGGACGTCGACGACCGCGGACCGGTAGTGGTCCCAGTTTCCAGGGGTGACGGCTGAGTCGACGGCGTGCACAAGGGCCTCCTGTGGAACGAAGACCCCCTTACATGCGGTGCAGGGAGATCAGTGCCTCACTCCGACCCGGCCGCGCTCGGCTGGATCGTCCGAGCCGCAACATTTCATGATCGCGACCGCGGCGCAAGGGGGCGGCAGGTCGGCGAGGCGGGTTACCGGATGGACGGCGACTGGAATCTCCACTGGTCCCGCTGCTACGTCCTCCTGGCCGACTGACGCCGACGCGCGACGAAAGCGGCGCGACGGCTTCCCCTACTGCTCCAGCTCGTCCAGCGCCCCCAGCTGCTGCATCAGTCCGAGCTGGTCGTGCTGCCACCAGGTCTCGGTGATCTTGCCCTGGGGGTCGAAGCGGAAGAGGGTCATGCCGGTCATGGTGACCTGGCGGCCGGTCGCCGGGATGCCCAGGAAGTCGCCCTTGTGGGTGGCGTGCCAGGTCCAGCGCGCGCACGCCTGGTCGCCCTGGGCCAGCACGTCGTCGACCGTGAAGGCGAAGTCGAAGGCGGCGCGCCACATCCGGTACTCGCTGCGCACGCTGTCCAGCCCGATCGTGTCCTGCGGGTTCACCGGGTCGTGGCTGTGGACGTCCTCGTCCAGCAGGTCGTTGAGCGGCGGGAGATCGCCCTCGCTCTCCAGGGCCGCGAAGAGCCGCCGCACGGACTCCAGGCCCAGCTGCTCGTCCCGGACGACGTCCAGGTCGGTCAACGTCGGCGCCTCGTCGCACAGGGCGGCCATGTCCTCGAAGATCCTGCCGGTCTCCGGGAGGTTCGAGTTCCGCATCGCCTCCTCGTACGACGAGAACTCCACCACCTCGACGATGTGCGACGCGTCCGAGCGGTCCCTCGCGACCACCGCGTGCGTCGCCGTGCGCTTCCCCTTGCTCTGGGTGACCCAGTCGTCCATCAGCCGGTTCACCTCGTCCAGCCGGCTCGTCCTGCACTCGATGAGCTGTACGAAGGTCATGTCACCGCCTCCGGCCCCCCTGGTCGGGTACCGACCCGACCATTTTCCCACCGGAACGGCGGCGCCACCCTCGCTACTGGGGCCCGTACTTGCGGCCCGTCCGCGAGCTGATCCCGCTCAGCAGACCGCGCGGGGTGACCTTGACCAGTCCCATCAGCGCCTTGTAGCGCGGGTCCGGGATGGACAGCGACTTCCCGCGCGCGAGGTCGGCCAGCGCCGCGGCGACCAGCTTGTCCGCGTCCAGCCACATCCAGCCGGGGATGTTGTCCGTGCCCATCCCGGCCCGCTCGTGGAACTCGGTGCGCACGAAGCCGGGGCACAGCGCCATCAACCGGACCCCGCTGCCGGCCAGGTCCTTCGCCGCGCCCTGGGTGAACTGCACGACCCACGCCTTCGAGGCGCCGTAGGTGCCCCGGGGCAGGAATGCGGCCACGGACGCCACGTTGACGACACCGCCCCGGCCCCGTTCCCGCATCGCCGCGGTGGCCGCCGAGGTCAGCCGCAGCACCGCCTCGCAGTGCACCTTGAGCATCTTCAGTTCGTCGGCCATGGGCACGTCGAGGTAGCGGCCCTTGTTGCCGAAACCGGCGTTGTTGATCAGCAGGTCGACCGGGTTGCGCCGGTCGCCGAGCCGGTCGGCCACCGTCTCGATGCCCTTGTCCTCGGCGAGGTCGGCGGTGAGCACCTCCGCCTCGACGCCGTGCCGGTCGTGCAGCTCGGTCGCCTGCTCGCGCAGCCGCTTGGTGTCCCGCGCCACCAGGACGAGGTCGTGGCCGTCAGCCGCCAGGCGCCGCGCGAAGGCGGCACCGATCCCCGCGGTCGATCCCGTAATCAGAGCCGTTGTCATGGCCCAAGCGTAGTGACCCGGAGCGAGCGCGTCCGCCGCCGGTGACGACCGCTCAGCGGGCCTGGGCGGCGACGTACTTGCGGGCCTTGGCCAGGCTCTCCGGGTGCAGCGCCGCGCCGGCCACGAGCAGCCGGGGCAGCAGTTCCCGCTCGGTGGTGACCGCGCGGAACTCCATCGCGGCCGTCACCCCGTGGTCCGGCCGGTGCACGATCTCGATGGAGTCGCCCGCCCGTATCCCACCCGGTTCGATCACCCGGAGGTAGGCGCCGGTCGCGCCCTTCCGGGTGAATCTCCTCACCCATCCCCGTTCGGCCAGATGGCCCTGGAAGGTGCGGCACGGGATGCGGCCGGAGGTCACTTCCAGTACGAGTCCGGAACCGATCCGCCAGCGCTCGCCGATCAGGGCGCCGGAGACGTCGAGACCGTCCGTCGTGAGGTTCTCGCCGAAGCAGCCGTTGGCCAGCGTCCGGCCCAGCTCGTGCTCCCAGTCGTCGAGGTCCTCGCGGGCGAAGGCGTACACCGCCTGGTCGTCACCGCCGTGGTGGCGGGTGTCGCACACCGCGTCCCCTGCCACCCCGCTCGCGCCGGTTCCCTTGGGGCCGGGCGCCGCCACCCGCACCAGCCCGTCGACGGGCAGCTTGTCGATGCCCGTCACACCCTGCGGCTGGTCCGTGTACGGCACCGGCTGCGGGCGGCCGATGTTGACCGAGAGAAGCTTCATGGCCGCACGGTACGGGAACCGGACCCAAAGCGTCGACGCGATTTCCGGCGTCGGGCCCAAGCCCGGCTTATGCTTCAGGGGTGATCGAAGCCCGTCATCTGCGCGTCCTGCGCGCCGTCGCCACCACCGGCTCCTTCTCCGCCGCGGGGCGCGAGCTGGGCTGCACCCAGCCGGCGGTCAGTCAGCAGATGAAGGCGCTGGAAGCCTCGGTCGGCACCCCGCTGCTGGTCCGCAGCGGCCGCGAGATGCGCCTGACCGAGGCGGGTGAGGCCCTGGTCAGACACGCCTCCGGCATCCTCGCCGGACTCACCGCCGCCGAGGAGGAGGTCGCCGCGATCGCGGGCCTGCGCGCCGGCCGGGTGCGGCTCGTCTCCTTCCCCAGCGGCAGCTCCACCCTCGTGCCCACCGCCCTCGCCGCACTCCGCGCCGCCCACCCCGGCACCCGCGTCTCCCTGGAGGAGGCCGAGCCGCCGAGATCCGTGGAGCTGCTGCGCGAGGGCGACTGCGACGTGGCGCTCGCCTTCCGTTACGAGGGCGCGGCCGCCGCCGAGGAGTGGGACGACCTGATCGTGCGGCCCCTGCTGACCGACCGCCTGGTCGCCCTGGTGCCCGAACGGCACCCGCTCGCGCGCGCGGAGTCCGTCGGCATCGGCGAGCTGGCCCGTGAGCCATGGATCGCGGGCTGTCCGCGCTGTCGCGGCCAGCTCGTGGAGGTGTGCGAGGGCGCCGGCTTCACGCCCCGCATCGACTTCGCCACCGACGACTACCCGGCGGTGGCCGGCCTGGTGGGCGCGGGGCTCGGGGTCGCCGTACTGCCCCAGCTCGCGGTGGAGTCGGTACGGCCGAGAGGGGTGCGCACGGTGGAGCTGGAACCGGTGGTCCGGCGGCAGATCGTCGCCCTCACCCTGCCCGACCTGGCACAGGTGCCGGCCGTGGCGGCGACGCTGGAGCAGCTGGCCCGGGCGGCGGCGCGGGCGTAGGGGTTACGGCGGCGCGGACGTAGGGGTTACTGCGGCGCGGGCGTAGGGGTTACGGCGGGGCAGGCGGTCGCGGCGGCAGAGTCACGGGCACGCGCGTGGCGTGCCCGGTGGGGATGGGAAGCACCCGGTGGTCTGTGGGTGCAGAAACGTTTCCTTCAATGATGAGGGGCGGTGTCGCCGCTGGTGGTCGAGGCCGCCACCAGGCGGTTGCGGGCCCGCCCCATCAACTCCTCACGCTCGTCCTCGGTCAGGCCGCCCCAGACTCCGTACGGCTCGCGTACCGCCAACGCGTGCGCGGCGCACTCCGCACGGACCGGGCACCTCATGCAGACCTCCTTGGCCGAGTTCTCTCGAGCGCTCCGAGCCGCCCCGCGCTCGCCCTCAGGGTGAAAGAAGAGCGAGCTGTCCACTCCGCGGCAGGCAGCCAGAAGCTGCCAGTCCCACAGGTCCGCGTTCGGTCCGGGAAGGCGGGAGAAATCTGCCATTACGTGACCCCTTGTAGCCGTTCTGGGCGGATCCGGTGCCAACGACCGTACATCTCCGGTCTAAGGAGATGAAAATATGACTCATTGCGAATCTAGCCCCAGACACCGAGAAACGGGAACAAAAGCGACTAAATGGGGCATGGGATGTGATGAAAAGTTGAGAGTCCGTTGGGCATGTCTGCACCGTGTCGAGACCCTCACGTAGAGTGCCGAAGACGGCAGGCGGCCCCGTAACTCTTTCGAGTGACCGTCGTTGAGAGTGCGGAGGCGGTTGAAAACACAAGCGCTCGGGCAGGCGTCCGAGTCGGTCGACCGCACAGGTGACGATTCCGTACCAGCCTGGAGGCTCAAGGTGACGTGCATCAGCTGCGGAGGGCGGTCATGACATCCGTCCTCGTCTGCGACGACTCCCCGCTTGCCCGAGAGGCGCTCCGTCGCGCGGTGGCCACCGTGCCCGGCGTCGAGCGTGTGACGACGGCGGCCAACGGCGAGGAAGTCCTCCGCCGCTGGGGCGCCGACCGCTCCGACCTGATCCTGATGGACGTACGCATGCCCGGCCTGGGCGGCGTCGAGACCGTGCGCCGGCTGCTGTCCGCCGATCCGGGCGCGCGCATCATCATGCTGACCGTCGCCGAGGACCTCGACGGCGTGGCCCTCGCGGTCGCCGCCGGCGCCCGCGGCTACCTGCACAAGGACGCCTCGCGCGCGGAGCTGCGCGCCACGGTGACGCAGGCCCTCGCCGACCCGACCTGGCGACTGGCCCCGCGCCGCCTGCGCTCGGCGGAGATGGGCGCCGCGCCCACCCTCACCGCGCGCGAGATCCAGGTGCTCGAGGGCATGAGCCACGGCCGCTCCAACGCCGAGATCGGCCGTGAGCTGTTCCTCTCCGAGGACACCGTCAAGACGCATGCCCGCCGCCTGTTCAAGAAGCTCGGCGCCTCGGACCGCGCCCACGCAGTGGCGCTCGGCTTCCGCTGGGGACTGGTCCGGTAGGACGTGCGCCGCGGCGCACGTCCGCGGCCGGCCGGCCCTGGCGGTCCCCGTCCGCCGCGCGGCGGACGGGGCGGGGTGCGACCCGTGGCCGCGCGGCCGACGGGCGTACGGCCGACGGGTGTACGGCTGTTCGAGCGAGGTCGCGGGCCGGGACGCGCGCATGGTGACTGTGAGTGACGGTCGCCCCGAAGCCCCGGCCGGTTTCCTGGCGATCCGCCGCACCGTCCGCCGTTCGCCGGACAGGTTCCGACGCTCGCGCCCGCGCGTCCGCCGGGGTACGAGGCGTGCGGCGCCGGGCCGCCGGCGGGTGTGCGCACGGGTCCGGACGAGGTGGCCGGTGGACGCCCGCTGCTCGTTTCGGCGCGGATGCCGCATCCTTGAGATGTGGAGTCTCTCGGGGACGAGTCGGTCGAGCGGAAGGGGAGGGCGCAGGGGATGAGTGCCGGCGCACCTGCTCATAACGCTTCGGTGCACAACCACGAGCACGATGCGACGGACCGGACGGCCGCAGGGCACCATGGACCGATGCGCGACGACGAGGCGGGCACGGCCCATGGGGCGTTCGGTGCGCTCGTGCATCGCGCCGTCGACGGTGACGCGCAGGCCACGCACGACCTGCTGGCCCACGTCCACCCGCTGGCGCTGCGCTACTGCCGCACCCGGCTGTCCCGGCTCCCGGGCGACGCGCGCCACTTCGTGGAGGACCTCGCGCAGGAGGTCTGCGTGGCGGTGCTGCTCGCCCTGCCCCGCTACCGGGACACCGGCCGCCCCTTCGAGGCCTTCGTCTTCGCCATCGCCTCGCACAAGGTGGCCGACCTCCAGCGCGCCGCGATGCGCCACCCGGGCTCCACGGCCGTCCCCTCGGACGAGATGCCGGAACGCCCCGACGACTCCCTCGGCCCCGAGGAGCGCGCGCTGCTCAGCAGCGACGCCGAGTGGGCCAAGAAACTGCTGGCCAACCTCCCCGAGAACCAGCGGGAACTGCTCCTGCTGCGCATCGCCGTGGGCTTGACCGCGGAGGAGACGGGGCAGATGTTGGGAATGTCACCCGGCGCGGTCCGGGTCGCCCAGCACCGGGCGCTCAGCCGCCTGCGCGCGCTGGCCGAGCAGTAACACCCCTGGACGGAGCGTCCCGGACGCCCTCCGCTGAACGGGCACGCCCCCGTTCCCGTACGAACATACGAAGCCCGAAGCGGCGCCCTGACGTGGAATTTGCTGACGAAGCTTGCCGTTAGCATGGACATCCGCACCGATCAAGGCCATTTGGGGAAGGTGTCATGACTGCGAACGTCGACGGAGTGCCCGGAAAATTCGCGACACTCGGGCTGACCTACGACGACGTGCTGCTGCTGCCGGGCGCATCCGAGGTGCTCCCCAACGCGGTCGACACCTCGTCCCGCATCTCCCGCAACGTGCGGGTGAACATCCCGCTGCTCTCGGCGGCGATGGACAAGGTGACCGAGTCCCGCATGGCGATCGCGATGGCCCGGCTCGGCGGCGTCGGCGTGCTGCACCGCAACCTCTCCGTCGAGGACCAGGTCAACCAGGTCGACCTGGTGAAGCGGTCCGAGTCCGGCATGGTCACCGATCCGATCACGGTGCACCCGGAGGCCACGCTCGCCGAGGCGGACGCGCTGTGCGCCAAGTTCCGCATCAGCGGCGTCCCGGTCACCAGCCCCGCCGGCAAGCTGCTCGGCATCGTGACCAACCGCGACATGGCGTTCGAG
The DNA here is from genome assembly GCF_042793175.1 of Streptomyces sp. NPDC056580. Lineage (NCBI taxonomy): Bacteria > Bacillati > Actinomycetota > Actinomycetes > Kitasatosporales > Streptomycetaceae > Streptomyces > Streptomyces sp. NPDC056580. The sequence goes on along the minus strand of NZ_JBHTVE010000010.1, from coordinate 99,883 downwards.
AGCGACCGCAGCCGCCGCGTGCACGAGGTCATGACCCCGATGCCGCTGGTCACCGGCAAGGTCGGCATCTCAGGACCCGAGGCCATGGAGCTGCTGCGGAAGCACAAGATCGAGAAGCTCCCGCTGGTGGACGACGAGGGCGTCCTCAAGGGCCTGATCACGGTCAAGGACTTCGTCAAGGCCGAGCAGTACCCCAACGCCGCGAAGGACGCCGAGGGCCGGCTGCTCGTCGGCGCCGCGGTCGGCGCCAGCCCCGAGGCGCTGGAGCGCGCCCAGGCGCTCGCCGGGGCCGGTGTGGACTTCCTGGTCGTCGACACCTCGCACGGCCACAACAGCAACGCCCTGAGCTGGATGTCCAAGATCAAGTCGAGCGTGAACGTCGACGTGGTCGGCGGCAACGTCGCCACGCGAGACGGCGCCCAGGCACTGATCGACGCCGGTGTGGACGGCATCAAGGTGGGCGTCGGCCCGGGCTCCATCTGCACCACCCGCGTCGTCGCCGGCATCGGCGTCCCGCAGGTGACCGCCATCTACGAGGCCTCCCTCGCGGCCCGCTCCGCCGGCGTCCCGCTGATCGGCGACGGCGGCCTGCAGTACTCCGGCGACATCGGCAAGGCGCTCGCCGCCGGCGCCGACACGGTGATGCTCGGCAGCCTCCTCGCCGGCTGCGAGGAGTCCCCGGGCGAGCTGCTCTTCATCAACGGCAAGCAGTTCAAGTCGTACCGCGGCATGGGCTCGCTGGGCGCCATGCAGTCCCGCGGGCAGGGCCGGTCGTACTCCAAGGACCGCTACTTCCAGGGCGACGTCACCGCCGACGAGAAGCTCGTGCCCGAGGGCGTCGAGGGCCAGGTGCCCTACCGCGGCCCGCTCGCCAACGTGCTGCACCAGCTCGTCGGCGGCCTGCGCCAGACCATGGGCTACGTGGGCGCCGCCACCATCGAGGAGATGGAGTCCAAGGGCCGCTTCGTGCGGATCACCTCGGCCGGTCTGAAGGAGAGCCACCCGCACGACATCCAGATGACCGTCGAGGCGCCGAACTACAGCAACAAGAAGTGACGCACGCGCGCGCGTGACGGGCATCCGCGGCGGCCCCGGAACCTCCGGGGCCGCCGTTGCCCTGCCCGTCGGCGATACTGGAAGACGCTGAACGCATCAGGGAAAGGCCAAGACGTGACTGAGATCGAGATCGGGCGCGGCAAGCGCGGCCGCCGGGCGTACGCCTTCGACGACATCGCCGTCGTCCCCAGCCGCCGTACGCGGGACCCGAAGGAGGTCTCGATCGCCTGGCAGATCGACGCCTACCGCTTCGAGCTGCCCTTCCTGGCCGCCCCCATGGACTCGGTCGTCTCCCCGGCCACCGCGATCCGCATCGGCGAGCTCGGCGGCCTGGGCGTGCTGAACCTCGAGGGCCTGTGGACCCGGTACGAGGACCCGCAGCCGCTGCTCGACGAGATCGCCGAGCTGCCCGCCGAGCGGGCGACCCGCCGCATCCAGGAGGTCTATGCGGCCCCCATCAAGGAGGAGCTGATCGGCGCCCGCATCAAGGAGGTGCGCGACTCCGGCGTGGTCACGGCGGCCGCGCTCTCCCCGCAGCGCACCGCCCAGTTCTCCAAGGCGGTCGTGGACGCGGGCGTGGACATCTTCGTCATCCGCGGTACGACGGTCTCCGCGGAGCACGTCTCCTCCTCGCACGAGCCGCTGAACCTCAAGCAGTTCATCTACGAGCTCGACGTGCCGGTGATCGTGGGCGGCTGCGCCACCTACACGGCGGCCCTGCACCTGATGCGCACCGGCGCGGCCGGCGTCCTGGTGGGCTTCGGCGGCGGCGCCGCGCACACCACGCGCAACGTGCTCGGCATCCAGGTCCCGATGGCGACGGCGGTCGCCGACGTGGCCGCGGCCCGCCGGGACTACATGGACGAGTCCGGCGGCCGGTACGTGCACGTGATCGCGGACGGCGGCGTCGGCTGGTCCGGCGACCTGCCCAAGGCGATCGCCTGTGGCGCCGACTCCGTCATGATGGGCTCCCCGCTGGCCCGCGGCACGGACGCGCCCGGCAAGGGCCACCACTGGGGCATGGAGGCCGTCAACGAGGAGCTGCCCCGCGGCCAGAAGGTCGACCTGGGCACGGTCGGCACCATCGAGGAGATCCTCACCGGCCCGTCCCACACCCCCGACGGCTCCATGAACTTCTTCGGCGCCCTGCGCCGCGCCATGGCCACCACCGGCTACAGCGAACTGAAGGAGTTCCAGCGGGTCGAGGTGACGGTCGCGGACAGCCAGCACCGCCGCTGACCCTCCGGCACACGCGCAGAGGGCCGGTCATCCTCGGGGTGACCGGCCCTTTCGTGTGTCCTCCCGGGGCCCGCCCGGAGGCGCTCTCACAACCGGTGCGCCGCCCCCGTGGGGGCCGCGCCCCGGGTGTCCAGCAGGAGCTGGGCCTTCACCGACAGGCCCTGCAGGTCGTACGTGCGGTGGTGCTGGAGCAGGATCGTCAGGTCGGCGTCGGCGACCGCCTCGTACAGCGCGTCGGCCCGGGGAATCGGGCGGTCCAGCACGCTCCACGCGGGCACGTACGGATCGTGGAAGCTCACGGACGCGCCCAGTTCGGTCAGCCGTGTCGCGATCTCGCGCGCGGGCGTGCCCTGGAGGTCGGCGATGTCCGGCTTGTAGGTGACGCCGAGCAGCAGGACGCGGGCCCCGCGCGCGGACTTGCCGTGCTCGTTGAGGAGGGTGGCCGCGCGCCGGACGACGTACTCGGGCATGCGGTCGTTGACCTGCTGGGCGAGTTCCACCATGCGCAGGGTGCGGGTCGCGTGCCCGGTCAGGTCCTGGGGGAGGCCGTGGCCGCCGACGCCCGGCCCCGGCCGGAAGGCCTGGAAGCCGAACGGCTTGGTCTCCGCGCAGCGGACGACGTCCCACAGGTCGACGCCCAGCTCGTGGCAGAGGACGGCCATCTCGTTGACCAGCGCGATGTTCACGTGCCGGTAGTTGGTCTCCAGCAACTGCACCGTCTCCGCCTCGCGCAGCCCCCGCGCGCGGACCACCTTGTCGGTCAGCCGTCCGTAGAAGGCGGCGGCCGACTCGGTGCAGGCCGGGGTGAGGCCCCCGATGACCTTGGGCGTGTTGGCGGGGTTGCGGTCGCGGTTCCCGTGGTCCACCCGGCTGGGTGAATAGGCGAGGTGGAAGTCGCGCCCGGCACGGAGTCCGGAGCCCTCCTCCAGCAGGGGACGCAGGAACCCTTCGGTGGTCCCGGGCAGCACGGGTGACTCCAGGATGACCGTGGTGTGCGGGCGGAGCCGTCCGGCGAGCGTGCGGGCGGCCCCCTCGACCTGGCCGAGGTCGATCCCGCCGTCGGCGCCGCGCGGGGTCGGCGCGCAGATCACCGCGGTGCGCACGCGGCCGAGCTGGGCCGGGTCGGTGCCGGGCCGGAAGCCGGTGGAGCGCATCCGGCGCAGCTCGGCGGGGCTGAGCGAGCCGGCCTCGGGGCCGGTGGCGTACCCGATGGTCGGGATGCCTGCGGCGACGGCGGCCTGGGCGAGCGGCAGGCCGTACGGACCGAGTCCGATAACGGCGAGGTCTGCGGGCATGGGGCGTGGGCCGTCCTTCCCAGTAGCCGAAGCGGAACAGGTGCGCAACCGCTGTGAGCAGCATGTACGAGCGCACTGTCACACTAGGAGTAAATATGACCGTGATGTGGGATTGTGTTCGTGTGTCTCCCGGGTGGTTGCGCGCACGTTGTCCACAGGCCGCGGGCGCGTGGTGGCCGGCGCAGGGCGTGCCGGTCAGAATTTGGGCATGAGGAGGGGATGAACCGGCTCCGCTCCGCCGCGGGTGCGGCCGACGTGGGCGAGACGTTCGACAGCGGGAGGCAGCGGTGAGGACAGCGACTCTGGGCCCGGCGCAGCGCGCCGAGGCACTGGCGGCGATGGCGGAACGCGAGCTGGACGTGCTGGTGGTCGGCGGCGGAGTGGTGGGCGCCGGCACCGCACTGGATGCCGTCACCCGCGGCCTGTGTACCGGCCTGGTCGAGGCCCGTGACTGGGCGTCCGGCACCTCCAGCAGGTCCAGCAAGCTCGTCCACGGCGGCCTGCGCTACCTGGAGATGCTCGACTTCGCCCTCGTCCGCGAGGCCCTGAAGGAACGCGGTCTGCTGCTGGAGCGGCTCGCCCCGCACCTGGTCAAACCGGTGCCCTTCCTCTATCCGTTGCAGCACAAGGGCTGGGAGCGGCTGTACGCCGGGTCGGGCGTCGCGCTCTACGACGCGATGTCGATGGCCCGCGGGCACGGCCGCGGCCTGCCCCTGCACCGGCATCTGACCCGCCGTCACGCCCTGCGCGTCGCGCCCTGTCTGAAGAAGGACGCCCTGGTCGGCGCCCTGCAGTATTACGACGCCCAGATGGACGACGCCCGCTTCGTCACCAACCTGGTGCGCACGGCGGTGTCCTACGGCGCGCGGGCCGCCAACCGGGCGCGCGTGACCGGGTTCCTGCGCGAGGGCGAGCGGGTCGTCGGCGCCCGGGTGCGGGACGTGGAGGGCGGCGGCGAGTACGAGATCCGCGCCAAGCAGGTCGTCAACGCCACCGGGGTGTGGACGGACGACACCCAGGCCATGGTGGGGGAGCGGGGCCAGTTCCACGTCCGCGCCTCCAAGGGCGTCCACCTGGTCGTGCCCAAGGACCGCATCCACTCCACCACCGGCCTGATCCTGCGCACCGAGAAGTCGGTGCTGTTCGTCATCCCCTGGGGCCGGCACTGGATCATCGGCACCACCGACACCGACTGGGACCTCGACAAGGCACACCCGGCCGCCTCCAGCGCAGACATCGACTACCTGCTGGAGCACGTCAACTCGGTGCTCGCCGTGCCGCTCGGCCGCGAGGACGTGCAGGGCGTGTACGCCGGCCTGCGCCCGCTGCTGGCCGGCGAGTCCGACGCCACCAGCAAGCTGTCCCGCGAGCACACCGTGGCGCATCCGGCGCCCGGTCTCGTGGTCGTGGCGGGCGGCAAGTACACGACGTACCGGGTGATGGCGAAGGACGCCGTCGACGAGGCGGTGCACGGGCTCGACACGCGCGTCGCCGACTGCGTCACCGAGGAGATCCCGCTGCTCGGCGCCGAGGGCTACCGGGCGATGTGGAACGCCCGGGCGCGCATAGCCGCCCGCACCGGCCTGCACGTGGTGCGGGTCGAGCACCTGCTCAACCGGTACGGTTCCATGGCCGAGGAGATCCTGGACCTCATCGCGGCCGACCCGGCCCTGGGCGAGCCGCTGCAGGCCGCCGACGACTACCTGCGCGCCGAGGTCGTCTACGCCGCCTCGCACGAGGGCGCCCGGCACCTGGACGACGTGCTCACCCGCCGCACCCGCATCTCCATAGAGACCTTCGACCGGGGCACTCGCAGTGCCCGTGAGGCCGCCGAGCTGATGGCGCCCGTCCTCGGCTGGGACGAGGGCCAGATCGAGCGCGAGGTGGAGCACTACGAGAAGCGGGTGGAGGCGGAGCGGGAGTCCCAGCGCCAGCCCGACGACCTGACGGCCGACGCGGCCCGGCTGGGGGCGCCGGACATCGTGCCGCTGTAGCCGGAACCACCCGGACGGGTGACCCGGGGCCGGGATCCGCCCAGCTGGCCTGGCCGTTGTACCGGCTGAGAGGGCGAATCGGGCGCCGGGCGGCAGGGGGTGTGGCCGGGAGGGGTTCTGGCCGGGACGCCGGGGTCACGGTCGTGTTCGCGCGTGGCACCGCCCGCGCGTCCGGCAGCCGGGCCGGCGGGGGCCGTGCGGACCGTGCGGAAAAAAAGGGGCGCCGGCGTGCATGGGTCGCGTCCGGCAGGTGTACTCGGACAGGCACCCGACCGGGCCCGGAGGGGAAGTGAGGCGCATGGCTGACGTGGACTCAAGGTGCCGGTGCGGCGGGTGTTCCGGTGTGCGCGGCCCCCGGCGCGGCAGCGGGCACCCTGGGCGTCGGCCACTTGTCGGGTGAGAGACAATGGAGGCTCTGTCAGGGCGGGTTGCATGAGGGGACGCATGTCGAAGGCGGAGCGGTCGGGGACATCCCGTCAGGAGACTCGTCAGGACAAGAACGAGCGGCGTCTCCTCGCCGGGCGGTACCGGCTGGGAGACGTGCTGGGCCGCGGCGGCATGGGGACGGTGTGGCGCGCGGAGGACGAGACCCTCGGCCGGACGGTCGCCGTCAAGGAGCTGCGGTTCCCGTCGAACATCGACGAGGAGGAGAAGCGGCGCCTGATCACGCGCACCCTGCGCGAGGCCAAGGCGATCGCCCGGATCCGCAACAACAGCGCGGTGACGGTCTTCGACGTGGTCGACGAGGACGACCGGCCCTGGATCGTCATGGAGTTGGTCGAAGGCAAGTCGCTGGCCGAGGTCATCCGTGAGGACGGCCTGCTGGAGCCCAGGCGCGCCGCCGAGGTGGGCCTCGCCGTTCTGGACGTGCTGCGCTCTGCGCACCGAGAGGGCATCCTGCACCGGGACGTGAAGCCGTCCAACGTGCTCATCGCCGAGGACGGCCGGGTCGTGCTCACCGACTTCGGCATCGCGCAGGTGGAGGGCGACCCGTCCATCACCTCCACCGGCATGCTGGTCGGCGCCCCCTCCTACATCTCCCCGGAGCGTGCCCGCGGGCACAAGCCGGGACCCGCGGCCGATCTGTGGTCCCTGGGCGGCCTGCTGTACGCGTCGGTCGAGGGCCTGCCGCCGTACGACAGGGGCTCGGCGATCGCCACGCTGACCGCGGTGATGACCGAACCGCTCGAGGAGCCCAAGAACGCGGGCCCGCTCCGGGACGTCATCTACGGACTGCTCAACAAGGACCCGGCGCAGCGGCTCGACGACGCCGGCGCCCGGGCCATGCTCAACGCGGTGATCCACGCGCCCGAGCCGGAGTCGATGGACGCCACCCGTGTCGTCCCGCTGCCGGTGCAGCCCGGGGGGCCGGAGGGCAAGCGGGGCGAGGAGGCCGGGGAGAAGCTGCGCGGGGCGCTGCGCTCGGTCCGCAAGGCGGCCGGGGCGGCCACCGCGGCGGCGGCCGCCCGGACGAAGACCGACGGCGGCACGGCAGCTCCGGGCGCCGGCGGCACGGGCGACGCCGGCACCGCGGAGCACGGCCAGGCCGCCGGTGCCGCAGCCGGCGCCGGTTCACGGGGAAGGCAGGCCGGTGCCGCGCAGGGCTCAGCGGCCGTGCCGAACTCCGGGGCCGAGAAGCCGAGTTCCGGGTGGCCCGTGGTGCCGCCCCCGGACCTGCCGCCACGGCCGGTGCCCAGGGCGCCGCTCACCGACGTGGTGCCCAGGCGGACTCTGGTGATCATCGCCGCCGTGGTCGCGCTGGCGGTGCTCGGCACCGTGCTGGGCCTCGTCCTCGGCGGCGGCGACGGCGGGAGCGACGACCGCGGCAGCGGCGCCAAGGCGGCGCCGAGCGCGAGTGCCTCCACCAAGGAGGACAAGAACACGGGCGGCGAGAGCAGCCCCGGCGACGGCGCCCGGACCGACGGGAACGCCTCGGCCTCCGCGTCGTCGGGCTCGTCGTCGGGCGACTCGGCCGGCGCGAGCCCCACCGGCGACAGTGGGGACTCCGGCTCGCCCGGCTCGAAGGGCGGCGGCAGCGCACCCGTCGAGTCGACCCACAAAGGCGGCCAGGGATACTCGATAGGGCTGCCCAAGGGCTGGAAGTACGAGTCCACCGGACGGGCTGGAGACCGCTACACCGGTCCCGACGGGCAGAAGCTGCTCGTGGCCTGGACCGACGCACCCAAGAGCGACCCGGTGGCGGACTGGAAGAACCAGGAGCGCTACATGGTGCGTTCCCAGTACCAGAAGATCCGTATAGAGAAGGTCGGCTACCGCGGCTGGAACACCGCCGACTGGGAGTTCACCTACTCCGACGGCGGCACCCGGTACCGCACGATCGACCGGGGGTTCGTGGTGAACGACCACCTCGGCTACGGGCTGATGTACACCGCCAAGGCCGCGAACTGGGACGGCGACCTGCGCAAGGACACCTGGCGGACGCTGACGAAGTCATTCGAGCCCAAGTCGTGACATGACCGAGCCCGGTTCGGTTCCGTGAGAATCCGGCATCCCCTCAATGCGGGTTGCCTCCGGCACGTATCGTGAATGGTTGCGGACCGTACGGAGCCGGATGTGGATGCGGAACGGACCGTCGGGGAACGGAACTGAACGACCAGGCGGCCGGGGGAGGCAACGTGGACGACTACGCGGGCCGGGTGCTCGCCGACCGGTACCGCCTGCCGCTGCCGCCGTCCGACGAGTACGAGCTGACCGAGACCCTGGCGTTCGACACCTACAGCGGCCAGGAGGTGCTGGTCCGTCAGGTGCCCCTGCCCGAGGTCGTCGAGGCCGAGGTGCTGGACTCGGAGGGGCTGCCCGAGGGCTTCACCGCCCGGGAGCGCGGCGCCCGCCGTTCCCCCGCCGCCCGTACCGCCACCCGCCGCCCCTCTGACCCGGCGGTGCGGCGCGCCGTCGAGGCCGCGCAGGCGGCGGCCCGCATCCCCGACCATCCGCGTCTCGACCAGGTCTTCGACGTGTTCGCCGAGGGCGGCTCGCTGTGGATCGTCAGCGAATCGGTGGCCGCCCGGCCGCTGTCCGCGTTGCTGGCCGAGGAGCCGCTGACGCCGTACCGTGCGGCCGAGGTCGCCTCCGACGTCCTCATGGCGCTGCGCGTGCTGCACGCCCACGGCTGGACGCACCGCAACGTCACCGCCCGCACGGTCCTCGTCTGCGACGACGGCCGGGTGATGCTGACCGGACTCGCGGTCGGCGCGGCGGAGGAGGCGCTGTGCGGCTACGACCCGGTACCGGCCCAGGACGATTCGGCCGGTGATGGCGGCGCCCCGGACGCCCGGCCCACCGGAGGACAGCTCCCCGGCGCTCCCGGCCCCGACGGCGGTCCAGGTGCTCCCGGCGGGCACGAGGGCCCGGGTGCTGCCGGGGCCCCCGGCAGCCCGGGGAGCCAGGGCTTCGGCGGTGCGCTCCGGACCGCGGACGCGGTCCCGTACCCCGACGCCGATCCCGAGGCCGCGCGACGGGCCGCGATCCAGGCGCGGGCGGCCGGCGGGCTGCCGGTGCCGGGCGCGGCTTCCGCCGAGGGCGTTCCGGTGCCGCCGTCCGGGCGGCGGGCCCTGGAGAGCGGGGACGACGTCCGAGCCGCCCGGGCCGGCGCCATAGCCGCCTACCGTGCGGGCACCCGGGCCGCGGCCCGGGTGCAGGAAACCCAGCAGAACGGCCGCGCCGCCCTGCCCGGCGCCCGCCCGCCCGCCGAGGGCGACGCCGGGGCCGCCGGTGCGGCACAGCCGCCGCACTCCTCCGGCCTGCCCGCCGCGCCGCCCGGCCGGACGGCCGACCCCCACGGCGTGAGCGGCGCCGGCTGGCACGGCGCCGCGCCCCGCACCGGCCCGGCCGGCGACCCCGCCCGACCGGAACGGCCGCCGGGCGACGACACGGCCTCCGGCCCCGGCCACCCGCCCACGCCCGGCTACGGCGCCGCGGGCGCCGGTCAGTCACCCCCGTCCGGCTACGGCCCTCCCGGCCACGGCCGCAGTGCGGTGGTTCCGGGGCAGGCGCCGGCTCCCGGTCAGTCGCCCGGGCCCGGACAGTCGCGCGCGTCCGGCTATGGCGCCGCAGTCCCCGGTCAGGCGCCCGCGTCCGGCTACGGCGCTCCCGGCACCGATCAGTCGCCCGCGTCCGGGCAGGGAGGCGCCCGTGCCGGGCACGGTGCCGTGGTGCCGCGGCAGGCGCCCGCCCCCGCCCTCGGCGCCGCTCCGGCGGTGCCCGTGGGCGCGTCCGGCTCGGGCTCGCGCTGGGACGATCCCGGTGCGGGGAATGGCGCCGTGCGGCGCAGTCCTGGTACCGCGCTCGCCGCCGAGCGGGCCCGGCAGGTGCGGATGACCGTGGTCGGGCCGGTCACCGAGCGCTGGGCCCCGGAGCAGGCGGGCCCCGTGCACGAGAACTGGCAGCTCGCCGCGCCGATCGGGCCCGCCACCGACCTCTGGGCGCTCGGCGCGCTGCTCTTCCGTGCCGTCCAGGGACACGCCCCCTACCCCGAGGAGTCCACGGCCGAGCTGGTGCAACTGGTGTGCGCGGAGCCGCCCGCCTTCGCCGAGGAGTGCGGCCCGCTGCGCCCCGTCGTGGAGTCGCTGCTGCGTCAGGATCCCACCGACCGGCCCGACTTCGAAGAGCTGAGCGGCTGGCTGCGCTCCCTGGTGCGCTCGGCGCCCGAGCCGGACGCCGGTACCCATGTGGTGCCCGTTCCGCCCGCCGACCCCAAGCGGCTGCCGATCGTCCGGCGGCGCGGCGAGCTGGTGCGGCGACGGCGCGCCAGGGTGCCCGCCACGCATCCGCACGCGCGGCACAAGCGGGCCCGGGAACAGGGCCGTTCGCCCCGCAGCCTGGGCCGGCTGCTGCTCCTGCTGATCATGCTTCTGCTGGCCGGCGCGGTGGCGTACGCGATGCTGTTCATGCCCAAGCAGGGCGGGGGCGGCGCCGCGGGCGGCGGTGACCGCACCGGCAGCGCCGGCGAGGCGAGCACCGCGCCCTCGCCGACCGAGCGGCCGTCCTCCGGGCCGTCCGGTACGGGGCCCTCCGCGTCGGCGCCCGCCGCCGAGACCCAGACCGGCGGAGACCCGTCCGTCGCCGACGGATTCACCCTGCGCAAGGACCCGGACGGCTTCCGCATCGCCGTCGCCAAGGGCTGGGACCGCACGCCGAAGAACGGCAGCGGCCAAGTCGTCTACGCTCACGGGAACTTCGAGCTGCTCGTCGTGCCGGGCAGGGACGGCACGGGGACCTACGGCGGCGACCCGATGGTCTATCAGCGGGACAAGGAGCGCGAACTCCAGCCGTACCGGGACTCGAGCTGGGCCACGGCCACCGGCCTGCGGACCATCGAGGTGGGCGGACGGACCATGGCCGAGGGCCAGTTCACCTGGACCGACGGACAGGGCCGCGACCGGTACGTGCGCAACATGGCGATCCTGCTGAACGGCCGCTACCACATCGTCCAGGTCCGGGGCCCGGAAGCCGAGCGCGACGAGGTGACACGGCTGTACGAGCAAGCCACGGCGACGTACCGCTACACAGGCTGAACGCCCCGTACACCCCCCGTGCGCAACGGGGTTGGGACCTGTCGGCGCGCCGGAAACGGCAACCGTCACAGGACTGTCACCTTGGTACCCCTCGTGTTCCCAGGGGGAGGACCGGTCCTTAGTCTGACCCTGTCAATAGCATTGCGGGGCAACGTTGAATCAGATGCAGGGCCTGCTCATAGCGGGCCGCTACCGGCTCGCCGACTCCATCGGCAGCGGCGGCATGGGCCGGGTGTGGCGCGCCCACGACGAGGTGCTGCACCGGCAGGTCGCCGTCAAGGAGTTGACCGCGGCGCTCTACGTCTCCGAGAGCGACCGGGCGGTCCTGCTGGCCCGCACCAGGGCCGAGGCGCGGGCCGCCGCACGCATCAACCACTCCGCCGTCGTCACCGTCCACGACGTGCTGGAGCACGACGGCCGTCCGTGGATCGTCATGGAGCTGGTCGAGGGCCACTCGCTGGCCGACGCGGTCAAGGAGCGCGGCCGCATCGAGCCCTCCGAGGCCGCGCGGATCGGCCTGTGGGTGCTGCGGGCCCTGCGCGCCGCGCACTCGGCCGGCGTACTGCACCGGGACGTCAAGCCGGGCAACGTCCTCCTCGGCCGGGACGGCCGGGTCCTGCTCACCGATTTCGGCATAGCCCAGATAGAGGGCGACTCCACCATCACCCGTACCGGTGAGGTCGTCGGCTCGGTCGACTACCTCGCCCCCGAGCGGGTGCGCGGCCACGACCCCGGCCCGTCCTCGGACCTGTGGGCGCTCGGGGCCACGCTGTACACGGCGGTCGAGGGACGCTCGCCGTTCCGCCGCACCTCGCCGCTGAGCACCATGCAGGCGGTCGTCGAGGAGGAGGCGGAGGAGCCCCGCAACGCCGGTCCGCTCGGCCCCGTCATCGCCGCCCTGCTGCACAAGGAACCGGCCCTGCGGCCGGGCGCGGCCGACGCGGAGCACATGCTCGCCGAGGCCGCGCAGGGCCGCCGGCCGCACACCACGCAGGCCTTCGTACCGGCGCAGGGTTCCGGCGGGCACACCGGCGGGACGGGCAGCACGGACTACGGTCCCGCCGGTTACCCGTCCGGCGGGACCACGCGCGGCCACGTCCCCGGCGCACCGACGGCCGGGGGCCGTTCCATGACCCGGGCGACGGCCGTGGCCCCCGTCCCGGCGGGCCCGCCGGGACGGCCCCGGCGCACGCTGCGCACCCTGGCGCTCGTCGTCGCGGTTGCGGCCGTGCTCGGCGGCGGAGCGGCGGTCGCCTTCCAGCAGTGGGGCGGCACCGAGCGGAACACCGGCACGAGCGGGGGGACGGACCAGGTCACGCCGTCGTCATCCGCCACCGTCAGCCCCGGCGGCAGTGCGACGCCGGGTCCGGAGGGAGGCTTGCCCGCCTCCTGGCGGGCGTACCACGACCCGTGGGGCTTCACCGTCTACCTGCCCAAGGGCTGGTCGCGCAGGGTCGTCGAGGCGCCGGGCCGCGATGCCGGGGTCGAGCCCGACCCCGACCTCCGGCAGGTCGACTACACCCCCGACGGCGGCAAGCACTTCGTGCGCATCGCCACGGACACCAGCTCGGACTTCGCCAACGCCCTCGAGCATCAAAGGGACCTGGAACAGCAGCTCCAGGGGCTGGTCAACTACAACCGGGTGACCATGAGGGCGAACACCTACCGCGACCGCGAGGGCGCGCTGTGGGAGTACACCTGGGACGCGCTGGCGAAGGACCCGCCCTATGTGGCCGGGCCCCGGCACGCCATCGAGGAGACGTACTTCTCGCGTGAGGGCACCGAGTACGCGATCTACATGTCGACGCCCGAGGCCGACTGGCCGCGGACCAGCAAGCAGTTCCAGTGGGTGCTGCGCAGCTGGCGGCCGAACGGCGGCTGACCGGCCAAGGCTTGGCCGATCACCGACCCGAACGGGTGCGTCCGGTGCGGCATGATGGGCCTCATGGGATCCGACGGGGACGACTTCCGCGTGATCGCGGGCCGTTACCGCCTCCAGGAGCGGATCGGGCGCGGCGGAATGGGCGTCGTGTGGCGGGCGAGCGACCAGGTGCTGGGCCGGCTGGTGGCGGTCAAGGAACTGGCCGCCGCCGACTCCCTCCCGGACGACGACGCCCGGCGCCGCCGCGACCGCACCTTCCGTGAGGCGCGTGCGGTCGCGCAGTTGAGGCACCCGCACATCATCGTCGTGCACGACGTCATAGAGCAGGACGAGCGCCCGTACCTCGTCATGGAGCTGATCGACGGAGGCTCCCTCGCCGACCGCATCGCCAGGCAGGGGCCGGTCGACGCCGCCGAGGCCGCCCGGATCGGCGCCGATCTGCTGAGCGCGCTGCGCGTCGCGCACGCGGCCGGCGTCCTGCACCGCGACATCAAGCCCGCGAACGTGCTGCTGGAGTCCGGCACCGGCCGGGTGGTGCTCACCGACTTCGGCATCGCGCAGGTCGCGGGCGCCACCACGCTCACCGAGACCGGTTCCTTCGTCGGCTCGCCCGAGTACACCGCCCCGGAGCGGATGTCCGGCACGCGCACCGGGCCGGAGTCCGACCTGTGGTCGCTCGGCGCGCTGCTGTGCACGGTGCTCAGCGGCGAGTCGCCGTTCCGGCGGGACTCGCTCGGCGGCATCCTGCACGCCGTGGTCGCCGCCGAGATCCGGCCACCCGCCGAGGCCGAGCCGCTGCTGCCCGTCGTGCGGGGCCTGCTGGAACGCGACCCGGACCGGCGGCTGGACGCGGCGGACGCCGAGCGGATGCTGCGGACGTTCCTGGAGACGGGCCGCACCCCGGCGGCCCCGGAACCGCCGGCGTCGGGCCGCACACCGAGGATCGCCGCCCGCGCGGCCCGGGCGGCCGCGGCCGCTCACCCGCCGGCCGAGCCCGATCCGCCGCGGGCCCCTGCCGACCCGCCCGCCGCCGAACAGCCCCCGCCCGCACGCCAGTCCTCGCGCGGGGTGCTGATCGCCGCCCTGCTCGTCGCCGCGGTGGCCGGGGCGGGCGTCTCGGCGGCGGCGCTGCTGGTGCACCAGGGCGAGGGCGGCGGCAGGCCCGGCGGAACGACGAGCAGCCCCGCCGCCCCGACGAGCCGGTCCGCGTCCCCGCAGGACGGCAGCGCCTCGCCGTCCTCCGCGGTCACCGCGAGCAGCGCGCCCGCGGCCTCCCGACCCCGCACCGCCCCTTCCGGTTACCGCACCGCCCGTGACCCGGACGGCTTCTCGCTCGCCGTGCCGCGGGACTTCACCCGCGAACGGCAGGGCGAGCGCGTCTTCTACCTCTCGCCGGGACAGACCTTCCGCCTCGGCGTCAAGATCTCCCCGCCCGACGCCGGCGGCCCCGCCGCGGTGATGAGCCGGGCGGCGGCAGGAGGCGCCAGCACCAATCCCGGATACCACGACGGCCGGGTCGTCGGCACCACGCACGCCGGACACCCGGCCGCGCTCTGGGAGTTCACCTGGGACGGCTTCAGCGCGGCCGAGGGCCCGCGGCACACCTACGACCTGTGCTGGGAGGAGGGCGGCCGGATGTACGACGTGTGGGTGTCGGCGCCGGTCGGACAGGTGCGGGAGGCGCGGGAGTACTTCGACGTGGCCGTGGACACCTTCTCGGCCGCGGCACGTTGATCCCCGCCCGGTCACGGCTTCGTGACCGGTTCGTGCTCGCTGTGGTGACGGACGCCGGTACTGCCGCACCGGCTCCGGCGACCTGTACCGCCTCACCGTCGGCTACCCGGGCAGGGGCGACTTCAGCGCCCGGGGCCGGGAGGTCGCCACGGCCGCGATCGCGAACCTGGAGATCAATGAGCCCTGAGGGAACGGGAGTCGGGGCGGGCCGGCGCCCGGCCTCCTTCGACAAGGGTGTGGTGCGCAGGGTACTCATGTGACATGAGTGGAGACGGCGAACACCCGCCCGACGCACGGTTGATCGGTGGACGCTACCGGCTCCTGGAGCGCCTGGGCGCCGGGCCGGCCGGAACGGTCTGGCGGGCCCGGGACGAGCGGGAGCGGCGGGACGTCGCGGTCAAGGAGCCCGTACTGCCCGGGCGTCCGGCCGAAGACGAGGAGAGCGGGCGGATCGCGCACCGGCTCCACCGGGAGGCCCGGACCGCGGCCCGGGTACGGCATCCCTCCGCCGTCGCCCTGCACGACGTCGTCCTGGAAGACGAACTGCCGTGGATCGTCATGGAGCTGGTGGAGGGCGAGTCGCTCCGCGAGGCCGTACGGCGCGGGCCGCTGCCGCCCGCCGAGGCCGCCCGTGTCGGGCTCGCCGTGCTGGGGGCGCTCAGGGCCGCGCACGCCGTGGGGATCGTGCACCGGGACCTCAAGCCCGCCAACGTCCTGATCGAGTCCGGCACCGGGCGGGTCGTCGTCACCGACTTCGGGATCGGGGACGGGCCCGCCGCCGACGTCCCCGCCGGATTCGCCGCCCCGGAGCGGGCCTCCGGCCGCGGCGCCGGTCCCGCCTCCGACCTGTGGTCCCTCGGCGCGCTGCTCGCCACCGCCGTGGAGGGCGGCGACGCCGGCCCGCTGCGACCGCTCCTGGACCGCCTGCACGCCCCGGACCCGGACGCGAGGCCGACCGCGGAGGAGGTCGCGGCGGCCCTGGAGAAGGTGGCGGCCGCCCTGGAGGGGGTGGCGGCGGCGCCGGAGGGGGTGGCGGCGGCGCCGGAGGCCCGCGCGGCCACGCCCGCCGCCCGGCCGGCCCCGAGTCACAGCGGACCCTGACGACAGGACCGCAGCCCTGACCCGAGCGGCGCCCGCCACCCGGTGGAAAAACCCGAGCCATGATGATCGTCTCCCGACAACGCGCTGATCAGCGCATTCGCTGCCAGTGATCACTGGCGTCGTGTGAGTACTCGGTGAATCCCCGTTACCGACGGGTACCCAAAGCCTCCGCCGCGGCATACCCTGCGCGTCATGACGGACTCGCAGGCCTCGGACCTCACCGGCACCAATCCGCTCGCGCCCGCCCCCGAGGGCGTGCGCACCGCCGCCGACGTGGTCACCCCCACGCTGGTGGCCCAGCTCACCAAGGGTGTCGTCGGCTCCGGCCGCACCGCCAACCACACTCCCTTCACCGGCGAGAAGCTGGCCGACCTGCCCGAGTCCACACCCGAGGACGTGCTCAAGGCCTTCGACGCCGCCCGCGCCGCCCAGGCCGTGTGGGAGAGGACCCCGGTGAGCCGGCGCGCCGCCGTGCTGCTCCGCTTCCACGACCTGGTGCTCGAGCGCCAGGCCGAGGTGCTCGACCTGATCCAGCTCGAGACCGGCAAGGCCCGGCTGCACGCGCACGAGGAGGTGCAGGCCGTCGCCGTCGCGGCCCGCCACTACGGCCGCAAGGCCCCCGGCTACCTGCGGCCCAAGCGGCACGCCGGCGCCGTGCCGACCCTGACGAAGGTCACCGAACTGCGCCACCCGCGCGGGGTCGTCGGCCAGATCGCCCCCTGGAACTATCCGCTGGAACTGTCCGTGGGCGACGCGCTGCCCGCCTTCGCGGCCGGCAACGCCGTCGTCATGAAGCCGGACACCGAGACCTGCCTCACCGCGCTCTGGGCCCGTGACCTGCTCATCGAGGCCGGACTGCCCGAAGGCGTCTTCCAGGTCGTGCTCGGCGAGGGCCCGGTCGTCGGCCCCGAGCTGGTCAAGCACGCCGACTACGTCTCCTTCACCGGCTCCACCCGCACCGGCCGCGAGGTCGCCCAGGGCGCCGCCGCCCGTCTGGTCGGGGTCTCCCTCGAACTCGGCGGCAAGAACGCCATGCTGGTCCTGGAGGACGCCGACGTCGAGAAGGCCGCCGCGGGCGCGGTACGGGCCTGTTTCTCCTCGGCCGGCCAGCTCTGCATCTCCATCGAGCGGCTGTTCGTGCACGAGTCCGTCGCCGACGCCTTCCTGGAGCGCTTCGCCGCCCGCACCCGGGCCATGCGGCTCGGCAACTCCCTCGCCTACGGCGCCGACATGGGCTCGCTGGTCGGCGAGCGGCAGTTCAAGACCGTCGAACGGCATGTGCAGGAGGCCGTCGCCAAGGGCGCCCGGGTGGTCGCGGGCGGGGTGGCCCGTCCGGACATCGGCCCGTACTTCTTCGAGCCGACCATCCTCGACGGCGTCGAGGACTCCATGGCCGTCTGCGAGGAGGAGACCTTCGGGCCCGTCGTCTCGCTGTACCGCTTCAAGACCGAGGACGAGGCGGTGGAACGCGCCAACTCCACGCCGTACGGCCTCAATGCGTCCGTGTGGACGAAGTCGGCCCGGCGCGGCCTGGACGTCGCCTTCCGGCTGCGCACCGGCACGGTCAACGTCAACGAGGGCTACGCGCCCGCCTACGGCAGCGTCCAGTCGCCGATGGGCGGCATGAAGGACTCCGGCCTGGGCCGCCGCCACGGCTCCGAGGGCATCCTCAAGTACACCGAGGCCCAGACGGTGGCCCGGCAGCGGCTGCTGCCCATGGCGCCGTCGCTGGGGATGGACGACGCGCAGTACGCCCGGTTCATGAGCCGCAGCCTCCGCCTGATGAAGGCCTTCCGCTTCCGCTAGTCACCCCCGACCCCGCAACCGCCAACCGCCGTTCTCGACGAGGAGAGCACGTGTCGCAGGAGAAGTCTGTCCAGACCCGGGACGAGGACGGGTACGACTACGACGTCATCGTGATCGGTTCGGGGTTCGGCGGCTCGGTCTCCGCGCTGCGCCTCACCGAGAAGGGCTACCGGGTGGGCGTGCTGGAGGCCGGCCGCCGCTTCACCCGCGAGACCCTGCCCAGGAACTCCTGGGACCTGAAGAACTACCTCTGGGCCCCCCGGCTCGGCATGTACGGCATCCAGCGCATCCATCTGCTGGGCAACGTGATGGTGCTGGCCGGCGCGGGCGTGGGCGGCGGCTCGCTCAACTACGCCAACACCCTCTACGTACCGCCGAAGGCCTTCTTCGAGGACCCGCAGTGGCGGGACATCACCGACTGGCAGCAGGAGCTGAAGCCGTACTACGACCAGGCCCAGCGCATGCTCGGCGTGCGGCTCAACCCGACCATGACCCCCTCCGACGTGCACCTGAAGGCAGCGGCGCAGCGGATGGGCGTCGGGGACACCTTCCACCTGGCGCCGGTCGGCGTGTTCTTCGGCGACGGCGAGGACGCCGACGGCAAGGCGCAGGCCAGGCCCGGCGAGCGGGTGGACGACCCGTACTTCGGCGGCGCCGGGCCGTCCCGCAACGCCTGCACCGAGTGCGGCGAGTGCATGACCGGCTGCCGGCACGGCGCGAAGAACACCCTCAACGAGAACTACCTGTACCTCGCCGAGAAGGCCGGTGCGGTGGTCCACCCGATGACCACGGTGGTGTCCGTCACGGACGACTCGCGCGGCGGGTACGCGATCGCGACCCTGCCGACGGACGAGAGGAAGAAGGGCGCGGGACGGCTGTTCACCGCGCGGAAGGTCGTCGTCGCGGCCGGCACGTACGGCACCCAGACGCTGCTGCACCGGATGAAGGCCAGCGGTCAGCTTCCCCGCCTCTCCGCCCGGCTGGGCGAGCTGACCCGCACCAACTCCGAGGCGCTGGTCGGCGCGCAGACCGACAACCGCCGCTACCGCAGGGCGACCGGGGAGCGGAGGGCCGACTTCACGCGCGGGGTCGCCATCACGTCCTCGATCCACCCCGACGACAGCACCCACATCGAACCCGTGCGCTACGGCAAGGGCTCCAACTCGATGGGCGGCCTGTCCATCCTCCAGGTCCCCTACGCCGAGGGCTCCTCGCGCGTACTGGCCTGGCTGGCCAACGCCGCCCGCCACCCCCTGCTCGTCGCCCGCTCGCTCTCCAACCGGCGCTGGTCGGAGCGGACGATCATCGGGCTGGTGATGCAGTCGCTGGACAACTCGCTGACGACCCATCTGAAGCCCGGCGGGGTCGGCAAGGGCCTGCTCACCGCACGGCAGGGGCACGGCGCTCCCAACCCCAAGCAGATCAAGGCCGCGTCCGAGGCCGCCACCGCGCTCGCCGAGGAGATCAACGGCTTCCCGGGCAGCAACGTCGGCGAGCTGATGGGCACCCCGCTGACCGCGCACTTCCTCGGCGGCTGCCCCATCGGCGGCTCCCCGGAGACCGGGGTGATCGACCCGTACCACCGGCTCTACGGCCACCCCGGCATCTCGGTGGTGGACGGCGCCGCCGTCTCGGCCAACCTGGGCGTCAACCCCTCCCTGACGATCACCGCGCAGGCCGAGCGGGCCATGTCGTACTGGCCCAACAAGGGCGAGGAGGACCCGCGCCCGGCGCAGGGGGCGGCGTACGAGCGCCTGAAGCCGGTGGAGCCGCGCGAGCCTGCGGTCCCGGCGGACGCGTTCGGCGCGCTCCGGCTGCCGTTCCTGGGCATCCCCGCGGTGCCACCGAAGAAGTAGCCGGACCGGAAGACGCCGAGGGACCTGCATCCCCCTCCGAACGCAGGTCCCTCGCCTCTTACCGTCGTCTTGATCCGGCAGCAGGTTTGATCCGCGAGGGCGGTGAAGGGTTGCTTCCGGATGCCCCGGAAATTTTGTGGCGTGAGTCACATGCGGGTGGGGATGTGCTCAGGTGCAGGGGTGGGTGCGGGCCCGGGTCTGATCGAATACGGGCCGGGACCTGACGGACGCCGGCCCGGGGTCTGACGGACGCCGGCCTGAGGCCCGACGGACGCCGGCCTGAGGCCCGACGGACGCCGCCCTGGGGGCGGGCGCGGCGAAGGGCCCCGCGGGCTCGAGCCGCGGGGCCCTCTTCCCGTCGGCACCGGCTTCGAGGCGCGCCGGTGCCCGGGAGCGGCGCCGGGGGGCGCGCCGCCTGCTCTGTGGGACTCAGGATCTGGTCCCGGGATCCGCCGGCCGGCCCCGGGCGTCCCCGGAGCCGGCCGTTCTCTTGGGTGACCGGGCTGCTGTCCCCTGCCGTCCGGTCACTTCTCCGGAGCGAGGTCCCACGGCGCACGGCACGACCCGTACGCCTCATCGCTCCGGTGAGCCACGCGTGGTTCTGTCGGGCCCGCCCCTGGCTGGCACGGACACCCGTCTCAACGAGCCGGCGCGCCGGCCGGTCACGCGCCGTACGGGTGAGACCAGGGCCGAACTCAGATGCGACCCCGGCACAGCTCCAGCATGGTCATCGCCAGCGCGGTGCCGGGCTTGCCGAGCGCCTCGCGGTAGCGGCCGAGGATCTCCATCTCGCGGGAGAGGTTCACCCGCCGGCCGCCGGAGGAGATACGGGTCTCCTGGACGACGGTGGACACGGCCATCCGTTCCTGGATGAGCCCGATGATCCGGTCGTCCAGCGCGTCGATGCGGGCCCGGGCGTCGTCGATGGTCTGTTCCGCGGTGAGAGTGGTCATGGCGGGGGCTCCTGGTGAAGGTGGCTGGTGGAGGCCCCGGAACGGCAGAACCCGGAGATACGACAGGCGCCCCGGGCCTTGTCGGCCCGGGGCGCCTGGTAAGTCGCTTGGCGGTTCGCTCAAGCAGCACGACCATGGCAGCCGGCGGGCCGGGTGCCATAGGTAAAGAGGAAGGTCGAGTGCGCGAGCATGTGGCCAGTATGCCACGGCTGCGTCCGGGGAAGGCGAGTCCGCCCGCACCGTTAGACTCGATAGCGCAGACCCCGCCCGACCACCAGAAGGCACCCCGTGTCATCAGCGACTCCCTCTGCCGCCTCCCCCGACACCGTCCTGGTCGTCGATTTCGGCGCCCAGTACGCCCAGCTCATCGCCCGTCGCGTCCGCGAGGCGCGGGTCTACAGCGAGATCGTGCCGAGCACCATGCCGGTCGAGGAGATGCTCGCCAAGAACCCCGCGGCGATCATCCTCTCCGGCGGCCCCTCCTCCGTGTACGAGGAGGGCGCCCCCCGGCTCGACAGGGCGCTCTTCGAGGCCGGCGTCCCCGTCTTCGGCATGTGCTACGGCTTCCAGCTCATGGCGCAGCTCCTGGGCGGCACCGTCGACAACACCGGCGCCCGTGAGTACGGCCGCACCGACCTGCACGTCTCCAAGTCGGGCTCCACCCTCTTCGAGGGCACCCCCGACGAGCAGCACGTGTGGATGTCGCACGGCGACGCCTGCTCCGCCGCCCCCGAGGGCTTCACCGTCACCGCGTCCACGGACGTCGTGCCGGTCGCCGCCTTCGAGAACGACGAGAAGAAGCTGTACGGCGTCCAGTACCACCCCGAGGTCATGCACTCCACGCACGGCCAGCTGGTGCTGGAGCACTTCCTGTACCGGGGCGCGGGTCTCACCCCGTCCTGGACCACCGGCAACGTGATCGAGGAGCAGGTCGCCGCGATCCGCGAGCAGGTCGGCGACAAACGCGCCATCTGCGGTCTGTCCGGCGGTGTGGACTCCGCCGTCGCCGCCGCGCTCGTCGCACGGGCCGTCGGTGACCAGCTCACCTGCGTCTACGTCGACCACGGCCTGATGCGCAAGGGCGAGACCGAGCAGGTCGAGAAGGACTTCGTGGCCGCGACCGGCGTCAAGCTGGTCGTCGTGGACGCCGAGGAGCGCTTCCTGACCGCTCTCAAGGGCGTCTCCGACCCGGAGGAGAAGCGCAAGATCATCGGCCGGGAGTTCATCCGCGTCTTCGAGCAGGCGCAGGCCGAGATCATCGCCGACGAGGGCCCGGCCGTGGAGTTCCTGGTCCAGGGCACCCTCTACCCGGACGTGGTCGAGTCCGGCGGCGGCACCGGCACCGCGAACATCAAGTCGCACCACAACGTCGGCGGCCTGCCCGAGGACCTCGAGTTCAAGCTGATCGAGCCGCTGCGCAAGCTGTTCAAGGACGAGGTCCGGATGGTCGGCCAGGAGCTGGGCCTGCCGGAGGAGATCGTGCAGCGCCAGCCCTTCCCGGGCCCCGGCCTCGGCATCCGCATCGTCGGCGAGGTCACCAAGGAGCGCCTCGACCTGCTCCGGGACGCCGACGCCATCGCCCGCGAGGAGCTGACCGCGGCCGGCCTCGACCGGGACATCTGGCAGTGCCCGGTGGTCCTGCTCGCCGACGTCCGCAGCGTGGGCGTCCAGGGCGACGGCCGCACCTACGGTCACCCGATCGTGCTGCGCCCGGTCTCCTCCGAGGACGCCATGACCGCCGACTGGTCGCGGCTGCCCTACGACGTCCTCGCCCGCATCTCGACCCGGATCACCAACGAGGTCCGGGACGTCAACCGCGTCGTCCTCGACGTGACCTCCAAGCCCCCGGGCACCATCGAGTGGGAGTGATCCCCGCCCGGTGAGCAGCGGGTCCCGGACGGCGGGGCCCGGGGCCTCGCGTGTGATCCGGACGAGATGCCCTAGGTCCGCCTGAGCGTGCGCACCGGCGCGTCGGGCCGCCAGACCTGGACGACCAGATACCTGTCGTCCTCGACGTAGGTCCGCACGACCTCCGTCAACTCGGTGCGGAAGAGGTGGAACGGCTGCGGCGGTTCCACCTCTTCCACGTACGCGGCCTTGGTCCCGTCCTCCCCGACCTCGTACGCGCGCCCGGCGATCCGCACGTCCCCGCCGGCCGTGCCGGTGCCCTCGCCCGGGTTGGCCTGCAGCGTGAAGCGCGGATCGCGCCGCAGATCCAGAGCCTTCAGCGAACCCGCCATCATGCCCAGCCACAGCTCGCCGCCCCGGAAGTCGGCCTCCAGGCCGGAGGTGCGCGGGGAGCCGTCCCGGCGCAGGGTGGCGAGGACGTGGTGCCGGAAAGCGCCGAAGCGCCGTTCGGTGACCGCCGCCAGATCGGGTGCGGCGGTGGTGAAGGCTGCCCAGTTCATGCCGGCCAGTCTCACCGGCAAAGCGGACACCTTCTGTCGTGTATTCGTCGCGCACGTCATCTTTACCAACCAGCGCTGCCCTTTTGCGCCGACCGGCGGTAACTTCCCGCCCGTACCGCAAACCCCCACGCTGGAGGACCCATGCACGGGCCCACGCCGCCCCCTCCGCTGCCCACCGACCAGCTCCGGTTCGCCATGCCGCCGATGCACGACTCGGTCGAGGACGAACGCCGGCACCGCAAGGAGCGGCTCGCGGGCGCCCTGCGGATCTTCGGGCGCGCCGGACTCGAGGACGGGGTGTCCGGGCACATCACCGCGCGCGACCCGGAGTACAGCGACTGCTTCTGGGTCAACCCGTTCGGCATGCCGTTCCAGCACGTCACCGTCGGCGACCTGGTGCTGGCCAACCGGGACGGGCAGGTCGTCGAGGGCCGCTACCACGTCAACCAGGCCGCGTTCACGGTCCACGCCCAGGTGCACGCCGCCCGTCCCGACGTCGTGGCCGTCGCGCACTGCCACTCCGTGCACGGCCGGGCCGTCGCCGCGCTCGGCGACCTCATCGACCCCATCACCCAGGAGAGCTGCGCCTTCTACGAGGACCTGGCGCTGTACGACGCCTACACCGGCGTCAACGTCGACGCCGGGGAGGGCCGCCGCATCGCCGGCGTGCTGGGGTCGCGCAAGGCGCTGGTGCTGCGCAACCACGGCCTGCTGACCGTGGGGAACTCGGTGGACGCGGCGGCCTGGTGGTTCCTGTCGCTGGAACGGTCCTGCCAGGTGCAGCTACTGGCCAAGGCGGCCGGCCGGCCGGTCCTCATCGACCACAAGCTGGCCGTGGCCACCCGGGAACAGCTCGGCGGGGACCTGGTGGCCTGGATCAACTACCAGCCCCTGTGGCAGGACATCAGCCGCAGCGAACCCGATCTGCTCGGCTAGCCACCGGCACCGGCCGCCGGATCCCGGCTGCCGGATCCGTGTCGGATCCCCCTCGCGCGGGGTGCCGGGAGGCGCGTCAACACGGCGGTACGCAGTTCACCCGCCGTGGCCCGGACCGGCCGGCCCGGACCGCCGCCGGGGTAGGGCACAATTCGCTTTCGTCGCAGGGGGGTTGCGCGACCGGAAACGCGCACTGCGCGCGGCTCCGACCGGGACGGGAAGTCGTGGGGAAGGCGGGCGTCGGCGGTGGCGGTACAGGAGGCCAGACAGGGCACGGGGGCCGACGGCACCCATGAGGGCGGCTGCGCGTGCGGTGACTGCCCGCACGGGGCCCGGCAGGGGCACCGGCGGGCCGTCGCCGCGTTCCTGCGCGTCCGCGACGAGTTCGCGGCCGGGCAGGGCCTGCCGCAGGCCGTGGCCCACTCGGCCTCCGCCTCCCGCCAGTGGGTCTCCGAGGAGCTGACCCAGCGGGCCGAGGAGGTGGCCGGACGAGGCCGCGCCGAGGGCGAGGCCTGGCTCGCGCGGTTGTGGCTGCGCACCGTGTACGCGATGGCGGGCGCCGTCCTCACCCTGCTGCTCGCCGAGTCGCTGACCGCGATCGGTGCGGGCTGGAGCAGTGCCCGCACCGCCGCCCTGCTCGCCGGCCTCGCCGTCGGGGGCGTCCTGGCCGCCGCCTCCTGGCGGCACCGGGCGCGCGGAGGGGTGCTGGCCCCGCTCATCGGCGAGGACAACCGCATGTCCACCTCCCGCGCGGTGGCCGCGAGCTGGATTCTCCTCGTGACCTACGCCGTCCTGCTGCTCGCGGGCCGGCTGGCCGCCGCCTCCGGTCACGGCGAGCGGGACGCGCTGCTCGCCGGCCTCGACCTCGCGCGCGGCGCGGGCCTGGCGACCGTCCTCGCCGTGCTGTGCGGCATCGCCGTACTGGTCCGCCGGGTGGTCGGCCTGCGCATCCTCGCCCAGCGGCTGCAGAAGGTGCCGGCCCACCGGCCGCGCGCGGCCGACCTGCTGACCGACGACTCCGGCCGGGGCGCCTTCGCCGACATCCAGTACGTCGTCGTCAACGCCGTCGCCCTGCTGTTCGCCGCCGTCCGGCTGGCCCGCCGCCCCGACCAGCTCCCCGACCTGCCCTGGGGACTCGCGGTGCTGGTGCTGGTCTCCGCCGCGACCTACCTGGCCGGCAAGTACGCGGAGGGCGGCCGCCCGGTGATCCTCTCCGTGGTGCGCACCCGCGAGCCCGGGGACCTGGACGGTCCGATCCGTACCGGCGACGACATCGAGATCCGCGGCGCCGGCTTCGTCCCGCCCGGCGCTCACGGCGCCGACCGCCTCTCCCGCACGGTCGTCCGCATCGGCGCCGTCGACGTCCACGTCCCCCTGGTCCCCGTCACCGGCGGCTTCCGCAACCCCACGGACACCGTCCTGACCGTCCCGGTGCCGGCCGAGGTGGAGCCCGGCGCGGTCGAGGTGCAGGTGATCACCGCGAGCGGCGCGGCGACCAACCGGTGCGTCGTCCAGATCACGGAGTGAGGGCAGAACGGAGCGATGGCGAGGAGGCCGGCCTGCGGGCCGCCGGCTTCCTCCGGTTCGGCTCTCCGAATACACCCGAAGGTCGGAAAACAGTACAAGCGTCCCGTAGGGAATTGAACCGTTCTCGCCTGCCGTACGTATCGTCGGTCGAGGGGTACCGGCACGGTGGGTGAGAGGCGGCTGGCAGTGATGACTCAGAGTACTCGGATGGACACGTACGTCTCCGATCTGAACGGTGGGCGAGGCTGGCGTGACTCGGCCACCCGGTACGCTCTCCTTCCGCTTCGCATCTTCCTCGGCGTGACCTTCGTGTACGCCGGGCTGAGCAAGATCACCGACAGTGCCTTCCTCAAGTCCGGTGGTGCCGGCTCCATCGGCGACACCATGCGCGCGGCCCGCGGCTCCGCCGCTATCCCGGCCCTGATCGACCTGGCCCTGAAGAACCCCGTCGGCTTCGGCTTCACCATCGCCCTCGGCGAACTGGCCGTCGGCATCGGCACCCTGCTCGGGCTGTTCGGTCGGCTGGCCGCCCTGGGCGGCGCGCTGATCTCGCTCAGCCTGTGGCTGACCGTGAGCTGGGCCTCGCAGCCGTACTACTACGGCAACGACCTCGCGTACCTGATGGCCTGGCTGCCCCTCGTCCTCGCCGGAACGCCCTACCTCTCCGTCGACGCGGCCCTGAGGTCCCGGCGACGAGCCCGCGCGGGCGGCTACCGCTGACCGCCGCGCGCGGCGTGTCTGCGTATGCCGCGCGCCGCCGCCGTACTGACGCCGGCCAGGCACAGGCCGCCCACCACCAGCGGGATGATCACGAACCACGGGGTGTCCCACAGCCCCGCCGCGTCACCCGCGTAGACCGCGCCGGCGGCGGTGAGGAAGAGGCCGGCGACCAGCTTCCCCGGCCGGAACTCATGACGCAGCACGGCTGACCTCCACCTGTCCGACGCCCACCCTGAGGTCCAGCCTGAGCGTGCCGGTCCTCTTCGCGGACCCGACGGGTGACAGGGTCACCTTCTGGTGCCTGCCCGGCTTCACGTCCACGTCCTCCCTGCTCTCACCGGGCAACCGGATGTCGCCCACGCCCACGTCGATGTTCATCCGCACCGTCGCGTCCCGCGGCACGATCACCTTCAACTGCCCCGCGCCCACCCCGGCGCCGGTGGTCACCGTCCGCCCCCTGCCGGGGTGCACCCGAGTCAGGTCCAGGGTGCCCACACCGGTGCCCACGGAGTAGGCGGGCCGCACCTCCGCCGTCGCGGCCGGTCTCCAGGACGTCCGGCTCCAGTGGGTCGCTATGTCCTTCGGCAGGGCCGCGGCGCCCGCCAGCAGCGCGGCCGTAACGATCGCGAGGAACACCGAACCGGCTCCCGTCCGGCCCAGGAACGCGCTGAGCGCGATGCCGAGGCCGAGGACCACGAGCGCCCAGGCCAGGCCGGTCTGCAGGCTGGCGCCCAGCGGGTGCGTGTCCCAGGTCAGCCCGGTGCCCAGGCCGCCGGCCAGCAGGGCGAGCAGGAACACCCAGCCACCGATCCAGCGCGGGCCACGCAGTCTCGGCGGTGCCGCCGGCCGGGCCGCCTGCGCGGAGCCCGGGTGGGTCCAGGGCAGGTCCATCCTGACGTCGACGGCCGGGGCGAGGTCCCGGTCGCGGGTGTCGGGCGGACCCCACAGATACCCGGTGCCCCCGACGTGGGTGCCGTCCTTGACGATCGGGTCCCGCCACCAGGACGGGGGGTAGATGTCGATGATCGGCGGCGCCTTGGCCTCCGGCGGGGCGTCGGCGGCGGCCTGTGCGGCGAGCGGATCGGGGTCCGGGGCCCCGCGGTGCCGTGACCAGTACCCCGCGCCGGCCAGCAGCAGGGAGAGCACCACGGCGAAGGCGAGCACCCCGCCGTTCTTCAGCATGGTCAGGAAGATGCCGCAGCCGACGAGGGAGAACAGCACGGCGGCCAGCGCCTGCCCGTCGACCCGCCCGGTCAGCAGCTTGCGGACCTCGTTCTCCTCTTCCTCCCCGTACGGCACGAGCAGCCAGGCGAAGCCGTAGAAGATCAGACCGATGCCACCGGTCGCGGCCAGCACCGCCAGGGTGATCCGGAAGATCACCGGATCCATGTCGGTCTGCCGCCCGAGCCCCGCGCACACGCCCCCGATCATCTTGTGCCGGCGGTCGCGCCGGAAGCGGCCGGGGGTTTCGGCTCCGTCCTGCTCCCGCGGGCCCTGCTCCCGCTGTGCCGTCGTCGTCCGTCCCGCGGCGCCGGTGCCGGCGGCCTTCTCCACGCCGGGCGCTCCGGTCCCTCCCGTCGCGGCGGGCCCGGCATCCGTCGGTCCGGGGCCCGGGTCCGGGCGCGGGCCGGGGCCGGGTCCCGGACCCGTCGCGGCGTGCTCGTGATCCGTCATGCGTCCATGGTGACGGTCCGTCCGCCGCGAGGGCAGTCGGGATGACCCTGGGCGAACCCTGAGATCGGCCCGGAGGCACGACCGGAAGGCGCTCCGGTCCGGGCCGCCCGGCCGCCGCGGACCGCCGGCACCGGGATCAGGGGAGATTAGGGGGCGGACCCTGATGCTCCGCCCCCGCGGCCGTGTGAACATCGATGCCATGCCGGAAGCCGCAGCACTGCCCCTCGACGACCCGCGGCCACCGCGCAAGCTCTACCGCAGCAGCGACGGCCGCTGGCTCGGCGGAGTGGCGCGGGGCCTCGCCGGGCACCTCGGCCTGCCCGTCATCTGGGTCCGGCTCGTCTTCATCGGCCTGTTCATGGCCAACGGCCTCGGTGCGCTGCTGTACGCCGCGTTCTGGTTCTTCGTCCCGCTCGGCGTCGGCGGCGTCGGCGGTCACAAGCCGCCGCTCGTCGGCACCGAGACCTCCCCGGAGGGCCGGCGCAGACTGGTGGCCCGCAAGCCGGACAAGGGACAGATCGTCGCCCTGCTCCTCATGGTCATCGTGTCCATGGTCTTCGTGGGCAGCGTCAACCTGACGAACGGGGCCAAGGCCTATCTGCTGCCCGCCGTGCTGGTCGCGGCCGGTGTCGCCCTGGTGTGGCGCCAGGCGGACAACGCCCGCCGTGCCCGCTGGGTGGAGGTCGGCAGCCGTCGCCGCACGCTCAGCCTGCTGCGCGCGGCCGTCGGGGTCCTGCTGGTCACGGCCGGCGTCTCCGCCATCTTCGTCATGCAGGGCTCCGCCGCCCACCTCGGCGCGGTCCTCCAGGCCGCGCTCGCCGTCCTCGTCGGCATCACCCTGCTCGCCGGGCCCTACCTGGTCCGGATGACCCAGGACCTCTCCGAGGAACGCCTGATGCGCATCCGGGCCCAGGAGCGCGCCGAGGTCGCC
Organism: Streptomyces sp. NPDC056580; assembly: GCF_042793175.1. NCBI lineage: Bacteria > Bacillati > Actinomycetota > Actinomycetes > Kitasatosporales > Streptomycetaceae > Streptomyces > Streptomyces sp. NPDC056580. The sequence goes on along the minus strand of NZ_JBHTVE010000010.1, from coordinate 71,237 downwards.
GCCCACGTGCACGACTCCGTGCTGCACACCCTCACCCTGATCCAGCGCAACGCCGACAACGCCGGCGAGGTGCGCCGCCTGGCCCGCGCCCAGGAGCGGGACCTGCGCACCTGGCTGTACAAGCCCGAGGGCACGGGCAAGGACGAGGCGGACGAGCCGGACACGGTCGCCGAGGCGGTGCGGCGCAGCGCGGCTGAGGTCGAGGACAAGCACGGTGTGCCCATAGAGGTGGTCGTGGTCGGCGACTGCCCGCTCGACGAACGGACCGGGGCGCAGATGCAGGCCGCGCGCGAGGCGATGGTCAACGCCGCCAAGTACGGTGGCGAGGGCGGCGCCGTACAGGTCTACGCCGAGGTCGAGGGGAGGACGGTGTTCGTGTCGGTCCGTGACCGCGGTCCGGGCTTCGACCTCGACTCGATACCCGCCGACCGGATGGGTGTCAGAGAATCGATCATCGGCCGCATGGAGCGCAACGGCGGCACGGCCCGGCTGCGGGCGGTGCCGGGCGGCGGCACGGAGGTCGAACTGGAGATGGAGAGGGCGGAGAAGACGTCATGAGCGACGCGACCGAGGCGAGCGGTACGGCGGGAGCGGCGGAGCAGGCCGGGTCCGGCCCGGCCGGTGAACGGCACGTGCGCGTGGTGCTCGTGGACGACCACCGTATGTTCCGTACCGGTGTCCAGGCCGAGATCGGGCGGACCGCCGAGACCGGGGTCGAGGTGGTCGGCGAGGCCGCGGACGTCGACCAGGCGGTCTCCGTCATCACCGCGACCCGGCCCGAGGTGGTCCTGCTCGATGTCCACCTGCCCGGCGGCGGTGGGGTCGAAGTACTGCGCCGGTGCGCCGCGCTGATGGCCGACGCCGAGCGGCCCGTCCGCTTCCTGGCGCTGTCCGTCTCCGACGCCGCCGAGGACGTGATCGGCGTGATCCGCGGCGGTGCCCGTGGCTACGTCACCAAGACCATCACCGGCACCGACCTGGTCGACTCGGTCTTCCGGGTCCAGGAGGGCGACGCCGTCTTCTCGCCGCGCCTGGCCGGCTTCGTCCTGGACGCCTTCGCCTCCACCGACGCCCCGCCCGTCGACGAGGACCTGGACCGCCTCACCCAGCGCGAACGGGAGGTGCTGCGTCTGATCGCCCGCGGCTACGCCTACAAGGAGATCGCCAAGCAGCTCTTCATCTCGGTCAAGACGGTCGAGTCCCACGTCTCGGCGGTCCTGCGCAAGCTCCAGCTCTCCAACCGCCACGAGCTGACCCGCTGGGCCACGGCACGCCGGCTGGTCTGACCCGCCCGGCCGCCGCTCACGCCACCCGCGTCGCCCCCGCGAAGGGCATCTCGTCGACGGGGGCCACCCGGACCGGCGCCGACGGGTTGGGGGCGTGGATCATCCGGCCGGCGCCGATGTAGATGCCGACATGGCTGATGCCGGAGTAGAAGAAGACCAGGTCGCCGGGCTGGAGCTGGGAGCGGGGCACACGCCGGCCCGCGTTGATCTGGGCGTAGGTGGTGCGGGGCAGGGAGATGCCGGCGGAGCGGTAGGCGGCCTGCACCAGTCCGGAGCAGTCGAAGGCGTTGGGTCCGGTCGCGCCCCACACATAGGGGCTGCCGAGCTTCTGGTAGGCGTAGGCGACGGCCGCCGCCGCACGGGAGCCGGAGGGAACGGGCCCCGCCTGCTCCAGGGCCGCCCGGGCGTCGGAGGCCGAGCGCGAGGCGTGGTCGGCGGCGGCGCCGTCGCCGGTGATCTGCGTGCGCTCCGGGGGAGTGAGCCGTGCCAGCAGCCTGCGCGCCTCCGCGAGTTTCGCGGTGACCGTCTGCTTGTGCCGCCGCACCTCCGCCTGCCGCGACCGCAGCGACTTCAGCTCGACGCGAGCGGCGCCGCGTAACTGCTCGATCTCACGGAGCTGTTCGCGCACCCGCGCCACCGCCCCGGCCTGCCGGTCGCCCACCCGTTCCGCGAGCGCGGCCCCGTCCAGGTACCGGTCGGGGTCGCTGGACAGCGCCAGCTGCCAGGAAGGGTCGATCGCGCCGTCGCGGTACTGCGCGGCCGCCACCGAACCCAGCGCGTCGCGCGCCGTGTTGAGCCGCTGCTGTCTGCGGGCGGCCTCGTCCCGCAGAGAGTTCAGCCGCCGCTGGGTCGCGTCCGTCCTCTCCTTCGCCCCGTCGTACCGCTGGGTGGCGGTCTCCGCCTCCTGGTACAGCTTGTCGACCTTGGCCTTCACCTGGGCCGGAGTCAGCTGCGGTTCGGCGTTGCCCGTGCCCTCGAAGGCCGTCGCGGTGGCCGCGCCCGCCAGGGCGAGGGTCACGGCCGTACGGGCCGTGTTGCCGCCGAGTGAGCGCTGTCGGGGCTTTCGGTGCGCTGCCACCTGGACCGTCACGTCCTTCCATGGACCTCTGCGGCCGAGAGGTCGGTGTGTCCGGCGGCGGCCCGCACAGGGGAACGGGCCGCCGCCGGACCTTTCTCGGCGGAGGCGGCCGGCGGCCGCCCCTGGCCCGGACGGCGGTGGGAAGCCGGTCACCTGGGGGAGGACGTTAGGCCGCATTGTGACAGCCCGGTAACGCACTGTACGGAACTGACCGAGACGGACCGGGCTGAGCGAGTCCGTGATCGCCTCGCCGAGCTATGGCTGCCGCCTTGACGCTCCGTAGTGACCGAAGCGCGCGTCACGGGGCCCGCGGGAACCCTGTGGTGCTATGCGGCGCATATATGCAAGATCATCCGCGCCGGTTCCGGGTCGTGGGACGGGCCCGGTGGCCGGCCGCCTGGGACCCCCTCATTAGGCTCCGGGGTCATGGACGTACTCATCCATCTCTTCGTCGGCCTGCACATCATCGGCATCGCCGCGCTGCTCGGCGGTTTCCTCACCCAGATGAAGGCGATGGGCCAGGGCACGGCCCGGTTCGTCCCGGGAATGCTGCACGGCGCGTTCACCATGCTGGTCACCGGCGTGGCCCTGGTCGGGCTCAACGAGGCCGACGGCCACCACGTCAACACCGTCAAGATCGGCGTGAAGCTGGCCCTGCTGATCGTGATCCTCGCGCTGGTCTACGTCCAGCGCGACGAGGAGAAGGTGGACAAGCGCGTTTTCGGGCTCGTGGGTCTGCTGACCGTGGTGAACATCTTCATCGCCGTGCTGTGGACATGATGCCCGTGCTGTGGCCGTGAGGCTCAGCCCGCCCTGAGGAGGCCGGTGCGGGCCGCGTGCACCGCGCCTGCCGCGACCACCAGGCACAGCGCCACCGCCAGCCACACCGGCGCCTGGCCGGGCTGCTTCAGCCACCCGAGGGCCGGGGCCGTCCCGGCCGACAGGGTCGACGTGGCCGTCCTGCCCACCGGGAACACCGTCGACCACCGCCGCACGTCGTAACGCAGCCGCGGCCTGGCCGCCTCGGCGACCAGCAGGGCCACGCCTGGGAAACCGCCTCGGAACCGGTCAGATGCAGGCCCACCGACACGATGCCGCTCGCCATGACGGCGGCTCCCGCCGCCGTCGGACGCCCCTGCCACCACGTGCGCCGACCGGAGAAGCCGGGCACGGGCATGCGCCCGATGCCAGGCGGCGGCAGCGCGGTCGCCCGTGGGGCACGCGCGCGTGGGGCCCGAAAAGAGCACCGTCAGGCCGGGCGCACCACCCGGTGGGCGACCGGCTCGCCGTACAGGTGGACCGGCTCCTCGCGGACGTACGCACCGGGCCGCGGGGCGTGGATCATCGTCCCGTCGCCGGTGAGGAGGCCCGCATGGCTGCTGTCGTCGCCGAAGAAGACCAGGTCACCCGGGCGGGCTTCGGCGAGCGGGACGGTGGTGCCCATGGCGGCCTGGTCACGTGCGGCACGCGGCAGGGTGACGCCGGCGGCCTTCCAGGCGGCCTGGGTGAGCCCGGAGCAGTCGTAGGAGCCGGGTCCGCTGGCACCGGCGACGTACGGCTTGCCGATCTGCGCGCGGGCGAAGGCGATGGCCTTCTCGGCCTTGGTGACGGGCGCCGGCGGGACGACGGGCGGCACGCTCACCGGCGGCGCGGCGGAGCGCGCCTGTTCCGTGACGGGGGCGGAAGCCGGCGTCGGGGCCGAGGATCCGGCCGGAGTCAGAGCCCGAGCCCGCGCCCGCGCCGGAGCGGAAACCGCAGCCGGAACCGGTGCGGGGTCCGGTGCCGTGACCGGTGCCGTGAGGTGGGTCAGGAGCGCGCGCGCCGTCGCGAGCTTGTGCTGGACGGCCGCCTTGGCCGTCTTCACGTCGTACGACGCCGCGGCCGGCGCCTCGGACGCCTCAGGGGCGTCGGCGGCCGCGGGGGCGGGGGGCTTCCCGCGCTCGGAGGCACCCTTCACCCGGGAGGCCAGCCGGTTCATCAGCCGGCTCTGGGCGAAGTGGTCCTCCGGGAAATCGGCGAGCAGCGAGGTGGCCGTCTCAGGTGCCGCGGTGAACGGAACCAGTCCCTCGCGGGCCTTGCTGAACAGTCCCGGACGCCGTACGGCCTCCGGGCGCGGGGTCTCGGCGCGTCCCCGCTGCACGGCCGCCGGCTCCTCCTCCGGATCCGCCCTGCGGTACAGCTCGTCGATCTTCTTCTCGATCTCCTCCGCGCTCGGCCTGGCGTCGCCCGCGGGGGCGGACGCGGAGGCCGGTGCGGCCCCGGCCGTCTGGGACAGGACGGCCACGGAGGTGAGCGCGGCGGTGGCCAGGACAGGGGTGCGGATGCCCGTCCCACGGGCCCCCGGGGGACCCGGCTTGCGGTGCGACGCCAAGGGAGGCGACTCCTTCCAACGTGCCGCCTACCGGGTTAGCTGTCGGGTTCGGGCGGGTGGTTCGGAAGGGTTGCCCTACGGCGTCGTCCCGGGCGGGAGTCGGCCGATTCACCCCAGGATCGGTGGGTCCCCGGCTCCGGCCGCCGCGAAGGGGCGCACCGGACTCGGCGGAGGCCGCGCGGCCCGGCGAGGTTCGCCGGTAGGGGTCGTGCGGCCTGACGGCAACCTAGCCAACTCGTGTGACTCCTGTGAAGGTTGCCGTGCCATATGTCCGATACATTTCCGTGCCCCCGGGCAAGTCTCACACCGGCGTGACAAGGCGCTTCCGCAGGGTGAGCGGCCCGGCCGCGCCCGTGGCGAGGTTGCCGGCGTGCCGCTGCCGTGTCCTGTCGCGCACCTCACGGGCGCCGACTTTCCGCTGTCGGGACCGGTTGTCGGTGCGGGCCCCTAGACTCGTAGAGCGATGAGCAGCCTCTTTGACGACAGCTTCCTGGCGGACCTCCAGGCCCCTCGCGGGCACGCGGAGGAGCCCCCGCCGCCGCCCGAGGACGATCACGCCCCGGAGCCCCTTCCGGACGATCTGTTCGGCGGGAAGTTCGACGTGCCGCCGGACCGGGACGCCCACTACCGCGACGGCGCCCCGCGTCCCGTGATCGACGCGGACGCGCTGCTGGCGGGGCTCAACGACAACCAGCGCGCCGCGGTCGTCCACGCCGGCTCGCCGCTGCTCATCGTGGCCGGCGCCGGCTCCGGCAAGACGCGCGTCCTCACCCACCGCATCGCCCACCTGCTCGCCGCGCGCGACGTGCACCCGGGGCAGATCCTCGCGATCACCTTCACCAACAAGGCCGCGGGCGAGATGAAGGAGCGGGTCGAGCAGCTCGTCGGCCCGCGCGCCAACGCGATGTGGGTGATGACCTTCCACAGCGCGTGCGTGCGCATCCTGCGCCGCGAGTCGAAGAAGCTCGGCTTCACGTCGTCCTTCTCGATCTACGACGCCGCCGACTCCAAGCGCCTGATGGCCCTGGTCTGCCGCGACCTCGACCTCGATCCCAAGCGCTTCCCGCCGAAGTCCTTCAGCGCCAAGATCAGCAACCTGAAGAACGAGCTGATCGACGAGGAGGACTTCGCCGCCCAGGCCACCGACGGCTTCGAGAAGACCCTCGCCCAGGCCTACGCGCTCTACCAGTCGAGACTGCGCGAGGCCAACGCGCTGGACTTCGACGACCTGATCATGACCACGGTCAACCTGCTGCGCGCCTTCCCGGACGTGGCCGAGCACTACCGCCGCCGCTTCCGGCACGTCCTGGTCGACGAGTACCAGGACACCAACCACGCGCAGTACGCCCTGGTCCGCGAGCTGGTGGGCACCGGGCAGCACGACGAGGACGCACCGCCCGGCGAGTACGACCTGCCGCCCGCCGAGCTGTGCGTGGTGGGTGACGCGGACCAGTCGATCTACGCCTTCCGGGGCGCGACGATCCGCAACATCCTCCAATTCGAGGAGGACTACCCGGACGCGACGACGATCCTGCTGGAGCAGAACTACCGCTCCACGCAGACCATCCTGTCCGCCGCCAACGCGGTCATCGAGCGCAACGAGTCCCGCCGCCCGAAGAACCTGTGGACCAACGCCGGCCAGGGCGCGCGGATCACCGGCTACGTCGCCGACACCGAGCACGACGAGGCCCAGTTCGTCGCCGACGAGATAGACCGCCTCACCGACGCGGGCGACGCGAAGGCGGGGGACGTCGCCGTCTTCTACCGCACGAACGCCCAGTCCCGTGTCTTCGAAGAGGTCTTCATCCGAGTCGGCCTGCCCTACAAGGTCGTCGGCGGCGTCCGCTTCTACGAGCGCAAGGAGGTCCGGGACGTCCTGGCCTACCTGCGCGTCCTCGCCAACCCCGAGGACTCCGTGCCGCTGCGCCGCATCCTCAACGTGCCCAAGCGCGGCATCGGAGAGCGCGCCGAAGCGATGATCGACGCCCTCGCCCAGCGCGAGAAGATCAGCTTCCCGCAGGCGCTCAAGCGTGTGGACGAGGCCTACGGCATGGCCGCGCGCTCCACCAACGCGGTCAAGCGGTTCAACACGCTGATGGAGGACCTGCGGACCATCGTGGAGTCCGGCGCCGGACCGGCGACCGTGCTGGAGGCCATACTCGAACGGACCGGCTACCTCGCCGAGCTGCAGAACTCCACCGACCCGCAGGACGAGACCCGCATCGAGAACCTGCAGGAACTCGCCGCGGTGGCCCTGGAGTTCGAGCAGGAACGCGCGGAGGGGGAGGCGGGCACGCTGGCCGACTTCCTGGAACAGGTCGCGCTGGTCGCCGACTCCGACCAGATCCCGGACGAGGAGGACGGCGACGGCGTCATCACCCTGATGACCTTGCACACCGCCAAGGGCCTGGAGTTCCCGGTGGTCTTCCTGACCGGCATGGAGGACGGCGTCTTCCCGCACATGCGCGCCCTCGGCCAGACCAAGGAACTGGAGGAGGAACGGCGCCTGGCGTACGTGGGCATCACGCGCGCGCGGGAGCGGCTGTACCTCACCCGGTCGGCGATGCGCAGCGCCTGGGGCCAGCCGTCGTACAACCCGCCCTCCCGCTTCCTGGAGGAGATCCCGGCCGCCCACCTGGAGTGGAAGCGGACCGGAGCCGCGGCGCCGGTGTCCTCCGGGCCCGCCGCCGGGATCGCGGCGTCGCTGTCCTCCTCCCGCTCCCGCTCCGCGGCGTCGGGCGCGTCCGGGTTCGCCACCCGGCGCACGGCCGAGAAGCCGGTGGTCGCCTTGGCCGTCGGGGACCGGGTCACGCACGACCAGTTCGGCCTCGGCACGGTCGTCGCGGTCAAGGGCACCGGCGGCAACGCCGAGGCGACGATCGACTTCGGGGACGCCAAGCCGAAGCGGCTGCTGCTGCGGTACGCGCCCGTCGAGAAGCTCTAGCCGGCCCGCCGAGCGGCTTCGCGAACGATGTGAGCCCCGCCGGACCGGCAGGGCTCACATCGTTCGCGTGCGTCCGGGGCTCAGCTCGGGTCCAGTCCGTGGCTGCGCAGCCACGGCAGCGGGTCTATGGCCGCCCCGCCGGCCGGGCGGACCTCGAAGTGCAGGTGCGGGCCGGTGGAGTTGCCCGAGTTGCCGGAGTAGGCGATCGGCTGGCCGGCCTTGACGGCGGTACCGGCGGCCACCCGGTAGCTGGAGAGGTGGCAGTACCAGGTCTCCGTGCCGTCCTTCGCCGTCACGATCATCATGTTGCCGTAGGCGCTGTTCCACTTGGTGGAGACGACGCCGTCGGTCGCGGCCATCACCGTGGTGCCGTACGAGACCGGGAAGTCGATGCCCGTGTGCACGGACATCCAGTTCACACCGGCCTGGCCGAAGTAGGCGCTGAGCCCCTTCTGCAGGACCGGGATGGCGAACTTGGGCCGCAGCCGCTCCTTGAGCGCGGCCTCGGCGGCGGCCTTCTTCTTCTGCAGCTCCTGCTGCGTCTTGAGATCGATGCGTTCCTGCGTCCGGCTGGCCCGGTCGGCGAAGTCGTCGGCGCCGGCGGAGAGCGTCCTGAGCTGGGTGTCCAGCTTGCTGTTGGCGACGGACGGCTTCACCGACTGCGCGTCCGAGGCAGTGACGGAGGAGTCGCCTCCGTCGTCGGTCAGACCGCCGACGGAGGCGGCGGCGATGCCGGCGACACCCATCACACAGGCCGAGGGCACGGCGATGGTCAGCAGTGCGGAGCGCTTGGGGGGCGTACGGCGCCGGGAACGCGCCGCGCCGCGGGAGCCCGCGCGGGGCGCGGGCACCGGAGCGGGCTCCTCCTGGTCGTCGAGCAGATCCGGCACCGCGGGCAGCTCGCCCGTGTCGCCCGGCTCGCCGTCCCCGGTGCCCGCATCCGGGAACTCACCGGTCTCGGCGTACTCGCCGAACTCGGCGGCGCCGGTGTACTCGCCGGTGCCCGCATACTCGCCGGCCTCGGGGTACTCGCCGCCCTCGGCATACTCGGCGAACTCGCCCGTCCCGGCGGCCTGGGCGAACCGCTCGGCGTGCTGGTCGTGCGGCGTACCGGGCTGGTCGTGCGGCGCCGCGAGGTGCTCGTGCGGCACGGGCGTGCCGTCGGAGTTCCACTGCGTGGCGTCGTACGCGGCGGTGTCGTAGGCCTGGGTGCCCCACTGCCACTGCTGGGTCTGGTCGGCGCCCGCGGACTGGTCTTGCTGCAGCCAGGCGTTCGCGTCCCACTGGCCGCTGAAGTCGTCGCCCGTGGCCTGCGCGGGGATCGTCCACGCGGTGGTGTCGTACGCGCCCGTGTCGTAGGCCGCGTGCTGCTGGGCCGCGTACGGGTCGTGCTGCGTGAACTGGCCCGTACCGGTCTGCCACTGCGTGCTGTCGTAGACGCCGGTGTGCTGGTCGTCGCCCGGCAGGCTGCCGAAGAGCGGGTCGGTGGCGAAGGCGCCGGTCCCGCTGGTGGTGGCCGTGAAACCGGTGGCGTCGTAGCCGCCGTACGTGGTGAGGTCGTCGTAGTGGGCTTCCTGCGTTCCGTAGGCGTAGTGCCCGGTGGAGGCGTCGGAAGCCGGGGCCGGGGTGGTCATGGTCCCCGACGGGTGACGGTCGTTCACCTACTTCTCTTTCGCCTCGACAACAGTGGCTGCCAGAGCAGTGCGGCGACTGTACCCGGCGGTACGCGGGCGCGACAATCGTCGGCCGGTTTCGCGTGGGCCGGAAACGGGCATTCGGCCGTGATTCGGGGGTCGTGAACCCGACTTTGGCGTTGTGTTCGAGGTCTGTTCGATGCAGGGTGACTCTGGGTAACCGATGGGGCGGCTCTGTCCTGGCCCGCTCGGCCCGGTTCGCCCCCCGCCGGCCGGCTTCGCTCAGGCCACCGTCGCGCCGTCGGTGAGCCGGGTCTCGGTGGGCGCTGCCTCGAGGGCCTCCCGTATGCCGACCGCGACGGCCGGGTGCACCGGCAGCGCGAGGTGCCCGATGCCCGTCACGCGGATGTTGCGCACATCCAGGTCGGGGTGGTCGATGCAGGCCGATTCCAGGGGGACCATCACGGAGTCCAGGTCGCTCCAGAAGCTGACGAAGCGCGTACGACAGCCGGGCGCCGGCCTGGCCAACGCCTCGATCACCTCGGAGCCGGGCCGCATCTGCCGCACGATGGGGTGCGCGCTCGCCAGGGGCAGGGCCCGGGTTCCGGAGTGCGGCGTGCCGAGGGTGACGAGCGTGCGCACCCTGGCGTCGCCGCCCAGGCACTGTGTGTAGTAGCGCGCGATGAGGCCGCCGAGGCTGTGTCCCACGATGTCCACCTGGCTGCTGCCGGTGCGCTCGCAGATCTCCTCGACGTGCCGGCCCAGCAGTTCGGCCGCGATGCGTATGTCGCACGTCAACGGAGAGTAGTTGAGCGATTCCACGCGCTGGCGGCCGCTGCGTGCGAGGCTGCGGCGCAGCAGGACGAAGACGGAGCGGTTGTCGATGAAGCCGTGCAGCAGGACGACCGGCGGGCCGGGCCTGCCCGGAAGCCGGGTGGTGCCGTCCTGGGCGGACGGGGCGGGACCGCGGCGCTCCTGGGTTAAACCGGTCGGGTACAGCAGCAGGTGCCCGGCCAGGATCGCCGCCTCCAGCGCGGTCGCCTTGAGCAGGGCCATGGAGAGATCGACCAGTCTGCCGGGCCACAGGCGCCGGTAGATCGGGAGGACGAGCGGCAGTACCCCGGTGACCTTCATTGGCCGACCTCCAGTCGGCACGCGGGGGGCGGCTCCGTCCCCCGCGTGCCCTCATGTCCCACTATGTGATTTCCCCCTCCCCGCGCACCGTAAAACTGCCGGTTGCGGGATGCTGGGGATAACGTTCGTTCACTTCGCGACGGGTGGCGGGACGCGCCAAAAGTGCGGTACTTGTCGTTACGGACGGAAGCGATCGCTTCCGTGATCCTCTGATGGAGGCAGTGATGGGTGTGGCAGCCGGTCCGATCCGCGTGGTTGTGGCCAAGCCGGGGCTCGACGGCCACGATCGCGGGGCCAAGGTCATCGCGCGGGCGCTGCGCGACGCCGGCATGGAGGTCATCTACACCGGGCTCCACCAGACGCCCGAGCAGATCGTCGACACCGCGATCCAGGAGGACGCCGACGCGATCGGCCTGTCGATCCTCTCGGGCGCCCACAACACCCTCTTCGCCGCCGTCATCGATCTGCTCAAGGAGCGCGAGGCCGAGGACATCGTCGTCTTCGGCGGCGGCATCATCCCGGAGGAGGACATCGCGCCGCTGAAGGAGAAGGGCGTCGCGGGCATCTTCACGCCGGGAGCGACCACCACGGCGATCGTGGAGTGGGTGCGGGAGAACGTGCGCCAGCCGGCCGCGTCCGGCGGCTGAGCCGCCGGACGCGGTGCCGTGCGGCAGGCTACGGGGGCGCCGCTCCCGGAGCCCTTCGCGTCCGAAACGGCCCCCTTCTCAGTCCCCGGACCTGCGGGGCGTTCCGCCCGGTGCCAGCTCCACGGCCATCGCCGCCCGCAGCCGCAGGGTGGTGACGAGCCGCTGGAACGCCTCCGCCCAGTAGCCCCCGGCGCCCGGCGAGGCGTCCTCCCGCTCGTCGGGTATCGCGAGCAGAGCGTCGAGGCGAGTGGCCTCCGCCGGGTCGAGGCACCGCTCGGCCAGTCCCATCACCCCGCTGAAGCTCCAGGGGTAACTGCCCCCGTCCCGCGCGATCTCGAGGGCGTCCACCACGGCCCGGCCGAGCGGGGCGGACCAGGGGACCGCGCACACCCCGAGGAGCTGGAACGCCTCGGACAGGCCGTGGGTCGCGATGAAACCCGCCACCCACTCGGCCCGTGCGCCGGCGTCGAGCGCGGCCAGCAGCTTCGCCCGCTCCGCCAGGGACACCGCGCCCGGCCCGCCGGCCTCGGGCGCCGACGGTGAGCCGAGCAGCACCCTCGACCACTCGGCGTCCCGCTGCCGCACCGCCGCCCGGCACCAGGCGGCGTGCAGCTCGCCCTGCCAGCCGTCGGACACCGGCAGCGCCACGATCTGCGCCGGGGTGCGCCCGCCGAGCCGCCCGGGCCAGATCCCCAGTGGCGCCGCCTCCACCAACTGGGCCAGCCACCAGGAGCGTTCGCCTCTGCCGGCGGGGGGCTTGGCCGTCACACCGTCGCGCTCCATGCCCGGGTCGCACTCGTGCGGCGCCTCCACCACGAGTGCGGGCGAGTCCGCGGTGCGGTCCACGGCCACACACGCCGCGGCCCGTCGCGCCATGCGGGTGGCGAGCGCCGAACCGGGCAGCGACGACAGCAGTTCCGCCGCGGTCGCCCGGACGTTGCGGCTGCGGTCGCTCAACGCCCGCTCGAGGAAGGCCTCGTCCTCGGCCGACAGGCCCGCGCGCAGCGAGTCGAGGAACATCAGACGGTCCTCCGCCCGCTCGGTGGGCCAGGTGCCCTCCAGCAGTTCCCGTGCGACCGCGGGGGTGGTGGCCCGCAGTGCGCCCAGCAGCGCGACCCGCTCGGCGAACAGCCCCTCCTGCCACAGCAGGCGCACCGCCTCGCCGTCCCCGGCGCCGGGCAGTGCCGCGCCGCCGCCCGGCGCCGCGCGCAGGGCGAACCGCCAGTCGGGGTTCAGCCGGGCCAGCCACAGCGCCCGCGGCCCGGCGAACGCCAGCGCCGCCGGCCGCAGGTCCGTGCGGCCCCGGGCGGCGTCCAGCAGCGCGGGCAGCGCCGGGGCAGGGGCGGCGTAGCCGTGCGCGTTGGCCGCCGCCAGCCACTGCGGGAGCAGTTCCATGAGGTCGGGCGAGCTGCCCCGACGGCCGCCGCCCGCGCCGCCCGAGCGGTCGGCCAGCAGCGTCGCGAGCCTGCGGGCCGCGGCCGCGGGCAGCGCCGGACGCGGATCCTCCGGGGCGGGCTCCGGCCGCCGCGCGGCCCGCCCGGGCCGCAGGCCCGCCCGTCGCCGCACGGTCGCCACGGCGGCGGCGTCCAGCAGGGCCACCGGGGCCTCCCGCCCGGCGGACGCCGCCGGCGGGCGCCGGTCGGTGCCCAGCAGAGCGGTGGCGACCAGCTCCTCCCAGGAGGCCTCGCCGTCCCGCGTGGCCGGCGTTCCGTCCATGCCGTCCCCTTCCCTTTCCGTCCTCGAGTGCGCTGCGCCGGACTCCGGCCGGCGGTCCCCTCCGGTCAACACAGCGTCACCGGGTCGCCCGGGCCCTCGGGCCACGCCGTCAGCGGGGTGAAGCCGCGGTGGCCGCACTCGCCGAAGACCCGCACGGGCGCGCCGCCGGACAGGGCGACCAGGCGCCACAGGCCGGGGCGGGCGCGGAACGCCTCGGTGAGCGGCAGCGCCGAGTCCGCCTGCGCGTCGGCCAGTTGCCAGCCCCCGCCCGCCTCCGTGTCCTGGACCGGCACGACCCCGTCCAGCGTGACCGGGACCGAGTCCAGCCAGGGGTCCTCGCGGAGCGCCTCGCCGTAGCGCGCCGCCGCCTGGGCGGTGGTCGCGCCGGGTGGCCGCAGCGCGGCGGGCACGGGCGGCGCGTACTGCTCGCCCAGGGCCGCCCGCGTCTGACCGGCGCCGGGGAACACGGACAGGTCCGCGTCCAGGACCAGCCCGACCGGCAGCGAAAGCTCCGGTGCCCGGCCGGCCGCGCCGTAGGAGAGGAGCAGCCGGGTCAGACCCGAGTCGGCGCCGTGCAGCCACAACCGGCGCGTCGTCAGCTTCGCGTCCGCCGTGTCGTACTGCGCCAGCACCAGCCAGCGGTCGCGCAGCGGCGGGCCGTCCGGCTGGGCCGGCAGGCCGAGCCGGGAGCGGACCGTGGCCGCGAGGGCGTCCGGCAGCCGGTCGTGGCGCAGCCAGCCCTGGTCCAGGAGGTGCAGCAGGGCGCTCTCCTCCAGCAGCCGCGCCGGCCAGCCCGGGCCGGAGGCCGGTATCGCACCCAACTCCCGCACTCGCGCGGCGAGTCCGGGCGCCTGCGCGTCGACCATGCGCGCCGCCGTCTCCTCCCAGAGGGCGTACCCGGCCTGCTCGGCCGTGGCCAGACCGCCGCGCAGCAGGTCCGCCAGGCGCTGCTCCAGTTCCGTCGCGCCCGCGGTGACCCGCTCGGCGCGGCGCGCCGCCCGTCGCCGCGCCGCCCCGGGATCGGCGGACCCGGAAGCCGAACCGCCGCCGCCCCCCGCCTCCTTCTTCTCCGCGCGCTCGCGCCGGCCCGAGAGCCACTGCGCGGCCCAGTCCGGCGGCTCGGCCGGCTGCGGTACCGAGCCGTCCCCCTCCGCCCACAGCAGGAGCAGCCCGAGGGCGTGCTTGCACGGGAACTTACGGCTCGGACAACTGCACTTGTAGGCCGGGCCCGTGACGTCCGCGAGGTCCGCCACCGTCTGGTACGGCCTGCTGCCGCTGCCCTTGCACAGCCCCCACACCGTCCCCTCTCCGCTGCCCGTGCCGGACCACGGCCCGGCCGTGCCCAGCCTGCTTCCCGCCTTGCGTGACGCGGCGTCAGGCGCCAGAGCCAGCACCTGGTCCGCGGTCCAGCGCACCCCCTGCTCAGTCATGGAAACGACGGTAGGTCCCCCCACTGACAATCGGCCTCGCGAGCCCGTTCCTGCAGGTCAGGGCGATTGTCAGTGGGGTGGTGCACGGTTGGTGCCAGATCCGAACCGGCCGAGCTGGAGGGGGCCTCAGCCATGTCTGTGTCCGTGGAACCGATGTCCGTCGACGCGAGCGGGAACCAGGACGCGCAGGCGTTGCGACCGCACGCCGAGCACGCGTTCGCGGCCGAACTCGCCGCGCTCGCCGCCCAGGACGACCGTCCGCGCCCGGCCCGCTGGAAGCTGTCGCCGTGGGCGGTGGCGACCTACCTGCTCGGCGGCACCCTGCCGGACGGCACCGTGATCACACCGAAGTACGTGGGCCCGCGCCGCATCGTCGAGGTCGCCGTCACCACCCTCGCCACCGACCGCGCCCTGCTCCTGCTCGGCGTCCCCGGCACGGCCAAGACCTGGGTGTCGGAGCATCTGGCGGCGGCCGTGAGCGGCGACTCGACCCTGCTCGTACAGGGCACGGCCGGCACACCGGAGGAAGCGATCCGCTACGGCTGGAACTACGCGCAGCTCCTCGCGCACGGCCCCAGCCGGGACGCCCTCGTGCCCGGCCCCGTTATGCGGGCCATGTCCGAGGGGATGACGGCCCGGGTGGAGGAGCTGACCCGCATCCCGGCCGACGTCCAGGACACCCTGATCACGATCCTGTCCGAGAAGACGCTGCCGATCCCGGAGCTGGGCCAGGAGGTGCAGGCGGTCCGCGGCTTCAACCTCATCGCCACCGCCAACGACCGCGACCGCGGCGTCAACGACCTTTCCAGCGCCCTGCGCCGCCGCTTCAACACCGTGGTGCTGCCGCTGCCGGAGAGCCCCGACGCCGAGGTCGACATCGTCACCCGGCGCGTGGAGCAGATCGGCCGCTCCCTCGACCTGCCCGCCGTGCCGGACGGCGTCGACGAGATCCGCCGGGTGGTGACCGTCTTCCGCGAGCTGCGCGACGGCGTGACCGCCGACGGCCGCACCAAGCTGAAGTCGCCGAGCGGCACGCTGTCCACGGCGGAGGCGATCTCCGTGGTGACCAACGGCCTGGCCCTGGCCGCCCACTTCGGCGACGGTGTACTGCGCGCGGGTGACGTCGCCGCCGGCATCCTCGGCGCCGTCGTCCGCGACCCGGCGGCCGACCGCGTGATCTGGCAGGAGTACCTGGAGACGGTGGTGCGTGAGCGCGACGGCTGGAAGGACTTCTACCGGGCCTGCCGGGAGGTGAGCGCGTGAGCGGCACCGCCGCCCGGGACGGCGCGTACGGCTCCGGGCCGCTGCTGCTGGGCGTACGGCACCACGGACCGGGCTCGGCGCGCGCGGTGCGGGCCGCCCTGGACGCGGCCCGGCCCGGCGCCGTGCTCGTCGAGGGGCCGCCCGAGGCCGACCCGCTGGTCCCGCTGGCCGCCGACCCGGACATGCGCCCCCCTGTCGCCCTGCTCGCGCACGCCGTGGACGAGCCCGGACGCTCGGCGTTCTGGCCCATGGCCGAGTTCAGCCCCGAGTGGGTGGCGATCCGCTGGGCCCTCGGGCACGACGTCCCGGTCCGCTTCATCGACTTGCCGGCCGCGCACACGCTGGCCTGGGACACCGGGACGGAGACCCCGTCCGGGGCCGGCCCGCAGGACGAGGAGGGGCCGGAGCGGGACCTGCGCCTCGACCCGCTGGCCGTGCTCGCCGGGACCGCCGGTTTCGACGATCCCGAGCGCTGGTGGGAGGACGTCGTCGAGCACCGGGGCGCCGGCCCCCTGGACCCCTTCGCGCCGTTCGCCGCGCTGGAGGAGGCCATGAGCGCGCTGCGGGAGCGCTACGGCGCCGGCGGCAGACCGCGCGACCTCGTGCGGGAGGCCCACATGCGGCTCCAGGTGCGCGCCGCGCGCAAGGAGTTCGGGCCGGAGGTGGCCGTGGTGTGCGGCGCGTGGCACGTGCCCGCGCTGCGGGAGCGGGCCACCGTCACCGCCGACCGGGCGCTGCTCAAGGGGCTGCCCAAGGTCAGGACCGACCTGACCTGGGTGCCCTGGACGCACCGCAGGCTGGCCCGGTCGAGCGGCTACGGCGCCGGGATCGACTCGCCGGGCTGGTACGGGCACCTGTTCCGGGCGCCGGACCGTCCCGTCGAGCGGTGGCTGACCAAGGTGGCGGGGCTGCTGCGCGAGGAGGACCGGATGGTCTCCTCCGCGCACGTCATCGAGGCGGTACGGCTCGCCGGGACCCTCGCGGCGATGCGCGGCCGCCCGCTGCCCGGCCTGACCGAGACCACCGACGCCGTGCGCGCGGTGATGTGCGACGGCTCCGACGTGCCGCTGGCGCTGGTGCACGACCGGCTGGTCGTCGGCGACCTGCTGGGCGAGGTGCCGGAAGCGGCGCCCGCGGTGCCCCTGCAGCGCGATCTCGCCCGGGAGCAGCGCAGGCTGCGGCTGAAGCCGGAGGCGCTGGAACGGGAGCTGGAACTCGACCTGCGCAAGGACACCGACGCCGGCCGGGGCAGGCTGCTGCACCGGCTGCGGCTGCTCGGCGTCGGCTGGGGCGAGCCGGCCGAGTCACGGGGGAGCACCGGCACCTTCCGGGAGACCTGGCGGCTGCGCTGGGAGCCGGAGCTGTCGGTCCGGGTCGCCGAGGCGGGGGTGTGGGGGACGACCGTGCTCGCCGCGGCCACGGCGAAGGCGGAGGCCGACGCGCTCGCCGCGCGCGCCCTCGCCGACGTCACCGCCTTGGCCGAGCACTGCCTGCTCGCCGGGCTGCCGGACGCGCTGCCCGTGGTGATGCGGGTGCTCGCCGACCGGGCGGCCCTCGACACGGACGTCGGCCACCTCGCCCAGGCGCTGCCGGCGCTGGTCCGCTCGCTGCGCTACGGCGATGTGCGCGGCACCGACACCGGAGCCCTGGCCGGCGTCGCCGCGGGCCTGGCCGAGCGGGTCTTCGTCGGCCTGCCGGCGGCCTGCGCCGCCCTGGACGCGGACGCGGCACTGGAGATGCGCGGCCATGTGGACGCAGCGCACACGGCGGTGGGCCTCCTCGCGGAGACCCTGGCCGGCGCACCGGCCGCCGGCCACGGCGACCTGCGCGGCCGGTGGCGTGCCGTGCTGCGGACCCTGGCCACGCGGGACACCGTGCCCGGCGTCGTCCGCGGGCGGGCGGTACGGCTGCTGCTGGACGACGGCGAGCTGGAGCCGGAGGAGGCGGCCCGGCTGATGGGCCTGGTGCTCTCGCCGGGCACCCCGCCCGCCGACGCGGCGGCCTGGATCGAGGGCTTCGCCGGGGGCGGCGGCGGCATGCTGCTGGTCCACGACGAACGGCTGCTCGGCCTGGTCGACGCCTGGCTCACCGGGGTCCCCGCGGACGCCTTCACCGACGTGCTGCCGCTGCTGCGGCGCACCTTCTCGGCGTACGAGCCGGGCGTGCGCAGAACCCTCGGGGAACTGGTGCGCCGCGGCCCGGGGGCGGACACCGCCCGCACGGCCAGGACACCAGTAGTGCCCGGCTTCGCCGCCGAGCCCGACACCGAGCGGGCCGACGCCGTGCTGCCGGTGCTGCGGCTGCTGCTCGGCCCGGACCCGGACGACGGCACCACGACGAGCGACGACGACTGCCTGACGGGAGTGGGCGCATGACCGGCGAACCCCTGCTGACGGAACCCGCCGACCCGGCGCGCGAGCGGCTGCGGCGCTGGCGGCTGGTGCTCGGCGGCGACCAGGCCGACGGCACCGGATGCGCCCTGTCCGGCCGGGACGCGGCGATGGACGGCACGCTCGCCGCGCTGTACGGCAAGGGCGACAAACCGCAGGGCGGGCGGGAGCGTTCGGCGGGCCTCGGCGCCTCGGCGCCGTCCGTGGCCCGCTGGCTCGGGGACATCCGCACCTACTTCCCCTCCTCCGTCGTCCAGGTCATGCAGCGCGACGCCATCGACCGGCTGGGGCTCGCCTCCCTGCTGCTGGAGCCGGAGATGCTGGAGGCGGTCGAGGCCGACGTGCACCTGGTCGGCACACTGCTCTCGCTCAACCGGGCCATGCCCGAGACGACGAAGGAGACCGCGCGGGCGGTGGTGCGCAAAGTGGTCGAGGACCTGGAGAAGCGGCTCGCCACCCGCACCCGGGCCACCCTCACCGGCGCCCTCGACCGCAGCGCGCGGGTCAGCCGGCCGCGCCACCACGACATCGACTGGAACCGCACCATCGCGGCCAACCTCAAGCACTACCTGCCCGAGTACGGCACGATCGTGCCGGAACGGCTGATCGGGTACGGGCGGGCCGCGCAGTCCGTGAAGAAGGAGGTCGTCCTCTGCATCGACCAGTCTGGTTCGATGGCGGCGTCCGTGGTCTACGCGTCCGTCTTCGGCGCGGTGCTGGCCTCCATGCGGTCGATCGACACCCGGCTCGTCGTCTTCGACACGGCGGTCGTGGACCTCACCGACCAGCTGGACGATCCGGTCGACGTGCTCTTCGGCACCCAGCTCGGCGGCGGCACGGACATCAACCGGGCGCTCGCCTACTGCCAGGAGCGGATCACCCGACCGGCCGAGACGGTCGTCGTGCTGATCAGCGACCTCTACGAGGGCGGCATACGGGAGGAGATGCTCAAGCGGGTCGCGGCGATGAAGGCGTCCGGGGTGCAGTTCGTGGCCCTGCTCGCGCTGTCGGACGAAGGAGCGCCCGCGTACGACCGGGAGCACGCGGCGGCGCTCGCCGCGCTCGGGGCGCCGGCGTTCGCCTGCACGCCCGACCTGTTCCCCGAGGTGATGGCGGCGGCGATCGAGAAGCGGCCGCTGCCCATACCGGACACCGCGTGACGTGTGGTGGCGAAAGGGACATGGCTACTCATTGGTAACAGGGGGCTTGCGCTACCTCGGGCCGTGCGTGCGAGTATCTACGCCGCCTTCACCCCGACTCCAGGAAGCTCCCGCCTCTTGCCCTTGACAGCAGCTCCGTTCGGGATCGCTGTGCGCGCGCTGCGTACCGCGGCGGGGCGGCGTGCGCTCCAACTGGTGCTGCTGCTGGGCGGACTGCTCGCGCTCGGCTTCCTCTGCGGGACGCAGGCCCAGGCGGCCGAGGGCAAGCCGGCCACGGGCCCGGTGAGTTCGCCACTGCCGCGGTCCGGGCGCGAAGGTGTCGCAAGGATCGTCACGGCGCCGAGCGCCATGGCGCCGGCTGCCAAGGACTCGACGGAAGTCACCTCCCTCCAGGGGGTCGCTGACGGGACTGTCGCCGGGCGGGCTGCCGCCTCCGTGCGTGGGGTCGCTGACGGGACTGTCGCCGGGCGGGCTGCCGCCTCCGTGCGTGGGGTCGCTGACGGGACTGTCGCCGGGCGGGCCGCTGCCTCCGTGCGTGGGGTCGCTGACGGGACTGTCGTCGGGCGGGCCGCTGCCTCCGTGCGTGGGGTCGCTGACAGGACTGTCGCCGGACGGGCCGTCACCTCGGTGGAGGTGGTCACCGAACGGGTCGTCACCCCCGTGCGTACCGTCGTGCGCGAGACGTCCGGCGCCCTCGGCGAGGTGCGGACCACGGCGCTGCCCGGGGCCACCTCCCTGCCCGGGGCCACCTCCCTGCCCGTGCCGGGACTGCCCGTGCCAGGAGTCCCCGGAGTCTTCGACCCGCTGCCCGCGCACCAGTTGCCCGCGCCGGTCACCCCGGCGCCGGCGGCCGACCGGCCGGGCACCGGGAGCGCCGAGGGCGCCGGCCACCACCGCGCCGCCGCCCCCGTGCGGCCGTCGGAAGCGACGTACGGACCGGGCGCCGTGCCCGCCACCGCGCAGGCCCCGGCAGACAGCGCGGCTGCCCGTGCCACCGCACCGGCCGGAGCCCCGGCCAAGCTGCCCACGCCGTCCGGGGACCCGGACGGCGCGCTCGGCAAGCAGGCGGCCGACGGCACCGCCTCCCGGCACGGCGACGCGCACGCCGTCGCCCTCGACGGCCGGGCGCCCGTGCGGCTCCTGGCCGGCGCCACCGCGCGCGTCGACGCGCCCGGGACCCGGGAACGGCACCGGGACATCCCTCTCTTCCCCGGCTAGGGCCAGGACCGGCCTCCCCGCCACCGACCCGTGGCGCGGGGCGCGACAGGTCTGCCCGCCCGTCCGGGACCCCGTTTGTCGATCCCTTGCCGAACCCTCGGCGATCTCGCTGATCTCCCGGCGATCCCCGGACGGAACTTCCAGCCGATCCGAAGGACTGACGCACGCAATGAACAAGAACATCCGCCGTTCCATCGTCATCGCCGCCGGTGTGACCGGCGTCTGGGCGCTCGGCTCGGCCGCCGCCAGCGCGGACGAGCTGTCCTCGCCCGCGGTCTCCGTACCGGACACCGACAGCGGCGCCGGCACCCTGACCGGCGCGCTCGTCGGCACGGTCGACGGCGTCCTCACCGGCGTCACCGACGTCGCCGGCGATACGGGCGTCCCCGGCACCGTCTCCCGGCTGACCGACACCGCCACCGGGACCGTCTCCGACACGGCGGCCGAGGCGCACCAGCAGGCACGGACCGCCACCGGCGCCGCCGACCGGGCCGCCGACCAGGCAGGCGCCGGCGCCAGGACCCCCGCTGCCGAGAGGACCACGGCCGAGGAAGCCGCCAAGGCGGCCCAGGCCGCCCGCCCCGACCGGCCCGCGGCCGGTGCACAGGCACGGCGCGCGGAGACCGCACAGCACGCGCTGCACGCCCGTGAGAGGGGCGACGGACTCCTCGGCGGCACGACCGCCCGGGCCGCCAGGGCGACCGACGTGGTCGCCCCGTCCTCGCCCCCGGCCCTCGCCCCGCAGGGCGAGATCGACTACCTCTTCGGCCCGCTGTCCTCCTTCGCCCCCGAGGTGGAGGAGGCGCTGTCCGCCGCGCAGACCAGGCTCCACCGCGCTACCGCGGACGCCAACCCGCAGGTCCCGGCCGCCGTCGCGGGCGTGCCCGCGCACGCCGACGACGCGGTGGCCGGTGTGCGGCGGCGGGCCGCGGGCTCCGCGCGGGCGGTGCCGGGCGCGGCCGCCGTGGTGGTGGACGAGACGGCCGCCGCCGCGGTGCCGCCGGTGGCCGCCGCCACGGTGCACGGGATGGTGCCGGTCGCCGGGCGGGCCGTGACGGATGCGGGGGCGCTCGGGAACGGCGTGGCCGGTGCCGTGGCGCTCTTCGCGGACGGCGTCGTGGGCACCGTGCCGCCGGCCGTCCAGGAGGTGACCGGGCGGGCCGGGACCTTCGCGCAGGGCGTGGCCGGGCAGGTGCCGCCGTTCGAGGCCGGGGTCACCGGTGCCGTGGAGCCTGCCGTTAGCCGGGTCACCGGTGCCGTGGAGCCGGCCCTCGGCCAGGTCGCCGGCACCGTACGGCCGGCCGTGGACGGCATAGGCGGCAGCGCGAGCGGGCTGGCGTACGGCGCGGCCGGCGAGGCGGTGCCGTTCGCGGACGGCACCGCCGCTGCCGCCGGGCCCGTCACGGGTGAGGCGGGCCCCTTCGCGCGGGACCTCGGCTGGACCGCGCGGGTCACCGCCGGGCCGCTGGCGGCGCACGCCGTGGACGGGACCGCGCGGGCCGCTGAGAACGCCGCTCCGGGGTATGTGCACGACCTGACGAACCACTACGGCGTGCGGGCCTGACGGGCCGCGAAGACTCCGCGGAGGAGAGCCGGCCCGAGACGGCCGAATGCCGTCGGCCCGTCCGGCCGGCCCTCCGCGGTGCGCGGGCGGGTGGTCCCCATTGGGGTGGGGATCAGCCGTCCGGGGCCTCCAGGGGCCCGTACCGGGGGCCTCACCGGGCTCACCCCAGCCCGGTGAGGCCGCACACCTCCCCCATGTCGGCACGCCGTGCCAGCGAACCCGGCATCATGTGACAGGTATCACCGCTCAGGTGTGACCCTCGATTTAGGGAGCCCCCGCGAGCGGCGATAACCTGCGAGACGGACATGCCGCGCGCTCGGACACCGTGTGCGCTTCCCTTGTGACACAGCGGACGTCACGTTGCCCTTCGCGGCACGCCCACGCATCCAACGAACCGCGAGATCACTGATAGGGACGGAAGCGCGTGGACCTGTTCGAGTACCAGGCGAGGGACCTCTTCGCCAAGCACGATGTACCGGTGCTGGCCGGTGAAGTCATCGACACGCCTGAGGCGGCGCGCGCGATCACCGAGCGGCTGGGCGGCAAGTCCGTCGTCAAGGCGCAGGTGAAGGTCGGTGGCCGCGGCAAGGCCGGTGGCGTCAAGCTGGCCGCCTCCGCGGACGAGGCCGTCGCCCGTGCGACGGACATCCTCGGCATGGACATCAAGGGCCACACGGTCCACAAGGTCATGATTGCCGAGACGGCCCCGGAGATCGTCGAGGAGTACTACGTCTCCTACCTCCTCGACCGCGCCAACCGCACCTTCCTCTCCATCGCCTCCGTCGAGGGCGGCATGGAGATCGAGGAGGTGGCGGCCACCCGTCCGGAGGCCGTCGCCAAGACGCCGATCAACCCGATCGACGGTGTGGACGAGGCCAAGGCCCGCGAGATCGTCGAGGCCGCCAAGTTCCCGGCCGAGGTCGCGGACAAGGTCGTGAACGTCCTCGTCAAGCTGTGGGACACCTTCATCAAGTCGGACGCCCTCCTGGTCGAGGTCAACCCGCTGGCGAAGGTCGCCTCCGGCGAGGTCCTCGCCCTCGACGGCAAGGTGTCGCTCGACGACAACGCCGAGTTCCGCCACCCCGAGTACGAGGAACTCCACGACAAGGCCGCGGCCAACCCGCTTGAGGCCGCCGCCAAGGAGAAGAACCTCAACTACGTCAAGCTCGACGGTGAGGTCGGCATCATCGGCAACGGCGCCGGTCTCGTCATGAGCACCCTGGACGTCGTCGCGTACGCCGGTGAGAACCACGGCAACGTCAAGCCCGCCAACTTCCTGGACATCGGCGGTGGCGCCTCCGCCCAGGTCATGGCGAACGGCCTGGAGATCATCCTGGGCGACCCGGACGTCAAGTCCGTCTTCGTGAACGTCTTCGGCGGCATCACCGCCTGCGACGAGGTCGCCAACGGCATCGTGCAGGCCCTGAAGCTCCTCGAGGACCGCGGCGAGAACGTCACCAAGCCGCTCGTCGTCCGTCTGGACGGCAACAACGCCGAGCTGGGCCGGCAGATCCTCACCGACGCCAACCACCCGCTGGTGCAGCGCGTCGACACCATGGACGGCGCGGCCGACAAGGCCGCCGAGCTGGCCCACGCCGCCAAGTAAGCACTCAGGACGAGGACACAACACACCATGGCTATCTGGCTCAACAAGGACAGCAAGGTCATCGTCCAGGGCATGACCGGTGCCACCGGCATGAAGCACACCAAGCTCATGCTGGGTGACGGCACCCAGGTCGTGGGCGGCGTGAACCCGCGCAAGGCGGGTCAGACCGTGGACTTCGACGGCACCGAGGTACCGGTCTTCGGCACCGTCAAGGAGGCCATCGAGAAGACCGGCGCCAACGTCTCCGTCATCTTCGTGCCGGAGAAGTTCACCAAGGACGCGGTCGTCGAGGCCATCGACGCCGAGATCCCGCTGGCCGTCGTGATCACCGAGGGCATCGCCGTGCACGACACGGCCGCCTTCTGGGCGTACGCCGGCAAGAAGGGCAACAAGACCCGCATCATCGGCCCGAACTGCCCCGGCATCATCACCCCGGGCCAGTCGAACGTCGGCATCATCCCGGGCGACATCACCAAGCCGGGCCGCATCGGCCTGGTCTCGAAGTCCGGCACGCTGACGTACCAGATGATGTACGAGCTGCGTGACATCGGCTTCTCGACGGCCGTCGGCATCGGTGGCGACCCGATCATCGGCACCACCCACATCGACGCCCTGGCCGCGTTCCAGGACGACCCCGACACCGACCTGATCGTGATGATCGGTGAGATCGGCGGCGACGCCGAGGAGCGCGCGGCCGCGTTCATCAAGGAGAACGTGACCAAGCCGGTCGTCGGCTACGTCGCGGGCTTCACCGCGCCCGAGGGCAAGACCATGGGCCACGCCGGCGCCATCGTCTCCGGTTCGTCCGGCACCGCCCAGGCGAAGAAGGAGGCCCTCGAGGCCGCCGGCGTCAAGGTCGGCAAGACGCCGACCGAGACGGCGAAGCTGGCGCGGGAGATCCTGGGCGCCTGACGCACCCGGCTGAGCGTCCGCAGGCCCGTCCCCGGTGAGGGGGCGGGCCTGCGCGCGTTCCCGCCCGCCGGGCCGGTGGGCGCGACCGCGTCACCCGGCCACGGGCGTCAGCCGTTCCGGGCCGCCGGTCTGCGAGCGGCGGAGCTTCTCGCGCAGCGCCTGTTCCGCGCGGGACAGGGGGCCAAGGGCGGCCGGCGGCGGCACCCCCTGCACCGCCTGGGCCGGGGCGACGGGCGGCTCGTAGTGGGTCGGCGCCGTGCGCAGGGTCAGCGCCGTGGAGCCGACGATCGCGACCGTGAAGGCGATGGCCGCGCGCGTCCAGAAGACGTTCCGCCGTTCGCCGCCGGTCCGCACGGTCGCGGGCACGGGCGGCCGCGGCCGCTCGGCCGAGGCGAGCTCGACCAGCCGCCGGTGCAGTTCTGCGGGGTCGGCCAGCTGCGGGACCCGCGCGGCCACCGCCTCCCGGGCGCGGGTCAGCCGGCCGGCCGCGGCGGGTGTGCTCGCCTCCGTCTCCGCCGCCGTCTCCGGCAGGTCGAGGCCGACGCCGTCGTACAGCACGAGGGTGCGCCGGTAGGAGGGCGGCAGTTCGAGCAGGGCGTGCAGCAGCGCGCGGTCGGCGGGGTCGGCCGGCGGGGGTTCGGGGGAGCGGTGGCGGGGGCGGAAGCGGTGCCAGGGGGAGAGGGCCCATTCGTACGCCACCGCCCGCACCCAGCCCGCCGGGTCCCGATCCTGCGCCACCTCCGGCCAGCGCTGCCAGGCGAGCTGGAAGGCGTGCTCCACGGCCTCACGGGCCAGCTCGCGGCGGCCGGTGAGCAGGTACGCCTGCCGGACGAGGGCCGGAGCGCAGAACGCGTACAGCGCGTCGAAGGCCTGAGCGGGCGTCAGCGCGGGTGCTGACCCCTGGTCGTGCGCGTCCGTCCGCCCGGCCGCGGGCCCGGCGAGGCCGGCCAGCAGGCGGGCGTAGGCCTCGCCCTCCCGGCCGCCGGGGGTGTCCCGGCCGCGCTCCCAGGCGCGGACCGTGGCACGGCCGACGCCGATCCGCTCGGCGACCTGAGCCTCGGTCAGTCCGCCGGCCTCGCGCAGGCGTCGGCGTTCGGTCGGTGGTGGCAACTGGCTGGCCGGGCTTTCCGTCACAGGACACTCCTTCGGCCGAAAAAGTACATAAACATATATTGAACGACACATCGGTGGTTCTCCTGTTACGACGGGAAAGCGCGTGTCGTTGGGAGCATGGCGGGGTGACCCTGATGACCGATCGCCGACCTTCGTTGCCGCCCCTGCTGCACGGGATGCGTGACCGATCGCCCGGGCTGGGCGCCGGCCTGCTGGGCGGCGCGGTCGCCGCAGCACTCGGGCTCGGCTCGCTCGCGGTGCTCGTGCTGGCTCTGTGGATCAGCTCGCCGTACCCCGACAGCGGTCCGGACGGCGCGCTGCACGTCGCCGCCGCGCTGTGGCTGCTCGGGCACGGCGTCGAGCTGGTCCGCACCGACACGCTGTCCGGCGTGCCCCAGCCGGTGGGCGTGTCCCCGCTGCTCCTCCTCGCGCTCCCGGTGTGGCTGGTCCACCGGGCGGCGCGGGACGCGACGGACGCCTCCCCGGAGCCCGACGGCCCGCCGCCCGTCCCGGCGCGCACGGCGTGGACGGGCGTGGTCATCGGCTACCTCGGCGTCGGCACCGCCGCCGCGCTGTACTGCTCCGGCGGCGAACTGCGCCCTCAGTGGGGCTGGGTGACGGTGTGTCTGCCGATGGCCGCCGCGGTGCCCGCCGCGGCCGGGGTGTGGACGGCGCACGGCTGCCCGCGCGGACCCCTGCGCCGCCTGCTGCCGCGGCTGCCGGGACCGGTGCGGGCGCTGCTGTCCGGGCCGGACGCGTGGGCCCGGCTGGCCGCGGCGGTACGGGCCGCCGCCGCCGGGACGGCGGTGCTCGCCGGGGGCGGGGCGCTGCTGGTCGGGGTGTCGCTGGTGCTGCACGGCGATGGGGCGCGCGCGTCGTTCCTCCAGCTCACGGCGGGCTGGACCGGCCGGTTCGCCGTGCTGCTGCTCGGCATCGCGCTGATCCCGAACGCGGCGGTGTGGTCGGCCTCCTACGCCCTCGGCCCAGGCTTCGTCCTCGGCGCCGGGCACCTGGTGCGGCCCCTCGCCTCCGACCCCGCCCCGCTGCTGCCCCCGTTCCCGCTCCTCGCGGCCGTACCGGACCCGGGGCCCGGGACCCGGCTCGACTGGGCCGTGGGCCTGGTGCCGGTGGCGGCCGGGGTGACGGTGGCCTGGTTCCTGGCACGGGCGGCCGCGGGCCGGCGGTGGCGGACGGGCGCCGGGGAGCAGGCCGGGTGGCGGGCGGCGCCCTGGTCCGCCGTGCGGACGGCCGGGGCGCTGGTCCTGGCGGCACTGCTGTGCGGGACGGCCGTCTCGCTGCTCGCCGCGCTGTCCGGCGGCCGCCTGGGCACGGGGACGCTGGCCGACTTCGGCCCGGTGTGGTGGCAGGCCGGTCCGGTGGCCGCGCTGTGGATCACGGTGACCGGAATGCCGGTGACGCTGATCTCGCGGGCCTGGCGGCTGTGGCGGGGCCGGGCGCGGGCGGCCGAGCGGGCCGGGCGGGCGGCGACGGAGACGGGGGCCGCGCGGGCCCCGCTCATGGCTGCCGGCAAGGGGGCCGAGAGCCCCGCGCCGCAGCCGTCGAAGCCGGTCAAGGGCGCGAGGACGGCGAGTGGGCCGGGTGGGGGACAGCTCGAGGACGAGCTGTACGACTTCCTGCCCACCGGCGACCCGTACCCCCGGGCCTGGCGGGACGACGACCTCCCGGGTGCCTCCCGCTGGGAAGCCCTGCGCGCGGCCTCGACGCCCGCGCGGACACCGGAACAGCCGTCCACGCCGACCCCGCCACCACCCGCCGACGCACTCCGCCCCACCGGCGGCCCGGCAGCCGACGCGTCTCGGCTCGCTGGTGGTCGGGTTGCCGACGCGTCCCGTTCCACCGGCGGCCCGGCAGCCGACGCGTCTCGGCTCGCTGGTGGTCGGGTTGCCGACGCGTCCCGTTGCACCGGCGATCCAGATGCCGACGCGTCCCGTTCCACCGGCGACCCGGCAGCCGACGTGCCTCAGCCCGCCGGCGGTCCTGCTGCCGGGGTGTCCCGGCCCGTCACCGGCCCAGCGGCCGGTGACCCGTCGGGCCGGTACCAGGAGCCGGACCCGTCACCGGCCACCGCCGCCGAATCGCCTTCGGAGCCCGCCCGGCCGGCCTTGCCACACCCAGCGGCCCCGTCGGACACCTCCGGCCCGCCCGGACCGGCCGAGCCACCGGCCACCGCGTAGCCCCGTGGCCTCATGACGGCGTGGCCCGGCGCGTCAGCCGTTGCCGACGCCCAGGACCCCGCGCAGTTCCTTCGGCAGGTGCTGGTCGCAGGACTGTTTGGCCTGCTGGGTCAGGGCGTCGCTGACGCAGGTGTAGTAGTCGCTGTAGACGAGCTGGACCGTGAAGGTCGAGGCCACCAGGATCAGGGCGAGGCCGGCCGTGACCAGGCCGCTGACCGCCGCCGTGGTCTGCGGGCGGGCGCCCGGCGGCGGGGTGGGGGCGTCCGGGCCGGGGGTGCGGGGCTTGGCGCGCAGGGCGCTGATGCCCCAGTACAGGGCGAGCGCGCCCAGCAGCAGCGACACGTACGGCCAGCTGAAAAGGGCGAAGAAGACGGCCCACATGCCGGACAGCAGGGCGTAGCGCGCGCGGCGCTGGGCCGGGTCCGTGGGGTCCCAGCGCGTGCCGGATCCCGTCGGCCCGCCGGGGCCGGGGCCCTCGGGCCGGCTGCCGGGACGTTCGCCGAAGCCGCCGGAGGAGCGGCCGGGCTGGCGGTCGCTCCACTGACTGCCCCAGTGGGAGTCGCCCTGCGGGCCCGAGGACGGATCCTGGGACCCCTCGGGGCGGCGGGGCTGCCACGGCCGGTCCGGGGTGCCCTCCGGCGGCGGCGCGAACGGGTTGTCGTCCTTGCGCTCGCCGCCCTGCCCGTCGCCGTCCCGGCCACCCGACGGCGCCTCGGGCGGCGAGGACGGCCGCTCCCGGAGCAGCACGCCGGCACGCTCGCTCCCCTGGGCCAGAAGTGGCGGGAACGTGAGGAGTCGCAGGCTGCGATCGGGCATCAGAAGAGCGTCTTCCCCTAGGTGAGCGCGGCTGTCCGCGTTGAGCTTCCACCCCGTGAACGCACCGCACGGCGACCGCGTTCCCGGGGCTGCTCCTTCGTGATTCCCTCCGAACGCTACCTTCCGGCCACGCCCCCGTCCCGAGGGGGCCTTCCGGAGTGCCGGTATCGTTGCTGACGGCCGGCCGCTTCGTAGGCTTCCCCGTATCCGGGGCCGTGAAGCATTGGTACGAACGTACAAACCGTCGGCCGGACATGTCGCTCACCGAGAAAGGGCCCCACCGTGGCCGCCACCCCCGCTGGCCGAGCGGTCAAGCGCCTCGTCGTCCTGGTCTCCGGATCCGGCACCAATCTCCAGGCGCTCCTGGACGAGATCGAGCGCACCGGGGTGGAGGAGTACGGGGCGCGGATCGTCGCCGTGGGGGCCGACCGCGGCGGCATCGAGGGGCTCGCCCGGGCCGAGCGTGCCGGACTGCCCACCTTCGTGTGCCGGGTGAAGGACCACCCCACCCGGGAGGAGTGGGACGCGGCCCTCGCCGAGGCCGTGGCCGCGCACGAGCCCGACCTCGTGGTCTCCGCCGGTTTCATGAAGATCGTCGGCAAGGAGTTCCTCGCGCGGTTCGGCGGGCGGTTCGTCAACACCCACCCGGCGCTGCTGCCCAGTTTCCCGGGCGCCCACGGCGTGCGCGACGCGCTCGCGTACGGCGCCAGGGTCACCGGCTGCACCGTCCACTTCGTCGACGACGGCGTCGACACCGGGCCGATCATCGCCCAGGGCGTGGTCGAGGTCCGGGACGAGGACGACGAGAGCGCGCTGCACGAGCGCATCAAGGAAGTCGAGCGAAGGCTGCTCGTCGAGGTCGTGGGGCGGCTCGCCCGCCACGGCTATCGCATTGAGGGACGAAAGGTAGTTATCCAGTGACCGCCACCGCCGAGAGCACCAAGCGGCCCATTCGCCGGGCGCTCGTCAGCGTCTACGACAAGACCGGGCTCGAGGACCTCGCGCGCGGCCTGCACGAGGCCGGTGTCGAGCTGGTCTCCACCGGCTCCACGGCCGGCCGTATCGCCGCCGCCGGCGTCCCCGTCACCAAGGTCGAGGAGCTGACCGGCTTCCCCGAGTGCCTGGACGGCCGGGTCAAGACCCTGCACCCCAAGGTGCACGCGGGCATCCTCGCCGACCTGCGTCTCGATAGCCACCGCGAGCAGCTCGCCGAACTGGGCGTTGAGCCGTTCGACCTGGTCGTCGTCAACCTCTACCCGTTCCGCGAGACCGTCGCCTCCGGCGCCTCGGACGACGAGTGCGTGGAGCAGATCGACATCGGCGGTCCGTCGATGGTCCGCGCCGCCGCCAAGAACCACCCCTCGGTGGCCGTGGTGACCAGCCCGCAGCGGTACGCCGACGTCCTCGCCGCCGCCGCGGCCGGCGGCTTCGACCTGGCCACCCGCAAGCGGCTCGCCGCCGAGGCCTTCCAGCACACGGCCGCCTACGACGTGGCCGTCGCCTCCTGGTTCGCCTCCTCCTACGCCCCCGTCGACGAGTCGTCGTTCCCCGACTTCCTCGGCGCCACCTGGGAGCGCGCGCACACCCTGCGCTACGGCGAGAACCCGCACCAGCCGGCCGCCCTCTACGTCGAGGCCGGCGGCGAAGGTCTCGCGCAGGCCGAGCAGCTGCACGGCAAGGAGATGTCGTACAACAACTACACGGACACGGACGCCGCCCGCCGTGCCGCGTACGACCACGACGAGCCCTGCGTCGCGATCATCAAGCACGCCAACCCGTGCGGCATCGCGGTCGGCGCCGACGTCGCCGAGGCGCACCGCAAGGCGCACGCCTGCGACCCGGTCTCCGCGTACGGCGGCGTCATCGCCGTCAACCGGCCGGTCAGCAAGGAGATGGCCGAGCAGGTCGCGGAGATCTTCACCGAGGTCATCGTCGCGCCCGGCTACGAGGAGGGGGCCCTGGAGGCCCTCGCCAAGAAGAAGAACATCCGGGTCCTCAAGGCCCCGAACGGCCCGGCGAACCCCGTCGAGGTCAAGGCGGTCGACGGCGGCGTGCTGCTGCAGGAGACCGACCGGCTGCAGGCGGACGGCGACGACCCGGCCAACTGGACGCTCGCCAGCGGCGAGGCGCTGGGCGAGGCCGAGCTGGCCGAGCTCGCCTTCGCCTGGAGGGCCTGCCGCGCGGTGAAGTCCAACGCGATCCTGCTCGCCAAGGACGGCGCCTCGGTCGGCGTCGGCATGGGCCAGGTCAACCGCGTCGACTCCTGCAAGCTGGCCGTGGAACGGGCCGGCGAGGAGCGCGCCCGCGGCGCCTACGCGGCCTCCGACGCCTTCTTCCCCTTCCCCGACGGCCCCGAGATCCTCATCGGCGCCGGTGTCCGGGCGATCGTCCAGCCGGGCGGCTCGATCCGTGACGAGCAGGTCGTGGAGGCGGCCAAGAAGGCGGGCGTGACCATGTACTTCACCGGCACGCGCCACTTCTTCCACTGAGCCCGCAGGGGCACGGGAAGCGGCCTCCGGCCCCCTCACGGGGCCGGAGGCCGCGTCTCGTCGTGCGGGCGGGGCGCTCAGCTCACTGGCTGCGGATCACGATCGAGCCGCAGATCTTGTCGGCGAACGTCTGGCTCTTGGAGTCCCACGCCGGCCACAGGTAGCCGAGGTAGCAGGGCAGGCCGTCCAGGAAGTGGGCGAGCTGGCGCACGAACGCCATGCCGCCGCCGAGCGGCTGGCCGGTGTCCTCCTTGAGCGTGCGGATGCCGAGCGCCTTCTTGCCGATGGTCTGGCCGGTCTTGCCCTCCTGGATCACCTGCCAGATGAGGACGCCGACGCCGAGCAGGAAACCGACCAGCGTCAGGATCGGGGCGCCCGCCTTGGCGCCGATGAGGGCGAGGGGGAGGTAGGCGACCAGGTAGATGATGATGTCGATCAGCTTGCTGAGGAACCGCTGGCCCCAGTTGGCGTACTGCGGCTGCATGCCGTACCCGCCCTGCTGCGGGTGACCCGGGTAGCCCGGCTGCTGCGGGTAGCCGTAGCCCTGCGGGGGCACGCCCTGCGGGGCCTGCGGGTAGCCGGGCTGCTGGGGGTAGCCGTAACCCTGCTGCGGAGGGACGCCCTGAGGAGCCTGCGGGTAGCCCGGCTGCTGCGGTTGCCCGTAGCCCTGCTGCGGGTCCTGCGGCTGACCATAGGGGTTGTTGGGCGAGCCGAAACTCATGGCGGATTTCCTCCGTTGAATCTGCGGGGACGACGCGGAAGGAACGGAGGTACGTCAGGATCTGAGCGGTTTGCCCCCCAACCGGACCGCGATACTGCGCCGTTCATCGTCGTCGGGCAGGCGAGTTCTTGTCCAGCCGGATTCGCGATGCGTTGTGCAAGTGCAACATCGTCGATCATGTCCGGACATCCGGGACCTCCGCGGGCGCCGTCCCAGGTACCGGACGGTGGGGACCCGGATTGGAACCGGGGGCCGGTCATCCGCGAGGATGGGGGCATGACCGCCCAGATTCTCGATGGCAAGGCCACCGCAGCCGCGATCAAGTCCGATCTGACCGCCCGCGTGGCGGCGCTGAGGGAGCGGGGCGTCACGCCCGGCCTCGGCACGATCCTGGTCGGGGAAGACCCCGGCAGCCAGAAGTACGTCGCCGGCAAGCACCGAGACTGCGCCCAGGTCGGCATCGCCTCCATCCAGCGCGAACTGCCCGCCACGGCCACCCAGGAGGAGATCGAGGCGGTCGTCCGGGAGCTGAACGAGGACCCGGCCTGCACCGGCTACATCGTGCAACTCCCGCTGCCCAAGGGCATCGACGAGAACCGCATCCTGGAGCTGATGGACCCGGCCAAGGACGCCGACGGCCTGCACCCGATGAACCTCGGCCGCCTGGTGCTGAACGAGCCGGCGCCGCTGCCCTGCACCCCCAACGGCATCATCAGCCTGCTGCGGGCCCACGGCGTCGAGATCAAGGGCGCCGAGGTCGTCGTCGTCGGCCGCGGGGTGACCATCGGCCGTCCGATGCCGCTGCTGCTCACCCGGCGCAGCGAGAACGCCACCGTGACCCAGTGCCACACCGGCACCCGTGACCTGTCCGCCCACCTGAAGCGGGCCGACATCATCATCGCGGCGGCCGGCTTCCCGCACCTGATCCGTGCCGAGGACGTCAAGCCGGGCGCGGCCGTGCTGGACGTCGGCGTCTCCCGCAACGCCGAGGGCAAGATCGTCGGCGACGTTCACCCGGACGTGACCGAGGTCGCCGCCTGGATCTCCCCGAACCCGGGCGGTGTGGGCCCCATGACCCGGGCGCAGCTGCTGGTCAACGTGGTCGAGGCGGCGGAGCGCAGTGCCGGCTGAGGACGACCGCACGGTGACCGAGCCCACGGCCCGCGACGCGATCAGCGCCCCTGACGCCGAGGGGCGCCCGCGGCGTGTCACGCGCCGTTTCCCGCTGTTCACCAGGGACACCGCGCGGCCCGAGGGCGGCGGCCGGGCGGCCCCGAGCGACGCCCCGGCGCCCGCCCGGCAGTGGCCGGTGCTCGTCGTGCTGACCGCCGTCGCGCTCGGCCTGCTGCTGACCGCGGTCGACGTGTTCCGCTACGGCACCCTGCTGGTCGGCGCGGCCCTGCTGGCCGGGGCGGCCCTGCGCTGGACCCTGCCGGGCGTCGGCATGCTCGCCGTCCGCTCGCGGTTCACCGACATCGTCACCTACGGCGTCCTGGGTCTCGCGATCGTGCTGCTGGCGATGACGGCCCAGCCCCACCCGTGGCTGGAGATCCCGTTCCTGAAGGACACGCTGCACTTCACGCTGACCAAGTAGCGCCGGCCGTCGGCCTCTTGGCGCCCGGTGCGATGCGGTGCGACGGCGGCCCGTCCCCTCCCCCGAGCAAGGACGGACCGCCGTCGCGACGTAAGCCTTCCCTGCCGTGAACGCCCAGTTCAACGGCTGTCCGCGCGCTGTGGCACGGAAGTGACCATTCCGCTACGGTGTCCGCGCACTGCCACAGGTGTGCCGGCCGTGCCGGTGCCCCCGCGGAACGGCGCCGCGTCACGCAGGCTCGGGGAGGCGGGTGCGCGGCCGCCGGCACCCGTGCGCTCCCGCCCGGGGAACTGGGATCCTTGGTCGACGCATCCCTGTGGGTGGGCCCAGAACGATGTCGCGCCGGGAACGGACCGGTCCGGCGCGAGGGCCACGCGCGGGGAACGGCGCGGGAACCAACAGCACCGACCGGGGGGAAGAGGGGGAAGCGCGATGCCTCGATGGAAAGCCTTGCCGGACGAGCTGGATCCGCAGATCAAGGAGTTCACGAGCCAGTTGCGACGGCTCGTGGACCGCAGCGGCCTGAGCATCGCGGCGCTGGCGGACCGGACCGGCTACAGCAAGACGTCCTGGGAGCGCTACCTGGGCGGCCGGCTCCTCGCACCGAAGGGCGCGATCGTGGCGCTCGCCGAGGTCACCGGCACCCACCCGGTCCACCTCACCACGATGTGGGAG
This sequence comes from Streptomyces sp. NPDC056580, assembly GCF_042793175.1. Lineage (NCBI taxonomy): Bacteria > Bacillati > Actinomycetota > Actinomycetes > Kitasatosporales > Streptomycetaceae > Streptomyces > Streptomyces sp. NPDC056580. Next base: position 37,281 of record NZ_JBHTVE010000010.1, on the reverse strand, counting down.
CTGGCCGAGCGGGCCTGGAGCCGTGCGGAGATGCGGCACGACCGGACCATGGAGCAGATCCGCATCTCCCAGGCGCGTGCCGCGCTCGGGGAGTTCGGGGCCGCGGAGGCCGAGGCCCAGGGGGCGGGCGGCACGCGGACGGCCCACCCGGGCCCCGGCACCGCACCCGGCACCGCACCGGGTCCCGGGACCGCACCGGGCGCCGCCGGCCCCGCGGGCGCCCCGCCGCGGGTTCCGTCCCAGCCGACGGCGTCCGACGCCGACGAACGCGAGCGCGCGGGCCGTGGCCCCGCGCCCGCGGTCAACTCCTGGGGACTGGCCGGTTACGAGGGACCGTCGCGGGCGAGCGGCCGCCCCGGCACGCGTCCCGTGCCCGTGCCCGTGCCGGAGGGCGCCGGCCGGCCTCCGGTCCCGCCGCAGCCGTACGGCGGGCAGCAGCCGCCGGCCCCCTCGGCCGGCGGCCGTTCCGCGGAGGAGGCCGGCGGCAGGCGGCGGCTGACGATGCTGCTCGCGGGCGCCGGGGCCGTCCTGGTCCTCGGCGCGGCCGCGTTCCTGGTCGTCACCCGGGGCGGCGGCGAGCACGGGAGCGCCGCGAAGCCGCCCTCCCCGTCCGCCAGCACCCGCCCCAGCCTGCCCGCCGGGGTCAAATGCGCCGGCTCGGCCTGCACCGGCAAGGACGCGGAGGCGATGGGCTGCAGCGGCAGCCTGGTGAGCACCGCGAAGTCGGCCGCCGTCGGCGCCGCCACCCTCGAGGTCCGCTACAGCAGGACCTGCGGCACCGCCTGGGGGCGCATAACCGGCGCCACCCTGGGCGACCAGGTCGAGGTGTCGGCCGGCAAGGCGCGCCAGCGGGGTGACATCACCGCGACCGGGGACACCATCGCCTACACCCCGATGGTCGCCGTGAAGGACCCCGCCGACGCCGAGGCGTGCGCCACCCTCGCCTCCGGCCTGACGGGCTGCACGAAGTAGCGGCCGCCACGGCCGGACGGGAGCGGAGGGGTCCGTTCGGGTGTTATTCGTGCGGTGGGACGCATGGGCGCCGGCATCCTGGGCACGCGAACCGTACCCCCACGGGAGTCCGGCAGTCCGGTACCCCCGACGGCGGCCGCCTCCCCCCTCTCCCGGACGGGCGGCCGCCGCTTCCGCACCCCCGTGAGCCGCCCCGCGGCCCGCCGGCGTGGCTTGTGGGCTGAGCCACAGGGCCCCGGACGTCTCGCATGGCGGATGCGCGATAGCCTGACCGGTGGATTCTCTTGACGCCAAGAGATCGATCATCCGCCGGGGCCGTGCCGCCCCACCGCCAGCTGTCCTACGGAGAACGCCATGACCCGCACTCCCGTGAACGTCACCGTCACCGGCGCGGCCGGCCAGATCGGTTACGCCCTGCTCTTCCGCATCGCCTCCGGCCAGCTGCTCGGCGCGGACGTGCCGGTCAAGCTGCGCCTCCTGGAGATCACGCCGGCGCTGAAGGCCGCCGAGGGCACGGCCATGGAGCTGGACGACTGCGCCTTCCCGCTGCTCCAGGGCATCGAGATCAGCGACGACCCGAACGTCGCCTTCGACGGCGCCAACGTGGCCCTCCTCGTCGGCGCCCGCCCCCGCACCAAGGGCATGGAGCGCGGCGACCTGCTCGAGGCCAACGGCGGCATCTTCAAGCCGCAGGGCAAGGCCATCAACGACCACGCCGCGGACGACATCAAGGTCCTGGTCGTCGGCAACCCGGCCAACACCAACGCTCTGATCGCCCAGGCCGCCGCGCCGGACGTACCGGCCGAGCGCTTCACCGCGATGACCCGCCTCGACCACAACCGCGCGCTGACCCAGCTCGCGAAGAAGACGGGCTCGACGGTCGCCGACATCAAGCGCCTGACCATCTGGGGCAACCACTCCGCCACCCAGTACCCCGACATCTTCCACGCCACGGTCGCCGGCAAGAACGCCGCCGAGGTCGTCGCCGACGAGAAGTGGCTGGCCGAGGACTTCATCCCGACCGTCGCCAAGCGCGGCGCCGCGATCATCGAGGCCCGTGGCGCCTCGTCCGCCGCCTCCGCCGCCAACGCGGCCATCGACCACGTGCACACCTGGGTCAACGGCACCGCCGAGGGCGACTGGACCTCCATGGGCATCCCGTCGGACGGCTCCTACGGCGTCCCGGAGGGCCTGATCTCCTCCTTCCCGGTCACCACCAAGGACGGCAAGTACGAGATCGTCCAGGGCCTGGACATCAACGAGTTCTCCCGCGCCCGCATCGACGCCTCCGTCAAGGAGCTCGAGGAGGAGCGCGAGGCGGTCCGCGGCCTCGGCCTCATCTGACCACGCCCGCGGCGGTGACGCCGTGAGACGCGAGTGGGCCCGCTTCCGGGGAACCGGAAGCGGGCCCACTCGCGTCTTGCCGCGGCGAGCGTCCGGCGCCCGCCGGTGCCCTATGCTGATGGTTCGTCAACTCGCCTGCACATCGAGTGACTTACCACGCCTCGGGGGAATCGCGTGAACACCGCTTCCGTGCCGCAGCAGCCGACGCCCGCGGCGGCACCGTCCGCACCACCGCCCACCCCGCCGCACGCCAGTGAGGCCACCCGGCTGCTGTGCGCGGGCGCCTACCTGGACCCGGACTACCGGGACCGGGTGATCGACGAACTCCACCTCAACGAGCAGCGGTTCGTGGCGCCCTCGCTCGGCCTCGACGCCGCCCGCGTGCTCGCCCATGCCCTGCGCGCCCGCCGCCGGGAGCTGCAGTGGGCCGCCGCCGTCCTCGGCCTGTGGCTGGTGGGAGCGGCGCTGACCCAGGGGCTGCTGGCCCTCTACGTCCTCCCCAGCCTGTACCTCGCTATCGGCGCCTGGATCAGGGGCCGCTCGCCGCAGGTCCCGGTGTACCGCGTGGTGGTCGCCTTCTTCTTCCGCTGGTGGGGCCGCATCCTGCTCGCGGTGCTGGCGCTGTTCACCGTGATCGCCGCGTTCGGCGGCGGGTCCGACGGCTCCTCGTCCGGCTCCTACGGCGGCTCGTACGACTCCTACGACTCGTACGGGGCCTCCGACTCGCCGAACCTGAGCGACGTCTTCCTGCCGGGCTCCGACGGCGGGACCCACTTCCGGCCCTGGCAGGCCTGGGCCGCCGTGGTCGTCCTCGTGCTCGTCGCGGTGTGCCTGGCCGCCCAGCGGGGCCAGTTCGCGCGCGTCATGGCCGGCGAGCTGTCCCCGCAGCGCTTCCCCGACGCCGCCAACGACCCCGCCGAGCAGAGCGAGAACCGGCGGTTCCAGTGGCTCAAGCACCGCATCCGGACGGAGCAGCACGCGCCGCTGGTCATGTACCACGAGTCGCGTCCGTTCTGCGGGGCCGGTGTGCCCCAGCAGGACTGGGTGCTGGCCGTCGAGCTGAAGCCCGACGCGCTGAAGAAGCGGCAGCAGCCCATCAGCAACCGGCTGGTGCTGGAGAGCATCCGGCCGCTGGTGGAGCGGCTCCGGCTGCCCGCCGAGTACGCGGGGGCCGGGGTGCGCGACCGGCTGCGCTGGCTGGAGATCGACGAGTGCGTGTTCCTGCCCGCCGAAGGGCTGCTGCGCCGCGAGGACGCGCCCTACCGGCCGGAGGCCTTCGAGGCGCACCGGGCGCACGCGGTCGAGGAGGGCGCCGAGAAGCGCCGGCACTTCCTGCGCGTCCGCGTCGGCGGCTGGGAGGAGGAACTGGTCGTCACGGTGTTCGTGCGCGTCCACACCCAGGGCCGCATGCTCATGCTGGAGATCGCCCCGCACGTGCTGCCGCCGGTTCGCCAGTTCTTCAAGGAGGCCGACCGCGCGGCCCACAGGTACCGGCACAACAGCGCGCTCGGCAAGGCGTTCTGGGCCGTGACCCGGGTGCCGGTCTCGCCGGCCGCCGCCCTGATCGTCCTCGGCCGGGCCGTGGCGTACGGCGGGCGGCTGCTGACCGGCGGGTACGCGCACGCGCTGCCGGACGGGCCCGCGCTGTCGGTGCGCGAACTGGGCTCGGCCGAGGCCGGTTCGCAGTTCCAGGAGATGGACGTCTCCCGCTACCTCAAGAGCATCCAGGACCGGGTGGCGAGCGGGGTGCGGGCCGCGCTCGCCGAAGCCGGTTACCAGACCGGCGAGTTCGTCCAGCAGATCAACAACATCAGCAACGGGGGCGTGCACATCGGCAGCGTCGAGGGCAGCACCTTCGCCGTCGGCGACAACTCCTCCGCCTCCTCCACCAACGGCGGCAGCGCGCCGCGGAAGGGAGCCGACGCCCATGGCGACGAATGAGCCGAGGGTCAGCATCGGCGACGTCTCGCACAGCACCTTCGCCATCGGCGACCACTCGCACGCCGAGAGCCACCACGGCACGGCCGCGCCGCGCGACGCGGCGGCCGAGGAACTGCTGCTGGCCGTACGGGAGCTGCGCGCCGATCTGGCCCGGGTGCGGGCCGACGACCGGACGGCGGAACTCGACTCCGCCCTCGCCGACACGGAGGACGAGATCACCCGCACCGGCCAGGCCGCCCCCTCCCGCCGCGAGCGCCTGCGCCGGCTGCTTGACGACTCCCAGGCGCTGGTGGGCCTGCTCGCCTCGGCGAGCACGCTGGCCGGCCTGGTGGGGCTGTGAGGCGGACGCGATGAGCGGGGGAGCGCGGTACTGGAACGAGGAGACCCAGCGCTGGGAGGACAGCGGGGGAGCACAGACCGGCGCACCGGTGACACCGCCGCCGCCTGCCATGCCGGACCGGGCCCCCGAGTGGCCGCCGGCCGGACCGCGGACGGCCGCCGAGGGCGCGTCCGCCCCCGCGGAGCCCGTCCCGTCCGCGCCCGAGCCGGCGCCGGGGGCGCCGCCGGCGCCCTGGTGGGACGCGCCGGGCACCGGGCCCGGCGCGTGGACGGGCGCCTCCGGCGGCCCGGCGGGCGGACCGGACGGTCCTGACACCGGTGGCGGCGGCGCGGGCTGGTCCTCGCCCGAGTGGCCCGTGCCGCCGATGCCGCCCGGGCCGGCGCCCGTGCGCACCGGCGGGCCCAGCCGGAGAACGGTCTGGACCGTCGTCGTGGGCGCGGCCGTGATCGGCGTCGCCGCGAGCCTGGTACTGACCCTCGTGCTCGGCCCGGGGGGCGACGGCAAGCCCGCCTCGGCGGCCTCGCCGACCGCCTCCGCGGTCCCGGACTCGCCCGTGCCGTCCGACGGCTCCGCCGACGGCCCGTCCGGCTCCGCGTCCGCCACGGACGACGCGGCCACCCCGTCCGCCTCGGCGAGCCCGCTGCCCGCGGACTGGGAGTCGTACGACGACGGCGAGGGCTTCCGGATCGCCCGCCCCAAGGGCTGGTCGCGGTCCACGCTCAGCTCCTCCTACGGCATCAGGATCGTCAACTACCGCAGTCCGGACCGTGAGCACCGGCTGCAGATCTACCAGGTCGCGGAGGCGTCCCCGGACGACTCGTTCCGGACGTACCTGTCCGCGGACACCGCCAAGCCGCCGGGATTCAAGAAGCTCTCGCTGGTCGACCTGGACGAGGGGGACTTCGTCGGCTCGCGCATGGAGTACCTGGCCGACAGCATCAGGGGCGAGCCGGACCTCGGCGTCTGGCATGTCTACGACGAGCGCTTCGTGGCCGTCGACGGGCGGATCTACGCCGTCGCCGCCTACGGCCCCGACCGGGACGGCGGCGACGACGAACTGAAGCTGCTCGACACCGCGCTGAGCAGGTTCTGCCCGCCCGACACGGGCTGTGACCCGCCGATGGACTGAACGCAGCGCCGCGGATGACCCGTTTCTATCCGTTTTGGCCTGAAATTTCAGTGACGCCGCGCACTGTCGGCCGCCGATTCCGCATGCAAGTCCGCAGTCGCGGGCAGGCGGCGACGGTCCCTGGGCACGCCCCCCGCGTGACACATGGGAGCCGAACAGGAACGGAAGGCGATACCGATCATGGCGGACATAACGGAACGACAAGATCAGGCGACCATCCACGCGGGAGGACAGTGGCTGGTGGCGATCTCCGGCGCGACGCGCGAGATCCTCGACCCCGCGGACGCCCGGCCATTCGCCCTGGTCGCCGAGGGTGACGAGAAGGACGCGGAGCGGGCGGTGGCCGCCGCCCGGCAGGCGTTCGACCACGGCCCCTGGCCCGGCACGCCGGTCGCCGAGCGCGCCGCGCTGCTGCGCCGCGTCGCCGACCTCCTGGCGCGCGACCGCGAGGAACTCGGCCTGCTGGAGAGCCGGGACGCGGGCAAGACCGTCGAGGAGGGCCGCGTCGACATCGACTGCGTCGCCGACGCCTTCCGCTACTTCGCCGACCTGGTCGCGGGCGAGGCCCCCGGCCGGGTGGTCGACGCGGGCTCACCCCACATCCACAGCGTCGTCGTCCACGAGCCGGTCGGCGTCTGCGCGTTGATCACCCCCTGGAACTACCCGCTGCTCCAGGCGAGCTGGAAGGTCGCCCCCGCGCTCGCGGCCGGCAACACCTTCGTGATCAAGCCCAGCGAGATCACCCCGATGACGACCATCGCGCTGATCGGGCTGCTGCGCGAGGCCGGTCTGCCCGACGGCGTCGCCAACCTGGTCACCGGCCCCGGCCACACCGTGGGCGCCCGGCTCGCCGAACACCCCGACGTCGACCTCGTCTCCTTCACCGGCGGCCTGGTCAGCGGCACCAAGGTCGCCCAGGCCGCCGCCCCCACCGTCAAGAAGGTCGCCCTCGAACTCGGGGGCAAGAACCCCAACGTGGTCTTCGCCGACGCCTGCGCCACCGAGGAGGGCTTCGACACCGCCGTGGACCAGGCCCTCAACGCCGCCTTCATCCACAGTGGCCAGGTCTGCTCGGCGGGCTCCCGGCTGATCGTCGAGGAGTCGGTCCGGGACCGCTTCGTCACCGAACTCGCCCGCCGCGCCCAGCGGATCCGGCTCGGCCGGGGCACCGAGGACGGTGTCGAGTGCGGCCCGCTCGTCTCCGCGCAGCAGCGCGCCAAGGTCGAGGGGTACGTCGCCTCCGCGCTCGAGGAGGGCGCGGTGCTGCGCTGCGGCGGCAGGCGCCCGGCGCCGTCCGCGGCCCGGCCGGAGAGCGGCTACTTCTACGAGCCGACCGTCCTCGACGCCTGCCACCGCGAGATGCGGGTCGTACGCGAGGAGGTCTTCGGACCGGTCCTGACCGTCGAGACCTTCCGCACCGAGGAGGAGGCGGTGTTCCTCGCCAACGACACCGAGTACGGCCTGGCCGGCGCCGTCTGGACCGCCGACGCGGGCCGCGCCCGGCGCGTCGCGGGGCGGCTGCGCCACGGCACCGTCTGGATCAACGACTTCCACCCCTACCTGCCGCAGGCGGAGTGGGGCGGCTTCGGCAGGAGCGGCACCGGCCGTGAACTCGGCCCCGCCGGCCTCGCCGAGTACCGCGAGACCAAGCACGTCTACCAGAACCTGGCGCCGGAGCCGGTGCGCTGGTTCGCCGGCTGAGCCCCCACCGGCCCCGCCGGCGAACCGTCTTCCGCACCCTGAACTTCCTCCCACCCCGCAGGAGTAACCACCCCATGCCCGATCACACCCACGAATTCGACTACGTCGTCATCGGCGGCGGAACAGCCGGTTCCGTCATCGCCTCCCGGCTGACGGAGAACCCGGACGTGACCGTCGCGGTCATCGAGGGCGGCCCCAGCGACGTCGGCCGCGACGACGTGCTGACCCTGCGCCGCTGGATGGGCCTGCTCGGCGGCGAACTCGACTACGACTACCCGACCACCGAACAGCCCCGCGGCAACTCGCACATCCGGCACAGCCGGGCCCGGGTGCTGGGCGGCTGCTCCTCCCACAACACCCTCATCTCCTTCAAGCCGCTGCCGTCCGACTGGGACGAGTGGGAGGAGGCCGGCGCCAAGGGCTGGGGCGCCGTGCCGATGGAGGCCTACTTCGCCCGCCTGAAGAACAACATCGTCTCCGTCGACGAGAAGGACCGCAACGCCATCGCCCGCGACTTCGTCGACGCCGCGCAGGCGGCGCTCGGCGTCCCGCGCGTCGAGGGCTTCAACGAGAAGCCGTTCACCGAGGGCGCCGGCTTCTTCGACCTCGCCTACCACCCCGAGGACAACAAGCGCTCCTCCGCCTCGGTGGCGTACCTGCACCCCGTCATGGACGAACGCCCCAACCTCCACTTGTTCCTGGAGACCTGGGCGTACAAGCTGGAGCTGGACGGCACCCGCGCCGAGGGCGTGCGCGTGCGCACCAAGGACGGCGAGGAACTGCTGGTACGGGCCCGCTCCGAGGTCGTGCTGTGCGCGGGCGCCGTCGACTCGCCCCGTCTGCTGCTGCACTCCGGCATCGGCCCGCGCGAGGACCTGGAGGCGCTCGGCATCCCCGTCGCCCACGACCTGCCCGGTGTCGGCGAGAACCTGCTCGACCACCCCGAGTCGGTGATCGTCTGGGAGACGAACGGGCCGATCCCGGAGAACTCCGCGATGGACTCCGACGCGGGCCTGTTCGTGCGCCGCGACCCCGGTCACCAGGGCCCGGACCTGATGTTCCACTTCTACCAGATCCCGTTCACCGACAACCCGGAGCGACTGGGCTACGAGCGGCCGGAGTTCGGCGTCTCGATGACACCGAACATCCCCAAGCCGAAGAGCCGCGGCCGCCTCTACCTCACCAGCGCCGACCCGTCCGTGAAGCCCGCGCTGGACTTCCGCTACTTCACCGACGAGGACGACTACGACGCGCGGACCCTGGTCGACGGCATCCGCATCGCCCGCCGGATCGCCGAGACCGAGCCGCTGGCCGGCTGGCTCAAGCGGGAGGTCTGCCCCGGCCCCGAGGTCCAGGACGACGCCGAACTCAGCGAGTACGCCCGCAAGGTCGCGCACACCGTCTACCACCCGGCCGGCACCTGCCGGATGGGCGCCGCGGACGATCCGCTCGCCGTCGTCGACCCGGAGCTGCGCATCCGCGGCCTCGACGGCATCCGCGTCGCCGACGCCTCCGTCTTCCCGACCATGACGGCGGTCAACCCGATGATCGGGGTGCTCATGGTCGGGGAGAAGGCCGTCGACCTGATCGGAGGCGATGCGCGATGACGCTCACCGTTCCCACCCGCAAGCCGCCCACCGGCGACGTCCCCGTCTTCTCCGTCGACGGACTGTGGAAGGTGTTCGGCCCCAAGGCCGGCCGCGTCCCCGGGGACCCGGAGCTGAGCGCCCTCAACCCCGCCGACCTGCGCTCCCGCACCGGCTGCACGGCCGCCGTCCGGGACGTCTCCTTCGACGTCCGCAAGGGCGAGGTCTTCGTGGTGATGGGCCTGTCCGGCTCCGGCAAGTCCACCCTGGTGCGCTGTCTGACCCGGCTCATCGAGCCCACCGCCGGGACCATCGCCATCGACGGCGAGGACGTGCGCGCGATGGACCGGGCGCGCCTGCGCGAACTGCGCCGCCACCGTGCCGCGATGGTCTTCCAGCACTTCGGCCTGCTCCCGCACCGCACGGTCCTCGACAACGTCGCCTACGGCCTGGAGATCCAGGGCGTCGGCCGGTCCGAACGGCGCGAGCGGGCCGCCGAGATGGTCGCCAAGGTCGGCCTCGAAGGCATGGAGAAGCGCCGCCCCGCCCAGCTCTCCGGCGGCCAGCGCCAGCGCGTCGGTCTCGCCCGGGCGCTCGCCGTCGACCCCGAGGTCCTGCTGTTCGACGAGCCGTTCAGCGCGCTCGACCCGCTGATCCGGCGCGACATGCAGCAGGAGGTGGCCCGGCTGCACAGCGAGGAGGGCCGCACGATGGTCTTCATCACCCACGACCTCTCCGAGGCGCTGAAGCTCGGCGACCGCATCGCCCTGATGCGCGACGGCCGTGTCGTCCAGCTCGGCACCCCCGAGGAGATCGTCTCCGCCCCCGCCGACGACTACGTCCGCGAGTTCGTCCAGGACGTGCCGCGCGAGCAGGTCGTCACCTGCCGCAGCGCCATGCGCCCCGCGTCCCTGGAGGAGGCCGGCCACGGCCCCGCCGTCCGCCCGGAGGCCACCGTCGCCGAGGCCATCGAGGCGGTGGCCCGGGCCGGCGCCCCGGCCCGTGTGATGAACGAGGGCAAGTGCCTCGGAGTGGTCGGACACGAGCAGTTGCTGAACGTGGTCGCCGGCACCGGGGCCGCGCCGGCCGGGGACGGCGGAGCGGACGCGGCCGGACCGGTCCGGAGCGCGGCGCGGCCCGCGCCCGCCCTGCGCGCCGGCACGGAGGCGGTGTGATGGCGACGGTCACCGCGACAGCCCCCCGCACGCACCTGCCCGGCGTCCTCAGACACCGCGCCGCGGCGAAGCTCCTCCTGCTCGCCGTCGTCGCCGCGGTCCTGGTACCCCTCGTCAACGCCCGCTGGGGCAGTGCGTCCTGGCCCGGCGCCCTCACCGTCGACCTCTCCAAGCCCCTGGCCTCCGCCAGCGACTGGGTGATCGACAACCGCGACAGCCACCCCCTGTTCCTGTACTTCTTCGGCTACATCAGCAACGCCGTCGTCCTCGCGGTACGCGCCGTGTACCTCACCCTGCTCGCCGCGGGCTGGGCCGGCGTCACCGCCTTCGGCGCCCTCGTCGCCTGGCGCGTCGCCGGTGTCCGGCTGGCCGCCGGCACCGCCGCCGCCCTGCTGGCCTGCGGGGTGCTCGGCATGTGGGTGCCGACCATGCAGACCCTGGCCCTCATGGTGGTCGCGGTCCTGGCCTCGGTGGCCGTGGGCGCCCTGCTCGGCCTGGCCGCGGGCCTCTCCGACCGGCTGGACCGGGCGCTGCGCCCGGTGCTGGACACCATGCAGGTGCTCCCGGCGTTCGCCTACCTCCTGCCCGTCGTCCTGGTCTTCGGCATCGGGGTGCCCGCGGCCGTGCTCGCCACCGTCGTCTACGCCGCCCCGCCGATGGCCCGGCTCACCGCGCTCGGTCTGCGCGGCGCCGACCCCGAGGTCCTGGAGGCCGTGGAGTCGCTCGGCGCCACCGCCCGCCAGCGGCTGCTGACGGCCCGGGTCCCGCTGGCCCGCAAGGAACTCCTGCTCGGCCTCAACCAGACGATCATGATGGCCCTGTCCATGGCCGTCATCGCCTCCGTCATCGGCGCCGGCGGCCTCGGCGACCGCGTCTACCAGGCCCTCGCCTCCGTCGACGTGGGTGCGGCCCTGGCCGCCGGGGTCCCGATCGTGCTGCTCGCGGTCGTCCTGGACCGCGTCACCGGCGCGGCCGGCGACGGCGGCACGGCGGCCGGCCGCCCCCGCACCGTCGGCTGGGCCTACGCCCTCGCCGTCACCGTGGCCGTCGCCCTGGCCACCCGGCTGCTCGGCGCCCTCGACTGGCCCGGCGGCTGGACCCTGCCGATCGCCGAGCCGGTCAACCGCGCCGTCGACTGGATGACCGCCCACCTGTACTCCGGTGTCCCGGTGGTCGGCGGCACCGCCGATTGGGCCGGCCACTTCACCACCTGGGTCCTCGACCCGGTCCGCGACGGACTGCAGTGGCTGCCCTGGTGGGCGGTGCTGCTCGCGGTCGCCGCCGTGGCCTGGCTGATCGGCACCTGGCGCACCGCGCTGACCGCCGTCCTCGCCATGGCCGCGATCGGCGTGCTCGGCGTGTGGAAGCCCTCCCTCGACACCCTCTCCCAGGTGCTCGCCGCCGTCGCCGTCACCCTCGTCCTGGGCTTCGCCACCGGCATCGCCGCGGCCCGCAGCGACCGCGTCGAACGCGCGCTGCGTCCGGTGCTGGACGTCTTCCAGACGATGCCGCAGTTCGTGTACCTGATCCCGGTCGTCGCCCTGTTCGGCGTCGGCCGCGCCCCGGCCGTCGCCGCGGCCGTCGTGTACGCGCTGCCGGCCGTCGTCCGGATCACCGCCCAGGGCCTGCGCCAGGTCGACCCGGCCGCCCTGGAGTCCGCACGCTCCCTCGGCGCCACCGGCCGCCAGCAGCTCTGGCAGGTGCAACTGCCGCTGGCCCGCCGCTCGCTGCTGCTCGCCGTCAACCAGGGCGTGGTCCTGGTCCTCGCCGTCGTCATCATCGGCGGCCTGGTCGGCGCAGGCGCCCTCGGCTACGACGTCGCCTTCGGTCTCGCCCAGGGCGACCTGGCGACCGGCCTGGTGGCCGGCGCGGCCATCGTCTGCCTGGGCCTGATGCTCGACCGGGTGACCCAGCCCACCGAACGGCGCGCGAAGAAGGGAGTGTGACATGGGATTCCGTACGACTTGCACGGTGGCCGCGGGCGTGTCCGCGCTCGCGCTGCTCACCGGCTGCGGCGCCGCCGACATGACCAAGCAGGCCAGCCCCTTCGCCAACGCGCGGGGCTCGAAGACCGTCACCCTGTCCGTGCAGTCCTGGGTGGGCGCCCAGTCCAACGTGGCCGTCGCCCAGTACCTGCTGGAGCACAAGCTGGGCTACCGCGTGGACACCGTCCAGGTCGACGAGGTGCCCGCCTGGGACGCGCTCAGCCAGGGCCGGGTCGACGCCATCCTGGAGGACTGGGGCCACCCGGACCAGGAGAAGCGGTACGTCGAGGACAAGAAGACCATCGCGTCCGGCGGCGGTCTCGGGGTGACCGGCCACATCGGCTGGTACGTCCCCACCTACCTGGTCAAGCAGCACCCGGACATCACCGACTGGCACAACCTGAACAAGTACGCCTCCCTCTTCCGCACCGCGGAGAGCGGCGGCAAGGGCCAGCTCATGGACGGCTCCCCGTCCTACGTCACCAACGACAAGGCGCTGGTGAAGAACCTGAAGCTGGACTACCAGGTCGTCTTCGCCGGGTCCGAGGCGGCGCAGATCACCCAGATGAAACAGTTCGCCAAGGAGAAGAAGCCCTTCCTGACGTACTGGTACGCGCCGCAGTGGCTGTTCAAGAAGGTTCCCATGACGGAGGTGAAGCTGCCGCCGTACAAGGAGGGCTGCGACGCCGACCCGGCCAGGATCACCTGCGCCTACCCGCACACCCCGCTGCAGAAGTACCTGAACTCCGGCTTCGCGAAGTCCGGCGGCGAGGCGGCGGCCTTCCTGAAGAAGTTCAAGTGGACGACCCAGGACCAGAACGATGTCTCGCTGATGATCGCCGACCAGAAACTGAGCCCGCAGGACGCGGCGAAGAAGTGGGTGGACAGCCACCCGTCCGTCTGGAAGAAGTGGCTGTCCTGACCCGGCTCAGCGCAGTCCGGCGACGATCCCGCCCAGCGCGGCCGCGGCCCGCCGCTGGAGTCCCGGACCGAACGTGACGCGAGTGGCCCCGAGTTCGCCGAGCACGGCGGGCGAGGGGCCCTCGCCGTCCAGCCGGGCCACCATGTTGAGCGGGCCCTGGATGCCCGACCGCAGCAGGGGAAGCACACCGGCCGGCGCGAGGATCGGGTACACGCAGTCCGCGCCCGCCGCCACGTACAGCGCGGCGCGCGCGATGGTCTGTCCGGGGTCGCCGTCGCCGTGCACGAAGGTGTCGACGCGGGCGTTGACGAACAGCCGGTCAGCGGCGGCCGAGCGGACCCCGGCGAGGTACTCGGCGTGCTCGTGCGGGTCCTTCAGGACGCCCGCCGCCGAGTCCTCGATGTTGCACCCCACCGCGCCCGCCTCCAGCAGCCGCTCCACCAGCTCCTTCGGCGCGAGCCCGTACCCGCCCTCGACGTCCGCGGACACCGGCACGTCCACCGCGCGGGCGATCCTGGCCACCGCGGCGAACATCTCCGCGGCCGGGGTGTCGCCGTCCACGTAGCCCAGACAGGCGGCGATCCCGGCGCTGGGCGTGGCCAGCGCCGGGAATCCCGCGTCGGCGCACACCCGGGCGCTCGCCGCGTCCCACGGGCCGGGCAGCACCAGCGGGTCGCCCTGCGGGCGCCGTCGGTGCAGCGCGCGGAACAGTTCCGCCCCGGTCGGGGCCGGCGGCTTCCCGGCGGCACGGCTCACCTGTGCTGTCCGGGCTGGTAGTGGCCCGGCGCCATCCGGCTGGTCACGCCGAAGCGGTTCCACGCGTTGATCACCGCGATCGCGGCGATCAGCTGGGCCAGCTCGGACTCCTCGAACCGCTTCGCGGCCCGCTCGTACACCTCGTCCGGCACGAACCCGTCGGTCAGCACGGTGACCGCCTCGGTCAGCTCGATCGCCGCCAGCTCCTTCTCCGTGTAGAAGTGCCGGGACTCCTCCCAGGCGCTGAGCTGCACGATCCGCTCCACGCTCTCGCCGGCCGCGAGCGCGTCCTTGGTGTGCATGTCCAGGCAGAAGGCGCAGTGGTTGAGCTGGGAGGCGCGGATCTTCACCAGCTCCAGCAGCCGGGGGTCCAGACCCTGCCTGGCGGCGGTGTCCAGGCGGACCATCGCCTTGTAGACCTCGGGCGCGTGCCGGGCCCACTCCAGACGCGGGGCGTGTTCGGTGGCGTACTCGACGGTTTCCTGTGCGCTGCTCATGCTTCGACACTAGGAGTCCGGCAGCCCAGGAGTATGGTCCACTTCCATGGCGGATTCCTGGGCCAATCTGGGCGTGGACCTGCATCTGGAACCGGCCGGGACCAGCGGGCTGCGCCGCGGCCTGACCGACGCGCTGCGGGACGCGGTCCGCACCGGCCTGCTCGCCCCCGGCACCCGGCTGCCGTCCTCCCGTTCCCTCGCCGCCGACCTCGGCATCGCCCGCAACACCGTCGCCGAGGCCTACGCCGACCTGGTGGCCGAGGGCTGGCTCACCGCCCGCCAGGGTTCCGGCACCCGGGTGGCGGAGCGAGCGGTGATCCCGCCGGCGGCGGACGCGCCCCGGCGCCGCCCGCCGGGCCGGCCGGCGTACAGCCTCCTGCCGGGCAGTCCCGACCTCACCGCCTTCCCGCGCACCGAGTGGCTCAAGGCCGCCCGCCGCGCCCTGGCCGCCGCCCCGGCCGACGCCCTCGGCTACGGCGACCCGCGCGGTCGCGCCGAACTGCGCACCGCCCTCGCCGGCTACCTCGCCCGTGTGCGCGGCGTCCGCGCCGACCCGGAGACGATCGTGATCACCGCCGGCTTCTCGCACGCCCTGCGCGTCCTCGGCGCGCTGCTGCGGGCGCGCGGGGTGCGGTCGGTGGCGGTGGAGTCCTACGGCCTCGACACCCACTGGGGCCTGCTGCGCGCCGCCGGTCTCACGACCCCCGCCCTGCCCTACGACGAACTGGGCACGGACACAGGCGCGTTGACCGGTGAGGGCGCGGTACTCCTCACCCCCGCCCATCAGTTCCCCATGGGCACGCCCCTGCACCCGGACCGGCGGACCGCGGTGGTGGAGTGGGCGCGGCGCACCGGCGCCCTGGTCCTCGAGGACGACTACGACGGCGAGTTCCGCTACGACCGCCAGCCCGTCGGCGCGCTCCAGGGCCTCGACCCCGGCCGGGTCGTCCACCTCGGCACCACCAGCAAGGCCCTCGCGCCCGGCCTCAGGCTGGGCTGGATGGTCCTGCCGCCCTCGCTGGCGGAGGAGGCGGCCGAGGCCAAGGGCCGGATCGACACCGTCGGCGTGCTGGACCAGCTCACCCTGGCCGAGTTCCTCACCTCCGGCGCCTACGACCGGCACGTCCGCTCCGCCCGGCTGCGCTACCGGCGCCGCCGGGACGCCCTCGCCGCCGCCGTCGCCGAGCGCGCGCCCGGCGTTCGGGTCACCGGGATCGCGGCCGGCCTGCACGCGGTGCTGCGGCTGCCGCCCGGCACCGAGCAGTCGGTGGTGCGGGCCGCGACCTGGCAGGGTCTGGCCCTGCACGGCCTGTCCTTCCACCGGCACCCCGAGGCCGTCGCCGAGCCCGCCGACGCGCTGGTCGTCGGGTACGGGACGCCACCGGACAGCGCGTGGGCGGGCGCGCTGGAGGCACTGTGCCGGGCGCTGCCGTGAGCCGTTCACCGTACGAGATGCACGCGACCGGTACCGCATGCCTGTACCATGCGACTGGTACGACATTCACGTACCAGTTGTGCCGATCCCGACGGAGTGGGTCATGTCCATCACTGCCAGCGAGGCCCGAGCCAAACTCTTCCCGTTGATCCAGCAGGTCAACGACGACCATGAGCCCGTCGAGATCACCTCCAGGGGCGGCAACGCCATACTGATGTCCGCCGATGACTTCCGCTCCTGGCAGGAGACCGTCTACCTGCTGCGTTCGCCGGCCAACGCCGCCCATCTCATGGCCGCCGTCGCGGCGGACAAGGCTGCCGACACTCCGGTGATCACCAGGAGCATGGAAGAACTCCAGGCCCTTGCGGAGGACGGGGAGTGAGGGACGTAAGGTTCCGGCCCACCGGGTGGGAGGACCTCCTGTACTGGCAGGACGCCGACAGGAAACCGTTCCGCAAGCTCGTCCGCCTCATCGGCGAGATCCAGCGCGATCCCTTCACCGGCATCGGCAGACCGGAACCGCTGAAGGGCGACCTGTCGGGCTACTGGTCGCGCCGGATCGACGACGAGCACCGGCTCGTCTACCGGGCCACCGAGAAAGAAGTCGTGATCATCAAGGCCAGGTACCACTACTGACGTTCCCGCGATGCCGGCGGGACCCCGGTGCCTACGACGGCCCACACTGTCTTGCCGGGAGCACCAGGGCGGGCCATCACACCCCACTCCTTGGCCAGTGCGGTGACCAGGACGAGTCCCCGGCCGCCGTCCTCCTCGCTTCCGGCGTCCTGTACCACGGGCAGCCGCTCACCGCGGGTGTCGCTCACCTCGATCCGGACCCGGCCCTCACCGTCTCGCCGGCACAGCCGAAGCGCGGCGTCCCTGCCGGGGACCCGCCCGTGGGTGACGGAGTTCGCGGCCAGCTCGCCGACGATCAGTTCCACCGCGTCGTGCGGGGGCGTGCCGGGGTGCCAGCCCCACGCGTCCATCTGGCAGGAGGCGAGTCTGCGGGCGAGCCGGGCATCGCGCGGTGAGGAAGTGAAGCGGAAGCCGAACACCGTCTGCTCCGGGAGCGGAAGCGGGAGCGCGGCCCGTCGGACCCGGCCGGGGGAAGTGGTCACGCACCGAAGATCCCGCGCCGCCACACCCGCTGACCAGGTGGGACGCCCCCACGACCATGATCTGTGGGGGTGCCCGGCGAGGGTGTCTGGCTTGTCGGGTCCTGGTCGTAGCCGCCCGCCAGCTGTCAGGCCGTGCCACCGAGCAGGCGGTGCGTGATGATGCCCCGGGTGTCGGTGAGCCACTGGCGCGGTGAGACACCCGCAGGCGGCGGCTCGCTGAGGCCGAGTGCCGCCGCCGCCTCGTGGAGCTCGTCCTCCGACGGGTTCAGGGCCAGGAACTCCGTGATGTCGGACGCGGCTCGCCTCACGTCCTCGACCGGTTCACCGGAGAGGTAGTCGTCCACTGCCTCGGCATGGGACTCGTACTCGAGCTCCAGGCTGTCCTGGTAGAAGTACGCGCCGAGCAGATGGGCCAGCGCCGGGAACCGCTCCCGCCATTCCCACGCGATCGCGGGGCGCACCGAGGGGCGGGGAACCGCCGGAGAGGCGAGGAAGCGCTCCAGATGGTGCAGAACGACGCGCAGACAGTCCTCCACGCCGACGCCCGGGGGCGGCGCGATGTGCGGAAGCAGATCGACGTCGTCCGCGATCTCCTCGTCGAAGAGTCCGAGTGCCAGAAGGTCCCTGATCTCCCGCGCTGCTTCGGCCGCACGGGCCGGTGCATGGGCAGCGACC
Organism: Streptomyces sp. NPDC056580; assembly: GCF_042793175.1. Taxonomy (NCBI): domain Bacteria; kingdom Bacillati; phylum Actinomycetota; class Actinomycetes; order Kitasatosporales; family Streptomycetaceae; genus Streptomyces; species Streptomyces sp. NPDC056580. The sequence goes on along the minus strand of NZ_JBHTVE010000010.1, from coordinate 19,705 downwards.
CGGAGATATGCGCCCAGCGCCGTACCGGCCGCTTCGAACGTGTCGTCGAATGCGTGACCGGGCTGTTCGTACGCCTGAAGAAGCCGGCGCAGTTCGTGGAAGCGGTCGTCCACCGGTGTCATCGTCGCTGTCGGCCTGTCTGGTTCTAGGGGACGGGATAGGAGGTGAGGACGCATGCGGGCAAGCGGCTCGGCGCCTGGGAGAGGCTCGTCCGGCAGATGGAGGCCGATTGGGCGCCGTCCGGCTGGTTTCCGCCCGCCCTGTATCTCGAACGTCTTGAGGCGAGGGACGAACTGGAGCAGACGAGCAAACAACTCCCCGAGGCAGCGGCCGCCTTGCTCCAGAACGCCCTTGAGTCTCTCGACGCGCTTTTCGCTCAGATGACGGTCGAGGACGCCGACCAGCTGTGCAGGGAATTGGCCCGTGTGAAAGGCATTGCCCCGGGAAGCGGCTGGTGGTGGAACCGACGTCCTGACCCCCTGCCTTGGTGATGCGGTCTCGTCGCTGCGATCGACGGGGTGGCGGGCGAGGGTGTCTGGCCTGTCGGGGAAGGGGGGCCCGGTCTCATCGCTCCACCGGGGCGGCTTCCCTCACGCCGACAGCCGGCGAACCCTGTTGTCGTCCGTCACCTCGTACACCTCTATCCGCAGCAGGTCGCGGACGTGACCTGGAACGCGCTCGACGGCCTTCACGGACGAGGAGGGCACGACGAGCGCGTACCGTGTCCGGGCATCCTGGTTCGTCATGCGGCGCAGCAGTTGCCCGTAGGCGATGTCGGCGTCGATGCCCTTCTCACTGGTACGGCCCTTGGCCTCGCAGATCAGCCGTTCTTCGCCGCGCACCGCTTCGAGGTCGGTCCAGCGGTCCGTGGGCTCGACCGGCGTCCAGCCCTCGGCGAGCAGCCAGGTGCGGAAGGCGTCGGTGACCCGGTCCTCGTCGTTGTCCCGGGCCTTGCACAGGCCGATGACGTACGCCCCGTCGCTGTCGTCTCTCGCTCCCATGGCGTGCATGCTGCCAGGGGCCGCTGACAGTGGGGAGTCATGCGAGGACCGGTGCCTGCGGTGTGCGTGGTGTAGGTCGGATGCCCGGGTGCGGTGAGTTGAGACAGGGGCGGCACAACGTCTCGTCGCCGACCGGCCGGAAGAGGGTCGCCTGTACGTGGTCGCCCTCGCATTCGCGGAGGGTGGCGAGCCGGGTGGAGAGGCCGGGGTGCGCCTGCAGGGCGTACGGGGGCGTGTTCGGCGGCGGGGGCGAGGTGGGCGCAGGCGATACCGGTGGTACCTCGGTGAGGAGGTAGCGCAGGAGGCCGCCGGGGCGGTGGACGCGGGTGTCGCCGTCGGGGAGGTTGCGCAGGATGTGGGCGCGGATCGCGGCGGGCGGGTGCCCGGCGGCGAGCCAGCGGGCGGTGAGGTCCGTCAGCTCGGCGTGCATCGGGCGGGGGATGGTGCGCAGGGCCGGGTCGAGGTCGCGGTAGGAGGCGGCGAGGGCGCGGGCCTGTTCGAGGTGGGGAGTTGGGGGCTCGGCCCTTCCCTCCTCGTGGTCCTCGCCGTCTACCTGGGCTTGCGGGGTTTCCGGGGCTGGCGAGGCGTGCGCGGCTTCGGCGGGTGCGGGGGCATCGGGTGCGTCCTCGGGGGGTTTGGGGGGTTGGTTGTGGGTGTTCCGATGGGTGTCGTCGTAGGGAAGACCGTCGGTGAGCCGAGCGGTCCGCTCACCGGCCGCCGGATTCAGGGGACTCGGTGCGACCTGCGGCGGCGCGACGGGCATCCGGGCGAGGAGCTTGGTGGCTTCGGCGGGGTTCAACGGCACGTTGGAGACGAGCTGTTGGGTGACCCAGTGGCCGCCGGGGCCCTGGACGCGCCTCTCGTGCACGAAGCCTTCGTCCTTGAGCTGGCGCTTGGCTCGGGTGAAGGCGCAGGCGCCGATGTTGGCTCGTTCGGCGGTTCGGGAGAGGGATTCCCTTGTGCCCTGGGGGAGGGAGAGCTGCCAGGTCAGCAGGCGGACCGCGTCCGAGGAGAGGCGGGGGTGCCGGATGATGTCGTGCGAGAACTGGGTGTAGGCGCGCGGGGGCGCGATACAGTGCCGGTAAATCACGGTGGAGTCCTGTTCCACTGGTGGTTCAGGCCCTCGCGAACGGTTGCCGCCGTTGCGGGGGCCGAGTTCTTTGTGTGCTGTTGGGGTGACCGTACCGCACCGTGAGTGCGCGGATGAACGCGTCGAGTGAAGAAAGCTTTCGCTGGTCAGCGTTCACTCACACGAGTCAACCTGCCCGAGATTGCGATCGGTTGACGTACGCGACTCCTACTCTGCGATCACGGACGGTGAGCGGTGGGCGAGGAGGGTCGTATGGAGTCGGGGGCGGACTCGGGCGCGGGTGCGGAGGGGGAAGCCGGCGGGGAGTTTCTGCGCTGCTTCGGGCGTCAGATCAAGTTGCTGCGGGAGCAGGGCGGCCTCACTCAGGCGCAGTTGGGGGAGCGGGTCGGGTACGGCGAGGCGCAGATCGCGGCGGTGGAGCAGGGGCGGCGGATTCCCAAGCCGGAACTGATCGACGCGGTGGGCCGGGTGCTGGGTGCGCGGGGCGGCGCTCGCAATGGTGGCGACTGTGTCGAGGTCGCGGACGCCGGTACGGCCGTGCTGGTCCGTGACTCCAAGCGGCCGGGGGAGGCGTCCCTCACCGTCGGCGCCGGTGAGTGGGCCGCGTTCATGCGGATGGCCGAGCGCGGCTGAGGTGAGCAAGGAGGGGCGGTCGGCATCCGACCGCCCTCTCCGCTTACTCGCTTCTCTCCGCAGCGGGCTCAGTCCTCCTCCGCGGCCGGCGCCTCCCCGAACCGCGCCAGTGCCAGCGCCCCCGCCACCGCCACCGCGAACCCGAGGGCGGCCAGCCAGCCCAGGCCCTCCCGGGTGCGGTCGCCGAGCCAGACGACGCCCACCGCCGCCGGGCCGATCGTCTCGCCGATCACCATGCCGGCCGTCGCCGTGGTCACCGAGCCGCGCTGCAGGGCCGAGGTCAGCAGCACGAAAGCGGCGGCGCCGCCGGTCAGGAGGGCGTAGAACGCCGGGTTCGTGAACAGCCCGGCCGGCCGCAGCGAGTCGACCAGCCGCACCGCCACCTCCACCACGCCGAACCCGAAACCCGCCCCGAGACCCAGGACCAGGGCCCGCATCCGCCCCGACAGCCGCCCGCCCAGCAGAGCGAGCACCGCCATGCCGGCCGCCGTCGCCAGCATCGCCCACTTCAGTGCCTGCGAACCGCCCTCGGCGCCCTCCGGCCCGGACGCCAGGCCCAGTATCGCGAGCCCGGCGCACACCACGCCCACCGCGCCCCACTCCGTGCCGCTCAGCCGCGCCCGCAGCAGCCGTGCCGCGACCACCGCCGTCACCGCGAGGCTGGAGGCCAGTGCCGCGCTCACCGCGTAGATCGGGATCGAGCGCAGCGCCGCGATCTGGAACAGGAAACCCAGCCCGTCCAGCGCCAGCCCGGCCAGGTACCGCCACTGCCGCAGGGCCCGCAGCAGCAGGGCCACTTCGCCGCCGCCGGCACCGGCCTGCCGCGCGGCCATCGCCTGCAACACCGTCGCGGTACCGAAGCAGACCGCAGCGCCGAGGGCGCACACCATTCCGAACAGCACGGACCGACTCTAGGGGAGGGCGGGTCCGCGGGGCCCGTTGCGGGAACCCGCGGCCGAACGCCTAGGCTGACCGCCGCACACCGAACAGCAGGCGGGGGAGACACCACATGGCGAACACGCGCGCGCGACTGCGCTCCACCACGGTCGTCCTCGGCGGCATGGGCCTGCTCGCCGCCGCCCTGACGGCCTGCTCCTCCGACCCGGACAAGCGCTGCGTCGACCGGGACAGCTACCGCATGGGCCAGGGCTACAAGGTCGTCTCCGACAAGAACTGCAAGTCCGCCAAGGCCCCGGTGAACGGCTCCTGGTACTACGGCGGCAAGAGGAAGGGCTCCTGGGCCTCCGGCGGCTCCTTCACCAAGCCGGGCAAGGGCTCGGGCGGCTCCTCGGGCGGCGGCGGAGTGCACCGCGGGGGCTTCGGCGGCGGCAAGGGCGGCTCCGGCGGCTGACCGCCGGCTCACCATGGAACGCCGGACCATCACCCCCCGCCCCGGCTGGCAGCGGACCGTCGAGGAGCAGGGGCTCGTCTATCCGCTCACCCGCCACCCCGACGGCTCCCTGCGCCCCTACTGGGACGAGAGCGCCTACTACGCCTTCACCCTGGAAGAGGTCGAGGCGCTGGAGGAGACCGTCGCGGAGCTGCACCGCATGTGCCTGGCCGCCGCCGGGCACATCGTGGCGCAGGACCGTTTCGCCGACCTAGGCATCACCGACCCGCGGGTCGTCGCGGCCGTCGCCGAAGCCTGGCGCCGCCGTGCCGAACTGCCGTCCGTCTACGGCCGCTTCGACCTCCGGTACGACGGCACCGGCCCGGCGAAACTGCTGGAGTACAACGCGGACACCCCCACCTCACTGGTCGAGGCCGCCTCGCCCCAGTGGTTCTGGATGGAGGAGCGCTTCCCCCGCGCCGACCAGTGGAACTCCCTGCACGAACGCCTGGTCGACGCCTGGCGCGAGCAGGCCGCGCTGCTCCCGCCGGGCAGCCCGCTGCACTTCGCGCACTCCTCCGCCGACGAACTCGGCGAGGACCTGATGACGGTCGCCTACCTGAAGGAGACCGCCGAGCAGGCCGGACTCGCCACCGACTGGATCTCCATGGAGGAGATCGGCTGGGACACCCTCTCCGGCCGTTTCGTGGACAACGGACTGCGGTTCATCCGCGCCGTCTTCAAGCTCTACCCCTGGGAGTGGCTCACCACCGACGCGTTCGCCGGGCACGTCCTCGACACCCTCGACAACGGCGGCGGCAGCGGCACCACCCTGTGGATCGAACCCGCCTGGAAGATGCTGCTCAGCAACAAGGCCCTGCTGGCCGTCCTCTGGGAGCTGTACCCCGGCCACCCGAACCTGCTCCCCGCCCACCTCGACGGCCCCCGCGAACTGGCCCGGACCACCGGTTACGTGGCCAAGCCGCTGCTGGGCCGGGAGGGCGAGGGCGTCACCGTGCACGAGCCGGGCGGGCCCGCGGCCGTGCGCGACGAACCCTGCTGCTACCAGCAACTCGCCCCGCTGCCCGCCTTCGACGGCAACCACGTCGTCCTCGGCGCCTGGACCGTCCGCGACGAACCCGCCGGCCTCGGCATCCGCGAGTCGTCGGGCCTGATCACCGACGGGTACGCCCGCTTCCTCCCGCACGTGATCCTCTAGGGCCGGTCGCGGAAGCGGCCTCTGCCGCGCGACGCCACACACCGGACGCCGCGCGACGCCAGGCACCGGACGGCCTGCGACGCCAGGCACCGGACGCCGCGCGACGCCACGCACCAAACGCCGCGCGTGCCGCCCTCAGGGCGACGAGGCCGCTTCGGCAACCGGTCCTAGGCGCCGTCCAGCACGGCCGCCAGCCGGTCGAGCCCCCAGTCCAGGTCCTCCTCGGTGACGACCAGCGGCGGCGAGATCCGGACGGTCGGGCCGTGGGCGTCCTTCACCAGCACCCCGTGCTCCACCAGCCGCTCCGACACCTCACGCGCGGTGCCGGCCCGCGGCGCGACGTCCACGCCCGCCCACAGCCCGCGCCCGCGCACCGCGGTCACCGCGCCCGTGCCGAGCAGCCCGCGCAGGCGCCGGTGCAGCCGTTCGCCCAGCTCGGCCGCGCGCGCCTGGTACTCGCCGGTGCGCAGCATCGCGATCACCTCCAGCGCCACCGCGCAGGCCAGCGGGTTGCCGCCGAACGTCGACCCGTGCTCGCCCGGCCGGAACACACCGAGCACCTCCGCGCTCGACACCACCGCCGACACCGGCAGGATGCCGCCGCCCAGCGCCTTGCCCAGCACGTACACGTCCGGCACCACGCCCTCGTGCTCGCACGCGAAGGTGCGTCCGGTCCGGCCCAGCCCCGACTGCACCTCGTCGGCGACGAAGAGCACGTTCCGCTCCCGGGTCAGCTCCCGCACCCCGGCCAGATAGCCGGCCGGCGGCACGATCACCCCCGACTCGCCCTGGATCGGCTCCAGCAACACGGCGACGGTGTTCTCGGTGAGCGCCCGCCGCATCGCCGTCAGGTCCCCGTACGGCACGATCTCGAACCCCGGCGTGTACGGCCCGAAGTCCGCCCGGGCCTGCGGGTCGGTCGAGAAGCTGATCACCGTCGTCGTGCGCCCGTGGAAGTTGCCGCCCGCGACCACCACCTTGGCCATCTCCGCCGGCACCCCCTTCACCCGGTAGCCCCACTTGCGGGCCGTCTTCACCGCGCTCTCCACCGCCTCGGCGCCGCTGTTGACGGGCAGCACCATCTCCATGCCGCACAGCTCCGCCAGCTGGGTGCAGAAGGGCGCGAACCGGTCGTGGTGGACGGCGCGGGACGTCAGCGTCACCCGCGCGAGCTGCCGCTCGGCCGCCTCCACCAGACGCCGGTTGCCGTGCCCGAAGTTGAGCGCGGAGTACCCGGCCAGCAGATCCAGGTACCGGCGCCCCGCCACGTCCGTCAGCCACGCCCCCTCCGCCGTGGCCACGACGACCGGCAGCGGGTGGTAGGTGTGCGCACTGTGCGCGTCGGCGGCGGCGATGAGGTCTTCTGCAGTGGTCACGGCCTCTCCCGGATACGACGGTGACTCTCCCGGACACGACGGTGGCCCCTTCCTATCGCCGCTCGCATGGTGGACGCGGGATCTCCCGGTTCCGGCGCGCCCGGTAGGCTGATCAGCGGGTCGTGACTGGCGCGCAGGGATGGGACGGACCATCGGGGAGCGGCCCGAACGGGAAACAGTGCCGTGCGCCTGGGCCGAACGTGAACGCTGAACGCACGCCGTCCGGAGGTCCCCATGCCAGAGCAGAAGCCCCTCTCCACCGAGTCCACGGCCTTCCGCGCCGCCCTCGACGTCATCCGCACGGTCGAACCCCGGATCGCCGACGCCATCGGCCAGGAGGTCACCGACCAGCGCGCGATGCTCAAGCTGATCGCCTCCGAGAACTACGCCTCCCCGGCCACCCTGCTGGCGATGGGCAACTGGTTCAGCGACAAGTACGCCGAGGGCACCGTCGGCCGCCGCTTCTACGCCGGCTGCCGCAACGTCGACACCGTCGAGTCCCTGGCCGCCGAGCACGCCCGCGAGCTGTTCGGCGCCCGGCACGCCTACGTCCAGCCGCACTCCGGCATCGACGCCAACCTCGTCGCCTTCTGGGCCGTGCTCGCCGACCGCGTCGAGGTGCCGTTCCTGGAGAAGACCGGCGCCCGCCAGGTCAACGACCTCACCGAGGCCGACTGGGCCCAGCTGCGCCAGGCCTTCGGCAACCAGCGCATGCTCGGCATGTCCCTGGACGCCGGCGGCCACCTCACCCACGGCTTCCGCCCGAACATCTCAGGAAAGATGTTCGACCAGCGGTCCTACGGCACCGACCCCGCCACCGGTCTCATCGACTACGAGGCGCTGCGCGCCCAGGCCCGCGAGTTCAAGCCGCTGATCATCGTGGCCGGCTACTCCGCCTACCCGCGCCTGGTGAACTTCCGGATCATGCGGGAGATCGCCGACGAGGTCGGGGCGACCCTGATGGTCGACATGGCCCACTTCGCGGGCCTGGTCGCCGGCAAGGTCCTGACCGGCGACTTCGACCCGGTCCCGCACGCCCAGATCGTGACCACGACCACCCACAAGTCCCTGCGCGGCCCGCGCGGCGGCATGGTGCTGTGCGACGACTCCCTGAAGGACCAGGTCGACCGGGGCTGCCCGATGGTGCTCGGCGGCCCGCTGCCGCACGTGATGGCCGCCAAGGCCGTCGCCCTCGCCGAGGCCCGGCAGCCCGCCTTCCAGGACTACGCCCGCCGCATCGTCGACAACTCGCGCGCCCTGGCCGAGGGCCTGACGCGCCGCGGCGCCACCCTGGTCACCGGCGGCACGGACAACCACCTCAACCTGATCGACGTGGCCACCTCCTACGGCCTCACCGGCCGCCAGGCCGAGGCGGCCCTGCTGGACTCCGGCATCGTCACCAACCGCAACGCCATCCCGGCCGACCCGAACGGCGCCTGGTACACCTCCGGCATCCGGGTCGGCACCCCCGCCCTGACCACCCGGGGCCTCGGCACCGCCGAGATGGACGAGGTGGCCGGCCTCATCGACCGCGTCCTCACCGCCACCGAGCCCGGCACCACCAAGTCCGGCGCCCCCTCCAAGGCCCAGCACGTCCTCGACCCCAAGATCGCGGACGAGATCTCGCACCGGGCCACCGACCTGGTCGCGGGCTTCCCGCTCTACCCCGAGGTCGACCTCGGCTGACCCTCACAGGTCGATCAGCTCCTGACGGGGCTCCCCGCGCGGCGGACCGGCGCGACGCCGGTCCGCCGCGCGGCGCACCAGCAGCGTGCCGGCGATCCCCGCGGTGAGCCCGCCGGCGGCCGCCCACCACAGCGGCGCGGCGGACCGGGCGGCGCGCCGGTCCGCGGCGGCCGGAGCGCCGAGGAGTCCCGCGCGGTCCAGCCGGTCGTAGAGGTCCCGCCGCGCCGGGTGCCACCGGATGTCGTCGTCCTGCACGTCCGGCGCGGGGTCCGAGCGCACCCAGGGCGTGCCGTCCGCGGCCAGGAAGAGCTGGTCCACCCGCTCCAGGGCCACGTCCCCGCCCGGCGCCCGGACGGTCTGCGGCCAGCCGCCCACGCCGGTCAGCCCCCACACCACGGTCACCCGCACTCGCGGGTACCGGCCGTGCGTCCAGGCCCGGGGCACCGGCCGGGTCCCGGTGTAGTCCGGCCGCAGCAGCTCCCGGAGTCGGTCGAAGGCGGGTTCGCCGGACGCCACCGCCCGGGGCGCACCGCCGCCGGCCGGGAGGATCATCACCACGTCGGGTGGATCGGCGCCGGCCGCCCGCGCCGTGCCCGGCGCCGTCGCCGCGGCGAGCGCCACCGCGGCCGCCGTCACCCGGGCGGCCCGCGCCCGCCCTCGCCGTGGGCCCCGTGCGTCCATGATTTTCCCCCTCCGGTGTCCCACCCTTTGTTACACCTGGCGGAACGGATCGCGCCCCACCTGTTTCCCACCCGTTCCGGATCGCCGCCCGTTACCTGAGAGAATGGTGAACATGGCCACTGACCGACCTCGCGTGCTCTCCGGAATCCAGCCCACCGCCGGCTCGTTCCACCTCGGCAACTACCTCGGCGCCGTCCGCCAGTGGGTGTCCCTGCAGGAGTCCCACGACGCGTTCTACATGGTCGTCGACCTGCACGCGATCACCGTGCCGCAGGACCCGGCCGAGCTGCGGGCCAACACCCGGCTGGCCGCCGCGCAGTTGCTGGCCGCCGGTCTCGACCCGGAGCGCTGCACCCTCTTCGTGCAGAGCCACGTCCCCGAGCACGCCCAGCTCGCCTGGGTCATGAACTGCCTCACCGGCTTCGGCGAGGCCTCCCGCATGACCCAGTTCAAGGACAAGTCCGCCAAGCAGGGCGCCGACCGGGCCTCCGTCGGCCTGTTCACCTACCCGGTCCTCCAGGTCGCGGACATCCTGCTGTACCAGGCCAACGAGGTGCCGGTCGGCGAGGACCAGCGCCAGCACATCGAGCTGACCCGCGACCTCGCCGAGCGCTTCAACGGGCGGTTCGGCCGGACCTTCACCGTCCCGAAGCCGTACATCCTCAAGGAGACGGCGAAGATCTACGACCTGCAGGACCCGACGGTCAAGATGAGCAAGTCGGCGTCGACGCCCAAGGGCCTGATCAACCTGCTCGACGAGCCGAAGGCGACGGCGAAGAAGGTCAAGAGCGCGGTCACCGACACCGACACGGTGATCCGCTACGACACCGTGGAGAAGCCGGGCGTCTCCAACCTGCTCACCATCTACTCCACCCTCACCGGCCGCTCGATCGAGGAGCTGGAGAAGGACTACGAGGGCAAGATGTACGGCGCGCTCAAGACCGACCTCGCCGACGTCATGGTGGAGTTCGTGACGCCGTTCCGGGAGCGCACCCGGCAGTACCTGGAGGACCCCGAGACGCTCGACTCGGTCCTGGCCAAGGGCGCGGAGAAGGCACGTGCCGTCGCCGCGGAGACGCTCGCGCAGGCGTACGACCGCGTGGGGTTCCTGCCGGCGAAGCACTGAGCGGCACCCGGGCGTGCGACCGCACGCGCACCCGGGCGGGCGGAGCGCTGCACATCACTGCCGCCGCGCCTGCCCACGGGACACCCGTGGCCGTACAGTCGATAACCGACGGGTGAGAAGAAAACAGACACGACGAGGGGAGACGACGTGGGGACCGTAACGATCGGCGTTTCTGTCGCCGTCCCGGAGCCTCACGGCAGCCTGCTCCAGCAGCGGCGCGCGGGCTTCGGCGACGTCGCGGCCCACGGCATTCCCTCGCATGTCACCCTGCTGCCGCCGACCGAGGTGGACGAGGCCGACCTGCCGGCGGTGGACGCCCACCTGAGAGGGGTCGCGGCGGCCGCGCGGCCGTTCCCGATGCGGCTGTCCGGGACCGGCACCTTCCGGCCGCTGTCGCCGGTCGTCTACGTGTGCGTCGTCCAGGGCGCGGAGGACTGCGCCTGGCTGCAGCAGCGGATCCGGGACGCCTCCGGGCCTGTGCCGCGTGAGCTGCAGTTCCCGTACCACCCGCACGTCACGGTCGCGCACGGCATCGACGAGGCGGCCATGGACCTGGCCTTCGCCGAGCTGGCCGGCTTCCGGGCCGAGTGGCCGTGCACCGGGTTCGCGCTGCACGAGCAGGGCGCCGACGGCGTGTGGCGCAAGCTGCGCGAGTACCCGTTCGGCGGCTCCGTGGTGCCGCCGCAGGCGGGCCACCTGGACCGCGGCACGATCGCCAGCCGGTAGCCGCCGCCCCGCCCGGGGGCGCTCAGAGGGGCAGCCGGCGGAACACCGTCCGCGGCACGTGCCGCAGGACCGCCGTCACCGGACGGAGCACGCCCGGCACCCACACCGTCTCCGAGCGGCGGCGCAGGCCCAGTTCGACGGCCGTGGCGACCGCCTCGGGGGTGGTGGCGAACGGAGCCCGGGGCAGCCCGGCCGTCCTGCGGGTGACGACGAACCCGGGGCGTACGACCATGACGTGCACGCCGGTGCCGTACAGCGCGTCGCCGAGACCCTGCGCGAAGGTGTCGAGCCCGGCCTTGCTGGAGCCGTAGATGAAGTCCACGCGGCGGGCACGGTCGCCGGCGACGGAGGAGAGGACCACCAGCGAGCCGTGGCCCTGGGCCTGCAGCGCGCGGGCCGCCACCAGGCCCGCCGACACGGCTCCGGTGTAGTTGGTCTGCGCGACCCGCACGGCGCGCAGCGGGTCGCGCTCGTCGTGGGCCTGGTCGCCGAGGATGCCGAAGGCCAGCAGCACCAGGTCGACGCCGCCCTCGGCGAACACCTTGCCGAGGACCGGCTCGTGGGACTCGGGGTCGAGGGCGTCGAAGGCCAGGGTGTGCACGTCCGCGCTCAGCGCGCGCAGACTCTCGGCCGCCTGCTCCAGACCGGGCGAGGGCCGTCCCGCCAGCCGCACGGTCCGGGCGCCGCGGGCGATCAGGCGGCGCACCGTGGCGAGCGCGATCTCGGAGGTGCCGCCGAGGACGAGCAGGGACCGGGGGAGGGGTTCGAGGTCGAACATGCCGGTGACCGTATCGTCCACTTATGAGCGCCTGGCCGGGGAACATGGCTCCGTGCGCCGGAACGGGTGATTAATGGGATGTCGCTCCATAGTGCCGCCGTCGCCCGCACATCGGTTCCCGGTCGCGCGGGCAGATGCCGACCATGGACTGGCTGAAGAAGCTCCCCGGCATCGGGCCGATCGTCACCCGGCTGATGGCCACCCACGCCTGGCGTTCCTACGAGCGCCTGGACCGGGTGAAGTGGACGCGACTGGCCGCCGCGATGACCTTCGTCAGCTTCGTCGCGCTGTTCCCGCTGCTGACCCTGGCCGCCACCGTCGGCGCCGCCACGCTCAGCCAGTCCCAGCAGAGGAACCTGCAGAACAAGATCGCCGAGCAGATCCCCGGCATCTCCGACCAGCTCGACATCAACTCCCTGGTGGAGAACGCCGGCACCGTCGGGGTCATCGCCGGCGCCCTGCTGCTGTTCACCGGCATGGGCTGGGTCGGCCAGGTGCGCGACTGCCTGCGCGCGGTGTGGGAGCTGCCCGACAGCGAGGAGAACCCCCTCGTGGCCAAGGCCAAGGACGCGGGCATCCTGGTCGGGCTCGGCGGCGCCGTGGTCGCCACCCTCGCCATCTCCACGGTGGCCTCGGCGATGGTGGGCCGGCTCAGCGACGCGCTCGGCCTGGACCGGGCCGGCTGGGGGCACGTGCTGCTGCAGATCATCGCGTTCGCCGTGGCCGTGCTCGCCGACTTCCTGCTCCTGCTCTACGTGCTGACCCTGCTGCCCGGCGTCGAGCCCCCGCGCCACCGACTGCTCGTGGCCGCGCTGACCGGCGCGGTCGGCTTCGAACTGCTGAAGCTGCTGCTCAGCGGCTACATCCAGGGAGTCGCCTCGAAGAGCATGTACGGCGCGTTCGGCGTGCCCGTGGCCCTGCTGCTGTGGATCAACTTCACCGCGAAACTGGTCCTGTTCTGCGCCGCCTGGACGGCTACGCGGAGCAAGGACGCCGAGATCACGGACGCGTCCGGCGGCGCATCAGCTCCGGCAGCGGCCAACGGCGGTTGATCAGGAACACCCCGCTCCCGAGCAGCACCAGCAGCCCGCCGGCGATGGCCAGGGCGGTCCCGGCGCCGGTGGAGCCGTTGCGGCCGGCGGCGCTCGCCACCGGCCGGGTGCCGCCTCCGTCCGCCCGCCGTTCCGTCCCGGCGGTGGCGCCGGGCTGGGTGGTGGACGGCTCGGCGTTCAGCGGCGGGACCAGCTCGCCCACCGGCCGCACCTTGCCGGCCGCCCGGAAGCCCCAGTCGAACAGCTTCGCGGTCTCCTTGTAGACCTCGTTGTGCTCGTTCTTCGCCGGGTTCATCACCGTGACCAGCAGCACCTTGCCGCCGCGTTCGGCGACGCCGGTGAAGGTGGCCCCCGCGTTCGTGGTGTTGCCGTTCTTCACCCCGGCGATGCCCTGGTAGACGGGCACGTCCGTGTCACCGCTCAGCAGCCGGTTGGTGTTGCGGATCTCGCCGGACTCGAACTTCGCCGACACGGTGGAGCAGTACTCGCGGAAGTCCTTCTTCTGCAGCCCCGAACGGGCGAACAGCGTCAGGTCGTACGCCGACGACACCTGCTTCGGCGCGTCGTAGCCGTCCGGGCTGACCACGTGCGTGTCCAGGGCCTGCAGTTCTTCCGCGTGGGCCTGCATGTCCCCGACGGTGCGGTCGACACCGCCGTTCATCGAGGCCAGCACGTGCACGGCGTCGTTGCCCGAGCGCAGGAAGACGCCGAGCCACAGGTCGCGCACCGAGTAGGTGTGACTCTCCTTTATCCCCACCACGCTCGAACCGGCGCCCATGCCCGCGAGGTCGGAGGGGACCACCTTGTGCTCCATCGTCTTCGGGAACCGGGGCAGCAGGGTGTCCGCGAACAGCATCTTCAGCGTGCTCGCCGGGGGCAGCGGCCAGTGCGCGTTGTGCGCGGCGAGGATCTCGCCGGACTCGGCGTCGGAGACGATCCAGGACCGTGCGGTGAGGTCCTTGGGGAGCACGGGCACGCCGGCCGCGAGGTTCACCTGGGTCCCCGGCTGGCCGAGCCGGGCGCCGCCCACCCGCGACATGCCCACCGGGGGAGTGGCCACCGGGCCCGTGGAGGGCTTCGGGGCCGCGAGCGCCACGGGCGAGGCGACGGACAGGGACAGCAGCGTGGCGGAGGCGACCAGCACAGGCCGCCTGAAGGTCTTCTTCGGTGCGGGCACGGCAGGAAACGTACCTGTCGTGGTCATCGAAGTCCCGCCCGGCACTCCACCCCGGCCACGGCCCGCGTGTCCCGGCGGCGATACTGGAGCCACGCCGTGCTCATCCGGGGGACAGCCCCCGGGCCCCCGGCCGGTGGCCCGGGCCCGGCGTCGTGTCGAAAGGTAAGCCCCTGTGAAACTCAGCCGCCCGGTCTCCTGGTTCCTGCTCGCCTTCGGGGTGTGGAGCTGGGTCATCTGGGTCACTTTCGTCAAGAACCTGGTCAAGGACGGCAGCGGACTCGCCTTCGACGACGGCCACCCGACCGCGTACTTCTGGGTGCACCTGCTGCTGGCGATCGTCTCCTTCGTATTGGGGACGGTCATCGGGGTCATCGGGTTGCGCGGACTGCGCGCACTGCGCCGGACGTCATAGCGGGAGACACTGCAGCGTGGTCATCGTCTTCGTCCTCGTCGCGGCGGCAGCCCTGGCCGTGCTGGTGTCCGGGCACTGGTACGTGTGGCGCCGCCTGGTCCGTGACACCACCCGCGGCCCGGGTCCCGCCCGCCGCGCCGGCACGGTGGTGTTCGTCGCCGGACCGCTGCTGATGGTCGGCGCCCTGGTCGCCGAACGCTCCGGCGCCCCCTTCTGGCTCCAGCGCGTCCTCGGCTGGCCCGGCTTCCTGTGGATGGCGCTGGCGCTGTACCTGCTGCTCGCGGTGGTGGCCGGCGAGATCGTACGGCCGTTGCTGCGCAGGCTCCTGGAGCGGCGGGCGCAGCACACCGAGGCCCCCGTGCGGGAGCCGGAGACCGTGCCGGCGGCACCCGGCCCGTCACCGGACGAGCCGGAGCCCGCCGGGCAGGCGCGCCGCGCGACGAGCGCCCCCTCCCGGCGGCTGTTCGTCTCCCGGGTCGTGGGCGGCGCCGCCGCGGCCGCCGCGGTCGGGACCGTCGGCCAGGGAACCTACGGCGTGCTGCGCGGGCCGCGGGTCAAACGCGTCACCGTGCCGCTCGCCCGGCTGCCGCGCGCCGCGCACGGCTTCCGGATCGCCGTCGTCAGCGACATCCACCTCGGACCCGTCCTCGGCCGCGGTTTCGCGCAGCGGGTCGTCGACGCCGTCGACTCCACCCAGCCGGACCTGATCGCGGTCGTCGGCGACCTGGTGGACGGCAGCGTGAAGGACCTCGGCCCGGCCGCCGCGCCCCTGGCCCGGCTCAGCGCGCGGCACGGCGCGTACTTCGTCACCGGCAACCACGAGTACTTCTCCGGCGCCGAGCAGTGGGTCGCCGAGGTGCGCACCCTCGGGCTGCACCCGCTGGAGAACGCCCGCACCGAGCTGCCCTACTTCGACCTGGCCGGGGTGAACGATCTCCAGGGCGAGAGCGAGGGGCAGGGCCCGGACTTCGCCAAGGCGCTCGACGGCCGGGACCCGGCCCGCGCCTGCGTGCTGCTCGCCCACCAGCCGGTGCAGATCCACGAGGCGGTCCGGCACGGCGTCGACCTCCAGCTCTCCGGCCACACGCACGGCGGCCAGCTCTGGCCCGGCAACCTGATCGCGGCCGCCGCCAACCCCACCGTGGCCGGACTCGAACGCTACGGCGACACCCAGCTCTACGTCAGCCGGGGCGCCGGCGCCTGGGGGCCGCCCACCCGGGTCGACGCCCCCTCGGACGTGACCGTGATCGAACTGGCCGCCACCCGCGCCTGATCCGGAGGCCGGCGCCCGCCGCGGAAACCGCTTCCGGCTCCCTGTGGGGAGGCTGTGGATTTCGGTGGAAAACACGCCTCGGTAAGTTCTCGCTCATTCGGGCCGATTGCTCTTCCCCCCGCCGAAACAGGTGTGATTAGGTGAGCCGCGCCACCAGGGGAGTGGCCGATTTTGTGCTGGGCCAGGGGTAGGGCCTTGGCCGGCAGGCCTGGGGAGGGCACCACCATGCGATCTGTTCGCATGCGCATTCTCGTGACGCTGCTCGTACTGGTCGTCGTGGGGATCGGCGGCTGGCAGCTGCTGCCGTCGCAGGACGGCAAGAACCGGACGATCACCGTCGGCACGACCGACGCCGTCACCTCACTGGACCCGGCCGGCGCCTACGACGCCGGTTCCTGGGCGCTGTTCAGCAATGTCTTCCAGACCCTGCTGACCTTCGAGCCGGGCGGGGTCCAGCCCGTCCCCGACGCGGCGAGAAGCTGTACCTTCGAGGGCGGCGGACTGAAGACGTACCGGTGCTCCCTGCGTGACGACATCACCTTCCCGAGCGGGCGCAAGCTCACCGCCGCGGACGTGAAGTACTCCTTCGAGCGGGTCAAGAGGATCAACTCGGACGTCGGACCGGCGTCCCTGTTCTCCACCCTCGGCTCGGTGACCGCCGACAGCGCGACGACCGTCACCTTCCACCTGTCGTCCCCGGACGCCACCTTCCCGCTGAAGGTCGCCACCGGCGCCGGCTCGATCGTGGACAGGGACGCCTATCCGGCCGGGGCGCTGCGCACCGGCGGCGGCGTCGACGGCACCGGTCCGTACACGCTGACCTCGTACACCAAGGACCGCAAGGCCGTCCTCGCGCCCTACGCGAAGTACGCGGGCTACCTCGGCGGGACCGGCCGCCCCATCGAGCTGCGCTACTACGCCGACTCCGGGCGGCTGCGGAACGCCTGGCAGCACAAGCAGGTCGACGTCGCCACCCGCACGCTGCCGCCGCAGGTCCTGTCCGAGCTGAACCCGAGCGACCCCACCCAGCGCGTCACCGAGTCCGACAGCTCCGAGACCCGCAACCTGTACCTCAACACCCGTTCCGCCTCCCCGCTGCACGACGCGCGGGTGCGCCGGGCCATGGCCTGGCTGGTCAACCGGGAAAAACTCGCCGCCAAGGTGTACGACGGCACGGTCGACCCGCTGTACTCGCTGATCCCGGCCGGCATCATCGGCCACACCACGTCCTTCTTCGACGCCTACCCGACGCAGAGCGCCAAGAAGGCGCGGGAGCTGCTCACCCAGGCCGGGGTGAGCCTGCCGGTGCGCTTCACCCTCGGCTACGGCGAGGGCCGGGGCGCCGGCGCGGAGGAGTCCGCCGAGCTGAAGCAGCAGCTCGAGAAGGGCGGCCTGTTCAAGGTGGACGTCCAGGGCTACGAGTGGACCGACTTCCAGAAGCGCTGGGCCGCGGGGAAGATGGACGCCTGGGCGGTCGGCTGGGTGGCCGACTACCCCGACCCGGACACCTTCGGCTCCCCGCTGGTCGGCACCGGCTCCACCATGAGCACCGGCTACAGCAACAAGGCCGTCGACGCCCTCATCACCGACAGCCGGCATTACGCCGACCGTTCGCGGGCCTCGAACGACTTCCGCGCCATCCAGGGCGACGTGGCGGCCGACGTGCCGCTGATCCCGCTGTGGCAGCGCAAGGAGTACGTGGTCAGCACCGAGGACGTCGGCGGCGGCCAGTACCTCTCGGACGGCACGGGCGTCTTCCGCCTGTGGCGCCTGCAGTGGATCTGACGGACCGCGGGTGAGGGCTCAGTCCCCTTCCCCGCCCTCGCCCGGGCCCGTGCGGCGGTCCTCGCGCCCGGCCCTGGCCGCCGGGTCCGGCAGCGCCCGCGTCATCCCGGGCAGGAAGTCCGTGAACAGCTCGTGGACCTCCAGCACCAGGGGGCGCAGCACCCGGAACCGGGCCAGGGCCACCCCGCGGGCGGTCAGCCGCGCCCCCCGCCGCGCCAGCCGGTAGCTGCGCTCGCGGCCCTCGGTCCGGTCGAAGATCCAGTACAGGACGAGGCCCATCTGGGACAGCCACATCAGCTCCGGCAGCACGTCCCTGAGTTCGGGCGCCACCTTCGACTTCGAGCCGGCCAGCACCTGCCGGTGGACGCTGATGGCCTGCTCCCGCGCGTGCTCGCTCTCCGGGGAGAACGGGCTGAGCGGGCTGTCGGGGTCGGCGGCGTTCTTGAAGAACTGGACCGCGAACTCGTGGTACGGCCGGGCGATGTCCAGCCACGCGGTCAGCACGCCCGCGAGCCGGGCCTCCAGATCCGTCTCCCGGTCCAGGACCCCCCGTACCGCCACCTGGTGCTCGGCGGCGATGCGGTCGTAGAAGCCCTGGATCAGGTGCTCCTTGCCCTCGAAGTAGTAGTACGCGTTGCCGACGGAGACGCCGGCCTCCTTGGCGATGGCCCGCATGGTCGTCTTGTCGTAGCCGCGCTCCTGGAAGAGCCGCATCGCGGTCTCCAGGATCAGCGCGCGGGTCTGCTCGGACTTGCTCTGGGGGCCGGCCGCTTCGGGGCCGTCGTTCTTCGCGGGCACGACAGGAGCCTAACCAGTCGCGCAGGCTCCGCCGGAACAGGTCGGCGGGTTGTGGGTCCAGCCCGTGTACGGGTCGTACGTCCACCCGTCGGTCCGCCGGTACGACCGGCCGCCCCACTGCGCGCCCCGCCACTTGGCGGCCGCCAGCACCGCGGCCCGGGCCAGCTTCGCCCCGGCCGGGGTGCTCAGCCGGTGGGCGAGCGGGCGGTGTTCGCGCAGCGCCCACAGGACGACGATCCAGGCGCGGGAGGCCTGGTAGACCTGGCCGGAGTCACCGATCACGGTGACCTCGTCGAGGGTGGCGGCGTGGTCGAGGCCCGGGAAGCGGCGGCGGGCCTGGTCCGAGCCGGCCGGGACCAGTTCCAGCGGCACCAGCTTCGGCTGCCGTACGAGCCAGTCGCGCAGGTGTGCGCAGAGGGCGCACTCGGCGTCGTACAGGACGGTGAGCCCGCGGACCGGGACGGATCCGGCGTCCCGGTCCGGCGCGGAGGTCACCGCGCTCACGCCCCGGCCGTGGGCGGGACCCAGGCCTGCGGGGGCACCGGGGGCTGCTGCTCGCGCTCCATCAGCCCGCGCCGCCGGATCCTGTTGAGCACGTACACGTTGCCCAGGTGCATCACACCGAGCACCAGCAGCACCACCCCGAGCTTGGCCGACAGGGCCTCGAAGATGCCGCGGGTGTCCTCTATCTCGCCGTCGTCGTTGAGGTACAGCGCCACGAAGCCGAGGTTGACCAGGTAGAAGCCGACCACCAGGAGATGGTTGACGGCGTCGGCGAGCTTCTCGTTGCCGTGCAGCACGTCGGACAGGAAGACCCTGCCGTTGCGGCTGAGCGTGCGGGCCACCCAGACGGTCAGTGCGACGCTGACCACCAGGTAGATGACGTAGGCGATGACGGTGCGGTCCATGCCCCACCCCTTCTTGAACGCGTTCAAAAAGCTGACAGGGATGACTGTAGACCTGCTTTTGAACATGTTCAACTCAACGGGGCGGTGGATCGCGTCAGTTCAGGCGGCCCAGCTCCGGGCGCTTGCTGTAGTCCGTGAACCCGAGCACGTTCCCCCAGGGATCGGCGATCTCGACGGTCCAGCCGGTGGCGCCCGGGAACACCTCGTCCAGCGGCGCGATCCCGGCGCCGGCCAGCGCCCGGGCCGCCGCCCGCGCGTCCGGCACCTCGAGCCACAGCCGCGGCGGCGGCCAGGGCGGCGACCGGTGCCCCAGCGCCTCCTCGGCGCGCAGCAGGATGCCGGGTGTCTCGCCGCCGACCTTCAGCAGGGCGATCCCGGCCTCGTCGAGCCGGAACCCGACGGTGAACCCGGCCCGCTCGTAGAAGTCGACGGCCTCGCCGAGGTCGCCGACGGGGAACAGCGCGTTGTCGAACCCGAGCAGTTCGTACGACCCTTTGTCTGACATGTCGTCACATTAGGGCCGGAAACGGGCCATACGCGAGAAGCCCCACCGGAACACCTTCCGTTCTAGTGGTCGTCGCAACACCCCAGTTCAGGGGATGCGATGGACTTCGAGATCCGGAAGAGCCGCAAGGAGCAAGGGCCCCGCAAGCT